>JBKPTE010000035.1:0-64272 GCA_046735335.1 Acidobacteriota bacterium | reverse complement strand
GCGCTGGTGCTGGCGGCGGTGATTCTGGCTGCCGGTGCGCTCTTCGCGAACCAGCGCCGCACTGGCGCGTCGGACGGACGCTCGCAACTCCAGCAGCAGCGCGAGCGCCTGTTGACGCAACTGGCGTCGCTCGAGGAGCAGCATCGCGTCGGGAGAGTCGATCCGGGCTCGTATGCTGCCCAGCGCCGTGAGCTGATGGCTCGCCTCGAAGAGATCTACGCCGCCCTGCACGAGGGCGCCGCCGCGTGAGCCTCTCGTCCGTCGGCAGCAGCCGCGCCGGCCGCGGCAACCCGCGGCTGGCTCCCGCTGTCTCGCGCGGGAAAACGCGCTGTCGGCGGGGAGCTTACGGTGCCGCGTTGGTTGGGGTTTGCCGATCAGCGGTGAGCCGACTGTTCACCTTCAAGGGTTTGCCGATCGCCGTCAGCGTACTCGTCGCCAACGCGGATCGGAACGCCTCCCGCGCGTTTTCCGGAGTTGCGCGAGAGACGCGCGAGCCAGAGGCCGCTCCGCCCCGGGTTTCCGCGTCCCGTCCGGCACCCGCGGTCGTGTCAGGCACTTCAGACAGCGGGAGCCGCGACCCGCGTTCCCACGACGTGCCGCCAGCGAGTGAGCGCGCGTGAGCATCGATTTCGCCGAGCTGACGCTCGAGCAGGTGAGCCGGCACTTCGGCCGACGGCGCGCACTCCATCGAGTGTCGCTGCACGTCAACGCGGGGGAAGCCGTCGCGCTGTTGGGGCCGAATGGGTCCGGCAAATCCACGCTGTTGTCCATTGCCGCGACGCTGCTCGCGCCATCGAGCGGCCTCGTGCGGTATGGCGCACATAACGAGCCCGACGGCGCTGCGCTGCGTGCGCGCATCGGGCTGCTCGCGCACGACCTCTTCATCTATCCGGAGCTGTCGGCCGTCGAGAACCTGCGCTTTTTCGCGCAGGTGTACGGGTTGCCCGACGTCGAACGACGCGTGAAGCAGGCGCTCGAGCGCGCGGACCTCGTCGCGCGCCGCGACGATGTGGTCTCCGCGTTCTCGCGCGGCATGCGTCAGCGTCTAGCGCTCGAGCGGGCGCTGCTCCACGAGCCGCGCCTGGTGTTGCTCGACGAGCCGTTCACCGGGTTGGACGATGCGTCGACGCGCGCGTTGCTCGGCCGCCTTCTCGCGTTGAAACAGGCTGGTGCGATCGTGCTGATTGCCACTCACGATCTGGAGACGGTTGACGGCCTCGTCGACCGTGCGGCCGTGCTGCGCGACGGCCGTCTCACCGAGGTGCCCGCAGGTACGACCCCCCTGCGCGAGCGCTATCGGACCGCGCTCGGCGGGTCTACAGACGCGCGCTACAACGCACTCGGCACGTCGAAAGACGCGTCCTACAACCAGACGCCGCGATGACGTTTGCGGCCACTGTCTGGCTGATAACGCGGAAGGATCTGTTGATCGAGGCACGCAGCCGCGAGATCCTCTACACGACGATCTTCTTCGCGGTCGCGTGCGTGCTGGTCTTCGCGTTCGGATTCGTCCGCGAAGGACGCGCGGTCACGGATGCTGCGGCGGGGATTCTCTGGATTGCGATCGCATTCTCGGGGACGCTGGCGCTCGGGCGCGCGTTCGAACGCGAGCGTCAGAACGAGACGCTGCGCGCCCTGATGCTGGCGCCGGTCGACCGCCCGGCGCTGTACGTCGGGAAACTGCTCGGCGTCCTCATCCTCCTTGCCCTCGTCGAGATCGTCCTCGTTCCGCTCGTCGCGCTGATGTTCCAGGCGCCGCTGTTCCAGCATATCTGGCTGATGCTCGGGCTCCTTGGCGGCGGGACGCTCGGCTTTGCGGCGGTCGGGACGCTCTTCGCCGCGATGCTCGTCCGGGCCCGAAGCCGCGACGTGCTGCTGCCGCTCCTGCTGTACCCTATGACGATCCCCGTGCTGATTGCCGGGGTGCGGGGCACGGCCGCGCTGCTGCAGGCCGACGTCGACGAGCCGATGGCGCGCGCATGGGTGGCCATGCTCGCGTTCTTCGACGTGGTCTTCATCACGCTCGCGCTCTGGACCTTCGAACCCGTGATGACCGAATGACGAATCGCACCTTCACGATCCTCGCCGTCCTCGCCGCGGCCATGTTCCTGTACGCGCCGTTCATGATCGTCGCGGCGCCCTACGAGTCGACGATGGGGCTGGTGCAGAAGATCTTCTACTTCCACGCGCCGATCGGGATGGTGATGTTCCTGTCCTCGTTCGTCTCGGGCATCGCGAGCGCACGCTACCTGTTCGGGAAGCGCGCGTCCGCCGATCGCGCGGCGCTGGCGGCGGCGGAGCTGACGGTTCTCTTTGGCTTGATCGTGCTCGTGACCGGACCGCTCTGGGCGCGAAAGGCGTGGGGCGTCTGGTGGCAGTGGGACGCGCGGCTGACGTCCGCGCTGGTGATGTGGCTCATCTTCCTCGCATATCTGCTGCTGCGAAAGTACGGCGGGCCGGGATCCGATCGGCTGGCCGCCGGCGTCGCCATCTTCGGCGCGGCGAACGCGCCGTTCGTGTACTGGTCGGTGAACGTCTGGCGCACCGTCCATCCGAAGACGACGGTCGTGCCGACGCTGCAGTCCGGGATGCGGGAGCCGTTCTGGTTCTGTTTTGTCGCGTTCGTCCTGCTCTACGTGCTGCTGCTCGCGATGCGCATGGGCCTCGAGCATCGCCGCGCGGAGCTCGAGACGCTGTACTTGGAGACGCAGGGGTGATGAAAGAAATCATGGAAAGAGGCATTGGCGTTGCGCTGCTGGTGTGTGCGCTGATGGCGGTGCCCGCGCGCGCGCAGCAGTCCGCACCGGCGCAGCCGCAGACGCCCACCACGACCACCGCCGCCCAGGAAGGCTTCGTGCCGGTCGATCAGCTGCCGAAGCCGCAGGATACGATTCCCGCCCCACGGCTCGTCGCCGCCGCGTACGGGTTCGTGTGGGTCGCCGTGCTCGTCTACGTGTGGTCGATCCGGCGCCGACTCACGACCGTCGAGCGCGAGCTGCAGGCGGTCAGCCGCCGCGTGGATTCGGGGGGGCGCTCGTCGTGAACTTCTCCAACATGACGGCAGCGCACTTCATCTTCATCCCTGCCGTCCTGCTCGTGGGGATCGTGATCGGATGGATTCTCGGCGGCCGCGCCGCGCAGGACGCGTTCGCGGCGGAGATGAAGAAGAGGGAAGCCAGACGCGGATCACGGAAGACGGCTGAACACGAAGATCACTAAAGCTGGGTTCACGGGGTTCAGGGGGCTGGGTTCGAAGGTTCTAAGGTTCTAGGGTTCTAGGGTTCTAAGGTTCTAAGGTTCTAAGGTTCTAGGGTTCTAAGGTTCTAGGGTTCTAAGGTTCTAAGGTTCTTCGTGATCCTTGCAGCCTCCTTGATCTTCGTGATTGGCCGGCCGTGAACAGCCGTCGGCCGTGATTCCCTATCTCCCCAGGGCCAATCGATTCGCCAGGCTCGCGGGTAACCCCGCAGCCAGAATCCGACGCTGCGCCTTGTCCACCGCGTAAGGAACGCGGACGAGCGTCAGCTCCCGGGATTCCGTATCGAACAGCGCGAACGCCGCGCGTGGATCCCCGTCGCGCGGCTGTCCCACCGATCCCCCGTTGACCAGATAGCGCGTCCCCTCTTCGATCGAGAGCGTCGTATCGGTCTGTCCGCCGGGCGCGGCGCCCTCGTACGCGTGATCCTTGACCCAGAACATCACCGGCAGGTGGGTGTGGCCGAAGAAGCAGAGCGGCCGCGTCGCGCTCTCGAGCCCGCGGACCGCGTCGCCACCGTCGAAGATGTAGTAGTCCTCGTCGAACGGCGCCCCGTGACAGATCTCGACGAGGTCGTCTATGAACCGCGGCCCGCTCGGCAGCTCCCGCAGGAACGTCTTGTTGGCCGGCGTCAGGCGCTCACCGGTCCACGTCGCCGCCAAGCGCGCCACGTGATTGAACCCGCTCCCATCGTCGAGCCCGCACGCGGCCTTGTCGTGATTGCCGCGGATAACCGCGAGCGGTGAGAGCCCCAGGAGCGTGTCGATGACCAGGTTCGGCTCCGCTCCGTAGCCGACGAGATCTCCGAGCACGAGCAGGCAGTCCCATGCGTCGTCGGCCCGCTCGAGCACTGCTTCGAGCGCGTCGATATTCGCGTGGATGTCCGAGATGATCAGGTACCGCACGAATCATCCGATCGCGAGGTGTTCGAGGACGTGCTCGGCGATCTCCTCCGGGGGTGCGGTACCTGCGTCGATGCGGACGTGGGCCTGCGCATACGCGGCCTGGCGAATCGCGTACAGGCGTTCCATCTGCGCGCGATCGGCGGCGAGCGGCCTGCGTCCGTCCGCCGGAAGGCGCCCAAGCACGGTCTCGAGCGGGACGTCGAGCCAGACCGACAGGCCGTCCAGATTAATCGCGTGGCGCGTCTCGGGATCCATGAACGTTCCGCCCCCCGTTGCGACGACGGTGTGGCGCATCGGGAGGAGGAGCTTGAGAATCTCACGCTCAGCGTTGCGGAAGTACGGCTCGCCGTGGCGCGTGAAGATGTCGGCGACGGTCATGCGTTCGCGCGCCTCGATCAGCTCGTCGACGTCCTCGGCCCGCCAGCCGAGCCGCTCGCTCAGCACACGAGCCACGGTTGTTTTTCCTGCAGCCATGAAGCCGACGAGATAGATCTTATCGGTCGTCACCGGCCTCGGAGAGCCGCCGCAGCACGTCGAAGAATCCCGGGTACGACACCGACACGGCTTCTGCGCCGGTGATGCTGACGGGCGAGCGCGCAGCGGTGCCGGCAATCGCGAACGCCATGGCGAGACGGTGATCGCCCGCGGCGTCCGCTTCGCCGCCTGCGGGCGGGCCTCCATGAATCGTGAACCCGTCGTCGTACTCGTCCACCTCGACGCCGATGCCGCGAAATCCGCGGGCGAGCATCGAGATGCGATCGCTTTCCTTGACGCGCAGCTCGGCGGCGCCGCGCACCGTCATCTGCGCGCCGGAGGACATGGCGGCCAGGGCGGCAAGGGCGGGAATCTCGTCGATGACGCCAGGCACTTCGGCGGCCTCGATTGAAAACGAGCGGATCGCGCCAGCGCCGATGCGAACCGTACCCAGCGGTTCCCCTGCGTGCTCCTGTTGAACGTCGACCCGGATGTTCGCGCCCGCACGTTGAAGGATGCCAATGACGGCGGCCCTCGAGGGGTTGAGGCCGACGCCCTCGATCGTGAGCGACGAACCCGGCCGGCCGGCGCCCAGGGCCATCCAGAACACCGCCGACGAGATGTCGCCCGGCACCTGCAGGTCCGCTGCGCGCAGCCGCTGGCCCTCGTCGATCGCGACCGTCAGGCCATTCCGAACCACCGAGGCGCCGAACGCCTCGAGCGCGCGCTCCGTATGATCTCTCGTGGGGGCAGGCTCGGCGACCTGCGTACGCCCACGGGCGTGCAGCCCGGCGAGCAGAATCGCGCTCTTCACCTGCGCGCTCGGCACGGGCGGCGCGTAGGTAATGGCGCTCAGGTCCGCGCCATGAATGGTCAGCGGCGGACGTCCGTCCACGGAGTCGATCGTCGCGCCCATCTGAGTCAGCGGCCCGATGACGCGGCGCATCGGACGGCGGGAGAGCGATTCGTCCCCGCCGATAACGGTGTCGAACGGGTGCGCGGCGGCAATACCGGCGAGCAGCCGCATGGACGTCCCGGAGTTCGCCGCGTCGAGCGCGGTGGCCGGCCGCTGCAGGCCACGAACGCCCCGGCCGCGAATCTCGAGATCCAAGCCGTTGCGAGCGGGGGTGCGCGAAATCGTAACGCCGTATGCCTCGAGGCAGGCGAGCGTCGCCGCACAGTCCGCGCCCGTCGAATAGCCCTCGATCCGGGACGTGCCGTCCGCGAGCGCGGCCAGCATCGCGTAACGGTGCGAGATCGACTTGTCGCCGGGCACCCGCACACGCCCGCGCACACGCACTGCAGGCGAAACGAGGGCGGAAGCGGTTGTCGACGGCATGTGGGACCGACTATATAGCACCCGCGGCACCTTGAACGATTAGACGGTAGTATGCTATTCACTCGCGTGCGTTGCACAGCTTCCGCTCGCCGGTTCCCAGCGACTCTCCCCGACAAATGCTGACGCACGGCGGCCTCGTGCGGCTGCAGATTCCCAGCCTGTTCGACATGCTCGATCTCGTCCAGCTGCTCAGCGATCGCATGGGCGCGCTGGCCTCGCTCGACGAAGACAGCATCCACTGGATCGGCGTGGCGGTTCGCGAATCGGTGATCAACGCGATCAAGCACGGGAACCGGGAACATCCCGGCAAGCTCGTCACCGTCGAATTCGCGTTCACGCCAGATGATTCGCCGACGCAGCTCGTCGTGCACGTCCGCGACGAGGGGGAGGGGTTCGATCCCGACAGCGTGGGGAACCCACTCGATCCGGAGAACATCCTGAAGTCGAGCGGGCGCGGCATCTTCTTCATGCGCAGCTTCATGGACGATGTCGAGCTGCGGCGGGCGCCGGACGGCGGCATGGAAGTCCGCATGGTCAAGAAGCTGGCGTCCGGTGAGTGATCCGTTCCCTCCAATATTTCTCGCGACAGCGATCGAGGTGGTCATCCAGGCGGGCGCGATGCAGCTCGCTGGCGCGGGCGACCTGCACGTCGAGAAGAAGGGCGCGATCGATCTCGTCACGCAGATCGATCGGCAGGTCGAGCGCATGTTCCGCGCGCTCATCGCGGAGCGGTTTCCCGATCACAGCGTCCTCGCGGAGGAGTTCGAGGCGCGCGGCGATCGCGAGCGCGAGTCGCGGTTCTGCTGGGTCTTCGATCCGGTGGACGGCACGACCAACTACGCGCACGGGCTGCCGATCTTCTGCTGCGCGGCGTCGCTCGAGATCGACGGTCAGCCGGCGATTGCCGCCGTGTACGATCCGAGCCGCCGCGAGCTGTTCACTGCCGAAAAGGGATCCGGCGCATGGCTGAACGGTGCGCCGATGCGCGTGTCGACCGCCGACACGTTGATCGATTCCTTGCTCTGCACAGGATTTCCCTACACGGTCCACGAGGATCCCGACGACCTCGTCGCGCTCTTCGGTGAATTCCTGAAGCACGCGCGTGCCGTGCGGCGGCTCGGGTCCGCGGCGATCGATCTCTGCTACGTGGCCGCGGGGCGTCTGGATGGCTTCTGGGAAGCCCACCTGAATCCATGGGACGTGTCCGCGGGCGCGCTGCTGGTGACGGAAGCGGGCGGGCAGGTGACGAATCTGGCGGGCGGTCCCTTCGACTCCAGGAAGGGCGAAGTGATCGCGTCGAACGGGGCCGTCCATGCGGCGATGGTGCAGACGATTCAAAATTTCAAGGCGAGCCGTTCACGAAACCGGACGCAGTGACCTGTCCGTGAGACAGTCCGCGGTGGGGCCAGGCACGGGGTCAGACCACCTGTCTGGTCGGCGCCGACCAAGCCCGACGCCAGTTGGGCGGGACGGGCCTGCCACGACGAAGCCCGACGCAGTGGGGCGAAGTCGGGTGGTGGCATTTTTCATGCTGCACAGCCAGACGTTATCCATGACGGCTTCATGCTGAGGAGACGGGTCATGACGAGACTACGGACGTTCGCAGGGGCCCTGACTGGCGCCGCGGTGATCGCCCTGCTGGCTCCCACACCGGCGATGGCGCAGATCCGGCAGGTGAGCTCGGGCTCATCGGACGGCAACCAGACGATCAACTTCAATATCGGCTACTTCGCGCTGAAAGGGCTCGACTCGCGCGTGACCGACGATGTGCTGCTGAACGAGCTGCAGACCGAAGAGCCGCTGCTGTTCGAAGTGAAGGACTTCAATTCCGCGAGCATCGGGGGCGAGTACCTGATCGGCTTCGGAGGGATGTTCGAAGGCGGCGTCGGCGTCGGCTTCACGCAGCGGACGGTGCCGAGCGTCTACGCGAATTTGCAGCACTCCGACGGCAGCGAGATCGAGCAGGACCTCAAACTGCGCACGATTCCCGTGACGTTCACCGCGCGGTTCCTGCCGCTGGGGCATGGCAGCATCGAGCCGTACGTCGGCGCAGGTATCGCGGCGATCAGGTGGCGCTACAGCGAGGTCGGAGAGTTCGTCGACTTCGACCGCACGATCTTCGCGGCACGGTACATCGGCAACGGGACGGCAGCCGGTCCGACGGTCCTCGGCGGCATCCGCGGGGTCGTCGGCCACTGGGCGGTCGGCGGTGAGATCCGCTGGCAGAAGGCGGAAGCGACCGGGTTGCTGAACGACGGGTTCGTCGGGGACAAGCTCGATCTCGGCGGCTGGACGACGAACTTCACCATCGGCATGCGTTTTTGAACTCCCAAGCCCGCAACTCCCAATCCACTTAGGGTTGGGAGTTCGAAGTTGGGAGTCATTTGCGGTGATAGAGGGAGACGTTCCCTCCTTCGGCGACGCGCTCGTATCCGGCAAGGAACCGCGGATCGAGTTTCCCCTGCCAGTAGAGCGCGTCCCCCCCTTCAGCTTTTTCCTCGACGAGAATCCACGCGGCGAACGGCTGGGGATGACCCATCGCGTATTTCCAGATCTCGCCGTTCCCTTCGTGGATGAAGTCGTGGATCGACAGCCCCGCACGCGAGAGGTCCTGCATGTAGTGGCCGAGCGATCCCATGCTCATCATGATCGGCTGGCCATCCCAGTGCGATCGCAAGTAGTTCGTGACCGCCACCCGTCCCGCCGCATTCTGCGCATCGCGTTGTGACTCGGTCACGACGGGCGCCGATCGATCGAAAGGCTTCGCAGCCGTGGCGGCGATGGCAACGACGAGGACGGCACCCGCGGCGCGCGCGCGTCCGGGCAGCAGGCCGACGCCTGCTCCGACGATCGCGGCTGCCGCGGCCACGAGCGGGACGTCGTATCGGAGCCGCAGCGGGTGGCCTTTGTAGTACGCGTACCACGGGAGTGATGCCGCGGCCGCGAGCGCCAGCACGATGAGGATCCCCGCGCGCGCCCGGCCACGCACCCACGCGAACACGATCAGCCCTGCCGCCGCGACCGCGATCCACGGCAGCACCCCGCCGGTAAGGCTGACGAGGCCCCGCCAGACCTCGGTCCACGCAAGCCACGGATGCCCGAGCGCCTTGTTCTCGGGCACGAAGAATCCTTCGGAGACGAACCACGCGCCGACGCTGACCTTGCTGTTGACGAGAAACGCGGCGATGGTCCACAGCGGCCAGAGCGCGAGACCGCGCACCGCGCGTGCAGCGTCGGCGGCGCGCCACCCGCGGCGCAGCAGCGCGGCGAAGGCGAGCACGATCGTTGCGGCGATGATGGGCCACGCTTCGTAGCGCGTGAGTGCGGCCGCCACCAGCGCCCACCCCGCGGCCTTCGTCGTCGGGATCCGGCGTCCGGGGTCCGGGATTCGGGGTTCGGGATCCGGGATCCGGGATTGATGATTGCCGATTGGGGAATGGGGATTAGAAGCGCGATCGATCCAGCGAGCGACGAGCGCAATCGAGAGAAACGTCGCGCCGAACAGGAGCGGCTCGCTCATCGGCGTGCTCTGCAGATAGAGCACGTCCGGGTTGAGCATCAAGAGCGCGGCGGCGATCGCCCCGCCGATCCAGTCACCCGTCGTGCGCTGAATCAGTGCGGCGATCGCCCACACGGCGATCCCCATCGACACGATTGAGATCGCCACGCCTGACGCACCGGACTGATACAACGCGTCGATCTGCACGGGCAGTAGATTGAGCAGATGCGGCAGCGGCAGCCACACCGCGCCTACCTGCTGCCATCCGGGCGTCAGGCTGTCGAGCACCCGGCGCGCGACGACGAGGTGCGCGCGCGCATCGTAGTGGGCGAGCGTCAGCCCGGCACGTGCGTAGTAAATCGCGGCCGCGATCCCGAACGCGGTCGAGGCCGCCGCGATGACGATCGGCGCACGGCTGTGCAGCACTGCAGGTGATGAAGCGGTCTGAGTCAGAGGCGCCACGCGGCTGAGGAGTGTCGACGCCAAGTAGTCTACACTCGACAGGATGAAGCGGCTCGTCGCGTGGATTCAGGGGTTTGCTCAGGCGCTCGGCGGCCCCGGCCTCTTCATCATCGGCTACCTCGACGCATCCTTCCTCTCCTTTCCGGAAGTCAACGATTTGCTCATCATCTGGATGGTGAGTCAGCACAAGGAGAGGCTCGTCTACTACACGGCAATGGCGACGGCAGGCTCCGTACTCGGCTGCCTGACGCTGTACTTCATCGCGAGAAAGGGCGGGGAAGCGTTCCTGCGGCGGCGCTTCAAGGCGCACCACATCGAAGGCGGCCTGCGGCTGTTCCAGAAGTACGGACTGCTCGCCGTCGTCGTTCCCGCGCTGCTGCCGCCGCCGGCGCCGTTCAAGATCTTCGTCCTGCTCGCCGGCGTCGCAGCGATTCCCGTCTGGCAATTCACCGTCGCTCTCACGCTCGCGCGCATCGTCCGCTACGGCGGCGAGGGATTGCTTGCGGTGTTCTACGGCGATCGCGCGGGCGCCTTCCTTGCGGCGCACGCGAAGGAAGCGGGCTTGTGGCTGTCCGGAATCGTAATCGCGGCGGCGCTCGCCTGGTTCTGGTGGAGCAAGCGCCGTCCTGCGACGCAGGCGTAGCTGCGGCGCTGGGGGTCTCGCTCCCGCTGCCCGCTCGCGCCTCGGCCGTGGCTGTGGATCTCGCGTCCGGTGCCCGCTCGCGCCACGGCTGTGCCCGCCTCGCGGCTCCCGCCGAGACGCGTGGAAAAACGGCGTCTCCGGCGTTGTCCTGACGATGCGGTGTCGGCTGAGGTCTTCACAAGGGCAGCCAACAATTGTTGACCCACAGCCCAGGCTTCAGCGGGATCGCGCAAATATGGCGCCGCCACCGATCGCCGCGCACTCCGACGCCGTTTTACTGCTATCGCGTATCACGCGTCTCGGAGGTCGCCGCGATTCGGACACCAGCCGCAACGCTCGTGGGCTCCCCATGGACGTTGCGGCGGCGACGGCGCATTCGGGTCGAGGCGACCTCTGCCTCGCGCGACTCAGGAATTCGACCGGAAACCGCGCGGGAGGCGTTCCGACCGCGTTGTCGAGGAGTACGCGGTCGGCGCATCGGCTAACCGTCATCGCAAGCGAGCGCCGGAGGGAAGCCGCCGAAGGCGGCCGCGAGCGCCCAGCGAGGTGCGGAGCGTCGGGGCCCACCGAGCGAACTAAACGACGAACAGTCGGCTCACCGGAGGTCGCCAAACCCCAAACAACGCGGTCATCGTAAGGTCACGGCCGAGAGCGCGGTTTCCCGCGCGACGGCAGCGGGAGCGAGACCCGCAATGTGCCGGCGCCGCAGCCCTCGCCACAGCCAGCACCAGACCGCAATGCACCCGCGATGCAGCCGCCGCGACGCCCAGGGCCGGACCCGCAATCGCCGGCGATGCAGCCGCCACGACGGGCAGGGCCGGTCCGAGCCGACTGCTATAATCAAGCGTTTACCGCCACATGACCCCCGAAATTTCCGTCGTTGTGCCGATGCGCAACGAGGCGCCGAACGTGGACGAGCTCATCCACGAGCTGACGTCCGCGCTCGTCGACTTCGGGCGCTCGTACGAGATCGTCGCGATCGACGACGGGAGCACGGACGAGACGTTCGGCCGGCTCGCGCGGCTGCAGACGGCGGATCCTCACCTGCGCGTCATCCGGTTTCGCAGAAACTTCGGCCAGACCGCGGGCTTCGCGGCCGGCTTCGCGCACGCGCGCGGCCGCTACATCGTCACCATGGATGGGGATCGGCAAAACGATCCCCGCGACATCCCGGCCATGGTGGACATGGCGGAGAAGGGGAGCCTCGACATCGTCTGCGGCTGGCGGAAGGACCGCAAGGATCCGTTCTTCAGCCGGCGGCTGCCCTCGATGATCGCGAACCGGATCATTTCGTTCACGACCGGCGTGTCGTTGAACGACTACGGGTGCTCGCTCAAGGTGTTCCGCGCGGAAGTGGTGAAGCCGATGAAGCTCTACGGCGAAATGCACCGCTTCCTCCCCGCGATCGCGAGCGAGTTCGGCGTCTCGATCGGCGAGCGCGTCGTCAACCACCGGCCGCGGGTGCACGGGAAGTCGAAGTACGGCATTTCGCGCACGATTCGCGTCGTGCTCGATCTGCTCACCGTGAAGTTCCTCATCAGCTACTCGACGCGTCCGCTCCAGATGTTCGGCGGCGTCGGAATCGCGATGAGCACGATCGGCACGATCGTGTGCGCGTGGCTGGCCTACCTGCGCCTGTTCGGGAACGAGTCCATCGGCAACCGCCCGCTGCTGCTGCTCGGAATCCTGATGATTCTTGGCGGCGTCCAGCTCGTGACGACGGGCCTGCTGGCGGAGATGCTGTCGCGCACCTACCACGAATCGCAGGACAAGCCGATCTACGTGATTCGCGAGATCCGCGAGGTGCTGCCCGCCCGTTCGCGCGAGGCGCTCGGCGCGTGAGAGCCGTCCTCACTTCGGGCACCTAGTGCCGTGACCGCGTGGTTCGCAACATAACTCCCGGGCGGGGCATCCCGTCTGGCTGCGTTGCTCGTCGCTTACAAATTCCCGATTTGCGCGCTCCTCGCGCCTTGCCAGCCGGGCGCCGCGCTCCGGGACTCATGCCACGATCACGCGGCCAGGACACTAGCGCGTAGTCGCGCGTCGTACGGTCCCCCAATCCAACAGAGTGAAGTTCTGGCCACTGAGGCCGGTCTTCCAGCATCGCACGATCTGCATGTCGGACCACGACCACAGGCGCGCGTGATTGCGGTCGATATCGTTGGGGACGACGTTCCACTGCTCGGCGGGATAGCAGAAGGCCCCGGTCGCGGCGACGAGAATGGACCAGGCGAGCGCCAGCGCCGCCGCACTCCGGAGGATCGCGCTCGACATGAGCCAGGTCATGCCGGCGGCAGCGGCGGGGACGAGCAGCGGCAGCACATCCAGCATGTAGCGCGGACCGTACGTGTGCCCGCCCCACCATACGGAGTACGTGGCATACAACGCGTATTGACCCGCTGCGGCAAGAACGCACCACACGAGCGGCGCGCGGAATCCGGCGCGCATCGCCGGCCGAAGGCCTGACGCCGCCACGAGCGCCACAGGGCTGAAGATCAGCAGTCCTCGATTCGGAGATATCAGAAGGCCGAGCCATCCTTCGGCGCTCAGACGGAACGAAGCGCCGGAATTGTGAATGAGCGCGTTGTGCGCCTGCAGCAACGGCAGCGCGCCGAGCGCGTGGCCGAACCAGCGCACGTTCGCGGTCGCGAGCACGACGGCAAAGACAGCGACGATGGTTGACGCGGCAATCGCATTCCACGCGTTCGTTCGCAGCCAGGTCCCGGCAAGGATCAACGTCACGGCAGGAGCGAGCTGCGGGCGTGTGACGCCGGCGAGCCCGAGCCCGATGCCGATCACGATCGCCCGCCGCGATCCGAGAGTGTCGTGCGTTCCCGCAAACGCGAGGGCCGCCATAGTCAGCCCGAGCGTCGACGTTTCGGTCTGCCAGAGCGTCTGGCTCGCGGTGCTCCAGAATCCCGTGCCGAGCCCGAGACCGAGCGCGACGAGAAGAGCTTCGCCGCGGGACGTATATGCGCGCGCCGCGAAGAACGCGAGCACGGTCGAGATCGCGATCAACAGCGACGCCGTGAGCTTCGCCATCAGTCCCGGAGCGGCGGCCGCGCGAATGTCGATGAGCCCGATCTTCCACAGCGGCCACGTGATGCCTGCAGCCACGAGCGATGGCACCGGCGAATAGATTGATCGGTATCTGCCGTCGGCGGCGTTGATGAATCCCCACCGTTCCGCGTACTGCGGCGTCGCGCCGACGACGTGGTTCAAGGCAAGCGTGCCGCGGAGCAGGAGCTCGCGGGCCGCGAACTTGGTCGGCTGCGTATCGAAGCTGCCGATCTCGCGTCCGTTCGCGTTGTACGCGAGAAAGAGGACTACGAACAGCGCAATGGCCGCCGCCCGGTCGGCCCGCCGGTCGCGGACCGGAGGAGTAGTACCAGTGCTCGCGCGAACGTCGATTCCTGTTGGCGATACCCGCCCCTCGCGCGGTCCCATGCGGCGCGGCCACTATATCCCAGCCACCCCCAATGCCTCGTTCTGCGGCGTCCAGGTCACGATTGGTATAATCAGGCGCTGACCAGCCGGACGCGACCGTAATCGGTTTCACTTGCGCGATCACATCTTCAGGGCAGCAGCCCGGATCATCCTGGCTGTGGGCCTCTTCGCCGTCGCGTCCGCGTGTTCCGGAAGGCACCCGATGGCGCCGTCATCGGCGCCGACCATTTCCTGTCCCGCAGACGTGCACGTGGAGGCAGCGGGCGGACAGACGCCGTTCCCGGTCTCATACCCGAGCCCGACAATTGTGGGCGGCAAGCCGCCCGTGTCCGAGACGTGCACGCCGCCCTCGGGACAGCCGTTCGACCTCGGTACGACGACCGTCTCGTGCCACGGGATCGACGCGGACGCCAGGGAAGCCGTCTGCACGTTCACCGTCATCGTCGAGCCGCCCGCGCCGCGGCTCTCGTTCACCACGTTCATGGCGTTTGGCGACAGCCTGACGGAGGGGAAGGTCTCGATGATCCCCGAGCTCACGCTGCCCGCGTCGTACACGCTGAAGCTCGCGGACATGCTGCGCGGCCGTTACTTCGACCAGCAGATCGACGTGATCAACGAGGGGCTTGGCGGACGCAAGGCGGTCGAGGACATCGACCGGTTCGATCAGGCGCTCGAGGCGACGCACCCGCAGGTGGTGCTGCTGATGGAAGGGACCAATGATCTCGGCGAGCTGGTGGACGACGACGTCGATCCCGTGCGCGATGCGCTCGAGACGATGGCATTGCACGCCACCACGCGAGGGCTTCCGGTCTTTCTCGCCACGCTGCCGCCGCAGAAGCCGCCTGCAGGCAAAGCCTCGCTCGTGCCGAGGCTGAATGCCAAGATCGTCACGATCGCGCAGCTGCGCCACTTCAATCTGGTCGACGTGTATGGCGCGTTCCATGGGGACCTCTCGCTGATCGGGAGCGATGGCGTCCATCCGACGGACGCAGGCCACGCGGTGATCGCGCAGGCCTTTTTCGACCAGATCGTCGCGCGCCTCGAGGTGCCCGCCGCGCCGCCCGCGGCCGGGGCGGTCGTGCGCATCCGGCCGTGAGACAGGCGAAACTCCTTCTCGTGTCCTTGTGGCTGGTGGCGTCGTGCGGCGGATCCACGCCAATCGGGCCGAGCGGCGGCGGCAACAATCCGGGCCCGCCGCCGCCGAACAATCTGCCCGTCATCGATTCGATCAAGATTCAAGGCACGCGGCCGAACGAGCCGGCGGACTTCGCGGACGTCGGCGAAGGCGTTCCGGTGATCGCCGCCGTTCACGACGATGAAACGCCCGCCGATGCGCTGGAATACCAGTGGTCCGCCACGGCCGGGACCTTCAGCGGGACGGGCCCGAGCGTGACCTGGCAGGCGAGCGCGGGCGTGACGACGCCGCAGGACGTGACGATCACGCTCAAGGTCGTCGAGAGGTATGGCGGCGCCAACGCGCCGTTCACGCACGAGGTCACCGGAACGGCATCGCTGTCGCTCCACGACTCGGTGAAGGAAGTCAGCGAGATGGCGCGCCAGTTCCTGCTCGATTTCTCGGACTCGAGCATCCGCGACGTGGCGTACATCATGCGGAACTTCGAGCCGGGCTGCTACGGCACCGCCGACGAGACGGAGCAGGTGGCGAACAACCGGAAGCACTTCGTGATCAACAAGTGGTTCATCGGCGACGCGTCGACGACGGTGAATTTCGGGGGCGTGTGCCCGTTCCGCAACAGGAAGGGGGACGCCTGCGCTGCGGTTCCGGTCAGGTGGGATTCGCTGTTCGTGGACGACGGCTCACGGGACATCGTCGGCGGCACGGACTGGATCGCCGCGTTCTATCGCACCGCGCGGAAGTCCTGGGTCCTGTGCGACAGCTCGTTCGACGGAATGAAGATCGGCCCGTTCGCCCAGTTCATTCGCTAGTGTGGCGCGGTGAGCGCCTGGTTCCTCCCGCTGCAGCACTCTCCGGAGGCCCTCGGGCAGCTTCACGAGCGGAATTGGGTTCTGGGCGAGGAACTTTCGCGCGTCGAACCAGAACCCGTCGTCGAGGACGAGCGTCAACCGCCAGTATGTGACGTGCGCCCGGCGGGGGACGAGTGATCGCACGATCGGATTCCACGCCAGTCCCCGGGCAAGAGACCAGCCGACTGCAGGTATACGCACCGGCGCCAGCGGCCGCCCGAGAATGGCGCTCGCCTGCCGTGCGATGTCTGCGAGCGTGACGTCTTCACCACTACTGATGCAGTAGATCTGGTTCGCCGCGGCGGGGCGCAGCGAGAGATCGATCAGGATTCGTCCTACGTCTTCCACGAAGATGATGCTGGATTTGCCCGGCCAGTCGATCCGGCTGATGAGGCCGCCCGTGCGGACCCCCTCGATCAGCAGATCGAACATGCCGCCCGCCTTCTGTCCCGGCCCGTAGACGGTCGGGAGGCGGACGATTGTCCAGGAGAACCCCTCGCGAGCCGCGGCGTCCCGAATGATCTGCTCGCCGCGCAGCTTGGTTGCACCGTAGGCAGTCCTGGGTGTGAACGGCGAATCTTCCGTCAGCGGCCCGGCGGATGGCCCGTTGCGATCGTGGACAGCGATCGAGCTGGTGTACAGGATTCGGCAGCCGCTGAGCGAGGCTCCGAGCCAGTCGAGCAGGTTTCGAGTCCCGAGGTCGTTCACCCGGTGCTCCGATTCCGGCGTATCGGTATCGATGTTCGCGCCGAGATGAAAGACGAGTTCGACGCGCGGGCACGGGACATCCGCGACCGGTGAATGCGTGAGATCGCCGGGGATGATGTTTACGCCCTGGCCGGCGTAGGACGCGGCTGCTTCATCTTCCTGAGGCTTGCCGGACGAGTGCACGAGGCAGGTGACCGCCTGTGCGCCGAACCGCTCGATCAATTGAGGCATGAGGCGGCGGCCGATGAAGCCGGTGCCGCCGGTCACGAGGACGTTCATGCGCCTCTGCGGGCCGCGGTCGAGCTCCGCGCGAAGACGAAGACGCGGGGATGGTCGAACAATCGGAACGTCAACTCGGCGGCATCGTCATTGATCCTGATGCCAAACAGCGACGGGTACACCTTGAACGTGCGCATCAATTGAAATCCGAGACGCCCGGCGAACAGGTCCTCGTAGTACTGCTTGACGGCACCGTGCTGGTCCGCCGGAAGATGCTGGTAGAACTGCACGTAGGTGTCGTCCATCACGATGTAGTCCACCTTCTCGAGGCGCGACGCGATGTAGGCGCGCTTGTCCGCGTCTGACCGGTTCCGATCGTAGAGGTAGACGTAGGTGTCGAGACCCACCAGGTGATAGTAATCGTCGCGTTCCGCGGTGGGCCCGAGCAGCAGGTAATAGGTATTGAACGTCGGCCGCTCGAGGTACGACCCGAACGGCACCATGTTCTGCGACGGCTCGACGAGCACGCGCGCACCCTGCGGCACGCGGTGCCGTACGTAGTTCGACGCGGCGAGCCGGCTGTCCGGGGCGATGAACACGTGGAGATATGCGGCCGCGTACGCGGCTGTGGTCACGAGCGTCAGCGCCACGATTGCAATCGCCGCGCGGCGCCATCGCGCGCGCGCGATGAGATCGGCCGCGAACACACCGCCGGCGATCGCGAGCGCTGGCACCAGCGGCACGCCGTATCGCGCAAACGGCGTCACCGTTCGTCCTGCCACGGCAAAGTAGGCGATGACGAACGACGCCGCGACGGCCGCGCGGCGGTCCCGCCGATAGAGCAGCCAGACGACGCCCGCGAGCCCCATGATTTCGAACGCCGGTCCCAGTCCCCACCAGAGGATGTTCGTGAACCAGTACAGCAGCGGGTGCGAGACGTCCGCGAACTGGGCGGTCCAGATCGGTTTCCAAGCGCCGGTGAGGGGCGCCGTCACCCAGTCGGCAATATCCTTGCGGAACTTTCGATAGTACTGGAGGGGGAGCGGATCGGCCGCCAGGAAGAATACGACGCCGAGTACTCCTGGAATGCACGCGCGAAGCGCGCGCTTGACGATCGCCACCGGGTTCGTCGTCGGCGTCGGCGCCGCGAGGATGTACGCGAGGCCGATCACGGGAGCCAGAAAGATCGCGGTGTACTTGCACAGGAGGGCCGCCGCGAATGCCGCGCCGACGGCGACATCGCGCCGCCAGGACGGGCCCTTCGACAGGATGGGCATCAGCGTCCACAGCGTGACGGCGCTGAAGAACGTCATCGGGATGTCGACGGTGAAGAAGTGCGACTCCCGAAGGTGCAGCACGCCGAACGCCGTGAGGGCGGCCGCGAGCACGCCGGCGCGCGCCCCGGCGACGCTGCGTGCCACGAGCCACACCATGACGATCGTGGCTGTGCCGAGCGTCGCCGAGATGGCGCGTCCGAGAATCATGAACACCACTTCGTCGTGCGGCACCGTGAGCACGAGTGGGTGGCCGATGATGGTTTCAGCCACCCAGCGCACCGCGATGAGGAGGTACATTGGCAGCGGCGAATACATGAAGAACTTGGGGGACTGGGCGGCTTCCCTCGCGCTGCGCGCGAGCATGTCTGCCCCGGCGAACACGAAGTGCTCGTCGATGTGGAAGTGGTAGTAGGGCGCACCCCACCCGAGATTGTAGAAGCGGAGCGCGGCACCGGCGAGGAGCACGAGCGCCAGCCACAGGCGCTCACGAGCTGGCGGCATCAGACGATGTTGCGGAAGAACGACCACAGGTACGCGGACCAGAGCTTCCAGACGACGACCTTGGACGTGCCCCACTTGCGTTCGTACTCGTGGGTGGGAATCTCGTCGACGCGGTATCCGAGCTTCAATGCGCGCATCAGCATCTCCTGCTCGATCGTCGTCAGGTTTGCCTTCAGCCCGAGTTTCAGGCCGACGTCGCGGCGCACCGCCCGAAACCCGTTCTGACTGTCCGTCAGGCGCACGTTCCAGCGGTAATTGATGGCGAGCATGATCAGCTGCGAACCGATGTAGCGGATGAACTGCTCGAGCGTCCCGTGCAGTTCGTCGCTGCCACCTTTGCCGCGCGACCCGATCACCATGTCGGCGGCCCCGGCCTTGATGGGAGCCACGAGCGCCGGGATGTCTTTCGGGTCGTGCGATCCGTCCGCGTCGATGAAGACGACGATATCGCCCGCGGCGCTCGCCATCGAGCGGCGAAGCGCTTCCCCCTTGCCCTTGCCGCCGTCGAGCTCCACGCGCGCGCCGCGTGCCGCGGCGATCTCGCGGGTGCCATCCGAGGAATGGCCATCGATGACCAGTACCTCGTCCGCATACGGGCGTACGCTGTCGACGATCTCGCCGATCAACCCTTCTTCATTCTTGGTCGGAATGACGACCGACACGCGGGCAGCATTCAAGATCGGACGTGCACCGCGAACGGGTCGGTCTGGCTGGATCGCATGCGCAGAAAAGCAGGTAACCTTGCCACTTTATCAGAGCACGGCAGGGCGTCTCAACCGCGAGACGCGGCCGTTTGTCACACCTGGCGCGAGGCGTGCCGAAGGTCTTGGCTCTGTTATAATTGAGCGTCCCGATGTCAGCCAACCCACTCGGACTTGGCGCCGCGATCCTCGGCGCGAACTTCCGAAGTCCTGCGCTCCCGTACAAGGTCACCTTCGTCACGACCTACCACTGCAATTTCCGCTGCGAGATGTGCAACATCTGGCAGAAGAAGAGCGTGAACGAGATGACGCCGGCCGAGATCGCGCTCTTCTTCGACCGCTGGCCGCAGTTCAAGTGGGTCCACCTGACGGGAGGGGAGATCTTCATGCGACGCGACATCGACGATGTCGTCGCGGCGATCCAGAAGTCCTGCCGGTCGCTCTACCTGCTCAACTTTCCGACGACCGGATGGTTCGGGGACAAGACGGTCGCGCTCGTCGAGAACACGCTGAAGCGCGGCGTCGGCCGCCTGATGGTGACGATCAGCATGGACGGGCCGAAAGCCGTGCACGAGGAGATGCGCGGCCTGCCAGGATCGTGGGATCGGGGCATCGAGACCTTCCGGCGGTTGCGCGGCATCAAGCGCTCGAACTTCCAGACCGTTATCGGGATGACGCTGCTGGCGAAGAATGCGGGGCTGGTGGACGACACGATCCATGCGATCCGGACGGTGATTCCGGATTTCGATCGGCGCGAGCTGCACCTCAACATCGGCCACGAATCGGGACACTACTTCGACAACGTGGGGCGCTCGAGGCTCGCACCGGAGCACGAGAAGGTTGTCCGCGCCGTGGAGGCGCACCGTCGCGCCCTCGGCTCGGGCGTGCATCCGGTGCAGTTCCTCGAACACCGGTATCAGTCCCTCGTACGTTCGTACTACGAGAACGGCCGATCGCCGCTCCCGTGCACGGCGCTCTCCTCGTCCTGTTTCATCGACGCGTACTGGAACCTGTTCGCGTGCTCGATCTGGGATGCCAAGGTCGGGAACCTTCGCGAGAACGCGTTCGACCTGAAGGCGCTCTGGGACTCTCCGCTACGGCGCCAGCTCCGGCAGGATGTCGCCGACGAGAACTGCCCGCACTGCTGGACGCCGTGTGAGGCGTACCCAACGATTCTGGGAAACCTCGTGCGCGCGGCTCGCCCCGCGGTGCCGCGGCGGCCGTCGCTCCCGGTCGAGGCCTCACCCTAGTGTCTTCCAATACCTTCCGGCTGCACTACCTCGCGAAGACGGCTGCCGGTGTGCCGCGCGACCTCGTCAATACGTTCGTCAGCGCGCGGCTGCATCCCATCCGCCCGACGGTCCTCATCTTCAACTGCACGTGGGTCTGCGACGCGCAGTGCGAGATGTGCAGCAACTGGCGTTTCGGCAACCGCAAGAGCGACATCACGCTGGCCCAGTTGGAGCCGGTCCTCGCGAACCCGTTCTGGGGCGCCGTCGAGAACTTGAACATCTCCGGCGGCGAGCCGACAACGAGAAACGACCTGCCGGACATCGTCGAGCTCTTTGGGCGGCATTTCCCCCGGTTGCGCAAGCTCGGGATCAACACGACCGGCCTGACGCCGCACCGCGCCATTCCGATGCTCACGCGCATCGTCGAGTTCTGCGCGGAGCACGACCTGCTGATCAGCCTCCGCGTGTCGCTCGACGGCATCGGCGATGTCCACAATCAGGTCCGGCACGTGAAGCGCGGGTTCGAGAAGGCAAGCCAGACGATCGAGGCGATGCAGGCGCTCGCCCGGACGCATTCGAACTTTCAGTTCGGCATCGCGTCCACGATCTTCGGGACGAACATGGCTGACGCGGAGAACATTCTTGCGTGGGCGCGCACGAAGGGGATCGACGTCGTCTTCAACATGCTGCGGTTTACCGATGCGATGCTCCACAACAAGAGCCTCGAGGAGAAGATCGGGTTTCGTGAAGCAGAAGAAGCGTTCATGCGCCGGTTCTTCCTCGACCGCGTGCAGGAGGAGTCCATCCTCAGCGGCCAGTCCTTCATGTACCTGCACTACGCGGACATGATCGCCAACGGGTATCACCGCACGATGCCGTGCCCGTTTCAGAGCCAGGGGCTGCTGCTGAACCCGAACGGCGATCTGCACTACTGCGAGAACTCACAGAAGCTCGGGAACGTGCTCGAGGAGCCGGTCGAGGCGATCTACTTCAAGGCCGAGAACCTTCAACATCGCGAGCACCTGAAGGATCACGTCTGCACCACGTGCCTGAGTCCCTGCCAGGTCAACGTCGGCGCGATGAAGCAGTTCATCCCGTACGCGAAGTTCCTGAAGCGCGCCTATCAGGTCAAGCGCGCGCCAGAGCGTCACGCCGAAACCCTGGCGGCAGGTGAGGCGCGTTAATCATCCGAGGGGCTTCGCCCCTCGGACTCCCTTACACGCTCTCTCGCGCACCGCTTTCCCACCTTCGCTCTTCGAGCTACGGCGGGCAGGCTGCCGGTGCGCTCCGTTCGCGTGGCTCACTCGCGTGGCTCGTTCGCCTGCACTCTCGCCGCGGGAGTGGCTGCTCGGCCGCTGACTGCGCCTCGGTTAGCGCACGACGGTCACCGTGAACGCTCCCGAGTTGTCGCTCGGCCCCGCGTCATTCACACCCAGATACAGGCGCCCCGCGGCCGGCATCGTGATCGGCTGTGAGCTGGCGGCGATGGCAAACGGAGCTCCGGTGCCGATTCGGCCGATGAGTGCGCCAACGGGGACGCTGGGCACCGGCGCGCCCGCCCGGTCCTCGGACGAACTACCCTCCGGCCCCACCATGTCGCCGCCATTCCGTATCGAGATCTGCCCGGTCGTGGAGAAGACAAGGCGATCGCCGCGCCTGACGGTGACGCCCGTGTCGGTCCACGGGCGGCTCGCCTGCACCTGAATCGCACCAGCCGGAGGGGGCGTTGCCGCCGCGCCCGTCGGCGTCGCGGCGGAGCCAAGCTCGGCGGCGTAGAGCGAGCGTGTCCCCGGCGCGCTGACGTACAGGCGGCGCACGTTCGAGAGATCGAAATCCCGCCGTTCGCGGTTCTGCGTGTCGAACGTGACCGAGTTCTCCTTGAAGGTATAGAACTTCCCGTGTACGACCGTGCCGTCCTTCAGGACGAGCATGTGGCTGCGCATCTCGGGCGGGTTGCTCGATCGAGGCAGCTGATTCAGCTCTGATACCGGCGGATTCCCGCCCTCGAAGTCGACGAACGCGACGTTGTCGATGACGTAAGGCGTCTCCTTGCCGTTCTCGATCACGTTGAAATTCCGGTCATTGTGATACACGAGCGTGCCGCTGTGGCGATCGCCGTTCTTCATCACGAGCGTGACCTGCCTGTGCGTGTTGAACGTCGGCTGCTGAGCGGCAGCCGTGCTGGCCACGATGGCGGCGATCGCCCCGGCGAGCGCTACCGAAGGCATCAAGGGTCGCATGTGCATACTCCTTCTGAGGCGTCCAATCCGGGTCGGAGCAATTTTCAGACCAGCTGAACATCCGGCCGGATTGGCCGTTCAGCTAAGGTCCGCTTTCGAGCGGGCCGGCGCACCGGCGGCATAGAAGAGCGCACCGGGCAGCGATCCAAGAATGCCGAGCGCGAGGAAGAGAATCGAGAGGGCGAAGGTTGCGCCCTTCTCCGCGCCCAGCGGAACGAACAGCGTCGTGAATGCGTACTGCGTCGTGCCGAATCCGTTGACGGTGATGGGGACCTGCATGATCAGCACGATGAGCGGAATGAACGCGAAATACGCAGCGGCGGGCACGGCGAGGCCGAGCGCGTAGCCGAGGCACATGGCCTGGACGACGCGAAACACCTGCACCGCGATGGACATCAGCAGTACCCTCACCAGCGCCGTGTGATGCTGCGCGTAGCGTCGCACGGCCTGGACCAACGCCGCAGTCATGCGGTGCAGCGCGTCCACCGGCACGAGCTCGCTCATCCTCACGGCGGCACGCGCCGCACGTTCGGAAAAGACGACGCTGCCGGCGGCGATGCAGCCGGCAACGGTCGCGCCGAGGACCAGCAGGACGCCGTCAGGGACACCGAGTGCCGTCGCGAACGGGAGCGCGCCGGCCGCGACGATCACAACCGAGAGGATGCCCAGCAGGCGGTCCATCAGGACCGAAGCGGCTGACTCGGCGAGATCGACGCGATAGCGCGACAGCGCGTACATCCGATAGGAGTCGGCAGCCAGGCTCGGCACGAAGTTGCTGACGAAGGAACTGAGAAAGAACACGCGCAGCACGACGAGAAACGGCGGCCGCGATCCGGGCGTGAGCGCTGCGAGCAGCTCGATCCACCGCGCCGCCATCAGCGCGCGGTCGACCACGACGAGCGCCATCGCGGCGGCAATCCACCACCAGTTCGCGTCACGGCACGCGGCCCAGACGGCGCGCGGATCGGAAGTCCACAGGACGTACGCGGTCAGCCCGATCGCGACACCAAGACGGAGGAGGCGTCCGCGCATCGCTCGTCGGCGGCCCTATTCCTGCGTGATCGCGACCGATTGCAGCGTGATCCGCGTTCCCTGCGTGACGAAGACGCGGTACTCGATATCCCGCACGTCGTGCGGCAGGCGAGCGATCACTTCGGCGATGACGCCGGCGCGGGTGCCGTCGATCGGCGCCGTGGCGATCACCGTCCGGCAGTCGCTCGCGCAGACCTGGACGAAACCAAGATCGGAACCCGCGGAGCCGTCGATGGTCGCATTCCACCGTACGCGGTAGGTCCCGGCCGCCAGCGGAATGCCTGGTCCGAGCAGCACGTAACCCGCCTTTCCGTTGCTCTTCATCTGAGCGTGCGCCAGTTCGCCCACGTCGGTCGTGAACAACGGATTGTCGACGCCCGCGACGTAGTCGAGCCGCAGCGTGCGCTTGATCTCCTCGTTGAAGTGCCGGTAGCGGCCCCAGTTGAGCGCGATGATGTCGCGAAACCGCGAGACGGAGAACACCGGTCCTTCGGTGACGTTGAGAATCTTGTCGAAGAACCGGTGGATGCGCGGATCGACGATCAGGTTCTGGCCTGCGCCCGCACGCCGCGACTCCACGTAGCCGTCCGGCAGCGTGCGCGTCCAGTGGCTGACCCAAAACGCGAAATAGAACTCCTGCCCCACGGGCAGCCGCGCGAGGAGCGGATCGGACAGCGCATTGGGGTCGATGATGTACTTGGAGGGACCGGCATAGTACCCAATCATGCCGATCCACGGGTGCACGAACACGCGCTCCGAGGACGCGGACATGCTTCGGCCTTCACGCGCGAGGAAGTTGTCCGGCATCACGCGGAAGACTTCGTACGTCAGGGGGCTCACCCCTTTGTAGGTCGCGCCGCGCTCGTCCTTCACGCCGTTCTGCAGCCGCCACGGCCAGCCGATGTCGGACGAGGGGATCGTCTTCAACGGCGCAATCGGATTCACGACATTCAGCACGACGATCAGGCCGACCGCCGCATACGCCGATGAGGCTTTCTTCGGCGCGCGGGCCAGCAGCAGCGCCGACATCAGGAAGGGCAGCGAGAAGAACCGTCCCGCCATGAAGTCCCCGCCGACCCAGACGGTATAGAGCACGTACGCGACGGCGCCAGCGATCGTCACGCGCGTCATCCGGGTGCCGGTCGTCCAGCACACGCCAACAGCCGCGACGATCGTCGCGATCGTCACCGTATCGAACCGCAGGCAGCTCGCCACGTACGCGAGACCCTGGCGGATCTGCAGCCAGTGCGGCGCGCCGAAGTAGACCTTTGCGTAGTACGTGTTGGGGAAGGGGAACCCGAAATAGATCAGCGCGAACAGCAGCCATCCCCAGGCCGGCGCAGCCGCGAGCACGAGCCCTCGCAGGTCGCGCGGTCGCATGCGCCGGATGCGGGCCGCCACCAGCCACACCAGCGCCGGCAGGTACAGCAGGATCGTATCCGCTCGATTCACGAACGCGAGCGCCGCGATGAGCGTCAGCAGCCGCACCCGACGGTCGTCGGCCCATTCCTCGGCGTCCGGCCTCAGCAACAAGGTCACGAACGCGGTGAGCAGGAGATAGCTCAAGGCGTACTCGAGACCCGACGAGGTGTAATCGATGAAGGCCTTCGAGCTCAGGAGCAGCGCGAGCGCCAGCCAGCGATCGGCGTCCCGCGACAGCCATCGCCACATGACGATGACGAGCGCCAGACAGAGGCCGAACGACACCACGATGGCCGTGTAGAACAGCTCGCCCGTCACGAGTTCCGCTCCGGCCATCACGAACATCCAGAGCGGATTCGTGAATGCCTGGACGCGCTCCACGACGTTCCAGCGCGGGCCAAAGCCGTGCGCCAGGTTGTCGCTCACTCGAAACGAGATGAACGCATCGTCCCCGACCCAGGCGTTGGCGATGAAGACCATGCCGAACACCACGAGCGCGATGACGAGCGCAGCTCGCGAGGAGGTGGTGCGAGTACGGGTCTCGGTCGAGGGTTGGAGGGCTGGAAGGAAAGTGCCTGTGGGCAAAATCTCAGAAGAAGGATACGGCAACGGCGGGGATCGCAACAAGGGCGTCTGGATTGAGATCCAGACGCCCTGTTCCTACTTTGCGGTGCCGCTCAGTGGCGCGTGAGCTTGACGTTGCTGAAGATGGCGCTCACGAGCGATTCGCCGCGCGGCCAGCAGCCGAGCGAGATGGTGTGATTCGGTGGCGCGTACGGCCGTGCGAAGCCGTCACTGACGAACGTCCGCCCGTCAATCGACACCGCGAACCCCCCGGGATTCCAATCGATGACGAAGTGATACGGCGGGTGGTTGTCCGACCACTGCGTGAGGCCGTCACCCTTGAAGGTGTGATCGCCGGGATCTCCCTCCCCCGCGTCGCCGTTGCGCCAGACGAGCTTGATCCCCTGGTCCTGATCGGCGCGCTGCTCGATCGTCATCTTCCACGGATGATCGCGGAATGCACCGAAGCTCGGGAAGGTCGTCCCGTCGCCCATGGTGATCCACTTGAGGTCGGCGCCGTAATCCTCGCCGACGCGCTTGCCGAATCCGGCCACGTCGAACTCGAGCGTGCAGTTGCTGCAGGTATCGACGTGGTAATCGATCCCGTCCTGCGGGGTGAGAAGCTGATATCCGCGTCCCGGAATGAACTGGCCGCCGTGCTGAATGCCGACGGTGCTGCCGTCGAGGAGCGGGTCGAGGAATTCGCGTCCGTTGTTGAACTTTGCAATCGCTTTGAACGTCGCGTCCGCGGACCATGGGCCAGCCGCGTCCTGGAAGACGGCGCGCGCGCGCCATGTATACGTCCCATCCGGCGTCAACGCGACGACCGGAGAATATTGCACCTGATCGGGCCCGTTGCCGCCGCCGCCTACGACGCCGGAATCGAAGACCACGTTGCTGCCGCTTCGGATCTGAAACTGATACGACAGCGGGATAGCGGTGAACTTGCCCGTCGCCTTGGTGGCGACGAGCACGAGGTTCGATGGCTGCTCGCCGTTCACGGGAGACACTGGCGCCGGGGCCGTGACCTTGAGGGTTGAACCATCGGGTGCAGCGCCCGTATCGGACGGCAAAGCCGATGAAGTGGAAGGAGAAGTCGGCGCCGACGACTTGCCGCACGCCATCGCGGTCGCGAATGCGGCCGCCACAGTACACAGAAGGACTCTTCGAGCCATCCAGATGCTCCGGAAGATCGGTTGATGCGGTTGTAACGAGGCCTGTATGTTAGCGCGAGAGGCTGCGAAACGACAGTCTTTTTTCGCGTGATCACGTGTTACCATGCGGATCGAATTTCTGAAACGCCTCCGGCGTTTCGCTTCTTCACACCTCGACAGGAGACAACGTTCGACGATGATGAAAGCAGGAATTCTTGCGCTCTGCCTCTGCACCGCGGCTCCCGCTGCCGCGCAAACCATGCAGTGGACCGACAAAGCGTTCGTGACTGCCAACGTCGGCATCCAGGCCGGCTCGCATAATCTGAACACCGCGCAAACGTTCACCCTCTATGACGAGGACGCGACCGTCTCGTCGGCGCTGAAGGTGAAGAGCGGCGCGTTCTTCGACATCGGCGGCGGCTATCGCGTGTGGAGAAACAACGTGACCGCAGGGGCCATCTTCTCCTGGATGGGAAACAGCTCGAACGCGGCGGTAACCGGTTCGATTCCCGATCCGGCCTTCTTCGATCGGCCGCGCGCCGTCTCCACGTCCGCCAATGACTTGAGCCATCGCGAGTCGGCTTTGCATCTGAACGCAACCTACATGCTGCCCGTCACCGACAAGATCGACGTGGGGGTCAGCGCCGGTCCGTCGATCTTTTTCGTGAAGCAGCAGGTCGTCGGATCGCTGCCCATCTCCGAGCCAGGGCCGACGGTCGGCACGCCGTCCGTCACGAGCGAGCGCGAGACGACGGTGGGCGTCAACTTCGGCGTCGACGTCACGTACCTGCTGACGCCGAAGTACGGGGTCGGCGGCATCGCGCGCTACTCGTGGGGGTCGGCCGATATCCATGGCGACAGCCTGACCGTCGGCGGCCTCCAGATCGGCGGCGGCTTCCGCATGCGGTTTTAGGGGCTGTCTTATCCGAGGGGCTTCGCCCCTCGGACTCCCCAACACGCTCTCTCGCGCGCCGCTTTGCCGGCGCGCTCCGTTCGCGTGGCTCGCTCGCTTCGTTCGCTCGCTTCTATCCGGGGCTTCGCCCCTCGGACTCCCCTTGTATCGGTTCGCC
This sequence comes from Acidobacteriota bacterium, assembly GCA_046735335.1. Taxonomy (GTDB): domain Bacteria; phylum Acidobacteriota; class Vicinamibacteria; order Vicinamibacterales; family 2-12-FULL-66-21; genus JBKPQB01. The sequence goes on along the minus strand of JBKPTE010000035.1, from coordinate 36,144 downwards.
ATGGATCAGCGCTGGCCGTCCCTGTCCGCCACCTACTGCGGTTCGCAGACGTCGAGGCGAATGTTCGGAAGCATCGCCGGCCCTTGCCATGCCGGCCTCTGCGCCCCGCCGGAATCCGACAGCACGTCCCACTGCTTCTGCGCGGACCCATTGCCCGAGCAGATGATGTCGCACGAGTAGCCCAGGCAGTTGTTCCCGCCGCCCTTCCGCAGAATTCCGAAGGGCCCACCCGCAATGCCGCTCGCGTTCAGCGATCTGGCGACTGACTTCAGGAACGTGACGATGTCTCCAGGGGACATGAAGCCCCACTTCGCGCGCTCGCATTCGACGACCTTCAGCGGCGAACCGGAGATACACGGACCGCCGGGTGCCGGCCCCGGCGTAGGTCCGGGCGAGGGCCCTGCCGCGGCCGTGCGGAAGACCTGCGTCGCGCTCCAGAGACTCGCGGTTTCGCCATCGCTGGCGCGCACACGCCAATAGAAGGTCCCGCCGGAATCGAGCGGGCTGCTCGTGAAGGTGGTGTCGCCGCCGCCTTCCGGAACGATCGCAGCCGCTCTGAGTTGTGCAAACCCCTGGTCGGCAGCAATCTGGAACTCGTAACCAAGAACGCCGACCGGCCCGACGCGCGCGGAGTTGTGCGCGCGCATCACCGGAGTCGCGGTCGCGACCTCTTCGTTGTTGACGGGAGAGACCGGCACGGGCGCGTTCACGGCCGGCTTCGGAAGGATCTCGAAGCTCGAGGTTGCGAAGGTGCCGGTGTTCGCGCCGTCTTCCGCCCGCGCGCGCCAGAAGTACGCGCGTCCGATCTCCAGGCGATCGAGCTGCACGCTCGTTTGTCCATTACCCGGCGGCACGCCGGAGCGGCTGAAGACCTTCGTCGTGAACCCGTTGTCGGTGGCGACGTCGAAGACGTAGGTCAGCGGCCGGACCCCGGTCGTGATCGCGTTGGTGACCACGAGCTTGATCGGCTGCTCGGATTCCTTGAACTTGACGCCCTGCGAGGGGGACACCAACACCGGCGCGCTGATCTCCACGCCCGCGATCGGGCCCGCGACGGAAGGGCTGAGAGGATTGGAACTCTTCTTGGCTTCACAACCGGCCAATGCGATCGCCAGCGCGCCCATCGCGGCGAAAGTTCGTGCGGCCTTGCACTGCATAGCGCTACCTCGGAAGGGAAGAAGGGGCGATCACGCGTCGCTGGACGCAGTACGTCGGCCTATCGGCCTGAACGGCCTGGGACTGTAGTGGAAGGTGACCGCAAAGCACTATGAGGTTCGGTCGAGGTGGCGTCAAGCTCGGCCGCGGACTTACGCGGACCACGCGGAAACGAAAACCTCTCTAGGCTCGCTGCACGGCGGCGGTCCGGCCCAGATAGGCGATGCCGCCCGAGAGGGAGAACAACATGATCAGCGCCGCGCCCGTGAACGAAACGAGCAGCGCCGATTCGAGTGACAGCCCGAGGTGCGTGAAATAGAACCCGAACGTCGCTTCGCGCACGCCGAACCCGTTCACGGAGACGGGCAGCATCTGAACGATGAACGAGATCGGGACGATGACGGCCAGCTCGCTGAAGGCAATCGGGACGTGCATGCTGCGCGAGATCGCCAGGTAGAATCCCACGAGGACCGCCTGAACGATGATGGCGCCCGCAAAGCAGCCGAGGAGGGCGGTGGGTCCCTCCTTGAATCGAACCAGCGCGTCGGTCAGCCGCGCGATGCGTTCGTCGACCCACTCGCGATGGAAGACGCGGAGCGGCTGCAGCACGCGCGCGACCCCCTGAGGCATGAACAGCACCGGCGCCGCGAACACGGCGCCGAGGCCGAAACCGGCCCACAGCATCCGCGGTCCGACCGGTCCGATGCCCCCCGCGCCAAGACGCCGCGCCGCAGTCGCGCCGACCGCGGCAATCAGCACGAGCCCGAGCAGACCCAGGCCTCGATCGATGAGCACCACCGTCGTCGCGAGGGTTTTCGATCCGGCGACCTTGGCGCTGTCGCTGATGCGGATCACGTCGCCCCCGATGTTGCTGGGCAGAAAGTTATTGAAGAACGTCGCCACGAGAAACGATGCCGTCAGCGACGAGAAGGGCATGTTGACCTGCTGCGCCCTGAGCAGCAGGCCCCAGCGCCACGCGCTGGCGAGCACCATCAGCAGGTAGAGCAGCAGGGCCGCGGCCAGCCATTGCGGGGACGCATGCCGCGCGTACGACCACAGCCGCGCGAGGTCGACGCGTGAGAGCAGCAGGGCGAGCAGCCCGACGCTGACCGCCGCCTTCAGCACGGCCAGGCTGATGGATCGCGCGCGCGAGCGGCGACCAGGTGTGGTCGTCTGGCTATTCATTGAAGCGCGCAGATCACCGGGCGAGGCACAGCACCAGCATGCAGGAGCGCTCGAATTGTACGGAAGCGGACCGGGATTTTCAATGGCTCCCTCGAGCGAGAACGGAACAAGATAAGGAAGGAGGTCACAGGTGCTGCGACTTGCCGCGCTCGCAATGGTCCTGCTGGTCACGTCTGCCGCTGCGCTCGGTCCGCGGCAGGATACGAAACATCTGCGGGTCGCGGGCACCCATTTCGTCACGCCCGCCGGGGCGGCCTTCGAGTGGCGCGGAATCACGGCGTTCCGTCTGCTCGAGTTCGTCGCGCACGGGCGCGCGGCCGAGGCGGAGGCCTATCTTGCCTGGGCGGCATCGCAGAAGCTGACCAACGCGCGGGTGCTCGCGATGGCGCACTTCCTGTTCCAGCTCTCGCCGTCGGACGGCGTGGCCGCCCTGGCCCGTCTGCTGGAGCTCGCGCAGCGGCACAACGTCGTCATCGAGATCGTGGCGCTCGCCGATACGGGGAGCTATCAGCTCGACGTGCGCGCGCACGTCCATCGCATCGGCGAGATCGCCGCACGATATCCGAACGCGGTCATCGAGATCGCGAACGAGCCGTACCATCCGACACAGTCGGCGGACGTGCACCAGCATGCGTTCCTGCGGGAGCTCAGGAACTTGATCCCGTCGAGCGTGCCCGTGTCCTTCGGGACCGTGGACCCCCGAGGCGAGCTGGCCGGGGGCGACTACATCACGTGGCACTCGCCGAGGGATGAACGCTGGCCGGACCGGATGCGCGAAGGAGCGGCTCTGCTGGAGCGATACGGAAAGCCGGTCGTCGCCGACGAACCGATGGGAGCGGCGGACGTGGCCATCCCCGGGAAGCGCGACAATCGGCCGGACCGCTTTCGCACGGCGGCCGAGACGGCGCGCGCGAGCGGCCTTGGCGCAACGTTTCATTACGAAGGTGGGCTGCAGGCGCGGCTTCCCAGTCCTACGGAAGCCGCGTGCCTGGAGGCATGGCTCGAGGGGTTGATGAGCGCGCCCGGCGGCGCGCGGTAACGCGTCAGCTACCGCTCGCGCCGCTCGATGACGCGGCCGCCGAGCGCGTGGAGCAGCGGCGGCTTCCCGAACACGACAATCTCCGGCGCGATCCGCTCGGGCCGCGGATTCAGCCACGACGGATTCTCCAGCGTGAAACGCGCCACCGGACGATAGCCGGAAGGGTCGGTGCCATCGAGCAGACGATGGTAGAACGCCGAGCGTTCCGGAAAGACCCACGGCCTGTCCGTGTAGCGCTCCCAATAGAAGTTGGATGCGACGATAGGGTCGCTTTCGTTGGCGAGCATCGCCGCCGCGGTCGCCGCGAAGGCCTCGCCGCGGTAGTGCTGGACGTCCTCCATGAACGGCCAGAACCGCAGCGCCAAGGGCGCCTCGAAGTACGGCAGATACGCTTCGATCGTGAAATAGTGCAGCCGCTCGCTCATCGTCGCGCGGTGCGACTGGAGCCATCGGCCCGCGGCGTACCGCGTGTCGTGGAGGAACATCCAGTCTGCCCTGATGACATAGGCGGTGGAATACACGAGGACGATCGCAACCCACGCGGACGCGAGCCGCGCCACTCGGCGCGGGGCGGGATGGGAGGTGAGCGCCGCGGCGGCAAGCAGCGCGAGGGACGGTGCAACCGGCACGATGAAGCGCAGCGCGTGATGCGGAACCATGCCGTAGAACGCGTAGAACGCGACGACCCACGACGCGTGAAGCGCGTAGCCCCGATACTCCGGGGACCCGATCGGAGGGCGGCAGAGTCGAACGATGGCGAATGTCAGCCCCGCAAGGGCGGTGACGAACAGCGGCCACCCCATGATGTTGCCGAGCAGCCAGAAGTAGGGGACGTACGATCGGCGCAGACCCACCAGCGTCCCGGACGGCGTGCCCGTGTACCAGTTGTACAGGATCCCCATGGTCCAGAAGTCGTGCCATCGGATGAACGCATATGGGTTCGTGATCGCGAAGGCGGCGAACCCCACCAGCGCGCACACGATCAGCCCGCGGATCGCACGCCAGTGAAGCACGTCGCGGCGGAAGCGGTACACGTGCGCAATCAGGATCGGCAGAGCAAGGAGCCACGCCGTGTGCTTCGTCGCGAACGCAAGACCGGCGAAGAGACCGACGAGCGCGTACTCGCGTATCGTCCCCCGCGTGGCGAGGCTGTCGCACGCCCAGAGACACAGCGCCATGCACAGGAACAGCAGGCTCTCGGGCGTGGCAAAGTGGGAGAGGTTGACGAATCCCATCGTGAGCCCGAGGAACGCCGCGGCGACGAGACCCGTGCGCACGCCGAAGTGGCGGCGTCCAATGGCGAAGATCGTGACGATCGTTCCAAGGCTGAAGACGGCGGACAGCGCGCGCGAGGCCCGCATCGCCATGAACTGCAGGCGCCTGTCCGCGTTGCCCGGCTCGAGCAGCGGCCAGATCCGGTGCATCGAGAGCATCACCGTGTGCCCGGGGTTCGCCAGATACGCCGCCTTGACCACCGCTGCCATCGCGTAGATGTGGAGATGCGGATTGATGAAGTAATCGGGGTCGAGCGTGCGCTCGTGGATCATGTGGATGCTCGGCTCGATCTTCTCGTCCGTGTGCCACAGATAGGGAAGGCCCCAGTCGATGCCCGCCACTGAAAGCGCGAAGTTCACGGCGAGGATTGCGCCGAGCGTCCACACCGTCGCGCGCGAGAGCCGCGGCGGTCTCAGTGATGTCGACCGTTCCGCCGCGATTGTGTCGTGTGCGGAATCCGTTACTGTTGGGGGAGCAGCCATTCGCGTTCCAAAACCTATCTCATGACCGACACAGGGTCAGTGGCCGAGCAGGACCCTTGCGCCCCCTGGCCGCGGCTTCGCTGCACGTCACGGCCAGTCCGCGCAACAGTCCTGCTCGGCCGCTGGCGCGCCCTTTCGGCCGTCCGGCCTTACCGACGGTGCGAGCGAACGAGCAACCGCGAGTGAGCCACGCGAACGGAGCGCGCCGGCGAAGCGGCGTGCGAGAGAGCGTGTAAGGGAGTCCGAGGGGCAAAGCCCCTCGGACAAGGAAAGACGTGGAATTATACGGGAAGGGAGTAGCTGTTTCAACGGACCGGTCGGCAGCCGTATGCTACACTGACCGGTCCCCCACCAGTAATCACATGCGGATCTTGATGATCGCGCCGCAGCCGTTCTTCGAGGCGCGGGGCACGCCGTTCAGCGAATACCATCGCATCCGCGCGCTGATCGACCTCGGGCATACCGTCGATCTGGTGACGTATCCGTTCGGGCACGATGTCTCGGTGCCTGGCCTGCGTGTGTTTCGCAGCGCGCGCCCTCCGTTCGTGCGTCGCGTGGGCATCGGGCCGTCCTGGAAGAAGGTGCCGCTCGATCTGGCGCTGTTCGCGACCGCGCTGCGGCGTGCGTTGAGCGGGCAGTACGACGCGGTGCACTCGCACGAAGAGGGAAGCTGGTTCGGCGTCCTCGTCGCCGGACTTCGGCGTGTCCCGCACCTCTACGATATGCACTCGAGCCTTCCGCAGCAGCTGACCAACTTCGGTTACAGCCGATCGCGCGTGTTGAAGACGCTGCTCCGGTGGTTCGAGCGATTTGCCGTCAGCCGGTCGCAGGTCGTCATCGTGATCTGTCCGCAGCTCGAAGAGACGGTGCGCGCGATCGACGCAGGCGTGCCGGCCGTCCTGATCGAGAACGCGCCAGGGTCGGGAGATGTGCCGATCGCCGGCAGTGGCCAGGCGCTCCGCCGCGAGCTCGGCCTTCCACCGGATGCGCCGGTCGTCGTCTACACCGGAACGTTCGAATCCTACCAGGGGCTCGAGCTGCTCTTCCGAGCGATGCGCACGGTGATCGACCATCGTCCCGACGCGCGTCTGGTGCTCGCCGGTGGCGAGCCCGCGCAAATCGACGCCGCCCGGGCTGAGGCCGCGTCCTGCGGCATCGGCGCGGCAACGATCTTCGGGGGGCAGCGGCCCGCCGCGGAAATTCCTGCGTTTCTGGACGCCGCCGACGTGCTCGTCTCTCCGCGCAGCACCGGCACGAACACGCCGTTGAAGATTTACCAATACCTCCGCGCCGGCCGTCCGATCGTCGCGACGCGGCTGCTCACGCATACGCAAGTCCTCGACGATCACGTCGCGATTCTCACCGCGCCGACGCCGGAGGCCTTTGGCGCCGGGGTGCTCGACGCCATTCGCGATCCGGAGCGCGCGCGGGCGATCGGGATGCGCGCGCGGCAGCTTGCGGAGAAGAAATACAGCTACGACGCGTATCTCGCGCGCACGCAGGCCGCGTGCGCGCACCTCTTTCGCGAAGCGGCGCCGGAAATGGCTGGGCGCGTCGCATGAGCGGCGCTGCATCGCGTCACTCGACAGGCGCGCCGGCAGGGCGCGACCACTACAGTTACAAGGTGTACGCCGATCCGGACATGGCGGATCGGTTCGACGCCCTGCGGTTCAGCGGGCCGATCGGACACCTCGTCGCCGGCGCGCAGGAAGAACAGCTCGTGCGCTTTCTGGCGCCGCATCAGGGGCGCACGATTCTGGACGTCGGTACGGGCACCGGCCGCGCGGCCATCGTGCTGGCGCGCCGGGGTGCGCACGTTACCGGTGTCGACGCCTCGGCGGAGATGCTTCAGGCGGCGGAGCGCAAGGCGCGCGACGCGGGGGTGGCCGTCACCTTCCTCAGAGGCGATGCTCATTCGTTGACGGTTCCGGATCGAGGCTTCGACGCCGTCGTCTGCCTGCGCATGCTGATGCACGTGCCCGACTGGCGAGCGTCCCTTCGCGAGCTGTGCCGTGTCGCGCGCGAGCGGCTCGTCTTCGATTACCCGTCGCTGTGGAGCGCGGCGGCACTGCAAGCCGGCGCGCGGCGCGTGACGCGTCTCCTCGACGCGCGCGTCGAGGCCTATCGCGTATTCTCTCCGGCCGTCGTCCGCGAGGAGCTCGCGCGCAACGGTTTTGCGATCGCGGCGGACGAACGGCAGTTCGTGCTCCCGATCGCGCTGCACAAGCGTATGGGGTCGGCGGAGTGGACGCAGCGGATCGAGCGATCCCTCGAGCGCGCTGGCCTGACCCGGCGGTTTGGATCTCCGGTGACGGTTCTGGCCGAGCGTCGCACGCGCTGACGTGACCACCGTTCTCGTCACGGGTGCGACCGGCTTCACGGGCGGCCATCTGGCGCGCTATCTCCGCGCGCGCGGTCACCTCGTTCGCGCGTTCGTTCGCGCGCCGAGTCGCACGCGGGACCTGTCGTCGCACGACATTGCGCTCGCGACAGGTGATCTCCGCGACGGGCTCGCGCTCCGCCGCGCCATGGACGGCGTCGACGTCGTCTACCACGTCGCCGCGCTCTACCGGCAGGCGGGCCTCGCCGAGCGCGAGTATTTCGACGTCAATGCGGGCGCGGTCGGGACGGTGATCGAGACGGCCGCGGCCGCCGGCGTACGGCGGGTCGTTCACTGCAGCACCGTTGGCGTCCACGGCGACGTGGAGCATCCGCCAGCGGACGAGGACGCGCCGCTTCGCCCCGGCGACGTATACCAGCGCGCGAAGGCGGAAGGCGAGCGGATCGCGCGCGATGCCGCCGCGCGTCACGGCATCGAGGTCGTCATCGCGCGGCCGAGCGGGATCTACGGTCCCGGCGATCGGCGGCTGCTGAAGCTGTTCCGAGGCGTCGCTCGAAGACGCTTCGTGGTGCTCGGCAGCGGCCGCATCTTCTATCACCTGACGTACGTCGATGACCTGGTCGAGGGCTTTCGCCTGTGCGGCGAGGTGCCGGGCGCGGCTGGGCGCACCTACATTCTTGCCGGCGGCGAGGTGTCGACGCTGCACGAGCTGGTCGCATTGATCGCGTCGGAAGCCGGCGTCACGCCGCCGCGCGTGCACCTCCCCGTCTGGCCGTTCTGGCTTGCCGGCGCGGCATGCGAGGCCGTTTGCGCTCCATTCGGCATGGAGCCTCCCCTGTATCGCAGACGAGTGGATTTCTTCACGAAGAGCCGCGCGTTCGACATCAGCCGCGCCCGCGCGGAGCTGGGGTTCAATCCGACCGTCGGCCTGCGGGAAGGAATCCGGCGGACGCTGGAGTGGTATCGGGCCAGCGGATGGGTTTAGGGCGTGCGTGGGCACGCATAGACGTTCGCGAACAACTGGTGCCCTCCCTCGCATCGCCTGCGCAAGACGCGCACCGCCTCGGACGCATGGGCGTCGACGAGGTGCCTGTAGGACGAGATTCGCTCGAAGTCCTCGGATGCCACGATGATCTGCTCGCGGGTCATGAACGTGATGTAGTAGGCGAGCCAGTAATCGGCCGACGCGTAGCGCACCCGCTGGGCCTGCAGGCCTCGTATGATCATCATCTTCGCGGCGACGGGCTTTTCGGTCAGATACTCGGCCCATATCCGCGCGTGCGAATAGCCGGCGGGCAGGGTGAAGGCAATCACCAGCGCCATCCATGCCGCCGCGAGCGGGCGGACGCGCTCCGCGCAGAGATACCAGGCGCCCAGACCTGTGACGCCGATTATCGACAGAAGCTCGTAGCGCATCGCGCTCGGCGCGCCACACCGCAGCGTGGAGAAGCCGGCGAGGGACAGCGCGCCAACAAGCGCGAGGTACGCACACGAATCGTATTCGGGGCGCCATGTCCTTTCCTGCCCGAGGCGCATCACGATGCGAATTGCCGCGATCAGGACGATCGCAACCAGAAGGGGCCAGGCCCCGTGCAGGCCCTGCCAGACGGTGCTTTCGATGGAATAGTTCGAGACCGGCTCGACGACCGTCCCGAAGAGCCGCGGAAGATGATCCGTGAACGCCCGTTTCAGCCCGACGATCATCATCGTCGGATCGATGCAGACGCGATTGAACAGCTCGTGAAGGTTGTCGCCCGGCACGCGCCGAAGGTCGGCGACCGTCGTGCCGGGTCCGAGGGGCGTCGAATACTGCTTCAGCGCGAATACGACGAGCCACACGCCGCCCGCGATCAGAAGCATCGTCACGCGCTTCCGAATCCCGTCCCAGGTGAACAGGATCCGGTGCGCGGCTTCGAGCACCAGCAGTGCGGCCAGAGCGTAGATCGTGAACTCGCGCTGGAGAAAGCCGACCCCCAGCACGAGGCCGCACCAGACGGGGCGAGCGCGCGTCAGCCAGATCAGGATGGCGTACAGGAACGGTTCGAGGTTGCCGCCCGACGGATCGGCGAACTTCGACGCGGTGCCAGGCGCGGGGAGCAGGAAGAAGAGCGACGCGACCAGCGCGCCGATCGGACGAAGGCCCGCTTCACGCGTGAGGAGCCGAAGAAGCAGATACGCAGTGACTACATTGATGAGAACGAGGGGCAGCTTCAGAGCAGCGACCGATACTCCGGCGAGAGCGAAGACGGGCGCGGCGAGCCATGCCTCGACCGCGAGGATGTAGCTCGAGCCGTACATGAACACGGGGAAGGCGCGCCCTTCGACGATGTGCTTTGCCATCAGGCCGAAGATCGCCTGATCGGAATCGAAGTACGCCTGCGGCCAGAAGGTGAAGACCGCGGAGCGCAAGGCGATGAGGACGATCGCGAGCGCGACCGTGCCGCCGAACACGAGTGGGTTCCGGGGAGGACTACCTGCCATGCGCGGCGCGATAGGCGTCGGTCTGTTCGAGCCCGTCCTTCATGAGCGTCAACGCGTTGTCGACTGATTTTCCCGAAGCCCGCGCGGGCAGGAACACGCCCATCACCTGTGCGACGATGACGTCCTCGTGAACGTGTCCGCCGGCGCAGAGGCCTCCGGACATGCCGAACCCTTCGGCCTCGTCGCGATAGAAGTCATCGAGCCATCTGATCGCCTGAGCCGCTTCGTTGCGCGACTGGGCCGCCCACGCGGAGGAAATGCCCGCCTTCACCTGCTCGCGCTCGGCGCGGAGCTGCTGGAGCTCGCTCCGGGCCTCGCGAACGGTCCGTGCCTCGAGCACCGCGACGACGAGTAGGAGCGCCGAGGTCAGTGCGAGGGCGCGAACGGCAAGCGCCCACCGCGCTTCGGCATCGATGTGCATCGTAGGTCCTTTGGTCAATTGATAGTGATCGTCTTCCGATCTGCTCGACCGGAACCGTCGGGCATCTGCAGCCAGGCCGTGATCGTGTACGTCCCCGGTGACCCATACGTGTGGGTGACCGTCGCGTCCGACACGATGCCCCAGGTCGGCGTGGGCTCCCCGTCGCCATAATCGAGACGCACGCGCCCGAACCCGATGGCGTCAGCGGACGTATCGACGTGCACGCGCGCGACCACTTCCGAGGCACGGACCGAAGCCTGAAGGGTGACGCCGCGAGCGCCGTTCGGCTCGAGCCTCGTCCAATCGTCGACCAGCGCGCCGCTCGACGTGAAGCAGAGGCTGCACCGCCCGGATGACACCATGCGTGTTGCGGCAAGTTCCAGCGCGCGCGAGGGACTCATCATGTAGCCGGGGTCGTTCCACGTGCTGTTTGCGACGGATGCTGTGCTGAACACGAGGACGAGAACGATGCCAGAGGCAGGCGCCATCCACCAGCGCATCGGCGTCCATTGCCGTGCACGGTCCTGGATTCGCGCCGCGTATACGTAGACGAGGGTTGCCGCCGCCGCGACGCAGGCGAGGATGCCAAGGAAGAGGACGAGATTGGACACGGATGGCGCCCCACTCCGGATCCCCGGGAAGACGAGGTTCGGTCTCCAGCCGCTCGAGGTCGTGTCGCGCATCGGTCCGAAGGCTTTCCAGTGGTTCCGGTTGTACGCGAGTCCCGCCTCTAACGAGAGCCCTACGAGGGCAACCGTCAGGATGCGCGCTGCTGCGGATCGCCACAGCTCGCGGACCAGGAGAGCGATCGGAACGATGGCGAGCGGCACGACGGCCAGGATCAGGCGGCCTGGCGTTCCTCCGGCCGCATGAATCGTGTGGCCCGAAGCGGGAATCAGCAGGGCGAGGCCGATGGTGACGAGCACCGCGGCATCCCGAGCGGACCGCCGCGCGAGGAGGGCGATCGCCGGCGCGACGAGCAGGAGGATCGGTGCGTGCGGAATCACGCCCCATCGGCGATCGAAGCCGTAGCCGATCAGATTGAGCGGGACGGATCCCATGCTGATCGGAATCCCGTGATTGGAGACGCTCCACCTTGCCGTGGGCAGAAAGCTGCCCGTGACCCAGTAGTCGAACGCCATTTCCGACGCGAGCACGACGACGAATGTCGTCGCCACCCATCGGCGCGAGGTCCAATCGGCGCGTAATCCCGCGCACAGCGCCAGCGCAAATCCCAGCATCAGGAAGCGCGGATGGAGCCAGACGAGCGCCGCGGCGGCCGCGCCAATGCCTTTGGCGGCGCGCGGCGTCGGCTGCGCGAGCGAGAGCGCGTATGTGGTCACCGTGATGACAATCAAAGCGGCGGGAAGCTCCGGATAGAGCTGAAACGCGAACGCGACGGTCGGCAACGTCAACGCGCCAATCGCGGCCCAGGCAAATGCGAGAAGGTCGTCGCCCAGAACGCGGCGCAGAAGCCGGAACAGCGCCATCGCGCACGCGGCATAGACCAGCAACATCATCACCGTCGTCATCGGGAGCTCCGCCGGCAGCTCGCCGTACACCCCGGCGTTCAGGGCGAGCAGGTACCGATCGATCAGGTATCCCGGAAAGAGCACGGCGGAAAGCCCCGGCTGATGGATCTGGTAGATGCCGCCGTGTTTGCCGCGAATGAATGCGTTGCCGCCCTCGACACGGTTCCACTGAAATTGTCGTGGCGCCGCGGCGAACTGGCGCAAATCGGTCCCGAGATCGCGGAGTTCCATGCCGCATGCGCGGAGCAGTCCGCTGATTGTGCGGTGGAGTCTGGGCGACCCGTCGAGCGGTTCGTCGGCGAACAGGGCCTTCTTAGAGATGTCGAATCCGCCTCCCTGGTACCACAGCTCGCAGTAACGCAGGTACTTCGGTTCGTCGCCGTGCAGCAGATAGGTGAAACGGAGGTTGGGGGTGGTCGCGATCGCCCAGCTGAGAGCGCCAGCGACGAGAACGAGATCGAGGAGCAGAAGACGCGCTGCGGAACGACCGCGCCGCGCGCGGCCGATCGCGGCGAGCAGCGGACGGCCGAGGAGGGCATCGGCGCGGACGACCGTCCATCCGGCGAGACCAGCGGCCCACCACCATCGCAGGTCGTAGAAGACGTACGCCGCCGGGGCGCCGTATGTGCCAATCCCGGGGAGCGCTGGCAAGACGCCGAGCGCGGCGAACGCGAGACCGGTGAGCGGTGAGAGCCATTCGCCGCTCCGAGCCCCTGCGGTCCGCGCGGGGGCGCGCCGGCCGGCGATATGGAGAACGAGGAAATACGCGCAAGCAATTGCACCGGCAGCGATGACCGATGCGGTGGCAAACAAACCGGCGCCGGGCCAGCCAAAGAAGTACTCGACGCCGGCCGCATCCTGCAGGGGCACGAGCGTTCCGAACGCGACGCCGCAAAAACAGGCGCACGCCGCGGCAGTTGCGATGAGCCACGCCATCGTGCGGTGCGGATTGTACTGCAGGCGCGACGTTCCCCCCCCCGGTGCAACGGGGACGGCCGCCGTGCCATGCGTCGTATCATAGGGGTCGCCCGCGCGTCCCGCTGGCGCCTTTACTGCCTATGGCCGACATTCAGCGCGCGCAGGATCAGTTGTTCGCTTCGCGCGGTTCCTCGCGGCAGAAGTACGCCGCGCTGGTGATCGGACGTCCTGGCTGGGGCGCGCTGCTGAAGTACGAGCTCGTGCAGCAGGCGTCGCAGAACGTGGCCGGCGCATTGGGGCTCGCGCTGCGGAAGGTGATGTTTCCGTGGCTGCTCGGCGCGTGCGGCCGGAACGTGATCTTCGGGCAGAACGTCGTGCTGCGGCATCCGCACAAGATCCGCATCGGCGACGACGTGGTGATCGACGACAACTGCCTGCTCGACGCGAAGGGGACGACGAATCAGGGGATCACGATCGGCAGCGGCGTCTTCGTCGGCCGCAACTCGATACTTTCCTGCAAGGACGGGGACATCACCCTCGGCGACCGCGCCAACGTCGGATTCAACTGCGAGCTGTTCTCCGCGAGCCGCGTGACGATCGGGAAGGACACGCTGATTGCCGCCTACTGCTACCTCATCGGCGGCGACCACGACGTCACGGATCCGTCGCGGCCGGTGCTGGAGCAGGGCCGCCGCAGCAAAGGGATCATCGTCGGCGACGGCGCGTGGCTCGGCGCCGGCGCCAAGATCCTCGACGGCGTCACGATTGGCGATCGCGCGATCGTTGGAGCAGGGTCGGTCGTGCGGCAACCGGTTCCTGACGGCGCCGTCGCGGTCGGCGTCCCGGCGCGGGTGATCGCCGATCGTCAGCCGGAGGTCCGCGCGTGAGCGGACGGCGGCTCAACGTCCTGCAGGTCTGCGATCACCTCGGCTGGGAAGGATCGCGCATGCACGGCGTGAAGCGCCTGTTCGCGTGGATGATCCCGCGCTTCGATCCGGATCGGTACAACGTGTCCCTCGTCAGCCTCCGCCGAAAGGATCTTTCGGAGGAGACGCTCGACTCGCTCGGGATCGACATCACGTATCTGCACAAGTCGAGGTTCGATCCGGCGACGTTGACCGCGCTGCGGAAGATCGTCCACCGCAAGGACATCGATATCCTCCACCTGCACGGTTACGGGGCGACCACGTTCGGCCGGCTGGTCGGGTTGATGGACGGCGTCCCGACGATCCTGCACGAGCACGCGAACCTGACCGATACGCGGTGGTTCCAGAAGATCGCGGATCGCCTGCTCGTGCCCGCGACCGATATCGCGATTGCGGTGTCGCAGAGCACCGCGGAGTTCGTGATCAACGCGCGCCAGATGCCGCCCGAGCGGGTGAAGGTCGTCTACCTTGGCGTGCCGCTCGAAGAGTTCAGCAGAGAGCGATCGGCCGAAGAGATTGCCGCCGCCAGACGCGAACTGGGCGTCGAGCCGGACGAGTTCCTCATCGGAACAGTGACGCGCCTGCACGATTCGAAGGGGAATTCGTACCTCGTGGACGCGGCAAGCCGAGTGCTCGATCGGCGTCCACGAACACGATTCGTCGTCTTCGGGGAAGGCCCGCTCCGTCCCGCGCTCGAGGAGCGGGCTCGCGCGCTCGGGCTCGGCGATCGATTCGCGTTCGCGGGGTTCGCGCGGGACGTCCCGCGCGTGTTGTCCGCGTTCGACCTGAACGTCTTCCCGTCGCTCTGGGAAGGGACGCCGCTGACCGTCTTCGAGGCGCTGGCGATGGGGAAGGCCATCGTGGCGACGGACGCGGACGGGCTCGTCGACGTGCTGACGCACGGCCGCGATGCCCGCATCGTTCCAAAGCGCGACGCGGATGCGCTGGCGAACGGGATGATCGCGCTGATCGATGATCCTGCAGAGCGCGCGCGCCTCGGGGCTGCTGCGCGAATCACGGGCCGGCAGTACGACATCGCGGCGTTCGTCCGGAAGATGGAGCGCCTCTACGATCTCCTCCACGACGTGTCGCGCGCGACGAAGCGTCGAGGCGTCCTTCAGGCGGATCTGTCGTTTCTGACCGGCGGGGCGGCGGCGTGAGCCAGCCGCTCACCGCGCGCGAGGTGGCCGCGCCCGGTATGTCGATGCGGCCGGGCCTGCTGCTCGCCTTCGTCCTCCTCTGCATCTATGGCGGCCTCGCGCTCACGGTCGACTTTCCGCGGGCGGCGCTCGGCATCCAGAGCGACGAGGCGACCTACTACATGATGGGCCACAGCCTCGCGCACGACGGCGACCTCACGTACCGCCGCGAAGATTTGATGCGCGTCTGGAAGGAATTCGGCGGCGGGCCCACCGGGCTGTTCCTGAAGCGCGGCCGGAAGGTCACCGGCGTCCATTTCGCTGGAAGGCCGCCGTTCTTCAGGATCGAAGGGCAGCCGGACCCCGCGCAGTCGCGCCTGTTCTACGGCAAGTCGTTCATCTACCCGCTGTTCGCCGCGCCCCTCGTTGCGATCTTCGGGACGAACGGGTTCCTGGTGCTGCACGCGATCCTCCTCGCGTTGACCGCGCTCTCCGGCTACCTCTTTCTGCACGCGCGCGCTCCCGCGATTCCCTCGGCGCTGCTGGCCGGCGCATTCCTCATGGTCTCGATCGTGCCGGTGTATTTCGTCTGGATCACGCCGGAGCTGTTCAATTTTTCGATCGGCTTGCTCGCGTACTTCTGCTGGCTCTACAAGGAGGTCGCGGATCCCGAACGTTCGCCGCGCGGAACGCGCTGGCTGTTCACCGTTCGAAGCGATGTGGCCGCCGCGGTGCTGCTCGGGTTCGCGACCTTCTCGAAGCCGACGGCGATTGTCTTCGCCGCGCCAGTGTTCGTCTGGTGGGCGTGGCGCCGGCAATGGAGCCGCCTGGCGGGGCTTGCGGTCGTTTTCGTTCTCGTCGCAGGCGGTCTGTTCGCGGCGAACCTCGCCATCAGCGGCGATTGGAACTACCAGGGGGGCGACCGCCGGACGTTCTACTGGGAGTTCCCGTTCCAGACGGAGGCCTCGGCGTTCGACCGGATCGGAACGTCGATGGCGCGCGACGAAGGGCTCGGCGACATCATCTTCGACCCTCGCGTGTTCTGGACGAACCTGCGGCACAATCTGGCCTACTACTTCGTCGGCCGCTACGCCGGCCTAATCGCCTATTTCTTTCCGGCGGTCTTCGCGTTGATTGCCTTCCTTGCGGCGCCGCGCCGCCGGCCCGTGTGGCAGTGGCTCGTGTTTGGGACGGCGATCGCGCAAATGCTGCTGTTCGTCATCTCGCTTCCGTACACGTGGCTCGGCGGTGGAGGCTCGGTCGGGAACCGCTATTTCATGAGCGCGTATGGCCTGTTCCTGTTCCTGCTCCCGCCGATCGGGAGCATCGCCGCCGCGGCCGTTCCCTGGATTGCCGGTGCGTTCTTCACCGCGCCGATGGTGCTCAACCCGTTTGCGGCATCCTTCCGCCCGGGCGACAACGCGAAGCACGGACCGCTGCGGCTGCTCCCACCCGAACTGACGCTCGTCAACGATCTGCCCGTCAACACCGACACGTCGAAGGTGCGCATCTGGTTCGGCGACGATCCGGAGCTGCACGATCCCGGATTTCAGATCTACTTCCTCGATGACAACGCGTACGGCCGCGAAGCGGACCGGAGCTTCTGGGTGAAAGGGGAGTCGCGCGCGGAATTCCTGATCAAGACCGACCGGCCGATGAAACGCGCGGTGATGACGCTGATGTCGGGACCGTTTCCAACGGACGCCACGGTCTCCATCGACGGCCGGTCGCAGTCCGTTCACCTCGGCGCCGACACGTCACAGCAGGTGACGTTCGCGCTGCCGCCAGGCTTCTGGTATCAGGCGCGCGCGTTCGTCTGGATCGTGTCGGTCTCGAGCAGCACGGGGTTCACGCCGCTCTTCCACGGCGCCAACGACACGCGCTTTCTCGGCGTGCGCGTGAAGCCCACGCTCGTCCTTCCATGAGAATCGCCATCGTCACCTCCAGTCCGCCGATGGCGGAAGGTGGCCACATGGTGATCGCGCGGGAGTTGAAGCGGGCGCTTCTCCAATCCGGGCACGACGCCCATATCGTCGTGACGCCGCAGAATCGATTCGGGCGGCAGGCGTCCGCGTACCTCGCGACATGGCTCACCGACGTCGGCTCCGCGGAAGGGCGTCCCATCGATCAGGTCATCAGCCTGCGCTATCCGAGCTACGCCGTCCGCCACCCGAGGCACGTGTGCTGGCTGAATCACACGATGCGCGAGTACTACGATCTCTGGGATCGATTCAGCGGCGCGCTGAGCGCGCGCGGGCGGGTAAAGGAACGCGTGCGGCGCGCGCTCATTCACGCGGCTGACAAGTATCTCCTTACGCGCAACGTGACCCGCCTGTTCGTGCAGTCACGCACGATTCAGCAGCGGCTCTCGATGTGGTCGTCGCTTCGATCCACGGTGCTCTATCCGCCCGCGCCGCAGCGGGCGTATCGGTGCGACGCGTACGGCAGCGAGTTCCTGCTGGTTTCGCGGCTCACTGCGTTGAAGCGCACCGACCTCTTCATTCGTGCGCTGGCGTCTCGGGAGGGCGTCGGCCTGCGCGGCGTCATAGCGGGGGACGGGGAGGACCGTGGCGCCCTGGAACAGCTCGCGCGTGACCTGAACGTCGCCGATCGCGTGCGGTTCACCGGCCGAACGAGTGACGAGGAGTTGCTGAACCTGCTCGCCACCTGCCGCGCAGTGGTGTTTCCTCCGTACACGGAGGATTACGGGTTCGTCACCGTCGAAGCGTTCGCGTCGCGGAAAGCCGTCGTGACGTGCTCGGACTCGGGAGGGCCGGCGGAGTTGGTCGTCGACGGCGAAAGCGGCTTCATCTGCGAGCCGTCGCCGGACGCCGTTGCCGGCGCGCTGCGGCGGCTTGGAGACGACCAGGCGTTGGCGCAGGAGATGGGTGCGCACGGGTTTGGGACCGGCGCGTCGCTGACATGGCCGGATACAGTGAAGCAACTCGTTCTAGAATGATCGGTTGTAGGGCGCGTCTTTAGACGCGCCGAGAACCTATGCCCTACGCCTCTGACCTCGAGACCCGCCTCGCGAAGAAAGTCACGAAGGCGATCGCCGACCATCGCCTCATCGAAGACGGCGACCGCGTCATGGTGGGCCTGTCGGGCGGGAAGGACAGTTGGGCGCTGATCCAGATCCTCGACGTCCTCCAGCGGCGCGCGCCAATCGATTTCTCGATCGTCGCGGTCAATATCGACTCCGGCTACGACGGCTACGAGCACGGGAAGATCACGGAGACGTGCGCCGCGCGCGGATGGGAGTGCCATATCGAGCACACGCGCATCGGCGAGACCATCGACGACATCCTCGACGAGAGCGCGACGCCGTGCTCCCTGTGCGCTCGGCTGCGGCGCGGCGCTTTGTACCGCCTCGCGACGGCGGTCGGCGCTACGAAGATCGCGCTCGGCCATCACGCGGACGACTTCATCGAGACGCTGCTGCTGAACCTGTTCTTCGCGGGCACGCTCAAGGCCATGCCCGCGCGGCTCGTGTCCGACAACGGCGAGCACGTCGTGATCCGGCCGCTCGTCAGCGTCCTCGAATCGGAAGCGCGCGCGTACGCCAGGGCGTCCGGCCTGCCGATCATCGGCTGCTGTTGTCCGGCGTGCGGCGATCTGAGCCTGCAGCGCCAGCGCGTGAAGCGGCTGATCGCGGAGCTCGAGGTCGAGCATCCCGAGATCAAGAGCTCGATGCTCCGGGCGCTCGGCAATGTCGCGACGCGCCACCTGCTCGATCGCCGGCTGAATCCGCTGCCCGAGTTGTATCAGGCCGCCGGCCGGCTTCTGCCCCTCACCCCAGTACCGTGACCAGGCGGGCCGCCGACGCGCGGAGCGCGCCTGAATGCGAGGTTTGCCGCTGATGTATCGAACGTCGTGTGCTTTCTTGTTGGCCTGTCTCGTTTCCACCGCAGCCTTCGCCCAGCAACGCCCGCTCGTGACAGAAGATCCTGAAACCATCGGCTCCGGTCTCGTGCTGATCGAGGGCGGCATCGATTCCGCGCGCGACATCCTGTTTCCTGCCTCCGGATTGCAGGGCAACCTGCTCCGCGCGCCGACGCTGGGGGTGAGCTTCGGACTGAGCTCGATCGCCGAGCTGCAGCTCGACGGCGGCTTGTACAATCGCCTCGCCGTGAAGTCCCGCCGGGCGGCGCCGCTGGCGAACATGCTGACCTTCACTGGCGACACGACGCACGACGTCGAGGACATCGTCGTCGCGACGAAGGTGCGCGTGGTCGCGGAGACGCCGCAGCATCCCGCGGTTGGACTGCGGTTCGCGACGAAGCTCCCGAACGCGGGCAACGAGAGCGGACTCGGCCTCGACACGACGGACTTCTACTTCCAGGGACTGGTCGGTAAGACGGTGCAATCGATTCGCATCGTGGGGAACGTCGGGCTCGGCATCCTTGGGGATCCCACGCGCGGCGATCGGCAGAACGACGTCCTGGCCTATGGCATTTCGCTCGCGCGCGCCGTTCGACAGGGCGTCGAAGTCGTGGGCGAGTTGAACGGACGCGCGAACACGCGCAGCGGCGAGGCGCCGCCTGGAACCGAGAGCCGGGGCACCATGCGCTTCGGCGGACGGATTACGCGGCACACCGTCAGGCTCGACGGCGCGCTGCTTCTCGGCTTGACGTCACGCGATCCGGGTTTCGGGTTCACCGTCGGCGCGACGTGGGTGTTCAGAGGGTTCACGGTTCCGTGATCGGATCAAGGGCACGTCTTCAGACGTGCCGGACGCTGAGGCGCCTCTAAAGAGGCGCCCTACGACATGAGGAGGGTGCGTTTGGCGAGCCATGACCTCCGGCGTGGCACGTTCGGTGTGGGAGTCCTGATCGCGTGCGCGTTGACCGCAATCCCCGCCGCGCAGCAGCCGCGTCCGGGCGGCGCGAACGATCTGGCGCAGACCACGACGCCCGAGCCATCGCGGTTCCGCTACATGGGGCCCGCGGCGGCCGGCCGCATCGCGACCGTAGCCGGCGTGCCGGGCGATCCGAACACCTATTACCTGGGCTCCGCGTCCGGCGGCGTGTGGAAGTCCACCGACGGCGGCAACACGTACGCGCCGATCTTCGACGATCAGCCGGTCGCCGCGATCGGCAGCATTGCCGTCGCGGCAACCGACCCAAACATCGTCTGGATCGGAACGGGTGAGCCCTGGGTCATTCGCTATTCCGACGTGATGGGCGATGGCGTCTACAAATCGACCGATGCGGGCGCGACATGGAAGCACATGGGACTGCCGGAGACCGGCCGCATCGCGCGAGTGCTCATCCACCCGACGAACGCCAACGTTGTTTACGTGTGCGCCGAAGGACGTCTGACCGGTCCGCAGGACGAGCGGGGCGTCTTCAAGAGCACGGACGGGGGCGCCACGTGGCAGCGCAGCCTCTTCGTCGATCGCAACACGGGCTGCTCCGGACTGGCGGTCGATCAAAATGATCCGAACACGCTCGTCGCGGGAACGTGGCAGGTCGAACAGCACACGTGGGCGCAGTTGACCGCGGGTCCGGGCAGCGGCGTATTCATCACGCACGACGGCGGGGCGAAGTGGACGCGCGTGACGAACGGGCTTCCGAAACCGCCCATCGGCAAAGTCGACGTCGCGATCGCGCCCTCGAATCCCCGGCGCATGTATGCGCTCATTCAGACCGCCGATCAGGGCTCGCTGTGGCGCTCCGATGATGCGGGTGCGACGTGGACGACCGTCAGCTGGGATCGCTCGCTCATCGGCCGCGCCGGCTATTACATCCGGCTGGCCGTCAATCCTCAGAACCCCGACGATGTGTTCATCGCGAACAGCAGCTTCCATCGCTCGCAGGATGGCGGGAAGACGTTCAGCGGCAACGGCGGGCGCGGCTTCGCGTTCACGGAAGGGCAGGCGAGCTGCGGCGACTGCCACGACATCTGGATCGATCCCAAAGATCCCGTCAGGTACGTCCTCGTCGACGATGGCGGCGCGCAGATCAACACGCGTCAAGGGATCGTGCGTGTCTCGCTGCCGAACGGGCAGATGTACCACGTCCACATCGACAATCGCGTACCGTACTGGATCTACAGCAACCGGCAGGACGATGGGACGATGCGCGGGCCTTCGACTCATTCCGAGACGACCGCCAACGGCCGGCTGCCGGAGGGCAGCCTGATGCCGGTGCCGCAGCCTTCCGGACGCGGGCGCGGACGCGGACGCGGCGCGCCGGCACCCGCGTGGCAGCCGGACATCGGCGGCTGCGAGTCCGGCTTCACGATCCCCGATCCCGTCGACGCGAACGTCGTGTACGCCTCGTGCTACGGCAACAAGGTCACGCGGTGGGACGCCCGCACGGGTACGGCTCGTTCCATCGAGCCGTGGATGATCACGCTCGACTCGCCGCCGAACGAAGCGAAGTATCGCTGCCACTGGACGGCGCCGATGGCGATCGATCCGTTCGATCACGACACCGTGCTCTATGGCTGCCAGCTCGTTCTGAAGACGACGAACGGCGGTCAGTCGTGGACAGAGGCGAGTCCGGATTTATCGACGAAGGACCCGTCGAGGATCGTGTCGAACGGAGGCCTCGTCGGCGACAACCTCGGTCAATACAACGGTGATGTCGTCTGGGCGATCGAGTATTCGAAGATCCAGAAGGGGCTGATCTGGGCGGGCACGAACGACGGAAAGCTCTGGTACACGAAAGACGGCGGGGCGGCCTGGAACGACGTCACGAAGAACTTCACCGATCTCCCGCCGTGGGGCACGTTCGTTCAGATCTCGCCGTCGGCGTTCGACGCGGCGACCGCCTACGTCGCCGTCGACTTCCACCTGATGGACGATCGCAAGCCGTACATCTACAAGACGACGGATTTCGGCGCGACGTGGAAGAGGATCAACGGCAATATTCCGAGCGGTCATCCGCTCGATTACGTGCTGTCGATCGCCGAAAACCCCAACAGGAAGGGCATGCTGTTCGCCGGCACGGGCCGCGCGTTTTATTACACGCTCGACGATGGCGGGACGTGGACGCAACTGCGGACCGGTTTGCCGCCCGCGCCGGTGAGCTGGATTGCCGTGGAGCCGCGCTTCCACGACGTCGTCGTCTCGACGTACGGGCGCGGGCTGTACATCCTGCCGAACCTGACGCTGCTGGAACAGACGGGACAGATCGCTCCCGTGTTGTCCGAAACGAAGGTGTTCGCGCCGGCGGCGGTCTTCCGTCAGGCGCGCGACGCCTTCGCGCAGACCGGACGTCCGCACTTCACCGTCTGGCTGCCCTCCGCGCCGTCGGGCCCGATACACATGGAGATCCTGGACGAATCGGGAAAGGTCGTACGGTCGCAGCAGCTCGCCGCGCATCAGGGGATGAACGGCGTGAACTGGGATCTGCGGTACGACGCTCCGACGCTCGTGGCGCTTCGGACCACGCCGCCGGAGAACCCGCACATCTGGGAGGAGCCGCGGTTCCAGGGCACGGACGTACGGCGGATCACGCACTGGGGGATCACATCGCAGACGGGCGTGCCGCTCGCAGCTCCCGGCAAGTATCAGGCGCGGTTCACGATCGACGGTCAGCAGTTCACGCAGCCGGTCGAGGTCCTGAAGGACCCGGCGATCGT
The DNA here is from genome assembly GCA_046735335.1 of Acidobacteriota bacterium. Lineage (GTDB taxonomy): Bacteria > Acidobacteriota > Vicinamibacteria > Vicinamibacterales > 2-12-FULL-66-21 > JBKPQB01. The sequence continues at coordinate 13,660 of JBKPTE010000035.1, read as the reverse complement.
TGCAACCGTGGAGGACCTGAAGACGTCGACCGCGATGCAGGTCCGCATCCGCGACGACATCACGCAGACGTCCGGCCTCGTGAATCGGATGGAGATCTGGCGGAAGCAGATCGAGGATCAGACGAAGGCGAATGCGGGCAAGGGGCCGCTCCTGAAGTCGCTCGCCGACCTGAACACGTCGATCCTCGACGTCGAGCACCGGCTCGTGTCCCGTTCGGAGATGCTCAGCGACGACAAGTATTTTCCCGAGGCCTACAAGGTCTACATGAACCTGATCTGGCTGAGCGGCGGCGTCGGCCAGGGGGCGAGCGACGAGGCGGGGAGCGTCGACTACAAACCGACGGACACGCAGGTACAGGTGCTCGAGGCGATCGAGAAGGAGCTGGGCGATGCGAAGAACGCGTTCGAGCGTCTCGCGTCCGTCGACGTGCCTGCATTCAACAAGGCGACGTCGGGGAAGCTGCGTCCGATCGCCGACACGCTGACGCCGTAGGGCGCATCTTTGCCGAGGCGCATCTGAAGATGCGCCCTACAGCCGATAGAACGCGTCCACTGCGGCGATCTCGCCGTTGCGCCGTGTGTCGCTCCATCCCAGCTCTTCGCCCGCGATCTGCGCCATGGCGGCGAGCATCGGCGCGCCAGGGTGTCCGGCCGCCCCGAGCGTGGTCCGACGGATCGCGACGTCGGCCAGCGTGCAGGCCATCTCGTTTCGAATGGCGTGAATCACCTCGGCGCCGACGTGAAGTTGGCCGGGGACGAGCGGCATACGCCAGTCGGTGTGCTCCGCCATGAGGCGAATGATCGGCGCGCAGCGGTCGCCATACAGCGTCGTCAGGTGGCGGCTGATGGGCGGCGCCAGCTCGAGGCCGACCGCCCGCGCGGTCTCGATGGCCAGCGCCTCGTGATCGGCAATGCCGGCGCCGGGCAGCACCGTGCGATCCGTGCGCGATGAGCGCAAGCGCTTGCCAAGGAGCGCACCGGCGCGGGAGACGACTCGCGCCGCCACGCCGCGTGCCGTCGTGTATTTGACGCCGACGACGGTCATGGCTCCGGGCACGCCCTCGCGCGCATGGTCGACAATCCGAGGGGCGGCGAGCAGATCGGGAAGTCCGCCCTTTCCGCGCTGCGCCGGCACCACGCCCCGGTGCACGAGCGTGACGTCCTCGAGCGTGAGGTGCAGCGATGGAAACGCGGCGTTCGCGTCCGCGACGAACGCGTCCACTTCCGCGCTCGTGACGCGCGTATCGTCGGCGCCGCAGAAGGTGCGCGACTGGCTGGTGCCGACGAGCGCGTGCCCGCGCCAGGGCACGAGCGTCAGCATCCGGCCGCCGCGGTCGGGCGCCGCGAGCGCGATGTCGCTGGCCGGCTTCGACGTGACGAGGTTGGTCGCCTTCAGCAGCAGGACCTCGCGTTCCACGCCGAACATCCGCATCACACGCCCGACGGATGCGCCGGCGGCATTGATGGTGAGCCTCGCGCGGACGTCCAGCGTCTCGCCGGTGAGCCGGTCGTGCACGCGCATTCCCACGACACGGCCGTTCTCTCGCAGGACGGCGGTCGCCTCGGCGTAGTTGGCCAGCACGGCTCCGTGCGCATCGGCCGCTTCGGCCAACGCGATGTTGAGGCGATCCCCTTCGACGACCTGGTAGTCGTACCACATGGCGCCACCGGTGAGGCCCGGCTCCCGGACGCCCGGAAACAGCTTGAGCGTCGCCGCGCGCGAGACGAGCCGCGGCGGCGGCAGGTGCAATTCGGGCTCGAGGTCTTCGTTGCGCGCCCGGCCGAGCAGTCGATCGAGGCGGAACGCCGCTTTGAGCGCCAGCCGGTTCTTCAGAATCGATCGATACGTTCCGACGATGAAGGGAAGCGGGCGGAGGAGGCGGGGAGCGATGCGCGCGAGCGCGCGCCGTTCGTGAATCGATTCGCGCGCGCGGTCGATGCGTCCCGATTGCAGCGAACGGAGACCGCCGTGTGCGGTCTTTTGATGGTTGAAAGACGTTCCGGAGCCGAAGTCGTTCGCCTCGACGAGCGCCACCGACAGCCCGCGGCTTGCCGCGTCCGCGGCGATGGCGAGTCCATAGACGCCGCCGCCCACGACGAGAATGTCGAACTCACGTGCGGCGAGTGACGCGGCATCGCGCGCGCGCATGCACGATCATCTTATAGTAGAGGCAGTCGTGACCTCCGCTTCGTCCAACGCCGCAGTACGCGAGTACTGGAACCGCCACATCCACGATCTCGACGTCACGACGCATCCCGTCGGCTCACCAGGATTCTTCTCGGATCTCGATCAGTACCACTTCGAGAAGCTGCACCACCTCCCGCGGCTCATCGACTTCGATGGCTACCGCCGAAAGCGCGTGCTCGACGTCGGGTGCGGCGCCGGCACGGATCTGGTCCGGTTCGCCAAAGGAGGCGCGCACGTCACCGGCGTGGACATCTCGCCGTCCGCGATCGCGCTCGCGCGCGAGAACTTCCGGCAGCAGGGGCTCGACGCCGACCTGCGCGAGGCGGACGGCGAGTGCCTCCCGTTTGCGGAGAACTCCTTCGATTTGGTCTACACGCACGGCGTCGTGCAGTACACGACGGGCGATCGGGCGCTGGTCGACGAGTGCCGGAGAGTGCTCGTCCCGGGTGGAACCGCGGTGTTCCAGGTTTACAACCGAGTCTCGTGGTTGAACGCGCTCTCAAAGATCATGAAGGTTCCGCTCGAGCACGAGGACGCTCCGGTGCTGCGGAAATACAGCGCGCAGGAATTTCGCGCGCTGCTCGGCGGCTTCAGCGACGTCCGCATCGTGGAGGAGCGCTTTCCCGTGAAGTCGCGGCTCCATGGCGGCTGGAAGGGGACGCTGTTCAACACGTTCTTCGTGGGCACGTTCAACGCCCTGCCGCGCGCGTGGGTGCGGCGGTTCGGCTGGCACCTGCTCGCGTTCTGCCGGAAATGACGATCGTCAAGGCGCACGCGCTCGGAAACGATTTCCTGCTGGTCGAAGAACAGGATGCTGCAGGCGTGTCGGACCGGGCGGCGTTCGCGCGTGCCGTGTGCGAACGTCACCGGGGGGTGGGTGCGGACGGATTGATCGTCTACCGCGCGAGCGCAGGCGGCCGCGTCTCCATGCATCTGCTGAACGCGGATGGCAGCCCCTCGGAGATCTCGGGCAATGGCGTGCGGTGCCTTGCGGCATGGATCGCACGCCAAAGGCAGCTGGAGCCGGGGGCCTCCGTCGACATCGATACGGATGCCGGGACGAAGCGGCTGCAGTTGCAGTCACGCGAGGGCAGGCGTCTGACGTTCCGCGCGGCGATGGGACCGCCGGAGCAGGTGCAGCGCCGGACGCTGGATGTCGACGGCGCCGCGATCGACGCGATTACCCTCCGCGTCGGCAACCCGCAGTGCGTTGTTCTCGGCGCCGTCACGGAGGGACGCCTGCACGATCTCGCATCGAGGCTCGCCGTTCACCCGGCGTTCCCGGCCGGCACGAACGTGGAGCTCGCGGACGTCGAGGCCCCGGACCGCGTGCGGATTCTGATCTGGGAGCGGGGCGTTGGACCGACGGAGGCGTCGGGGACGGGCGCGTGCGCCGCGGCCGTGGCAGCAGTTGCGTACGGCGGCGCGGCGCGGGATGTCACCGTCCATTCGCCCGGCGGCGTTCAGCGCGTCGAGTGGCTGGACGATGGGCTGTATCTGACCGGCTGGGCGGAGATTGTGCTGGCGGGTATGATCTTTTAGCGTTTCTTGCGCGGCTTCACGCGCTGCGACGCCGCGTCGACCTGCTTCGACGCCGCATCGAGCTTCTCCTTCATTCCGGACAGTGCTCCGTCGATCGCCTGATAGTCGCCGCTGCCGAAGGCTGTGCGCGCTTTTTGCAGAGCCGCTTTCGCCTGGGCCAGCGTCGCGCGCGGATCGCGAAGGTCGCGCGCGGGCACACGTGCCGTGTCAGCGGTTTTGAGGCGTGTGTCGAGCTGCTGTACGCGGCCGGCAAAGTCCACGAGCGTGGCTTCTGCAGCGGTTCGCGCGCGCGCCTTGCCGTCGGCGGCGGCGCGTGCGGCGTCCTGCGCGCGCTCGCGCGCGTCGATCGCGTAGCTGAGCGCCTGGCGATAGTCGCGCTGCGAGACCGCATCGTGCGCTTTCTGCAATGCGCCAGAGGCGGCCGTGTACTCGTCCACAGCGTACTTGTCGGCGCCGGCGGCGCGCGCGGTGTCCAGCGCGCCCTGGGCCTGATCGATTTCTTTTTGTGGAGGTTCGGAGCAACCTGCGGCGAACAGCAGCAGGAGTGCGATCACCGGCAGGCGACGCATTTCGCAGAAAGTATAGCAGGTATGATGGAGATGAAGTCCGTCGCGCCGCACGATCGTCCGCGAGAAAAACTCGAGCGCGTCGGCGCCGGCGGGCTCGGCGACAACGAGCTGCTCGCGATCGTCCTGGGCCACGGCGCGCCGCGCGCGGGCGCCCTGGACCTTGCGAACGCGGTGCTTGCGGCCGTCGGCGGCTTGCACGGCCTCGCACGCGCGCCGCTGGATCATCTGCAGCACGTCCCCGGAATCGGCGGCGCACGCGCCGCCCAGTTGATCGCGGCCGTCGAGGCCGGACGCCGGACGCTGCTCCGCGGTCCGCACGATCGCGTGCAGATCATGTCGCCGCGCGACTCCGCCGAGCTGCTGCTGCCGCAGTACGGCAGCCGGGAAGTGGAGCACTTCGGCGTGGTGCTCCTCGACACGAAGCACTTCGTCCTGCGCTCGAAGGTGCTGTCGGTCGGAACGCTCGACGCCAGCATCGTGCACCCGCGCGACGTGTTTCGCGAGGCGGCGCGCGCCGGCGCCGCGGCGCTGGTGCTGTTCCACAACCACCCGTCCGGGGATCCGCGCCCGAGCCCGGACGATGTCGCATTGACGCGGCGGCTTGTGGTCGTGGGCGAGCTGATGGGCATTTCCGTGCTCGATCACATCGTCCTCGCCGACAGGCAGTTCTATACGATGCAGGGCGCAGGCGAGCTGGATGCGCACAAACTCCCGCGGGGAGACTGGAGAATGTTGCTGCCGTGAGCGCGAACGTCCTGTACCTCGATTGTTTCTCCGGCGCGGCCGGAGACATGATTCTCGGCGCCTTGATCGATCTCGGCCTGCCGATCGATGCGCTGAAGGGAGCCCTCGGCAGCCTGGCGATCGAGTACGGCGACGTCACTGCTGATCGCGTGCTGCGTGCGGGGGTGACAGCCACCAAGTTCCGGCTCGTGGAGCAGGCGGTCGCCGTCGGCGAGTCCCACACGCATTCGCAGGCGCCGACGCACACGCACCCGCACCACCATCTGAAGCACATCGTCGCGGCAATACGACGGTCGTCGCTGTCCCCAGAGGGGCAGGAACGGGCGGTGCACCTGTTCGAGCGGCTTGCCGAGGCTGAGGCCGCGATCCACAACACGCCGATGGAGCGTGTGCACCTGCACGAGGTCGGCGCGCTCGATTCGATCATCGACATCGTGGGGTGCGTCTTCGGCTTCGAATGGTTCGGCATCGACGACATCAGCGCGTCGCCGCTGAATGTCGGCGGCGGCACCGTGCGATGCGCGCACGGCATCTTCCCGGTGCCGGCACCGGCGACGGCACGCCTGCTGGCTGGCGTTCCCGTGTACGGAAACGGCACGATGGAGCTGGTCACCCCGACCGGCGCGCTGATCGTGACCTCCTACGCGCGTGAGTTCGGCCCGCTGCCCGCCATGTCGATCGAGAAGATCGGCTACGGCGCAGGGGACAGGGACCCGAAGGACACGCCGAACGTCCTGCGGATTCTGCTCGGCGACCGACCCGCGGCCGCGGGACACGAGAGGATCGTCAAGCTCGAGTGCGAGATCGACGACATGAACCCGCAGTTCTTCGGGCCGCTGATGGAGAGCCTGATCGCGGCAGGTGCGTACGACGTCTTCTACACGCCCGTGCAGATGAAGAAGAACCGGCCTGGAACGCTCGTCACGGTGCTCGCCCGGCCGGATCTCCGAGCACCCCTGACAGACATTCTGTTCCGGAGCTCCACGACCATCGGCGTCCGGTACCAGGAGATGTCGCGCGCGTGTCTGGAACGGGCGACGGAGTCGGTCGAGACGCCGTTCGGTCTGATCCGCTTCAAGGTGGCGCGGCGCAACGGCGAGGAGCTGAATGCCGCGCCGGAGTTCGACGACTGCGCGCGTCTCGCCGCCGAACACAACGTGTCGATCAAGACGATTCAGGCGGCTGCCATCAGGGCGCGGCGGGTCTAAGAGACCCGCCCTACACCTGTCATCAAGGCGCGGCGGGTCTAAAGACCCGCCCTACATCTGTCATAATCGATCGGATGTCCCGGTTCTATCTGACGACGGCTATCGATTATGTGAACAGCCGTCCTCACCTCGGCACGGCCTACGAGAAGATCACGGCCGACGTCATCGCGCGCTACAAGCGGCTTGCGGGGTTCGACACCCTGTTCGTCATGGGCAACGACGAGCACTCGCAGAACGTGTATCGCCGCGCGCGTGAGGAGGGGCTCGATCCGCTCGCATATTGCGATCAGATGGAACGCGAGTTCCGGAACGTGTGGGACCGTCTCGACGTGTCGTACGACGACTTTATCCGCACGACGCAGCCGCGCCACAGGACGGCCGTCCAGGAGCTGGTGCGCCGGATCGACGCCAATGGAGACGTCTACGAGGGATTCTACGAAGGCTGGTACTGTGTCGGCTGCGAGGCGTTCAAGCAGGACAAGGACCTCGTCGACGGCAAGTGCCCGCTGCACGGGACCACGCCCGATTGGATCAAGGAGAAGAACTACTTCTTCCGGCTGTCCGCGTATCGCGATCGGCTCCTGGCGCATTTCGCCGCGCATCCCGGCTTCACGGTGCCCGAGGTCCGGCGCAACGAGATCATGCGGCTGCTCGAGGCGGGGCTCGAGGACATCTCGATCAGCCGCGCGGGTCAGTCGTGGGGGATTCCGCTGCCGCAGGATCCGGGCAGCGTCACCTACGTCTGGTTCGACGCGCTGATCAACTACGCATCCGCGGTTGGCTTTGGCACCGATGGCGCGCTCTTCGAGCGCTGGTGGCCCGCCGATCTTCACGTCATCGGGAAGGACATCACGCGATTCCATTGCGTGATCTGGCCCGCGATGCTGATGAGCGCCGGCGTGCCCCTTCCAGTGCAGGTGTTCGGCCACGGGTTCATGACCGTGGACGGCCAGCGCATGAGCAAGACGCTCGGCAACGTCGTGGATCCGTTGGACGCGGCCACGCGGTACGGCGTCGATCCGCTGCGCCTGTATCTCGTCAAGGAGATCACGTTCGGCGGCGATGGCGATTTCTCCTGGACGCGGTTTCAGGAGCGGTACAACGCGGATCTCGCAAACAATCTCGGCAACCTCGTCAGCCGCATCGCGGCCATGACGGATCGATACCGCGGCGGACGCGCGCGACCCTCCGGCGCGCCGGGACGGCTGGCCGGCGTGGCGGAAAGCGCAGTCGCCGATTACCGAGCGCACATGGATCGGTTTGCGCTCGAGGGCGGAGCCGCGGCCGCGTTCCGGATCGTGGACTCGGCCAACGAGTACATCGCCGAAACCGAGCCGTGGGCGCTCGCGCGCAGCGAAGCGCAGGCCGATCGTCTGAGCCAGGTGCTGTTCGATGTGGCGGAGGCGGTCCGGGTGGCGGCGATTCTGCTGCAGCCGATCATGCCGCGATCGGCCGCGGAGATTCTGCGCCGGGTCGGCGATGTCGCGTCGGCTGAACGCCCGGCGCTGGAGAACGCCGCGTGGCGAAACACCGGCGAACGCACGATCGAGAAGGGCGATCCGTTGTGGCCCCGGGCGGCGGACAATACGGATCACTCCGACGATGCGGAAAAACGCGGACGTGCACCACAGAGGAGCGTCACTGTGCCTGAAGAGCCAAAGAGCCCTGCGATCCCTCCGGCGCCACCGGGCGAAGACGGGCGCATCACGATAGACGAGTTCATGAAGATCGACCTGCGCGTCGCGAAGGTGCTCGCCGCGGAGAAGGTGCCGAACTCGCGGAAGCTGATGAAGCTGCAGATCGACGTCGGGACGGAACAGCGAACGCTCGTCGCAGGGATCGCGGACGCGTACGAGCCGGAGCAACTGTTGGGGAGGACGGTAGGCGTCGTGTTCAATTTGAAGCCGGCGAAGCTGATGGGCATCGAGTCCAATGGCATGGTGCTCGCGGCCAGTCCGGAAGGCGGCAAGCCCACGCTGGTTACGTTCGACGGAGACGTGCCTCCAGGATCGCGAATCAGATGATGCACTGCACCAGAGCCGCGAGCGAATGCCGTGAGCGAGCCACGACACCGGAGCGAGCGGGGCGAAGCCCTCGGTCTGAATGATCGACAGTCACTGTCACCTCGCCGATGAGGCGTTCGCGCCCGACCTCGACGCGGTCGTCGAGCGCGCGAGAGACGCCGGCGTCTCGGCGGCGCTCTGCATCATCGCGGCGGGCGATGAGGCAGAGATGCAGCGCGCCGAGGACGTACGGGCTCGCTGGGCCGCCAGTCATTTCGCGACGGGCGTGCACCCGCACAACGCCGGAACGTTCGCGGGCGGCAGTGCCGCGGCCGCCGCGGCGCGCGAAGCCGTCAACCGCCTCGATGCCTGTGCCGTCGGCGAGACAGGACTCGACTACCACTACAAATTTTCAGAACCCGCGGTTCAGCAGGAGGTCTTTGCTGCGCAGATCGAGCTGGCGCTCGACCTGGCGCTTCCCGTGATCATCCACACGCGTGATGCGACGGACGATACCTTTGCGATTCTGCGCGAATCCGGACGCGGCAGCGTACGCGGAGTCTTTCATTGCTTCACGGGCGATTTGCCAATGGCCCGCCGCGCGCTCGATATCGGATTCGACCTCTCGCTCGCGGGCATCGTCACATTCCCGAAGGCGGAGGCGCTTCGCGAGGCCGCGCGCTTCGTGCCCTCGGATCGGCTGCTGATCGAGACCGACAGCCCGTATCTCGCGCCCGTTCCGCACAGGGGGAAGCGCAACGAACCGGCGTTCGTGGCGCGTGTACTGGACGAGCTCGCCGCACTTCGCCGGGAGGATCGCGCCGCGCTCGAGCGGGCGACAGACGCGAATTTCGCGCGGCTGTTCCGGCCAACTCGCGCGTCAGCAAGGGCTTAGCGCGTTGACACTCACGCAGACAGTTCAGTATTGTGGGGCCGCGGACAACGCGGGCAAACGCGGAGTCCGGGCGCATCGATGCGCCTGAAGGCACACACCGAGTGACCGACGCCGCGCAGAATTCTCCCGTAACCGTCGATCTGGGGCAGATCTTCGAACCGATCCGCGACGATCTCGAACGCGTCGAGCAGGAATTCGTCCGCCACATCCAGTCGCGCGTGGCGCTCATTCCCGAGATGGGCCGCTACATCCAGAACAGCGGCGGCAAGCGCGTCCGTCCGGCCGTGCTGCTCATGGCCGCCCGCCTCGGCGGCTATACCGGCGATCGCGCCGTGCTGTACGCCTCGGTGGTCGAATTCATCCATACGGCGACGCTCGTCCACGACGACATCATCGACGAGGCCGATCTCCGGCGCGGCCGTCTCGCGGTGCACTCGCGGTGGGGCAACGACATCACCGTGCTCCTCGGCGACTACCTCTACATCAAGTCGATGGCGATGGCGCTGACGCAGGACTCGCTGGAGATCATCCGGCTGCTCTGCGACGTCACGCTGCGGATGATCGAAGGGGAGCTCTATCAGCTCACGAAGACGGGAGATGTCGACATCACCGAGGACGAGCATTTCGAGATCATCCGGCGGAAGACGGCGTATCTCTTCGGCGGCTGCGCGCAGATTGGCGGCATGCTCGGCGACATGACGCCGGTGCAGCACCAGGCGCTTCGCGAGTTCGGTTTCAACCTCGGGATCGCATTCCAGCTCGTCGACGACCTGCTCGACTACACGGCCGAGGAATCGGCGCTGGGAAAACCGGTCGGGGGCGATCTGCGCGAAGGCAAGGTCACCCTGCCGATTATCCTGCTGCTGCAGCGCGGCGGGGCAGAGGCGGACGCGCTGATTCGATCGGTCGTGCAGGAGCGCGCCGTGAGCAAGGAGCAGTGGCGCGAGATCGTCCGCCTGCTGCGCGAACATCGCGCCCCGCAGCTCGCGTACTCGCGCGCGACGGAGTACGCCGCCCGCGCCAAAGCCGCGCTCGACGCGTTTCCTCCCAGCCGCGAGCGCGAGGCGCTCGTCGCGCTGACGGACTACGTGCTGTCGCGCGACCGCTGATCGCGCAAGCGCTGATCGCGCAACTAGAGTTGCGCGCTACGAATCCCCTCCAACCTCCAACCTCCTCTACAATTCAGCAATGGAGCCTCTCGAGCGCATTCAACAGCTCCGCGACGAGATCCGCCACCACGAAGAGCGCTACTACATCCACAACGCGCCCGAGATCTCCGACGAGCAGTTCGATCGTCTTCTCCACGAGCTGGAAGCGCTCGAAGCGCAGTATCCGGATCTCGTCACGGTTGATTCGCCGACGCAGCGCGTCGCCGGACGGCCCGTCGAAGGCTTCGAGACCGTCGAGCACATGGCGCAGATGCTCAGCCTCGACAACGCCTACGACGAGGAAGATCTGAGGGCGTTCGACGAGCGTGTGCGGAAGGCCGCGGGTCTGGGGAACGGGCCCGTGTCATACGTCGCGGAGCTGAAGATCGACGGCCTGAGCATCGCGCTGACGTACGAAGATGGGCGGCTGGTCCGCGGTGCGACGCGCGGCGACGGGATGCGCGGCGAGAACGTCACGGCGAACGTGCGGGCGATTCGCGCGATCCCGCTGGCGCTGAGGAACGGGCCGCGCGGGCGGATAGAAGTCCGTGGCGAGGTCTACCTTCCGCGCACGTCGTTCGCCCGCATGAACCGCGAACGCGAAGAGTTGGGGGAGACGCTCTTTCAGAACCCGCGGAATGCCGCCGCGGGGACGATGCGCAATCTGGATCCGGCCCTGGTCGCACGCCGCGGGCTGTCGGCGTTCGTGTATCAGGTGGTGAATGCTCTTCCGCCTGAAGGCGGAAGCCACGGAGACCTGCTCCACGGAGACGCGCTCCAGGCGATGCGGGCATGGGGACTGCCCGTCGAACCACACTGGAGATCGTGCGCCGGCGTCGACGAGGTGATCGCGTTCTGCGCGGAGTGGGCCGACACGCGACAAGGGCTCGAGTTCGAGACCGACGGCGTGGTCGTCAAGGTCGATGACCTCATGCTCCGTGAGCGGCTGGGCACGACTGCCAAGTTTCCGCGGTGGGCGACCGCATTCAAGTTCCCCGCACAGCAGGCGACGACGACGCTGATCCGGATCGACGTCAACGTCGGCCGGACGGGCGCCGTGACGCCGTATGCGGTGCTCGAGCCGGTCTTTCTCGCGGGCTCCACGATTTCGATGGCGACGCTCCACAACGCCGAAGACATCGCGCGGAAGGATATCCGGGAACGGGACACGGTCGTCATCGAGAAGGCGGGCGACGTCATCCCGCGTGTGGTCGCGCCAGTGGTCAGCGTGCGTCCCGCCGACTCGGAGCCGTGGCGCATGCCGGCCGTTTGTCCGGTGTGCGGCAGCGTGCTTGCGCGCGACGAGGACGAAGTGGTCTGGCGGTGCGAGAACACGTCGTGCCCGGCGCGGCTGCGGCGCAGCCTCGAGCACTTCGCCTCGCGAAGCGCCATGAACATCGAGGGGCTCGGCGAATCGCTGGGCGACCAACTGATCGAGCAGGGCTTCGTCCACGACTTCGCGGATCTGTACTCGCTCACCGCGCCGCAGCTCGAAACTCTCGTCGTCACGCCCAGGGATCCGCGCTCGGATCGCGCCGTTCCGCGGCGGCTGGGCAAGGTTGGACGCAACGTCATCGAACAGATCGAACGGAGCAAGTCGAACGATCTGTCCCGGCTCGTCTACGCGCTCGGCATCAGGCACATCGGCGAGAAGGCGGCCGCCACGCTCGCGCGCCACCTCCGAACGATGGAGGCGATCCTCGACGCGCCGCTCGAGGCGCTCCAGCGTGTGCCGGACGTCGGTCCGGTCGTTGCTGCGTCCGTCCGCGCGTTCGCCGACGAGCCGCGCAACCGGGCGCTCGTCCGCAAACTCGCGGACGCGGGCGTCAACATGACGACGGCAATGCCGGAGGTGAGCGCGGCGAACGGCGGCCCCCTCCACGGAAAGACGTTCGTCCTGACCGGTACGCTGGCCACGATGACGAGGGACGAAGCGGAGGGGGCCATTGAAGCGGCGGGAGGAAAGGTATCCGGGTCCGTCAGCCGCAAGACGAGTTATCTCGTGGTCGGGGCGGACGCCGGCAGCAAGCTGGAGAAGGCACAGTCGCTCGGCGTGCAGACGCTCAGCGAGGAGGAATTCAGGCGACTTATAATGTAGCTCTCAGCTGACAGCTGAGAGCTTTCATGCGCCGTTTCACGCTGCTCACCGTCGCGCTCTGTTCCGCGGTGGCGTTTCTCGTCGGCATCATCCTGGCTGGCGGCGTGACGCGGACGCCGGTGGTCTCCAGCGCGCCCCGTCCTGGGCCGACCCGCCCGGGCCTGAAGGCCGCCGCCGATGGCGCGGGCGCGGTCAACTTCGCGGACGTCGCCGAGAAGATCAACCCGGCCGTCGTGAACATCGACGCCGCGTCCCGCGGCGGGCGCGACGCCCGGCGCCGCCGGGGCATCGACGATCAGTCGGATATTCCGCGCGAGTTCGATCTGCCGCACCAGGGATCGGGCAGCGGGTTCATCATCGACAAGGACGGCTACGTCCTCACGAATTACCACGTCATCGAGGACGCGGACCGCATTACCGTCACGCTCGCGGACGGCCGGACGCTCCGTGGCGAGGTCGTGGGCACGGACCCGGCGATCGATGTCGCGCTCGTGCGCGTCGGCGGCACTGGCCTTCCTGAAGCGCCGATGGGCAACTCCGACGAACTGCGCGTCGGCGAATGGGTCTGCGCGATCGGCAACCCGCTCGGCTACGTGCACTCGGTCACGGTCGGCGTGGTGAGCTTCATCGGCCGCAAGCTGTTCGACGCGAGCCTCGACGATTACATCCAGACCGACGCGGCCATCAACTTCGGCAACAGCGGCGGCCCGCTCATCAACGCGCGCGGAGAAGTCATCGGCATCAACTCCGCGATCAGCTCCCGCGCGAGCAACATCGGCTTTGCGGTGCCGATCAACCAGGCGGTCGCAATCCTCCCGCAGCTCAAGACGCGCGGACGCGTGTCGCGCGGGTTCATCGGCATCTACCTGACCGACGTTACGCCGGATCTGCAGCGGTCGCTCAAACTGACGGTCTCGCGCGGGGCCCTGGTCCAGGACGTCAGTGATGGCTCTCCGGCGCAGCGCGCCGGCGTGCGCGTGTATGACATCATCGTCGCCGTCGACGGCCGCGACGTGTGGACAAACGAGGAGCTGATCCGCGACATCTCCGGGCGGCAGCCCGGCTCGATCCCGCGCCTCGATCTGCTGCGCGACGGACGGCGGCAGGCGGCGCAGGTCAAGCTGGCCGAGCGTCCGCGCGATGCCGGCGGGATCGATCCGCTGCCGCCGCAGCGGCGGATCTCGACGCCGCCGCAGAGTGATGTTCCGCTTGGACTGACGCTGCGTGAACTCGATCCCGTGTTCGCCAAGCGCATGGAGCTGTCT
>JBKPTE010000034.1:0-77090 GCA_046735335.1 Acidobacteriota bacterium | reverse complement strand
GACCGGTCCCGTGCTCTCCTCCCCATCCTCCGAAAGCGTATGGGGCAGCGCGGCGGGTGCACTGTTCTCGTGGGAGCCGTTCGATTTCGGGCTGCGCCGCGCGAGCATCGCGAGCGCCGAGGCCGCACTCGCGCAGGCGCGGGCCGGCGAGGCGCTCACCCGGCTGGATGTACAAGCTGCAGTGGCCGGGGCATATCTGGGTATGGCCGCCGCACAGCGCGCGGTCATCGCGACGCAGGCGGATCTGGAAAGGCGGAACGTCCTGCTCCAATCCGTGCAGACGCTCGTGGCCAATCAGCTGCGGCCGGGCGCCGATCAATCCCGTGTCGAAGCCGAGCGCGCTGCGGCACAAACGCGCCTCATTCAGGCGGAGCAGACCGTGGCCGTCGCGCAGGCCACGTTGAATCGCGTGCTTGGAGCGAGCGGCAACATCACGATCGCGGCCGATGCCCTCATCGCGCGCGTTCCTGGTGGCGACATGGCGCCCGCCAACGCATCGGCGCATCCGCTGGCGCAACTCCGGCAAGCCTCCGTCGATGAGGCCCGTGGGCAGCAGGGCGTACTCGCCCATACCGATCTGCCCCGCGTCTTCATCCAGTCGAGCGTGTTTGCGCGTGGCAGCGGCGCGAACGCCACGGGCGTGTTCGAGGGCGGGCTTGACGGTCTCGGGCTGCAGCGTGCGAACTGGGCGGCGGGCGTGGAGGTCCTGTTCCCGAACGTCTTCGACGTCTCGAGCCTGCGAGCGCGCAAAGCGGCGGCCGCGGCGACCGCACGTGCGAGCGCCGCGCTGTACGACGAAGCGCTGCTGTCGGTCACGAGCCAGCAGCAGACGGCTGAGGCCGTCCTTCACGCCGCACGCGCGATTGCCGCGAATACGCCGGTTCAGCTGGCGGCAGCGCAACAGAGCGAGACGCAGGCCCGTGCGCGATACGACGCGGGCCTCGCAACGATTGTCGAAGTCGCGGAAGCGCAAAGCCTGCTCGCTCAGGCCGAAGTCCAGGATCAGCTCGCGCGCGTCGATGTGTGGCGTGCACTCCTGGCCGCTGCCGTCGCGCAAGGAGATCTCCGTCCGTTTCTCACGGTTCTCAGGCAACCCTAGGGAGTTCCGCTCATGTGGCTCATTCGCGCCGCGCTCCGACGCCCGATCACCGTTGTGGTTGCGGTGATTGCGCTCGCCCTGGCGGCGGCGTTCGCCGTCAGCCGCATGCGGGTTGACATCTTTCCCGACCTCAATCTGCCAGTCATCTACGTCGCGCAGCCGTATGGTGGAATGAGTCCGGCCCAGATGGAGGGGTACATCACGTACTACTACGAGTACCACTTCCTCTATATCGACGGCATCGAGAGCGTCGAGTCGAAATCGATACAGAACACCGCGCTGCTGAAGCTGAATTTCCATCCCGGCACCGACATGGCCGAGGCGATGGCGGAGGTGATCAGCTACGTGAACCGCGCACGCGCGTTCATGCCCCCGGGTACCGTGGGGCCGTTCGTCATGCGCTTCGACGCCGGCACGGTGCCCGTCGGCTATCTGGTGTTCTCCAGCGAATCGCGAAGTCTCGGCGAAATCCAGGATCTCGCGCTCAATCGCGTCCGGCCGCAGTTCGCGACACTCGAGGGTCTGACGTCGCCGCCGCCCTTTGGCGGCAGCCAGCGCACGGTGGTGATCCGCGTCGATCCCGACCGGCTCCGGTCCTACGGGATGGCGCCCGAGGAAGTGATTCGCGCGGTCAGCACCGGCAACGTCATCATGCCTTCCGGCAGCGTCAACATCGGCGATGTCACGCGGATTTCGCCCGTGAACTCGGTCGTCTCGAATATCAACGACCTCCTCGAGCTGCCCATCCGAACCGGGCCGGGTCCAACCGTGTTCGTGCGAGACGTCGGATCGGTCAGCGACAGCACCGATATTCCGACGGCGTACGCGCTCGTGAACGGCCGGCGAGCCGTCTACATCCCGGTCACGAAGCGGCCGAGCGCTTCCACGCTGGCGGTAGTCGGCGAGGTAAAGGCGAATCTCGCCCGGTTCCAGGCGCTCGTTCCGGACGATATCAAGGTCACCTACGAACTGGACCAGTCGGGGAACGTCTCCGGCGCGCTGCAGTCGGTCCTGCGCGAGGCGATCCTCGGCGCCCTGCTGACCGGCCTCATGGTGTTGCTGTTCCTGCGGGAATGGCGAAGTTCGCTGATCGTCATACTGACGATTCCGTTCGCGCTGCTGACGGCCGTCGTCGCGTTGTGGGCCGCCGGCCAGACCATCAACATCATGACCTTGGGCGGCCTCGCACTGGCCGTCGGAATTCTGGTCGACGAGGGCACGGTCGCGATCGAGAACATCCACACCCACCTGGCACGAGGAACGCCAATCGCGCGCGGCGTTCTCGATGCGAGCGCCGAGGTCGTCGTGCCGCGGCTGCTCGCGATGCTGGCAGTCGTGGCTGTGTTCGTGCCGTCGTTCTTCATGACGGGTGTCTCGAAATCGCTGTTCGTTCCGTTGTCGCTCGCGGTCGCCTTCGCGATGGTCGCGTCGTTCGTCCTCTCGAGCTCGCTGGTGCCGGTGCTATCGGTGTGGCTGCTCGGACGACGGCGCCACGCGACGAGGGACGGCACGCACGCGGAGAACTGGGTCGATCGCCTGCGCGATCGCCTCACGCGCGCACTGCAGCGGCTGACGCGCTTCGGTGGGCTGCTCGTAATGGCGTACGCCATCCTGACGATGGCCATCGTCGCCATCGTCGGTCTCCGGCTTGGCCGCGAGATCTTTCCGGCGGGCAATGCGCACCAGTTCCAGCTGCGGTTCTACGCCCCCGCAGGGACGAAGTTCGAGCGCACCGAGCGCCTCGCCGACGACGTGCTCGACGAAATCCATAGAGCCGCGGGCCCGCGGAACGTCGATGCCACGCTCGGGTACGTCGGTGTGCAGCCCTCGTCGTACCCCATCAACACGATCTTCCTGTGGACCGGCGGGTCGCACGAAGGCGTGCTGCAGATTGCGCTCGAGCCTGGCGCGCCGATCGAGTTGACGGCGTTCGAGGAGGAGCTTCGGCATCGGTTCGCGAAGCGCTTTCCGGACGTGCAATTCTCGTTCGAGCCGGGCGACATCGTCGGCCGCATCATGAACTTCGGGGCGCCGACGCCCGTGCAGGTGGCAATCATGAGTCCGGATTTCGCCGCGACACGTGCGTTTGCGGCCAGGGTGCGGACCGAGCTGGCGCAGATCCCGACGCTGCGCGACTTGCACGTCGAACAGGCATTGGACTACCCGGGCATCAACGTCGACATCGATCGCCAGCTCGCAGGCCAACTCGGTGTGACCGTGAGCCAGGTGGGCCAGTCGTTCGCCGCGGCGACATCGTCCAGTCGGTTCGTCGCGCCGAACTACTGGGCTGATCCACGGACCGGCATCGCGTTCCAGGTGCAGGTGGAGGTGCCGCAGCCCCGAATGAAGAGCCTGGAGGATCTGCGCGTCATGCCGGTCACGGCCGGCGGCAGTTCATATCCGCTGCTCGGTGACGTCGCGCGCATCGAGAACAGCACGATCGTCGGCGAGTACGATCGATTCAATGGGCAGCGGATGGTGACGATGTCGGCGAACGCCTTCGGCGAGGATCTCGGACGCATCGCGAATCGCGTGGACCAGGCGATCGCACGGGCGGGCACGCCGCCGCGCGGGGCGACGATTACGGTACGCGGTCAGATTGCGCCAATGCGGCAGACACTCAGAAACATCGGAATTGGCCTGATCGTCGCGGTCGTCGTGATCTTTCTGTTGCTCGCCGCCAACTTCCAGTCGCTTCGGCTCGCGTTCGTCGTCGTCTCGACGACCCCGGCCGTGCTCGTGGGCGTCGTGCTGATGCTGGCGCTGACGAGGACGACCATCAATGTGCAGTCATTCATGGGGGGCATCATGGCGATCGGTATCGCCGTCGCCAATGCGATTCTCCTGGTGACGTTCGCGGAAGAGAGGCGGCGCGACGGCGGATCCGATCTGCCGCCGGCGATTGACGCGGCAGCAGCACGCATGCGGCCGGTGCTGATGACGAGTGCCGCGATGATCGCCGGAATGATTCCGATGGCGCTAGCGCTCGGGGAAGGGGCGGATGCGACCGCGCCGCTCGGCCGAGCCGTCATTGGCGGTCTTGCCGCGGCAACCGTAGCCACCCTGCTCGTCCTCCCGTCGGTGTATTCGCTGGTTCAGCGGTCGGCGAGCGTCAGATCCGCATCGCTCGATCCTGATGACCCCGATAGTGTGTACCGTGCGTAAGGAACCTCGTATGAACGGATCGAGCCGTCGCGCTCCCGGGCCAGTGCTCGCAGGATTGTTTCTGGCATCGATGGGCATCACTGCATGCGGCAGTCGGGCCGCTCAACCAGAGAAGCTCGCCGCGGGCGGGCCGCCGTCCATCGACGTCGTCCGCGTAGTCCAGCAGCGTACGAACGTCGTGCTCGACATGCCCGGCCAGTTGGACCCGTACGAGAGTGTGGCCGTGTATCCGAAGGTGACCGGGTTCGTGAAGAGCATCCGCGTGGACCGGGGATCGCGCGTGCGGAATGGCGAACTGATGGCGGAGCTCGAGGCGCCGGAGCTGATTGCGCAGCGTGCGGAGGCACAGTCCAGGTTTCAGGCGGCCGAAGCGCAGCTGTCGGTGGCCCGGGCCCGGGCCGACGCGGACACCAGCACGTTCGATCGACTGAAAGCCGCCTCCGCCACGCCGGGTGTCGTTGCTGGAAACGACGTCGTCCTGGCGCAGAAAGCGATGGAGGCCGATCAGAGTCAAATCGTGGCCGCGCAGCAGACGGCCGAAGCGGCACGTCAGGCGCTTCGATCAATCACGCAGATGGAAGGGTACCTGCGTGTGACGGCGCCCTTCGAAGGCGTGGTCACGGAGCGCAACGTCCATCCGGGAACGCTCGTCGGCCCAAACAGCGGGCCTGCCGCTGCGACGCCCATGCTGCGCCTCGTGTACAGCGATCGGCTCCGGTTGGTGGTGCCCGTGCCGGAAGCGTACACCGCCGGCGTCGTTCCTGGTGGAAGCATCTCGTTCAGCGTTCCCGCGTATCCAGGCCGCACATTTTCGGGCACGGTGGCCCGCATCGCGCAAGCCGTCGACGTGAAGACGCGCACGATGGCCATCGAGCTCGACGTGTTGAACAGCGATGGACGCCTCGCGCCCGGTACTTTCTGTCAAGTGAAGTGGCCCGTTCACCGCCCGACGCCATCGTTGTTCGCGCCGAGCGGCAGCATCGGCAGCACGACAGATCGCACATTCGTCGTACGCGTTCGCAACGGCAAGACCGAGTGGGTGGATGTCAGGACCGGGTTGGCATCGGGGGCACTCACCGAGATCTTCGGAGAGCTGACGCCGGGTGACGAAATTGCCGCGCGCGGAACGGACGAGATCAAGCCCGGCACCGAAGTGCGGGTGAAGGAGGTCACGGCACCGACATCGGGGCAGCACGCGCCATGATGCCTCGTTCAGATGCTTGTTCCAGATGGCGCGTCAGGGCCGCCGTCCACGCGCCAACGCCGCGAACGCTTCGTAGAACACTTCGTCGGGGCATAGGTCCGGCGTGAGGATGCGTTGCAGCACGAGCCCCTCCATGAGCGCGTGCACCACGCGCACGAGCACGTCGGCCGGCATCGGCAGTTCGCTCGCGTCGAACGTGCGCAGCCAGTCGGCGCCCATCTCGTAACTGCCTTTCGTGACCTCGTGGACGCGCGCGCGCAGCTCTGAATTGGTCAGCGCATACGCGAGCCCGGTCAGCCGGCCAACTGCGGCAGACCTGCGGTCATCGACCGCCGCGAGCGTCGCCTTGGCGAGCGCGCGCATCGCCTCGGCCAACGTCGCACCGGGTGCAACCTCGGGAACGATCGGCGCCCAGTACCGCTGCCCGAGCGCGATGAACAGCTCGTCGCGATTCTTGAAATTGCCGTAGATCGCGCCGGTCGTCATGCCGGCCCGCCTCGCGACGTCCTCGAGGGTGGTCCGCTCGTACCCCTTCTCGCGAATCAAAGCGCGCGCGGCCCGGAGCAGCGACTCGCGCGTGCGCTCGCGTTTGTCCCCCTTCGGCTTGCCGCGGCGCGAGGGCGCTTCGGCCGGCGGATTTCTTTCGCTTGCCATACCCAAGAAAATAGTACATGTATTTTATATGTTCGATATAAAAATGCAAGAAGCCGTGGAAACGGCCATTAGGAGCCTGGTCGACAGCGGCCAACTCGCCGGAGCCGCGGCGCTGGCCTGGCGCGATGGCGAGGTCGTTCTGCTGGCGGCGCTCGGGCGCCGCGACCTCGGAAGCGGCCGCCGCGTCGAACGCGACACCATCTTCCGTATCGCGTCGTTGACGAAGCCGGTGACGAGCGCCGCGGCGCTGATGCTGCTCGACGAGGGGCGATTCGCGCTGGACGATCCGATCGTGCTCCACGCACCGGAACTCGCGCACCTGCGCGTGCTGCGCGATCCGGAAGGACCGCTCGACGCCACCGACGAGGCGAAGCGCCCGATCACGTTCCGCGATCTGCTGACGCATCGATCGGGGCTGACCTACGGCGAGTTTCATCGCGGGCCGATCCGCGGCGCGTGCGCCGAGACGCTCGGCGCGCAGATCGACAACCCGCTCACGCCGGACGAGTGGATCCGGCGGCTCGCGACCCTGCCGCTGATAGACCAGCCCGGGGCCGGTTTTCACTACGGCGTCTCGACAGACCTTCTCGGATTCCTGATCGCGCGCCTCGACGGCGAGCCGTTGGGCCAGGTCCTCGCAAGGCGCATCTTCGCACCGCTCGGGATGCGCGACACCGGCTTTCTCGTGCCACGCGACAAGCGAGCTCGCGCTGCGGCGTTGTGCGGCTTCGATGACGAAGGCCGGTTGACGACGCTACAAGCGGCGCCCGGCCGGCACGCCCTCGCGGAGCGCCCGGACGACATGTCGTTCGAGGCGGGCGGCGGGGGCTTGTATTCGACACTCGACGACTACCTCGTGTTCGCTCGGATGCTGATGGGCGATCCCGAAGTCCCTGCGCTCCTGCGCGCAGAGACGCTCGCGCTCATGACGTCTAACCAGCTCACGCCCGAGCAGCGCGCGTCGACTCGCATGTTCGGTCAGCGCACCTTTGCCGAGGGGCACGGCTACGGGATGGGCGTCGCGGTCGTCGTCGAACCCGACAAGGCGGATCCGATGCGCTGCCGGGGCGGACTCGGCACGATTGGGTGGCCTGGTGCGTACGGCAGTTGGTGGCAGGCCGATCCCAACGACCGATCGGTGCTGATCTTCCTGTCGCACAACATGCTCGAGCTGTCGCAGATGGCGCGCGGAATCGGTCTCGGCGTGTGGAGCGCGATCGCCAGCTTCCACGCGATCGCGACAGCGTGATCTTTTCGGGGCCGGCTATCGCGTCCCCTTTCCGGGCGCGGTGGAACGCATCGCCGAAGGCCACCTCGGCTCAGCGCAGAACTCGAGAACGATGACTTGCGACACGCGCGTAGTGGGTCTGATCGCTCGTGAACCACCCGTCGACGCTGAGCTGCTGCGCCAGGGCGCGAACAATCTGGACGGCTTCCGCGTATCGCGAGACCACGGCACGCCCATCGGCAGGCACGATGCTGATTTCGTACACGTCGGCACGCGCCGAGCGTTCAGAGGTCAAGACGTCACCTGCCACGAGACCCGATCGGCTGGCCCATCTTCGCGGCGCGGCGCCTGGGTCGACCATGCCACTGGCGGGGCTCTGTCTCTGGCGGGTCATCTCAGTACTCCCTTCCGTCTGTCTATGGATATGAAGACAGAAGCGGCAAGTTGGATGCCACCGTCGGGTTCGTTGTGAACGCCTGCAACTCGACAATCGACGAACGGGATGAGGGTCGTCGCCATTCAAATTGAATGCACGCCTTTCATTCTGAACAGACGCACCCCATCACCGCTTCTCGATGCGGCGCTGATTAGCTGAAAAACTCCCAAACCGAAGGAACGGCGGGCCTGGCAGGCTGGCGCTCCCGGCGCCATCCTTGCGTCTGTTCCACTCGGAAGAAGGAGAAAAGGAGTGTCCGCGTGGCTGACGATTCGGAATACTGGGCACCCGGTTGGCCGGGGCTTCCCGCTCGGTGGACGTCGAGCGCGAAAAGCGGCCTGGGGACGTCCGTCAGCCGCGACAGCCGCGTCTGGTTCACGTTGAGCCACGGGATTCTCAACGAGATCTACTACCCGCGCGTCGACAACGCCTGCACGCGCGACCTGGGCTTCATCGTGACGGATGGACACGCGTATTTCTCGGAGGAAAAGCGGGATGCCTCCTCGGAGACCTCCCAGCTGGCACCCGGCATTCCCGCGTACCGGATTCACAACACCGCCGTCGACGGCCGGTATCGCATCGAGAAAGAGATCCTGACCGATCCGTGGCGGGACGTCGTCCTCCAGCGCGTCCGCTTCGTGGCGCTGCAGGGCACCCTGGAGGATTTTCGCCTGTACGTGCTGCTCGCCCCTCACCTCGCGAACCGGGGCAGCGGCAACACGGCGTGGGTAGGCGACTACAAGGGTACCCCGATGTTGCTCGCCTCGCGCGAACACTACGCGCTTGCGCTCGCCTGCTCAGCGCCGTGGCTTGCCCGGTCGGTCGGATTCGTCGGCGCGTCCGATGGCTGGCAGCAACTGCAGGCTCACAGACGATTGCGCGAGATCTACGCGCGTGCCGAAAACGGCAACGTGGCGATCACCGGCGAGATCGATCTCCGATCATCGAACGGCACGTTCGTGATGGCGCTCGGCTTCGGCCCCACGGCCATGGAAGCCGGCCAGCATGCGCTCATCAGCCTCGCCGAGGATTTTGACGGCACACAGGCCGCGTACGTCGCGGAGTGGCGGTCGTGGCACGCGAGGCTCGAGAATGGTGTTTCGCCGGCGGCGCGAACGCGGCTCTATCACATCAGCGCCGCTGTTCTGCGCACGCACGAATCCAAGCGTGTCGAGGGCGGGATCATCGCCAGCCTGTCCATTCCGTGGGGTTTCTCGAAGCCGGATGATGATTTGGGCGGCTATCACCTGGTGTGGCCGCGCGATCTCGTGGAAATCGCAGGCGGCTTCATCGCCATGGGCGCCCACGAGCACGTCAGGCGCGTCGTCCGCTATCTGCAGGTGACGCAGGAACCCGATGGCCACTGGTCGCAGAACATGTGGCTCGATGGCACGCCGTACTGGCACGGCATTCAGATGGACGAAACGGCACTGCCGATTCTCCTCGTGGATCTGGCCGCACGTCATGGCGTGATCGACACCACGTGGCTGGACGAACTGTGGCCGACGGTCCGGAGGGCCGCGGCGTTCCTCGTGCGCAACGGCCCCGTGAGTCCGCAGGATCGTTGGGAAGAGCAACCCGGCTACGCGCCCTTTACGGTGGCGACAGAAATCGCCGCGCTCCTCGTCGCGGCCGATCTGGCGGAGGCCGCGGCGAACACGACCGCCGCCGAGTACCTGCGAGAAACGGCAGACGCGTGGAACGCAAGCATCGAACGATGGCTGTACGTCGCCGGAACCGAGCTGGCACAACTACACGGCGTCGACGGGTACTACGTGCGGGTGGCGCAGCCGGATCGAGGGGATGCGCCGTCACCGTGCCACGGCTTCGTGCCCATCAAGAACCGACCGCCGAATGAAGCCACGGGACCCGCCGCGTCAATCGTCAGTCTCGACGCACTTGCGTTCG
Source organism: Acidobacteriota bacterium (assembly GCA_046735335.1). GTDB lineage: Bacteria > Acidobacteriota > Vicinamibacteria > Vicinamibacterales > 2-12-FULL-66-21 > JBKPQB01. The sequence continues at coordinate 67,396 of JBKPTE010000034.1, read as the reverse complement.
TGCGCTTCGGGCTCCGTGCGCCGGACGATCCTCGGATTGTCAGCACGGTGAAGGTCATCGACGCCACGCTGAAGGTGGATACGCCGCGAGGTCCGGCCTGGCATCGTTATCAGGGCGATGAATACGGCGAGCGCCCCGACGGCCGCGCGTACGACGGCACCGGCGTCGGTCGGGCGTGGCCGTTGCTGACCGCGGAGCGGGGACATTATGAGCTCGCTGCTGGACGTGTGGACAGCGCCAATCAACTCGCCCGCGCCATCGAAGCCATGGCCGGCGACAGCGGACTGATTCCCGAGCAGATCTGGGACAGCGCCGACATTCCGGATCGCGAGCTCTTCCTCGGGCATCCCTCCGGGTCCGCGATGCCGCTCGTGTGGGCGCATGCCGAGTACGTGAAATTGTGCCGGTCTCTTCAGGATGGCGAAATCTTCGATCGGCCGCCGCAGACGGTCGAGCGCTATCTCCTGAACAGGACGACGTCATCCCGCATCGCGTGGCGCTTCAACAACAAGGTGCGCGCGATACCGCCCGGAAGAACCCTGCGCGTCGAAACGCTCCAGCCGGCCCTCGTCCACTGGAGCGTTGACGGCTGGCGCACGGTGCACGACGAGCCCACGCGCGACACGACACTTGGCGTGCACCTTGTCGATTTGCCCACCCTGCGCCTGTCGCGGGACGACCGGGTGGATTTCACGTTCTACTGGCCGGAGGCGGACCGATGGGAAGGAATCGATTATCAGGTCTGCATCGAATGAACGGCTCGGGCGCTGTGGCGTTTGCCTTTGGGCGCGGAGCCACGCGACCCGGCGCATGTTCGTGTGTGAGCGCGTGCGCGTGCAAGCGGGGCTACGATGATCAAGACTGGAAGATGCGTACGAGCCCGTCTCCCGAACCGACGGCCTGAACGACCTGTCAGTTAGAAAGCAGAGGAAGCACACGTGTCATCCCAACAATCAAGCAGCCCGGGCGGTCCCCGTCGCGGTCTCGTGACCCGGCCAAAGGCGAAGATCCTGGTCGACGGTGGCGATCCGCGTGAAACACAGATGATCAAGGAGCTGATCGGGTTCGTCGACGGACAGACGACCAATCCGTCGCTCATCGCGAAGAACCCCGACATCATCCGCCTCGTGCAGGCGGGACACCAGCTCAGCGAAGAGCAGGAGGCGGACGAGTATCGAAAAATCGTCCGCGCGATTTCACCGCTCGTCGGAGACGCCGGAGTCTCGATCGAGGTGTTCGCGGATCTGCGCACGACTGCCGAGCAGATGTTCCGGCAGGGGCAGGACATGTTTTCGTGGATCCCCAACGCCTACGTGAAATATCCATGCACGGCCGAAGGATTCCGCGCCGCCGAACTGTCCGTCGCGTCCGGGATCAGGGTGAACATGACCCTGTGCTTTTCGCAACAGCAGGCCGCGGCCGTCTATGCCGCGACGCGGGGGACCCGCGAGCCGGCGTACGTGTCGCCCTTCGTTGGCCGCCTGGACGACATCGGCCGCAAGGGCGTCGACCTCGTGTCGAACATCACGCGCATGTACGAGAAGGGCGATGGCCACGTACTCGTGCTGGCGGCGAGCATCCGTTCCGTTGCGCACCTTCTCTACTGCTTCTCCGTCGGCGCGGATCTCGTGACCGTGCCGGCCAAGGTCCTTCGCGAGTGGGCGGATGGCGGCTTCCCGATGCCCGACGAGCATTTCGCCTACACGGGAAGCGGATCGCCGATCCCTTACGAGACGCTCGATCTCGAACAGCCCTGGCGCAGCTTCGACCTCGATCACGAGCTCACCACGAAGGGCATCGAGAAGTTCGTCGCCGATTACCGCGCGACGCTGTACGCGCACGCGCCATAGACCGCGCGGGAGACGCCCCGACGTATCAGGTCACGACTCCAGCACTCCGGCGTTCGACAGACCGTCGAGCAACAGGTGGAAGTACACCAGGCCCGCGTACGGGCCCCACGGCGCGACGGCCCTGCGGACGCCGGCGTAGTCCAGCGGATCCGGCCGGCCGAGCCAGCGCGCGAGTCTCTTCTGCGCGCCCACGTCGTCGCCCGGGAACACATGCAAGCGGCCCAGTCCCCGGAGCATGACGTACTCCGCCGACCATCGGCCCACGCCGCGCAACCCCAGCAGCTGTGCGCACACCGTCGAATCGTCCTCGCCTGACAGCGTTTCGAGGTCGACGTCACGCCGCTCGATGGCGCGGGCGAGCGTCAGGAGCGCACGGACCTTCTGCCGGCTGAAGCCGATCGCCTGATACTTCGCCGCCGGCCGAAGCGCCACATCGCGCGGAGACGGAAACGCGTACTGAGGCTCGTTTGCCGTCCCGCGCCGCACGCCGCAGACGGCCGCGAGCCGATTGAGCAATTCGAGGCCGACTTCGAGCGACAACTGCTGGCAGGCAAAGGCGTTGACCAGCGCCTCGAAGACGGTGGGAAATCGTGGCGGCTTTACGCCGCGGAATCGCTCGGCAAGGACGCGGAGTCCTGGATCTCGCCCCGCGAGCCGGTACCATCCGGACAGATCGATACGCGGACCGAGCAGGCAGTCGACCACTGACCGGATGCGCGCTTTCCCTGACGGCGTCCGAGGGGGCGGAACCGCCGTCACGGTCAGCCGCGGCTCGGCAGGTGAACCTGCTTGACGCACCGCGATCTCGGTGGGGCGTCCTGCTATGACCACGACGCGCCGATAGGTCGCGCCATCCCAGCGGTCAATGGCATTGCGGCCGCGGCGGCGCAGTGCCCATACCGTGAAATCGAGCCGGAAAGGCGCAACCGGCCGAATGAGCAGCGTGAACGGTCGCGCAGACGGCATCGTCCTGACAGTCTGTGTTGGCGTCTACGTCATGCGTGCGCGCTGGCCTGCGGCGAGGTCGATCCGTCGGTCACCCTGGCGATCTGCAGCGCCTCCCGAACGAGCTGACTCGAGTAACCCCATTCGTTGTCGTACCAGCTCATGACCTTCACCAGGTTGCCGTCCACCACCTGAGTCATTCCGAGATCGATCACGGACGCCCGCGAATCCTTGATGATGTCCGACGACACGAGCGGGTCTTCTGAGGCTCCCACGATCCCGCGATACCGTTCGGTTGCGGACTCCTCGCGGAAGACCTGGTTCACTTCCGCCACGTTCGTCGGGCGCGCCGTCAACGCGACCACATCGGCGAGCGAGCCAACGGCTACCGGCGCCCGAACGGCAACGCCATCGAACCGGCCTCGATACTCCGGCAGCGCCTTCGTGGTCGCCCCCGCGGCGCCGGTCGATGTCGGCACGAAGTTCGCCGCCCCTGCCCGGCCGCGCCGGACGTGTTTGTGCGGGCCGTCGACGATATTCTGGCTCGCCGTATAGGCATGAATCGTCGTCATGATCGCCTTCTGCACGCCGATGCGCCGCCCGAGAATTTCCATCACGGGAGTGATGCAGTTGGTCGTGCAGCTCGCGCACGAGATGATCGTGGTGCCGTTCTGCGGCGTATTCACGCCGTGGACGATGGTCTCCACGTCCTCGCTCTTGGCGGGCGCCGAGAGGATGACGTATTTCGCGCCGGCCTGCACGTGCCTGGCGAGATCCTCGCGCCGGGTGAATGCGCCGGTGCATTCGAACACCACATCTATGCCGAGCGATTTCCACGGGAGCCGTCCCGGATCCTTCTCGTGCAGCAGCGCGAGGCGGCGCCCGTCGACGACGAGCGCACCGTCCTGGACCGTCACGGACTTCTCGTACCGGCCGTAGACGGTGTCGAACCTCAACAGGTACGCAATGTCTTCGGCCGACGCGAGCTCATTTGCCGCAACGAGCTCCAGACCAGGCGTATCCATCGCGATCTTCAGCGTCGATCGCCCGATCCTGCCGAGGCCGTTGATTGCTACTCTTGCCATCAGTGTTCCCCTTTTCTGCTCGGTGAGACCCGACGCGGCGAGCGAGTCGCGGCGGAGGTTTTCGCGCGCCTGCGTGTCTTGGCCTCGAGATATTCCTTCAGCGCGACGGCGTTGTTGTGCACCTCGTCGTGCGAGCTGTAGACGAGCGTGACCCGCCCGCGCCGGGCGGCAGCGGCGATTCGCTGCCATGCGTCGGGGTGCGAGTCGAGTTCGCGGCGGTAGCGCTTCCGGAATTCGTTCCATTTCTCCGGATCGTGGCCGAACCATTTCCGCAGCTCCGTAGTCGGTGCGACGTCTTTCAGCCAGGCGTCGATCTGCAGCTTCTCTTTGGTCACACCGCGCGGCCACAGCCGCTCGACCAGGAAGCGCGTGCCGTCTGACCGCGACATCGAATCGTACGCCCGCTTCAGCATGATCATTTGGTGATCTCCCGCTGGCAGTGCCAGGGAATATACCTGCAAGATGCCCACCTTCCTGAACGTGTCAACGGCCTTGCATGACCGTATTCTGAAGGCGGGCAGCGCTCGACGCGTATGTTGAGCTCGAAGCAGGCGGTCTGGGGCAGAACCCTCGAAAGACAGAATCATGAACACGAGTGAAGCGATTTCTTCCAATGCGGTACTGGCCAAGCTCGATGAGCTGCTTCCCGACCTCGAGGCCTTGTACAAGGACGTGCACTCGCATCCCGAACTGTCGATGGAGGAGACACGCACGGCAGGGATTGCAGCGGATCGCCTGAAGGCCGCCGGCTATGCGGTGACGACCGGCGTCGGACAGACCGGGGTCGTGGGCCTCCTGCAGAACGGCGACGGACCGACGGTCATGCTCAGAGCGGATATGGATGCCCTTCCCGTACAGGAAGCCACGGGGCTGCCCTACGCGAGCAACGGAACGGCCACCGATCGGGAGGGAAGGACCGTTCCCGTCGGTCACATGTGCGGCCACGACATGCACGTCACATGGCTCGCTGGTGCGACACGACTCCTCGCCAACGCGCGCACGACATGGCGCGGAACCCTGATGGCTGTCTTTCAACCCGCAGAGGAAACGGCGGAAGGCGCTCAGGCGATGATCGACGACGGGCTGTTGAAGCGGTTTCCCAAGCCGGACGTCGTGCTCGGGCAGCACGTCATGGTCGGGCCGGCCGGCACGGTCGCCGGTCGCCAGGGCGCGATCACGTCAGCGGCCGACAGCCTGCAGATTCGGCTGTTCGGGCGCGGCGCTCACGGATCGATGCCTCAGGCCAGCATCGATCCGGTCGTCATGGCGGCCGCCACGGTGATGCGCCTTCAAACGATCGTCTCGCGCGAAGTCGCTGGCGCCGAAGCCGCCGTCGTCACGGTCGGAGTACTGCAAGCCGGCACGAAGGAGAACGTCATTCCCGACGAGGCGCTGATCAAACTCAACGTGCGGACGTTCGATGCCGGCGTCCGCACCCGCGTGCTCGCCGCGATCGAGCGCATCGTCAACGCCGAAGCCGAAGCGTCCCGTGCGCCGCGCAAACCCGAGATCACGACTCTGGATCAGTACCCGCTCAACGTGAACGATCCGGACGCGAGCCGTCGGGTGGTCGAGGCGTTCCGCGGACATTTTGGCGCGGAACGGGTTCGTGAGACGGGTCCCGCACCGGCGAGCGAAGACTTTGGATCGTTTGGCTCCCAGTGGCATGCCCCTTCGGTATTCTGGTTCGTGGGCGGCACGGATCCCGACGTCTACGCGAAAGCGCAGGCGGCGAACCAGCTCAACGACTTGCCGGTGAATCACAGCCCGAAGTTCGCGCCAGTCCTCCATCCGACACTGCGTACCGGTGTCGAGGCACTGGTCGTCGCGGCGCGCGCATGGCTGTCACCCGCTTGACCCGTACTCGCCGTTACGCGTCGAGCCTCGCGCGAATATGCCGCGCGCGCGCGTGCAGCGCCTTGCTGGAGGAACCTTCCAACCGCTTCAGACCGCTGGCGACCAGCGGCATGAGCGGGGCCTCGATCGCGCGAGCGTCGCGAGGCTGTCGAGTGCCCAGGCGCGCACGAACTTCTGCGGCTGCTCGACGTCGCACGCAAGATTCGCCAACTCCGACCCGCGGCGCGGATCTCCTGCGACGAGTTCCAGCACCTGCTTCGATTGCGCGATGGATCTCCGGTCGCCGCCCTCCAGCAGCCGTCGCAAGCGCCGACCCTGCGAGCCCTGGCCCCATTGTCCCGGCGCCGGGGGGCCGCATCTCAGTTGCCGGAGCCCACGAATACCTGCGGCGGCAGGCGATCTTTGCTCTCGTACGAGTGCGTCACTGCCGCAAGGTGCATCGACACGTGCGCCAGCACCGACCCCACCGGATTGACGGACGCAATCACGGGGACGGAGATGATGCTGTTGCCGATCTCCGGCTGCGAAATGCCCTGCACGTTCTGCAGGTCCTTGTACCCCGCGTGGTATGTAGCAGTGATGATGAGGACCAGAACCAGGGTGAGTGCGCCGTAGCCGACACGCCTGTGTATTCCGGTGACGTGCCGCTGCATCAGTTCCCGCGCGACCAGGCCGGGAAACGCGCTGAGCAACAGGGCGTCGACGATGCCATAGACGATGCCGCGCCAGGCAATCTCGAAAATGAAGTACGCGCCGGACGGATGCGGCGTCGACGGGATTCGACCCAGCACGCTCCAGGTCACGAAGACGGCCGATACAGTTCCCAACCCGAGGCTGAGTTTCCAGCGGCGGCTCACTACCTCCCTCAGGTTGATTCCGCTCGCTCGAACGTAGGCGGCAAGAGCTGCTGCCACGACAGTGAAGTACAGCAGGTAGTAGACGTCGTGGTGCAGCTCCAGCCACGACGAGAAGAGCAGGGGCACGAGGAATGCGAGCGCAGAGACCCCCACGAACCACGCCACCTGACGCGCGCGAAGACCTGCACGATCCACCGCTTCACCTCGATGGGATAGATGCATTGTAATGGCCTTCATCAGCGAGCCGGCCAGCTCCGCGAGGGTTGCCGCAATGAGGGTCAGAAGAGCGATATGGTTGCTGCCGATCGCATTCGTCCTTCACGACGGCGGTTGCGAAAATGAAGATCCTCATATCCGGCGCCGGAATTGCGGGGCCGACCCTTGGGTTCTGGCTCCAGCAGCACGGGTTCGAGCCGACGATCGTCGAACGCGCACCCCGACTGCGCACCGGCGGATACATCGTCGACTTCTGGGGCGCCGGATTCGATGTCGCGGATCGCATGGGCCTCGTTCCGGAGATTCTGCGGAGGGGCTACCAGATCAAGGAAGTCCGCGAGGTCGACGAGAGAGGCGGCCGCGTGGGCGGGTTCACCGTTCGCGCGTTCGACCGGATAACCGGCGGACGCTTCACGAGCGTGCCACGGAGCGAGCTCGCCGCGTCGATCTTCGAGGCCTTGGGCGATCGGATCGAGACGATGTTCGACGAGAGCGTTACCGACATCGAAGACGTCGGTGGCCAGGTTCGTGTTCAGTTCGAGCGGAATCCACCGCGCCTGTTCGATCTGGTGATCGGCGCCGACGGTCTCCACTCGCAGGTCAGGCGGCTCGTCTTCGGTGACCAGGCACGATTCGAACGGTACCTCGGGCTGAAGGTGGCTGCATTTGCCGTGCGCGGGTACCGCCCTCGGGACGAGCTCGTCTATGTCACACACACGAACGTCGGACAACAGGTCGGCCGCTTCGCCATGCGGGACGACCTGACCATGATCCTGTTCGTGTTCACCGAGCGGAGCCCGGAAATCCCCGCCGATCTCGCCGGACAGAAAGCCCGCTTGAATGGACACTTCTCGCGTTCGGGTTGGGAGTGTCCCGCCATCCTCGAGGCGCTTCAACATGTCGAGAGCCTCTACATCGATCGCGTCAGCCAGATCCGCATGGATCGATGGACGCAAGGACGCGTCGCGCTGGTCGGCGACGCGGCGTTCTGTGTCTCGCTGTTGGGAGGCCAGGGTTCGGCGCTCGCGATGACGGGAGCCTACGTCCTTGCCGGCGAGCTCAAACGCGCGAACGGAGACTACGCTGCAGCCTTCGCTCGCTATCAGGAACGCCTCGGTGGGTTCATCGCGGGCAAGCAGGATGCAGCCGTGAAGCTCTCGGGGTTCTTCGCCCCCAGTTCCCGCTTTGGGCTGTTCCTGCGAAACCAGATCACAAAGTTGATCGGAATGCCATTCATGACCGAAATCCTCGTGGCGCGCGAGCTCAGGGACCACATCGAGCTTCCGCGGTACTGATTGCCAATTCACGAGCGGTTCGCCAGACGTAATCCCATGCAGCTGGTGCGGACGCGTGAACTCCACCTGTCGCGCCGAGGATGCCACTACCTGCGATATGCTGCCCGAGCAGGTTCCGCGTCGTTTCCCCGCCTCATGTCAGGGCATTCATGATCTGGATCGTTGCAGTAGCGGTGGCGGTCGTCGTCGCAACGGTGATCTACGACCTGACGCAGCGTCAACACGCCATCCTCAGGACGTTCCCGATCATCGGGCACTTCCGCTACTGGCTGGAAGCCGCCGGTCCCGAGCTCCGTCAGTACATCGTCACCGACAACAACGAGGAGCGCCCCTTCAGCCGCGATCAGCGCCGGTGGATCTACGCGTCAGCCAAACGCCAGAACAACTACTTCGGCTTCGGTTCCGACAACGAGATGGAGCTGCAACCGAGCTACCTGATCATAAAGCACCACACGTTTCCACTGGAGATCCGTCATCCCGGCGATCCGCAGTTCGACCCGCAGTTCCGGATTCCGTGCGCGAAGGTCATGGGCGGCACGCGCGGCCGGGCGCGTGCGTTCCGGCCGGCGTCGATCGTCAACGTCTCGGGAATGAGCTTCGGGTCGCTGAGCGGGCCGGCCGTGGAGGCGCTCAATCGTGGCAGCCGGATCGCCGGCTGCCTACAGAGCACGGGAGAAGGGGGCGTGTCCTCGCACCATTTGAAGGGCGGAGATCTGGTGTGGCAGGTCGGCACCGGGTACTTCGGATGCCGCGAACCTGACGGTCGCTTCAGCATGGCGAAGTTGAAAGACACGGTCGCCCGCGTACCGCAGATTCGTGCGATCGAGGTCAAGCTCAGTCAGGGCGCAAAGCCCGGCGTGGGTGGCGTGCTGCCGCGGGCGAAGATCACGCCGGAAATCGCCGGGATCCGCGGCATACCGATGGACCGCGATTGCATCAGCCCGGCCGCGCACAGCGCGTTCCGGAACGCCGACGAGATGCTCGATTTCGTCGAGTGGATCGCCAGCGAAACGGGTCTGCCTGTCGGGATCAAGTCCGCCGTCGGCGATTCGGCGTTCTGGGAGGACCTGGCGCGCCTGATGGGGCGTGGTACGCGCGGCGTCGACTTCATCACGATCGATGGCGGCGAAGGGGGCACCGGCGCGGGACCACTCGTCTTCACCGATCACGTCGCGCTGCCATTCAAAATCGGTTTCAGCCGCGTGCAGAAGATCTTCACGGAACACGCCCTGCATCAACGCATCCTCTTCATCGGATCGGGCAAGTTGGGTTTTCCCGAAGCCGCGGTGTTCGCGTTTGCCCTGGGCTGCGACGCCATCAACGTCGGCCGGGAGGGGATGATGGCGATTGGCTGCATCCAGGCGCAGCGGTGTCACACGAATCACTGCCCCACCGGCGTCGCAACCCATCACCCGTGGCTCGTGCGGGGAGTGGATCCGACGAGCAAAGCTGCGAGATTGGGCAACTACGTCATGACGCTGCGGAAGGACGTGCTGGCGCTGAGCCGGGCGTGCGGTGTCCCACATCCGGCACTCATCACCGCCGATCAGCTGGAGCTGCTCGACGACCGGTTCGGCGCAAGCACCGTCGCCGAGCTCTTTGGCTACAGCCGCGGCTTTGGTCTGCCGTCGCCGATGGACTGCGAGGACGTGCGCCGGATCATGCACGTATGACGCGGCGTGCTCTCGATCGGGACGTCACGCATGCTTGTCTGCGCCCGCCGCGTCGGGTTGAACCGACCATTCGGCCGGCTCGTCATCCGTGTCTGCGGCGGCCTCGGACGCGGTCCTGTGGATCTTTCCGGGCTTGTGATGCGCCGGGGCGTAAATCGCATAGACCTGCATCGGTTCGCTGCCGATGTTGGTGACGTTGTGCCAGGTGCCCGCGGGGATCAGCACGCACCAGCCATCAGATACTTCCCTGTCGAACGTGAGCGTGTCCTTGGACGCCCCGATCTGAGCCCGGCCGCGGCCTGCATCCAGGCGAAGAAACTGGTCGGTGTCGGGATGTACTTCAAGGCCGATGTCGCCGCCCACCGGGATCGACATCAACGTGATCTGGAGATACCGGCCGCTCCATGCGACAGTCCGGTAGTTCCTGTTCTCGCGCGTTGCCTGTTCGAGATTGAAGGACTGGGGTTCCGGGCCGATGTCTCTTATCGTCACGTTTGCTCTCCTCGAGTGAAAAGACTGCCGCGTTTGAGGTTGCCGCGCGCGATCGCGGAGTTCGTGCGTCGCTGACGTCGACTTCAGCGAAGGCCGTCTTGCCCGACCTCGCGATTATGACCTCTCCCGTCGGCATCGAGCGTCGTGAAGCAATCTTCAACGGCTGGGGCGGTACGCCATACTCGATCGACCCAGCCGTTTACGCTGGAGAGCAGCCATGCCGGTGTCTTCGCGGCCGGCGACGTGCGCCACGGATCCGTGAAGCGGGTGGCGTCGGCCGTCGGCGAGGGCGCGATGGCGATCATGTTCGTTCACCAGCACCTGCGTCGGGACAACGTGTGAGGAAGGACGATGACAATGCGCAAACGAGCCGAGTTTCGGATCCTTGCGGCGGTTGACGGTTCGGCACAGGCTCGCGCGGCGCTTGCCGCCCTCGTCCAGGGCCCTTGGCCCGATGGCGCTCGGGTCCGGGCGGTTGCCGCGAGACAGGTGCGCGGCCCGCATCAACGCTCGCTTCTTCTCACCGCGCTCGATCGCAGAGCTGACGATGCGGCGGAACACGCACGGCGGACGCTTGCCGGCCGGTGGCCCGACGCCGAGGCGATTGTCGTCGACAAGTCGCCGATCGATGGAATTCTCAGCGAAGCGGTGAGGTTCCGTGCGGACATGATCGCGGTGGGCTGGCGCGGTCACGGAGCCGTGCGCCGCTTGCTGATGGGCAGCGTCTCCCGCGGTGTGGTACGCGGCGCACAATGCGCAGTTCTGGTGGTCAAACGACGACCGCGCGCGCCTTTCCGGCACGTCCTGCTCGCCTTCGACGGATCGCACAATGCCCGGCGTGCGGTGAGCCTGGTGGCCAGATTGTCGCCCGGCCGCGATGGGCGCGTGACGCTCGTCGGCGTCGCAGAGTTGATGACGCCGACATCCCGTGGTCCAAGCGTGGGTGGGATTCGAGCATCAATCGATCGCGGATTGAAGCAGATCAACGCCGAGCGCTCCAAAGAGGCCATGAGAGCGCTGAATGGGGTCGCACACGAACTCACGCGTGCGGGATGGCGGACGAGGACGGAGCTGCGAACCGGTGAGCCGTTGCGCGAACTGGTCGACATCGCGAGCAAGTCACGGCCGGACGTGCTGGTGGTTGGGGCACGCGGCACGAGCGGCATTCGCCATCTCCTCCTCGGCAGCGTCGCCCAGGGCGTCCTCACCCTGAGCCCCGTTCCTGTGCTGCTCGCCCGCTGAGGGGATCAGTGCCGCGGCCGCTGTCGACGTGCGTTCGATCTCGTCGTTCATCCCAGCGACCCGGACAAGTCCTGAAGGTTCATCCTCCACGCGCCGCCCTGCCTGTGGCAGGATCGGGCGCGTGGAAGTGAATGTCCGTGATCCTGAATTCACCGCGGCGGTCGCTGCTCGATCGTGTCGATCCTGATGGCTGGAGCGCAACGCTGAAGTACTCGCCGGCACCGACCGCAGCGGCGTTGTCCTCGGCGCGCACTTTGGCCGGTGTGATCTTCCTCTTCGTCAGCGACGTCCCGAGCTGGCCCGCGATATGTTCCCCATGCATAGAGGCCATCGTTCGTGACCGCGAGACTGTGGAACGTCCCGGCCGCCGCTGCCGTCACCGCAGAAACGGTCTTTGGGAACTTGACCCCGAGCGGGACCGAGCTGTTGTTCAGCGTGCCGTCACCAAGCGTGCCGTTGATGTTCTGTCCCCAGGCGAACAGGCCGCCATCCGTCACAGCGAGCGTGTGGTATCGGCCTGCCGCGACGCTGTAGATGCTTGTGAAGCCCGCTTTCGCTGCGTGATGCTCGTCACCGCCGGCGGGAATATCACTCTCGCCGGCGTCGCGCGGCTGGTGGTCGTTCCGTCGCCGAGCTGGCCGTGTGCGTTGAATCCCCACGCAAAGAGGTCGGCGGCGTTCGCGAGCGCCAGGAAGTGACCGTCACCCGAGGCGACCTGCGGAACGCACTGAATATAGACGGTGTCCGACAGGATGACGGGCATCGGCGTAGTCGCGTCGCTCGTCGCGTTGCCGAGTCCGGACCACGTGTAGACGGTCACTCCATCGGTAGCGACGGCGATCGTGGTGGACTGACCTGCGGCGACGCGTTCGATACTGACGCCTGCGGGCAGCGCAACCGGGATGGGCGTGGCGGTCACGTGGTCTCCCCAGGCGGTCAACGACCCTCGCGGCGATTGCGCGAACAGCGTAAGCGGCGCGGCGAGTAGAGATACTGCAATGCATCGAATGACACTCTTCATGACGGCTCCTCCTGGCATCGTGGATCGGCAATCCACCTGCGGCTCCGGGTCGCCGTACCGCAACGCCATACGATCAGTCCACTACAGGAGCCTCTCGAGCTCAATCGACCATGTGTCCCGGTTTAGAGACACATGTCGTACGCGACGGGATCGCTAGGCGCGACGCCGTTTTGCTGTGCCACCAGGCTGCGGCATGGAGATCAGACCGCGTGGATGCCGTAGATCACCGCTTCCAGGCGGCCTCTCGCATGCAGCTTGCGGTTGATGTGGTGGATGTGGGTGCGGAGGGTTCTCGGGCTGATGTGAAGATGTGACGCAATCTCGGTGGAGGAGCGGCCTTCGGCCAACTCACGCAGGACCCGCGTCTGCTGGCGAGTCAACTCGGCAATAGGTGGATCGCTCTTCGGTGTCGCGAGTTGGATCAGTTGGCGCCCGAGGGTCTCGGCCGACCGGATGAGGGCCTCACGAGCTTTGGCGTCGCTGATGTTCCTGGCCAGATGGATGGTCAATGCACGGCTGGTCTGCTCGTCTTCCCAAACCAGCGTCGAGACATTCACCCATAGGCTGTCGTTCCCGCGCCGAACCGCCATGTCGAAATCGGCGACGCACGACCCGTGGAGAACGCACGCGCGCACGTCGCAGTCGGCGGAACACACGCCTGCGCCGACCGAATCGGTCCCTTGCAACAGGTCGGCGCAGGGCCGGCCAATGACGTCAGCGGCAACCTGCCCGAACAGCCGTTCGGCGGCCTTGTTCCACGAACGGATGACGCCTTCCTGGTCGACCGCGAAGGCGGCATCGCCGGTTCGGTCCAGCACCTTGAAGAGCAGGGCATCGCGCATGGCCGACGTGAGGCAAAGCGAATACCTGCGCCTCGGCACGGGGCGACGTGAATTTTGCTCACGATCTGCGCGGTGGCTCCGTGCCCGCGTCCTGTACTGTCGTTCTACGTGCGAAGGTTACGAGGGACGTAAACAGCTGATCGTCGACTCGGGGGCGCGGTGGGCTAAAGCAGCCGTCGCATGGCCAGGCCGGCGCCAAAGCGAGTCTCGACGGTGCCGGTGACGCGGAAGCCGCAGGAGAGATAGAAGCCTTCCGCATGCGGATTGCCGATGACGTGCAGGAAGCTCGCCGTTCTCGCGCGGGCCACATCGGCCACGTGATCGACGAGCCGCCGTCCGATGCCGCGTTTCCACAAATGGGGCTCGACGAACAATCCGTCCAACTCTGCACCGCCGTCCGGACGCGGCAGCACCGCCGCAAAGCCGGCCGCGCCTTCGTCGCACTCCGCGACGAAGACGCAGCCGTCCGTAATCTGCTCGATCGGAAGGGCGATCGCGTCGGGATTCGCGAGAAGCGCCTCACGATCCCCGGCGTTGTTGAGCGACGCGCGCCGCTGCAACGCCTCGAGCAGCGCCTGCTCGTCCGATCGTGCTGCTCGGATGGAAACGTCCTGCGCCATCGTGCACCCTCTCAGACGGCCGGCACCAGACGCTTGCGCATCAGCAGGTTCTGATAACCGTGCGGATGATTGTCGATCGTCGCCACGATCTCGAAGCCGTGCCTCTCGTAGAACGCCGGCGCCTGGAACGAAAACGTCATCAGCACGATCTGCGTGCAACCGCGCCGTCGCGCCTCTTGTTCGGCGGCGTACAGGAGCTTCGTTCCGAGCCCTCGATGACGTCGCGCGTCCTCGACCCAGAACTGACGCACTTCACAGGTGCCGCCCCACGTGTTGCCGCAAATGCCGGCCACGATGCGATCGCTCGCGCGTGCGAACAACCCGAGCAGCTGTCCGTCCGTGATGCGCGTGACGCTCGAGTTGAACTCGTCGATCCGATCTTCCAGGTACTGGACGTCGTCTGGCGTCGGGTCGACTGGCGTCAGCGTGATTGCACTCATATCGATCGCCTCACTCCACCCGATTGCGAGACACCACCAACGCGGTGCGCCCGAGGGCTCGGCGCATGACGACGCGACGCGCCGGATCGAGACCGCGACGCGTCTCGTCTTCCACGACCGCGCGCAGCGCCGGGCTGAGCTGCTCAGGCGAGACGACCTCGAACCCGAGACGAGCGTAGAACGGCATGTTCCACGGCACACCCTGGAAGGTGCTCAGCGTCACCCACGCGTATCCCTCGGTGGCCGACCAGCGGCACACCTGCAAGACCAGCTCTGTTCCCAGGCCCCGCCGGCCGTGCTCAGGATCGACGTCGATCTCCTCGAGATGCACGGCATCGCGCTCGATCAGTTCGACGTGTGCAAGACCTACCGCGACATCGTCTGCCAAGGCGACCCACAGATGTCCCGAGCGTTGCGCCCTCTGGAGGGCGTCCAACGGCGTCGTCTCCGTCAGGACGGACTCCGGCGCCTGCCCCGCGAGCAGTCGCGCAGCGGCCAGTTCGATTGCAGGCAGCCGCGCAAGATCCCGCGGCCGCGCGGCCGTGATCGAGTAGCGCGGCTTCACGCGGTCATTCCGAGCTTCTCAATCTGAACGTGCGTTCTCCTTCAACGTCACGGATACCCGCGCGGGAGCCGGATATTCCGCAGTATCGCAAGGAGAACGAGGATCAACTCGTCGAGGGGCGCGAGTATCGCACTACGGCCGGAGCGGGGCCACAGGGGATCCCGAGCGGGTCCAGTCATGCCATGTCAGCACGCCGGCATCGGGACGCGCATCCCCAGCAAGCATGGCGAGGTACTCCAACAGATGGCCGTCGGGATCGCGGAAGTAGATCGAGGCGGCGGGCATCCACGCGATCACGACAGGCTCGGTGGTCGGGGCCCCGTCGAAGTCGAGAGGCGTGATGCCTGCCGATTGCAGCGCCCGCGGCGCCGCGAGGACGTCATCGAGCGCAGCGGCAAACGCGATGTGCGTCGTAATCTTCTGCGGAGCAGAGCCGCCGGCCCATAGTCCCAGCATCGTGGTGCCAGGCGAACCGATCCAGCAGAACGCCGCCTGGCGGGCTGGCGTGACGTGCGCGAGCTGGAATCCGAGGCGATCCCGATAGAACGCGATCGAGGTGTCGAGATCGGCGACCGTCAAGTGCGCTTCGAATAGCCGATCGACGGGCGCGATCATCCCCTTGCTCCTTCGTCCTGACACGGCGCTGGTCCCCTCCAGATGCGTTATATCCGCTCCTGTCTCAAATATTCCACATCTGGTCGCCGGAGCAGGGAGCGTCGCGCTCAGGACCGCCCGGCGTAGTCCTTACGATTAGAGCAAGCCCCACACCGGTGGAAACGTGGCGACGATCGCAAGCACGACGAGTACGACGGTCCACGTGAATACCGGTCCGGGTGCCACGTCACGGGACTTCCACCGCGCGTGCAGCACACCCCACGCGAGCAGCCACACGATCGTGGCGAGCGTTGTTCGTCCTGTCACGCCGCCAGCGGGGCCATACAAGGCCGGCGGCGCAAACAATCCCGCTTCATTGAGCAGTACGAAGACGCCCATCGCACACGAGCCGATCCCTGCTCCCAGAGCAGCCGCCATCGCGGCACCGTTCGTGCGGGCGAGCGCGGGCAATTGTGAGCGCGACACAGTAGCCATGGAAGTCTCCAGGGAATCAATCCAGCGGCGCGACCTTGTTCACGAACACACCGAGCAGCGAGATACCAGCGACGAGGACGAACACAATCGCGAGGAGCGTGAGCACCATCTTCCGCAGCGAGCGATCCCTGAACACGCCGTCTGAGTAGCGGACAGCGGTGAACGCGGCGGCGGTCGCGAGCATCGACGCGATCCATGGCACGTGCTCCTTGATCTCCATCGCAAACGCGTGAAGCCACGCGGTGCTCGGGTTCGCAAGGACTAATGCTCGAGGGAACTGGCTCAGGTCAGACGTGCCGGCAGGCGGTGAGGCCCGATACGGCGGGAAAATGACGTACGTGCCGATGATCACGGTGAGCCACAGCATCACGGCGCTGAAGACCGTGGCCGTGGCAAAGGCGCGAGATCCGATCGCGTTGCCGGTCGTATCGGATGCCGGCCGCGCGGCATAGAGGTAGAACACCGCCGCTCCAAGTCCCAGGAGGGCGGCTCCGCCCAGCCCGATTCCGTGCACCATCGTCCAGAGACTGCGTTCCGAGAACAACATCGGGCGCCTCCTCTCGCGCCGGTCAAACTACCGGCCTTCGGGGAACTTCAGTTTCAGCCACTCGCCGACCAGGATCGCCGCCGGGTAGAGCACCTGTTCCTCCGTCTGCGCATGCGTGGTGAGCTCCTCGACGAAACGGCTGGCGTCCGGCTGGTGTTCCGCCGCGGCGGCGCGCCCCAGTTCGTCGAGCGCCCGCACGATCGCTTTGTGCTCTTCCAGCATGCGGGGCATTTCGGCCTTGAGTCGATCAGTCTTGGCGACGATCGTTCGCATGTCCGGCGTCGCGCGGCCCTCGGCGATCGGGGCGAGCAGCGCCAGCGGCGGCAGGGCGAACTCTTCCTCGCTCACGAAGTGTTCGTGCAGGACCGCCGCCACGCGCGTTGCCGCCTCACCGGTCTTGCCGGGGAGTTTCGTGATTGCCGACAGATCCGTATGCAGCTTTTCGTGTTCGGCCTTGAGCGCGCCGGGTATCTCCAGCGTGGCCGCGTGCTCCTTGTGGGCGGCGCCCTGTTGTGCCGCCGCAGACACGGGCACGCCGACAATCGGCAGCATCAGCGCGAGTGACAGAAATCCCTGGTGTCTCACGAGTGACCTCCTCTCGTTGACGCCGCCCGCCCACCGCTCGAGGCCCGCGTGGTCAAGACTGCACAGGGTCAGCGCTGCGTCGTTCTTCTTCAAAATGCACGGTGCACGCCAGGCCAGGCTACGGGAGAACGCCGGAATACGCGGCCAGGTTCCGGCAGCTGGCGTGCCCGCAGATTCATGACGAAAGACTGTCTTTCAAAACGAAAGGCTACCGGCATGGACGTCGCGCCAATGCCGAACGGATCCAGCGGCGCCGCGGACCTCCCCATGTGGAGCCGCTGGAAATCCGGCACCAGCGCTCGGCCGCCGCCGAAATCCCGCGAGTCGACAAACCGCGGACGGGCTCGACGACAGCGTTCGTCGCCTTAGACGGTGCCCTCCTGGGTGGACGTGGAATTCTCCGTGCTCGCCCGAATGAACGTGTCGAGCTGATGCACGTCGATCGGTTTCGCGAGATGGAGATCAAATCCTGATGCGGCCGTTCGTCGCCGATCCACTTCCTGCGCGTATCCGGTGACCGCAATCAGGGTGAGATCGCTCAACCCTGATTCGCCGCGCAGCCGGTCGGCGAGTTCGAAGCCATCCATGACGGGCAGCCCGAGATCGAGAAGCGCAACCTGCGGGCGATACTCGGCCACTGCAACGAGCGCGGTCGGGCCGTCGTGCGCGACGAGAACGTCGTGACCAAGCTCGCGCAGCGAATCCGCGAGTACCGTCGCCGCGTCATGATTGTCGTCGACGAGCAGGATCCGCGAGCCCGGCGCCGGCGCGAACGCCGCGGCGGGCGGCTCGACGGAACGAATCGGCGCCGCCGAGATGGCCAATGGAAGCGTCACCGTGAATGTCGCGCCCTTCCCCCTCCCCATGCTCTGTGCACGCACCGAACCGCCGTGCGCCTCCACGAGACTTCGGACGATAGCCAACCCGATGCCAAGGCCGCCCTGCACGCGACCGAGGTCTTGCCGCTCCTGCATGAACAGATCGAACACTCTTGGCAACATCTCGGGCGCGATGCCGCGACCGGTATCGGTGACGTGCACCTCGACGGCGTCTCCCACGCGCTCCGTTCGGACGCGAATGATGCCCGCCTGATCCGTGTACTTGGCTGCGTTGTTCAGCAGGTTCGCGAACACCTGGCCGAGGCGAGCCGCGTCGCCGTCGACCTCCAGTCCGCCGTGGAAGTCGACCTGCAGCGTGTGGCGCCGGTCTTCGATCGAGGGGCTGGCGATCTCGATCGCCTTGGTGATGACGTCGGCCAGTCGCAGCCGCTCGTTTCGCAACTGGACCATGCCTCGGGTGATGCGCGAGACGTCGAGGAGATCGTCGACGAGCCGTACGACGTGCTTCACCTGGCGCTCGATGATCTGACGCTCGCGCTCGGCACCCGTCACACCGCGCAGGTTCATCAACTGGAGAGCGGTCAGAATTGGCGCGAGCGGGTTGCGCAGTTCGTGGCCGAGCATCGCCAGGAACTCGTCCTTCGCGCGGTTGGCCAGTTCCGCGGCGCGCCGCGCTTTGGCGAGCTCGGTCACTTCGAAGCAGACCGCCGTCAGCCCGATCACCCCGCCGTCTTCCGTCAGCGGCTGATACACGAAGTCGAAGAACGTCTCGTCGCGCTGTGCTCCACCGCGATCGATCATGACTTGAGCTGAGCGGCCAGAATGAGGCACGCCGGAGCGGTAGACCTCGTCGAGCAGCTCGAACAGTCCTTGTCCTTCGAGTTCCGGGAGCGCTTCCCGGGCGGGCTTACCGATGAGGGGCCGGTGCCCCACCATGCCGAGGTACTCGCGGTTCGCGTACTCGAATACGTGTGTGGGGCCGCGCAGAATCGCCACCCCGACCGGCGTGTGCTCGAAGATGCTCGTCAGGCGCGCGGCGTGCGCCTCCTCGAGGGATCGCATCTTCGATCGGACGATTTGCGCCTGCACGCGGGCGACGAGTTCCCGCGCCGCGAACGGTTTGACGATGTAGTCGTCGGCACCGGCGTCAAGACCCTCGATGCGCGCCTCCTCGCCCGCGCGGGCTGAGACCAATACCACCGGGATGGTGCGGGTTGCGGGATTGGCCCGGAGCGCACGGAGCAGTTCGAAGCCGTCGAGTCCCGGCATCATCACGTCCGCCAGGATGACATCGGGCCGATTGCGTTCTGCCGAGGCGAGCGCCGCCGCGCCGTCCGAGACCGCAACCACCGACCAGCGATCGCCGAACAGACGCGTCATGTACTCGCGCATGTCGGCGTTGTCGTCGGCGACGAGGACACGGGCGACAGAGCGACCGGCGTCGGGCACGGGCCGTGCGCTCTCTTCTTCCAGTGGCAGCGACCGCAGCGCTTCTCTCACATACGGCATCGGTCCGGTGGCCGTAGATGTTTGCGCCCGAGCCGCCCCGATTCGATCGCCTGGAAGGTGCGCTGAGCCCGTGGGGATCGACACCGTGAACGTCGTGCCCTTGTCCACCTCGCTGGCAACCGCAACGCTTCCGCCATGCATCGTGACCAGCTCGCGGACGAGGGCGAGACCGATGCCCGAACCCTCGTGCGTTCGGGCGCGATCCCGCTCGCCACGATAGAACCGATCGAAGACGTGCGGCAAATCGTCGGGTGCGATGCCCACGCCGGTATCGCGCACTGTCAGCGCCACGTCAGGTCCTTGCCAGGCGAGGGACACTGTGATCGAGCCGGCGAAGGTGAACTTGAGCGCGTTGGACAGCAGGTTGAGAACGACCTTCTCCCACATGTCGCGATCGACGAACACCGCATCCGGCAACGGGGGGCAATCCACGATCAGATCGATCCCTGCACGTTCGGTGGCCGATCGGAACGCGCTGGCTATGTCCGCGGTGACCGACGCGAGATCGATCGGCTCGAACGACGCGCGTACTCGGCCGGACTCGATCCGCGAGAAGTCGAGCAGCGCGTTCACCAGTTTGAGCAGGCGCTGGGCATTGCGATAGACCGTTTCCAGATCGGCACCCTGCAGCACGCCGCCCGGCGTGGTGGCGGCCTCCTCGGTCGGTCCAAGCAACAGCGTGAGCGGCGTTCGAAACTCGTGGCTGACATTGCTGAAGAACGCCGTCTTGGCTCGGTCGAGAGCCGCAAGCGCCTCGGCGCGGTGCCGTTCGTCTTCGTACGCGCGAGCATTGGCGAGGGCGGTGCCGAACTGGTCCGCAACCAGGTCGAGGAAGCTCCGATACTGATCGTCGAACGGCCGCCGCGCATTGACGCCGACGACGAGCCGCGCCGCCCGGCCTGACGTCGATGGAATCGCGAGCGTGTGAACCAGGTCACGTCGAGTGTCGGCCAGCCGTTCGACCGCATCCGGCGTCGCGCTCTGGAGCGCGTCGTCCAGGTACACGAGTGCGAAGGCGATATCGTGCGACCTGGCGGCCAGCGTTTCGATCGCGAGGGCGCAGGCTTCCCGCTCCGTTCTCGCCGTCGCGTTGCGCGCGGCGAGGTCGCGCAGCAGCGCGAGGCGGCGCGCGCCGACCACGCGCTCGGTCGTTTCCGTGACGATGCAGTACACGCCGCCGACGGCGCCCGATTCGACCCGAACCGGATCGTAGGAGACGTCGAAGTAGGTTTCCTCTGGAAATCCGTGCCGTTCGAGTTGAAACAGGAGATCGCGAGCCCAGAACGCCTCGCCCGTTCGAACGACGTCGGCAAGCAGCCCGTGCAGTTGACTGTCCCAGATCTCGCTCCACGCTTCCCGTCCGGGGCGTCCGAGCGCGTACGGATGCTTGACGCCGAACGCCGGCCGGTACGCATCGTTGTACAGGACAGTGAATTCCGGCCCCCAGAAGAGGCAGATCTGCGCCTTGGACGGCAGCAGCATGCTGACGGTGCTGCGCAGACTCTGCGGCCAGCCGTCGGGCCGTCCGAGGGACGTCTTCGACCAGTCCAGCTCGCGCATGTGCGCGCCCATTTCGCCGCCGCCGGCGAGGAATTCCAGTTGCGAGAGACTCATGCGACTCCGTTAGATTCGGTCCGGCGATAGTCTATACGCGGCCACCTGTCGAGGTCCCTTTGCAGTCACGTCCCGACGCCCTGGCGTGACGACGACGTGTTGGTGAGAGTTCGCGGGGCATCCGCGAACTCAGGCGATTGGCATCTGATCCGCGGGACGGCATTGCCATTTCGTCTCGTCGCCGGGCTCCGGATACCCAAGTTCAAAGATCATCGGCACCGAGCTCGCCGGTCATGTCGAAGCAGTCGGCCGGAACGTCACCGGGTTCCGTCCGGGCGACGAAGTATTCGGGAACTCTCCGGATGCGGCTCGGTGCGTGTGCGGAATTGGCGGCTGCCCGGGGAAGGCGCCGGCGTCGAAGCCGGCGAACGTGTCCTTCGAGGAGGCGGCGACGTTACCAACCGCCGGCTGCACGGCGCTTCAGGGTCTTCGGAAGGGATTGATATAACGAGGACAGCGGGATTGATTAACGGGACGGGAAAAGCGGCGGCCCGCGATTGGCCGCCGATTCCCGCTCAGCGAGGTCTCCTCCGCAGTCCGCTATATCGAGGACGGACACGGACGAGGGAAGGTCGTCGTCGCGGTTTGACGACACGAACCGCCCGTTCGGAAGGTTGACACAATTACTGTGCCGAGACACTGCGTTCCACAATACCTTCAACAGCCTCCGGTGACTTAGTTGGCTGCCCCTGGAGAAGTGATGCTCCCTTCGAACGAGCCTGACGTGGTGAACGTGATGCCGCTTGCCACGCGGTCGACGGTGAAGCGTCCGTGGGCACCTGCGAATCGACCGGTCCCACCAGTGATTGTGTGCGTCTCTGTGATTGTGATCTCGCCGGGTGCTCCCGTCGGCCGACCCGACCCGGTGAGTGTGGTATCGAGGGCGTCTCCGTTGGCCGCCTCCCAATGCGACGTACCCATGGAGGTCGACGTTGCGAAGCTGGCCGTCACTCGCTCAGTGAACGAGAACTGACCGAGCTGCGTAGCCGTGCCGGTGCCGTCGGTCGTGACGACGATGCTGGTGGGCGTGCGATCCGAGTCAGTGTCAGTGCCTTGCAACGTACCTTTGAAAGGTACCTCATGCTCTGCAGCACTCGAGCCGGCGACCGCCGCCGACGTGATGGACGCTCCACCGGATGCGACGGATGTCGGGCTGCTTGGTGATGTCGTTCGACCGCATCCGATCAAGGCCAACGTAGATCCCGTGAGCGCGACAATGATGATGGACGAGGCACGCATTGAGGACTCCTTTCCCGTCGACGCGTAAAGTCGCAGCGGCGAGTCAAGGTGGCACCGCACCAAGACGGCCCGCTCCGATGAGACGGGGATAACTGCTCTCCCGCCCCATATAGGCGTAAAATCCGCTCCGAAGGGATCAGCCGTGCGGGACCGGATGGAAGGGGCGTCACACATCAAGGTGCGCTCGACGGACATTGATGTCAGCGCACTGCCCCGGGCCTGGAGTGACGGCGATCGGGATGCGCTTCACGCGCTCGTGCCGATCGTGTACGACGAGCTGCAGCGCAGGTCATGCGGCGCGTCCTCGTAGACCATGCGCGCCGGCACAACGTCACGCGCGGCCGCGGCGTGCAGCACGTGCCGCTCGCCGATGTGGCGGTCGTCGACTCGGGCGACGAGGCCGAAACGGATCTCATCGCCCTCGGTGAGGCGCTGATCGGGCTGACACGTATCGATCCGCGAAAAGCCGAGATCGTCGAGATGCGCTTCTTTGGCGGGCTCTCGGTGGAAGAAATTGGCGAAGTACTGAAGGTATCGACGGGCACGATTAAACGCGAATGGCGTGCCGCGAAAGCGTGGCTGTCCAGGAACTCACCCGCTGAGTACGAGCATGGACGCCGCACGTTGGAAACACGTTGAGCGCCTGTTCCAGTCGGCCCTGGACCTCCCGGCCGACGAGCATGACGCGTTCTTGAAGCGGGCCTGCGCCGGCGACGACGCCCTGGAGCGGGACGTCAGGGCGCTCCTGCGATCAGCGCGCGAGGCTGGCGGGTTTCTGTCGAGGCCGGGGATGCAAGTCGCTGCAGCGGTCGTCGCGAACCACCTCGGTGAACTGGCCGCAGGCGACAGCGACCCCCTTGGACAGACGATCTCGCACTATCGGATTATCGAGAAGCTCGGTGGCGGCGGCATGGGTGTCGTTTACAAAGCCGAGGACACGCGGCTGCAGCGTTTCGTCGCGCTGAAGTTCCTGTCGCCGGACTTCTCCCGCGATCCTGAGGCCCTTGCCCGATTCCGCCGCGAGGCCCGGGCGGCATCAGCGTTGAACCACGCCAACATCTGCACGGTTCACGATATCGGCGAGCAGAACGGCCGCGCGTTCCTGGTGATGGAATGCCTCGATGGGGCGACGCTCAAACACCGCATCGCCGGGCAGCCGCTGGATGTCGACCCGCTGCTGGCGCTGGCGATCGAGATCGCCGACGTGCTCCAGGCGGCGCACGACGCAGGCATCGTCCACCGCGACATCAAGCCGGCAAACCTGTTTGTCACCGGTCGCGGCCACGCGAAGATTCTCGATTTCGGTCTGGCCAAGGTCCGTGCCCGTGGCGGCGGCGATGAAAATGCACGGACCATCACGGCGGTCGACGGGTTGACGAGTCCAGGGAGCACGCTGGGCACGGTTGCGTACATGTCGCCCGAGCAAGTGCGGGCGCAGAACGTGGATGCCCGCAGCGACCTGTTCTCGTTCGGCATGGTGCTGTACGAGATGGCCACCGGTGCACCACCGTTTCGCGGCGACAGCCCCGGAGTGATCTTCGATGCGATCCTGAATCGCGCGCCCGCGCCCCTGGGGCGGCTGAATCCGGGGCTCCCGCAGGAACTGGAACGCATCGTTGACAAGTGTCTGGAGAAGGATCGAGAGCTTCGCTATCAGCACGCCAGCGAAATCCGCGCGGACCTCCAGCGCCTGCAGCGCACGCGTCAGCGGCTGGAATTCGAGAGAACACATCCTGCGAGGCTGCCGGCCGACGACAGAGCGGCCCGCGTCGGCGGACGCGGTCCCCGCTGGATGGGGCCTCGCGTCGTCGCAGTCCTCGTGCTGCTGCTGGTACTCGTCGGCTCCGCGATCGGCTACACATGGTGGAAGCAGGCACACGCGCCCGGTCAGCCCGCGATCAAATCACTTGCCGTACTGCCGCTGAAGCCGCTCGATGCTGAAGACAAATACCTGGGACTCGGCATTGCGGATGCGGCAATCCGGCGAGTGAGTCAGACCGGCAGACTCATCGTGCGCCCGACAAGTGCAGTCCGGCGATATCTCAACGAAGACGTCGACGCGCTCGCCGCCGCGAAACAGCTGGGAGTCGATTCCGTGCTCGAAGGGTCCTTTCAGCGCGCGGACGATCGCCTGAGAGTCAGCGTCAATCTCCTGAGATGTGACGATGGTGCATCCTTGTGGGCGGACACGTTCGACATCCGGATGGCCGACATTTTCACGGTTCAGGACACGGTCGCGCAACAGGTCGCGTCACGACTGCGTCTGCAACTGGATGCATCGCAGCGGGCGCAACTGACGAAACACTACACGTCCAACCCGGTCGCATACGACTACTACTTGAAGGGCGCGTACGAGTTCGACCAGCGCATTCGCGATCCCGCACGCCTGGTGAGCAGTGCAATCGCTTTCTACAAGAAGGCGATCGAGACCGATCCCAATTTCGCGCTCGCGCACGCACAGCTGGCGTACGCGTATGCAACGACCGCAGTGTTCCTGAACCCTACCCAGCCGGGATTGGTCGAGCACGCGAACGAGGAGATCACTCGGGCGCAGCAACTCGATCCGCAGCTGGCGGAAACGCACTTGGCGCGGTTTCAGCTCTTGTACAGCGAATTCGAGGGGTACCAGGGAGAGGCCGCTGCCCGTGAGGCGCTACTGGCCAATCAGCTCAACCCGAACGTCGGTCACGGGGCGTTGGCCTACATATTCATCCATCTCGGACTCGAGGACCTGGCCGCCCGCGAACTCGCGCGCGGCCTGGAAATCGATCCGACGAGCGACGCGCTCAAGTCGTTTGTCCTTCTCATGGACGAGGTCCAGTCCAAATACGATGAATACGCTGCGGATACCAGCCTCCCTCGCAACGGCACGTTTCAGGCCTTGTACTTCATGGGGAAGGGTCGCCTGGCAGACGCGCAATGGGCAATTGACGACTGGTCCAGGACGCAGGCCAACTATGACGAGCTGCCACCCACGCAGGCGCTGCTCTTTGCCGTGAAAGGAGATTTTCACGCCGCGGAAGCCCAGATTCCGATCATTCTGAGCAAGCATCCTCTGAAGGATCCCCTGTACCATCACGCCGCCTACGACATCGCCTGCGTCTATGCGCTTGAAGGCAAGAGCGTTGAAGCCGTGAAGTGGTTGAGGGAATCCGCGGTGAGCGGTTATCACCTCTACCCGCGATACACGCGCGACGCTTTGCTGGATCGGATCCGCCAATCGCCGGAGTTCGGCGAGTTTCTCGTGGAAATGAAGGCGGAGAACGAGAGATATCGGCGCGAATTCTCTTAGCGACAGATGCGAAGTCGCGGCCGCGAAACACATTGAGCGACGCGATGAGGGTTCTCATTTCCGGTGCGGGCATCGACGGGCCGACCTCGCCTGCTGGCTGGCCGACCACCCCCTGACGCCGACACTCGTGGACCAGTCATTGAGGCGCCATTATCCTGTGCCTTGTGCTTGGTCAGTGGTCGCTAGATCGTCGCCGCGTCGACCCAGTCGACGTTGAGTTCCGTGAGCCCTCTTCCGGTCGGGCGTCCGCGGCGAGCGGAGGAAGGGCTGTGGTCCGCTGCGGTGCTCACAAAGCCAGCAACTCCTGGCACCGTGCTCGCGACGGTGCAACAGGTTGTTCGTCTTGTAAACACCGGCCAACAACGCGAGCGACCACGGTTGCACGAGCAGCAGCGCCAGCCCGCGTACCCGATTGTTCCGCCACTGTTCGTCGGCGCCGCCGAGAGTGACCATCTGGGGAATGGTGGCCATGCTCGCGACGGCCGCCGTCGGTCGGCTGTTCGGCACTCAGTCGGATAAACACGTCCACGCCTGTCAATGGGCGGTTTACGTCGTTGGCGCTCGTGTGCGGCGAACGGGCGCAGTGAGCTGAGGTTGGAGGAAAGCCACGACACCGCCACCAAACAGGCGCGTTTACGAAGCGTCTCCGTGCCTCGGCGCGACAGGAGGACTGTTGCGGGCTTGCGCAGGCTTGAGCGGTAACGTGATCGAGAAACAGCTGCCCACGCCGACGGTGGACTCGCATTCGATCGCCCCGTCCATCGCCTGGATGCAGTCAGCGGTGATCGCCAATCCGAGTCCCGATCCCGTGACTCCCAATTGCGCGTCCAGGTGCGCGTGGGCTCGAAAGAATCGCTCAAACACGGCCGCCCGGTCTGCTTCTGGAATGCCGAGGCCGTTGTCGCGGACGCACAAGACGCATCTGCCTTCAGGCGCGTCGTTCTTACCTGACGTGATTTCTACGAAGGAGTCCGCCTTGGATGGATCGCTGTACTTGATCCCATTGGACACGAGGTTGATCAACGCGAGTTCCAGCCGAGCGGGATCTGCACAGAGTTCGGGCAGCTCTTTGCCCACGACAATCCGCACCTGTCGCGATGACGCCATTTCCTGAAGTTGACGCGCCACTTCGTTCGCGATCGTTGCGACTTCGACGTTCTGCTCGTTCGGAACGTCAAAAGGGCTGCTCAAGCGGGTGACGCGTTGCAGGTTCTGAACAAGCCACGACAGCCGCTGAGCGTTCGTCTTGATCGTCGTGGTGATCTTCTCGCTCATGGCTGGATCGGCGCGGATCTCGGCGCGCTCCAACACCGCCGCGGCGAACAACAGCGTGCCGATCGGCGAACGTAATTCATGGCTCGCCATTTGATTGAAGGCCTTGATCCGCTCATTCCGATCCTCAATCGCCGTCATGTACTCGCTCACGAACGTGTCCACGGTCGTCCGCATCAACGTGCGCGAGGAACGTGTCAATCGGCGGAGAAGCTCGAAACATTCTCCGGCGGACGGCTGGAGCCCGAGTCGCTTCGTCTCTGCGACGACGAAGGCCTCCAGAATCTCGCCAAGGATTTCGTATTCCCGCAAAAGCTGGTGGACGGAGGCCCGCTGGTCGTGTCGGAGGCGGCCAAGTTCACGCGCCTTTTCGATAACGACCGTGTTGGCGGCGATTTCCTCGTCAGCCGGCGCCCGCAGGTACACCGCGATCTCCCGGATCAACATGGGAATGTGATCGAGCAGTTGCTCGGAAGGGAACACCTCGTTCTCGGCGACGGTGAGCAGTTCATGGAGTCGCCGGAGCCAGTCTCCTGCGAGAGCGTGACGTTCGGCCTCGACGCGGTGCGACACGATGCCCGCGAAATCTTCTGCAGCGGCTATGGTCATCTTCAAAAAAGAGGCTGAAACGCCACCATCCTAACGCGTTCCGCGCGACGCGCACCAGCTGAGCTGTCAGCGATCGATGTTCTCGCGCGGGCGAACGAGTTCAGCGCGAGGCCTGGCGGTCACACACGATCGACGAGCACCGCGGCTCGGTTCGCTGATGACGCGAGCGAGTCAGCGACGCTCTACGCGACCTTCACCTGATCGCGTCCGGCCGCTTTTGCGCGATAGAGGGCTTCGTCCGCCGCGCGCATCAACATGTCCGGATCGTCGATCACGCGCTCATCGCGCGCGAATACGGCGATACCGACCGACGCCGAGATTACCGCGGGCGTGGAATCCCTGCCTTGCTTCAGCTGCGCCAGGAGCCGTTCGGCGAGTCGGCGGGCCGCATCGCGAGACGTCTGAGGGGCCAGAATGGCGAACTCGTCCCCGCCCCATCGAGCCCCAACATCGCTGCCCCGAAGGCTGTGACGGATGGCTGTGGCCGTCCCGCGCAGCAGATTGTCGCCAGCACGATGCCCGAGTTGATCGTTGATGCGCTTGAGACCATCGATGTCGACGAGGAGCAGCGCCAGCGGTGAGCCGTACCTGACCGCGCGACGCCACTCGTCGCGAACGCGGTCGTCCAGGGCGCGGCGATTACAGAGGCCTGTTAGCGAATCCGTGGTCGAGAGCCGCCGGAGTCTATCGGCTTGGCGACCGAGCACATAGCCGAGCACAAGGAACACGAGGGCCGTCACCGCGAAGACATAGCCGTAAAGCAATCGATTCGACAGGAGGTCCCTGGAGAGCGTCTCGGTCGACGTGAAGAGGCCCCGCAGGATCACAAGACCGGTCACCGCGGCGAGAGCGGTGAGGAGCGCGTAGTTGAACCCGCGCCGGCGTTTCATTGCATGCGCCTCCCAAAAGGTCGGTGGCCAACGCACTCGTGCAATGGGAGGACCGCGTTCCGCATGGTCCTCAAAGACCACGTGTCTTGGGTCGAGGCGCGAGCGAATCGGACGCGAAAGAACAGCCCACACCCGGACGCCGGCCACATCCACGTTTCACAGTGGTGCTAGCCGCGGCCGCGGTGCCGCGGTGTCTTGACCATCGTTTTCGCCGCGCGCATTTTGGCAGCCTGACTGTCCGCACGGTTCGCTCCGGGATCGGTCGGCATGGGCGGACGATGCTTCTTCCCGGGTGCGTCGACGATGCCGCCACTGCGTCCTCGGCTTCTTCCGGGCGCCGGCCTGCCAGTCGGTCTGCTCACCTCGACCGGCGGCGCGTCTGCCGTGAGTTGCTGGAGGAGATCCGCTGCGCCATCGCGCACCCGGGCGAGCTCCTTCTTCAGCGCGTCGCCGTCCATCCAGCCCGCGGTCTTCGCTTGCACCGTCCCGGCGATTCGACCGAGCTGCTCGGCAAATGCCAGCAGCCGTTCCTCCAGCCCGTCCACCCTCGGGGTGCCAGGCGAAGTGGTCGGCGGCGTGCTGGAATCACGCTGGGTCGCGCTGGGGCTTTGTCTCGTCATATGTCCTCCATCCGTTCTGAATCGCCACGAGCACACGACGGCGTGTGCGCATCAGGGATCGCCATTGGTGCCGGCACTCGTGGTGGTCATCGATGCCGTGGAACGCCTCGCCTCGAGGGCGGCGGCGCTGCTGAGCATGCGCAGGATGCGACCTCGGAGTCCTCGGACGCGCCCGCCTGACGACTCGCAGCGCCATGTGCGAAGGCCGCGGCGGACGTCGGTAGTGTCGTTGTCTGACGTCGGTCGAGGCGTCGTCTCATTCGACAATCCGAGTCTGGGCCGCCCCGGCGATCTGCGCTGTGCCGTTCAGCACATCGGCGTTGCCCTACGCCTTTCTTCACCTCGTGTGCCGTTTCGAACCGCAATGCCTCAGCTGAGGATTGCGCGGATCGAATTGCTCGTGTTCCACCGTGGGCCAGCGAACGATTCGAAGGGCACGGGAGGATTGCCCGGGAACACGCTGAATGTGCTCAATTGAACAGACGGACCCATCCGAACTGCTATAGTTTCGTGCTTTTCGCCCTGTCGCTGTGACGGTGCTCGGCTGTTTGGGCGCATCGTCCGCGCCAACACGGAGATGAACTTCGCAGGAGAGATCATGCACCCAGAGTCAGTCACCGCTCGCCGGACCCGCACAGGCGGCATCACGCGGATCTACAAATCGACGTCATGGCTTCGGGCCATGCTCGCGTTCATTGCGTTGTTCTTCGGCACGTCGAGTCTGACGCTGGCAGGGACCGGATGCGTCAATCCGGGAGGGACCGGAGGATGCTTCGCGAGCATCAGCGCTGCGGTGGCTGCGGCTTCCAGCAACGACACGATCCAGGTCGCTGCGGGAACGTACCACGAGGACGTCGTCGTCCCGATGCCGTTGTCGATCGTCGGGGCAGGCGCCGGACAGAGCATCGTCGATGCGGCCGGACTGTCCAATGGCTTCGATATCGATGGCCACCACCATCCGAATCTGAGCCACGTACTGGTCACCGGATTCACGGTCGAGAATGCCAACTTCCAGGGCATCCTGATCACCGACTCCTCATACGTGACGATACGGGACAACCACGTGACTGGCAACGACAGGAGCCTCAATGTGGGCCCGCCGCCGACGTGCCCAGGCCTGCCCGCCTATTTCGTGGCGGGTGAAGGGTTCGACTGCGGCGAAGGAATCCACTTGAGCGGAGTGACGCACTCGACGATCGAAGGCAATCTGGTCGAGCACAATGCCGGGGGCATTCTCATCAGCGACGATACCGGACTCACCAGTGACAACCTCATCTCGGGCAACGTCGTGAGGGAGAACCCGTACGACTGCGCGATCACGCTGGCGTCCCATCATTTCCAACTCGGTTTCAACCCCGCATTCGGGGTATTTCACAACACCGTGGCAGGAAACACGATCACCCGCAATGGCCTGGCCACAAACGAGGGTGCGGGCGTCGGGATTTTCGCCGGCCCTCCTGGAGGGCAGAACTACGGAAACGTCGTGATCGGCAACGTGATGGAAGGGAACGGCTTGCCGGGTGTCACGATGCATAGCCACTCACCGTTCCAGAACCTGAACAACAACCTCATCGTCGGCAACCGGATCTCGAACAACGGCCCCGACGCCGACGTCCCGACGGCTGGTCCGACGGGCATCGTCGTCTTCAGCGACATCGCCGGTGGCGCACCGCCGATTACTGGCACGCTGATCTCTCAGAACATCATTTCGAACGAAGCCATCGGCATCGCCGTCGCGACGAACGGCTCGGTTGACGCGCACCTCAATTCTTTGTTGGACAAGCACGACACAGGCCTCGCCAATCTGCGCGGCGGCACGGTTGACGCCAGGGAAAATTGGTGGGGATGCAAGGACGGTCCGATCGACGCCAAATGCGCGCAGATTGAGGGGCCGGATGTCCTGTTCGATCCCTGGCTGACCAAACCACTCCACGCCGACAAGCCGGGAGCCAAGAAGTAGCTGGTGTCCGAAGAGTTCGGTGACAGCCCGGCTCTGGGGTTGGTCAGGAGCCGTTCGTACGGAGCCTGGCCGCCCAGCGCTCCGTGCGGGCGATGCTCGTTGTAGGAGTCCTCCCAGTGCCGCAGCTTCTCGTTGACTGTGGATGTCGTCGGTGATCCCGGTCGACCGCCGATTCCAGGCACTGCCGGAGCGCGCGGCTATAAGGACGATGTGTTTCACGCGCGGGCATGCGTGAAGGCGAGCCTTTGATCCTCACACGCACGGTTGCGATCATCGGCGCATTCGTGCTGCTCGCACAATGCTCGCCGAAAGCCGCCGACGATATTGCTCCTGGGCGTCGTCGATGCGCTCGGGAACCACTCGATCACGTTGACTGCAAAGCAAGGCTCCGGTCGATGATTCGCTGCAGAACACCGTAGTATCCCGCGATGCTGCCGGCCTCGCCCTTGATTGAAACCGCCGTCACTCGCCGTCCATCGGGCGCCGGCAGGTTCGTGTTCCCGATGGCAAAGAAGCCATGGCCGAGCCCAAGGTCCGTCATGGGCGCGACGAAGACTCTAGCGTCGCGAATGATCGTCACGCAGAGGGATCCGAATGTCTGGTCGAGACCAGACGGGTCCGAGTAGACGGCCTGCGAGTGAATCCGCGCCGGCAACAACCCCGCCATCTGCATGCTGCGCCGCAAGGGGCTCGTCCGGTTTCGAGCGAGCACAATGAGCCGGTTGAACTCCCTGGCGAATGCCACGAACCCGTCCCACGCATCGCGACCCGTTGCGAAGTCGGCGGGTCTGAGCGGAACGACGTCGACGTCGCGCTCGTAGCCGGCCGATGGACCAACGTCCACCGTCGACGCTATTCTCACGCCGGCAAACTCCGTCTCCAGATTCAAGAGCCACGCTATCAACGTGCCGAACGTAATCGGCGCACCGACCTCGGACCTGTATCTCGCGTTGAGCGCCTCGCGCAAGGCGAGCACCGGCGAAAAATCCACGAATGCCAGCATCTCGTGTACGTTCCGTTCGCCGGGGACGGAACAGACGCGCGCTTCCATGAACGGCCGGTCGCGATCCGGCGCCGGAAAGACGACGGGCTCACCCTTGCCCCACGCGCCTTCGAGGCCGGAAATCAGCTCCTGAAGGGGAACACCATCGAGGCCCACATGGTGCGCGTTCATCCAGACGTCCACCGTGCGCGCCGTTGGCGCGATGCGCATCACGACGGACAGGAAGCCGAAGCCGAGCGTGCGGCGGCGGTGGAACTCGGGCGGGCGAAATCGGCGCACGGGAGACGACACGTCCATCGACTCGAACGACAGGCAGCAGGCAGACATCAGACGCTCGGCGAGGGTCAGCATTTCGCGCGCCGTCGCCGCTTCGGATTCCAACCGACAGGACGTCTCGACCGCCCGTTTGAGGGCGCGCGGCCGCTGGACTTCGGGCAGATGCCTCGTCGCGTTGTACGCGGCAATCAGCGCTTGTTGCACACGGGTCGACAGGCGGCCGCCCGCTGCGCTGCCAACGGGCTCCGCGAGGAACGGTGTCAGCGACTCGAGATTACCCGCCGCGGAAAACTGGAGCAGTACAAGGTCGAGGAGGGTGCGACGGCGGCGAATGGTAATGACGTCGTGCCACTCCAGAGCGAAATGCGCGTCGCGCTGGCCCGCGAGATAGCCTCGCAGTTCGTCAGCCGTGCGGCGCTCCACATCCGCGACATCATCGGTGACACGCGCCGCCGATGGGAGACGCAGCCCGAACGCTGAGACGGCGAACCGGGTCGGCTCGGATCTCAGGAGGATGCCGAGCGTACGACGCCACCCCTCTGGCGCCCGCCGCAGGCGGCAGGCGATCATCGTTCTTCCGGCGAGCACCGAGGCGAGCGCCACGACCGCGTGGCCGAGACGTACAGCCCTGGCGAGTGCGTCAGGCGACGGCCCCTCTCGCGGGGAGGTCATGGATTCTCCAGCTGTATCGAACGGTGGTGAGATTATAATGCCTGTTCCCAATCAGTTTGAATTCAGCATGCAGCCGCTGACGCTCGGTCACTACCGCCTCGACGACGCGATTGGCCGCGGGGGGATGGGCGAGGTGTATCGTGCGTTCGACACCAAGCTGAATCGCCCCGTCGCGATCAAGGTGATGCGCGAATTCCGCGGCGAGCGCGAGCTCAGCGTTTTGCGG
This sequence comes from Acidobacteriota bacterium, assembly GCA_046735335.1. GTDB lineage: Bacteria > Acidobacteriota > Vicinamibacteria > Vicinamibacterales > 2-12-FULL-66-21 > JBKPQB01. The sequence goes on along the minus strand of JBKPTE010000034.1, from coordinate 34,154 downwards.
TTCCTGCGCGAAGCCCGCGCCGCATCAGCGCTCAATCACCCGAACATCGTCACCATTCACGATGCCGGCGAGACGGCCTCGGGCGATCACTTCATCGTCCAGGAGCTCGTCATCGGAAGGACGCTGCGATCAATGCTCGATGAGCTCATGCCGATCGCGCGCGTGATCGACATCGGTCGCCAGGTCGCTCGCGCCCTGGCGGCCGCGCATGGTGCGGGAATCGTGCATCGCGACGTCAAACCCGAGAACGTAATGGTGCGCGCCGACGGCTACGTCAAGGTGCTGGACTTCGGCCTGGCGCGGCTCATGGATCCGCCGGCCGGCGGCACGCACTCCACGCACACCAATCCGGAGACCGCGCCGAACACGTTGCTTGGCACCACGCCATACATGTCGCCCGAAGCGGCGAGCGCGTCGACGGCCGGACCACCTGCCGATGTCTTTGCGCTCGGAATCGTGCTTTACGAGATGGCGGCCGGCCGCCGGCCGTTCGTGGCGGCCACAAGCATCGGGGTGCTGGCGGCGATCGTGTCCGAGCATCCCGTGCCACTGGCGCGGCTGAATCCCTCCATCCCGTATGCGTTCGACGATCTCGTGCAGCGGATGCTCGAAAAGGAGCCGGAGCGGCGCCCCACGGCGGGTGAGGCGGCCGAACTGCTGACAGAACTGCAGGCGGGGGGGCCGGGGAGCGGAACGCCCACGGCGTCCGCTGCTGCGCCGCGCAAGACGGTCGGGCGCGAAGCGGAGCGTACGGCGCTCCGGCGCGCCTACGCCCGCGTCCGGCGCGGGGAGGGCCTGCTCGTTGCCGTCACCGGCGAAGCGGGCCTCGGCAAGTCGACGTTGACGGAAGACTTCCTCGCCGAGATCGCGACTGGCCCCGATCGACCGATCGTCGCGCGCGGACGCTGTTCCGAACGCCTGGCGGGCTCGGAAGCGTATCTACCGGTGCTCGAGGCATTGGAACACCTGCTGCGCCACACCCCGAATGTGTCGGTCGATCAGTTGATGCGAACGGTGTCGCCGACGTGGTACACGCAGGTGGCGACGACGAGCGGACATCCGTCTTTCGCCGAAATGCGCCAGGACGCGCCGGCAGCATCGCAGGAGCGGATGAAGCGCGAGCTGGCGGCGCTCTTCGAGGAGGTGTCGCGAACGCGCCCGCTCATCGTCTTTCTCGACGATCTGCACTGGGCAGACGTGTCGACGATCGATCTCCTGAATTATCTGGCAGGCCGGCTCGCCAAGATGCGGGTGCTGGTGCTGCTGACGTACCGGCCATCCGAGATGGCGCTGGCGGAGAACCGCTTCGCGGCGTTCAGCGGCGATCTGCGGGCGCATGGGCTGTTCGAAGAAATTCCGCTGCATTTCCTCGCTTCCGCCGACGTCGAGCGGTACCTCGCGCTCGAGTTCCCCGGACATCACTTCCCCGCGGCGTTCGGATCGTTCATCCACGCGAAGACGGAGGGAACGCCGCTGTTCATGGCGGATCTGATCCGCTACCTGCATGATTCGGGATGCATCGCCGAAGAGCAGGGGAAATTCGTGTTGACCCGCTCGATCGACGCCCTGCCAAAGGATCTGCCCGAGTCAGTGCGCAGCATGATCAGCAGAAAGATCGAACAGCTCGACGAGCGCGATCGCCGGCTGCTGGTCGGCGCCAGCGTGCAGGGCTACGAGTTCGATTCCGCGACGGTCAGCACCGCGGTGGAGATGGACCCCGCCGACGCCGAGGATCGCCTGGAGGTCCTCGAGCGCGTGCACGTATTCGTCACGCGGATCGCGGAGGAGGAGTTCGCGGACCGCACGTTGACGATCAGGTACCAGTTCGCCCACGTGTTGTACCAGAACCTGCTGTATGCATCGCTGCAGCCCACGCGGCGCGCCTCGCTCAGCGGCCGCGTGGCGCGTGCGCTGGTGTCGCGGTACGGCCAGCACACGAGCGACGTCGCCGGACGTCTCGCCGTGCTCTTCGAGGCGGCCCGTGACTTCGCCGCGAGTGCGCAGTACTTCCATGCCGCCTCACAACGCGCCGTTGCCCTGTTCGCGTTTCGCGAGGCGCTGTCGTTGGCCGAACGGGGCCTCACCGCGCTGCGCGGACTCCCCGAGAGCCCGCAGCGCATTCAGCAGGAGCTTGGCCTCCAGATGATCCGTGGGCTGGCACTGCGATTGATGAAGGGCTGGTCTGCGCCGGAGATCGAGCCGGTGTTCGCCCGTGCGCGCGAGCTGTGCCATCAGCTGAAAGATCCGCCGGAGCTGTTCCCGGTGCTGTGGGCACTCACGCTGTTTCACGCGATTCGGGGTGACTTGCGTGAGTACCGCCGGCGAGCCGACGAACTGATGACGATGGCCCAGCAATCGGGGAACCCCGCGTTTCTCATGGGCGCCCATCATCTGGTTGGCGTCTCACGCGAGTTTCTGGGAGACATGATCGAAGCGAGCCGTATCCTCGACCGCGGCCGCGAGCTTCACGTCCCCTCGGAGCATTCGTCCTACACGGCCATGTACGGCCTCGATCCCGGCATGATTGCGCGCGCCATGTCGAGCCGTCCGATGTGGGTGCTCGGCTATCCGGACCGCGCTCTGGCGCGGGCGCAGGAGACGCTCGCGCTGGCGAGGTCGCAGCGGCAGCCGATGACGCTGGCGTTCGCGCTGCTGGTGACGCAGGGGCTGCACCTCAATCGCGGCGAGATCGCGGACGCCATTGCCCTGGGCGGCGAGACCGTGGCCCTGTGCCGCGAATACGAGTTGCTGCAGGAACGCGAGTGGAGTCGATCCTTTCAAGGGGCCGCGCTGGCCGCCATCGGTCGCGTCGACGAGGGGATCGAGCTGCTGAAGGACAGTCTGGCGGTGCAGCAGTCGATCGGGAGCGGTCTGGTGCGATCCGCGTTTCTCGGCGTCCTCGGCGATCTGCTGCGTGTCGCCGGCAGGATCGCTGAAGGACTCGAGGCTGTGGAGGACGGATTCGCGCACGCCGAACGAACCCTGGAAGGTGGCTACATCGCCGAACTCTATCGCGCGCGCGGCGAGTTGCTTCGCGCTGCCGGCGAGACCGTCGGCGCCGAAGAGAATCTTCGTCAGGCGATCGACTATGCCGCTCGTCAGCAGGCGAAGTCGTTCGAGCTGCGGTCCGCCACGGCGCTGGCGTCGCTGCTCGCGTCGGCCGGCCGCGCGTCGGAGGCGCGGGCGGTGCTCGCACCCACGTTCGAGTGGTTCACCGAGGGCCACACCACGGCGGATCTCCGGGCAGCCCAAGCGATGTTGGCCTCCCTGCCCTAGTGTTCATGCCTCAGGACCCGACATCCCCCCCATCACCGCTCTCCTTTGATCAAGTACTGGGCGACGAGTATCGGTACCTGGATGACGCGGCCCCGGCACGCGGCCGCGGCGATCACGAGCGAACCGGCCACTCCGCGCTGTGCCTGTCCGGAGGTGGCGTTCGCAGCGCAAGCTTCGGTCTCGGGGTGCTCCAGGGGCTTGCGCAGGCCGGCCTGCTCGAGCAGTTCGATTACCTCTCGACGGTCTCGGGCGGCGGCTACATAGGGGGCTGGCTGTCCGCGTGGCGTCTGCGGGCGCGCGCTCGAAACGAGTGCGATCCTGCCGAACAGCTCGGAAATCGAACCGAGGCCGGTACGGTGACACGGCTGCGCGAGTTCATCAAGTTCCTCGATCCGCACGCGGGCTGGGAATCCGCGGACACATGGACGCTCGGGGGCACCATCCTTCGGAACCTGCTCGTCACCTGGCTGGTGCTGATTCCGTTGATCGCGTTCGGGACTATGGTCCCCCGCCTCTACCTGGGAGTGCTCGGGTTACCGTCCCAGCCGGAGCTCGTGTCGCGCCAGACGCTCGACGGGTGGTATCGGCACGATTGGATCCCGATCGTGCTCCTCATCGCCGCCGCGACCACTTACGCCGCGCGCGAGCTGCCGAGCCTTGGCAACAAGTCGCGAGGCACGCGAAGCTTCATCACCTGGTTCCTCGTGCCCGTCGTCCTCGTGCATGTGCTGTTCTCGATCCATCGGTTCTGGGCGGTGCAGTTCGGCACCGAACCATCACGGCTTCTCGAAGTCACGCTGGCGGCGCTCGCCATGGTCCTGCCGTGGATCGTCGGCCGGGCGTTCCGACCGTGGACGTTGGTTGCCGCGGCTGCCGCCGGCTTGACGGGACGGCTGCTCGCCTCGTGGGTGCACGGGTTTCTGTTTCGTGAAGCCGGTGTCAACCCCCAACTGTTCTGCGTCATCGATCTGCCGATCACGCTCTGCCTGCTATTCCTGCAATTCAGTGCCTTCGTCGGACTCGCGAGCCGTGACATGACCGACGAGGATCGCGAGTGGTGGGCCCGGGCGGGCGCCTGGATCCTCCTCGCAGCAGTCGTGTGGCTGATGGCCAGCGCAATCGCCATTCTCGGACCGATTTGTCTCGATTGGGCGATCGGAGCGTTGGGTGTTTCGGACCAGAGCGGCCGAGCGCTGTTCAGTGTCACAGCACTCCTGTCAGGTGCCGCGGCGTACTGGGTTGGCGCGCGGCGCAGCCTTGGCGCCATCGGCTGGAACCGCCTCCAGGCGGTAGCGCTTCCACTGGTCGCGCCCGTGGCAGTCGTGCTGCTCGTGGTGCTCGTGTCGGACGCCAATCGCTTCCTGCTGGACGCCATCCACCGCATGAACCTGTTCCACGAACTGCCGCACCCGGTCGGCGCGTCGCTGCCTGAGGATCTCCTCGCACTCGGCGGGCTGCTCCTCGTCGGGCTCGGCCTCGGCCGCGTGGTGTCGGTGAATCAGTTCTCGCTGCACGACATGTATCGAGCCCGTCTGGTGCGGACATTTCTCGGTGTCTCCCGTCCACCCGCCGAACGAAGCCCGAGCCTCTTCACGGGATTCGACGCCGACGACGACCTTGCGATCGAGCAGCTCGCCGCCAACGGACGCCCCCTGCATATTGTCAACGCCACGCTCAATCTGGTCGGCGATCGGGGCCTGGCAGTCGCGCAGACGAAAGCGGCCTCGTTCACGATGACTGCCCTCCATGTCGGATCGCGGCATGTGAAGTACCGGCCAGCTCGGGACTACGCCGGCGGTCTCTCGCTCGGCCAGGCGATCACGACCTCAGGAGCCGCCGTGAGCCCGAACATGGGCGCGGCGTCGACGCCGGCGCGAACGTTCCTGCTCGCGGCGCTCAACGCGCGCCTCGGCATCTGGCTGGGTAATCCCGGTCAACCTGGCAATGCCACCTGGATGCGAGCCGCACCGGGATTCGGCGTGACGACGCTCATCAGCGAGCTGCTCGGCCGCACGACCGAGAAGAACCCGTACGTCTACCTGTCCGACGGCGGCCACTTCGAAAATCTCGGACTCTACGAAGTGATCGCGCGCCGGTGCAGATACGTCATTGTGAGCGATGCCGGTTGCGACGAGCGCTATTGCTTCGACGATCTGGCGACTGCCATCAGGCTGGTGCGGATCGACTTCGGCGTGGAGATCGAGTTTCCGTCCGGCGTCCAGATTGGTCCGCCCGGAAGCGGTGTCGCCCGGTGGGCGGTCGGCACGATTCGCTACTCGCGTCCGGATCCGCGCGACGAGGCCGGTGTGCTGATCTATCTGAAGCCGACCCTGATCGGCAACGAGCCTGTGGATGTGACCAACTACGCGCGCACGCATCCGGCGTTCCCGCAGGAATCCACCGCTAATCAGTGGTTCGACACGCCGCAGTTCGAGAGCTACCGGATGCTCGGGTTGCACACGGTGGCGTCGTTATGCGGGAATCGGCGGTTTGCAACGGTCACCGACTTGTGTCTCGCGGTTCGCGAGGGAGCGGCATACGCGTGAAGTTACGAACAGGGGTCGTTCTCGTCGGAGTCTTTGCGGCAGGTCTCGCGGGCGGCTGGCTGCTCGATCGCGCGGGGATTGGCAATCCCGCGCCGGTGGCCGCTCCAGCGCTGCCCGCGCCGCCGACGCCAGATGGGCAGAACGGGTTAACAGACAGCGAGCGCGCGTCGCTGTATCACCTGTCCGAGGGTGGTGAGCTGTTTCCCGTGGACTGGCTGCTCGCGCTCGAAGTGGAAAGCACCGCGAGCGACGGCACGCTTCAGGTGCGCCCATTCCTGGACAACATCGAACGATACGGGCTGCTGTCGGATCCCGCGAGCGCCGGCAATCCGGACGGTCTTCCGGTCGGCGTGTCCATCGCACGGTCGAAGGCGTCGAACATCGAGATGATCGGCCTGAACTGCAGCGCGTGCCATGTCGGCCAGGTGCAGTATCAGGGCCGCGCCGTGCGAATCGACGGCCTGGGTAACATGGCGCAGATCAATGCTTTCCTCGTCGATCTGGCGGCGGAAACGCAGAAGACGCTGACGTCGCCACGCCGCCTCGTCCGGTTCTGGAAACGCGTCCACGCCGTCCGTGCGGCTCGGCGCGCGCGCGGGCAATCCGAGAGCACGACGGCGGACGAGACGACGGCCGGCCGAATCTGGGGTTTGCTCACGACCAACCGCGGATTGGTCGAGGCCAGAGTTGCCGCGCTGAAGAACGTGGCTGCGCTGAAGCACTCGCTGCGCATCAGCACCCAGGAAGGCTACGGCAGGCTCGATGCGTTCGGCATCGGCCGTGACGAACTGTTTGGCAGCATTCCTGGCAATCTGTTGCCCGCCAATGCGCCGGTCAGTTTTCCGCATGTGTGGGGCATGGAGTTTACCGGCTGGCTGCAGTGGGGCGCGAACACCGATTCCGTCATGGAGCGCAACATCGGGCAGGCGCTCGGCGTGGGGGCCCTGTTCGATCCACGGACGTTTGCAAGCACCGTCCGCATCGACAACCTGCACCGGCTCGAGACGCTGGCCTACAAGCTCACGCCGCCGGGCTGGCCGGCCGCGTTTCCGCCGATCGACACCGCCAGGGCCGAGGCAGGGAAGGCACTCTTCGTCGAGCACTGCGCCCCGTGTCACGAGACGTACAAGACCGACGGGTTGATGCGGACGTATCAGCTGTTCCCGTTCGCCCAGACAGGGACCGATCCATTGGCGGCCATCAATTTCGAGTTGCCAGTTGCGCTCGCGGACGGCAGTATCCGCCCGTTTCCGACCGCCGCGGGGGATCTCGTCAAGAAGATCAAGCTGAAGGGGTATCAGGACGCCGGCTACGACGCGAGCCAGATCGAGGAGCTCGAAAATCGGCGGGTGCGAAAGGGTCCGGCATGGGATCCCATGTTCCGGGCGCCGATGCTCGACAGTGCAAGGTTCCCGGATACGGCCGGGCGGAAAGTATACCGCGCGAAAACACTCGTCGGCATCTGGGCGACAGGTCCGTTCCTTCACAACGGATCGGTGCCTACAATTTATGACCTGCTGTCCCCGGCGGCATCGCGGCCCGTGACGTTCCCGACAGGAACCCGTGACTACGATCCGGTGAAGCTGGGAATCCAAATCGATCCAGCGAAATACACCCTTGCGCCCGGGCAAACCGCCTTTACGTTCGACACGCGTCTGCCCGGCAATTGGAACTCCGGCCACGAGTGGAAGTTCTATCCGGACCTGACCGAGGACAAGCGCTACGCGATCATTGAATTCCTGAAGACGTTCACATCCGAGTCGATGCTCGCCTCGACGCCGGTCGCAGCCACGACTCCGCTCGCCCATCCGCTGGCGACCGCGCCAGAACTCGGCGCTGCGCGCGTACCGATTGATGTCGAGACGCCGCGGCCGCGGCTGCGCGTGAGCCTGGCGATCGCGGCGACGGCGCTCTTGCTCGGCTTCGTCGCGTACGGAACGGGGCGCTACGCGCTTCCGCGTGGTGAAGCGGCCCGGGCGACCGAGGCGCAGGATATCGCCGCGCTCACGCAGGGAATCCTGGCGATTCAGCAGCGGTACGCCGCGCAACAGAATCGGTCGCTTGCACGCGGCACCCACGCAAAGGGCATCTGCCTGCGAGCGGACTTCGAGGTGTTCGACGTCTTCGAGGTCGTTCCGGATCGCGCGCTGGCCACGCGGCTCGCGCACGGGATCTTCGCGAAGCCCGGTGTCTATCCGGCGGTCGTCCGGTTTGCGAATGCGGACTCGCATATCTTTCCCGATCCCAAGAAGGACGTGCGCGCCTGCTCGGTGGCGATCGACCTTCCGCCCGGAGTGATTGGCGCATCGGCCGGCCGGCAGGACTTCTCGATGAACAACAGGCGGACGTTTCCGATCAACGACGCCCACGCGTTCGCGGTGACCACCCGGGTGGTCACCGCGCCGACGATGGCGAAGGGGTTTCGCGCGTTGCCCTTCGAGGACAAGATGGGGTTTCTACGAACGGCTGTCCTCGGCGCGCGGCAGGAGCAGCCGGCGTCGGTGGCGTACCAGCAGATGTCGTACTGGAGCACGGTGCCGTACCACCACGGACCCGCCGACGTCGCGAAGTATGCCGCGTTCGCGTGTCCCGGGAACTACGCCGGCCCGCTCGGCAGCGGCATCAATTGCCTCCAGGACGAGATCGTTCGCCACGTCAACGATGATCTGCAAATGAGCTGTTTCGATTTCGCGCTGCAGCTGCTCGATACGCAAAGGATGACGTATTGGGGACGTCGCCGGATGGCGGGCTTCTGGATCGAGAACGCGAGCGTCGAGTGGAAGGAGTCGCAGGCGCCGTTTCATACGGTGGGACGCCTCACGCTGCGCCCGAAGTCGATCCTTCCTCCGGAGGCGTGCGCCAAGATGTGGATCGACGTCACGGGCAACTCGGCGGCGGACTGCAAGCCGGTCGGCAGCATCAACCGAGCGCGCCCGGTGGCCGAGCGCGCGAGTCGGAACGCTCGACTGGGGATCGCCTAGCCGACCTGAACCTGTGATTCGTCCGGTGGGAGCCTATTCCTGGCGGCGAGCGCGCTACTCGACACGCCCTCGCTATTCATGATCTTCACGGCCTCTGTCTCCTGCGTCAACGCCACCTTCATCCTGGACATCACAGCGCCGTGAAACCGCGCTCAGATGTTGGCTCGCCGGAGCAGTTGAGCATTGGCGGCGACGACAAGAGTGCTGACCGACATCAGGATGGCGCCCACCGCAGCAGGAAGGACAAGGCCCCAGGCGGACAACGCGCCGGCGGCAAGCGGAATCGCCACGATGTTATAGCCCGCGGCCCACCACAGGTTCTGAATCATCTTTCGATACGTGGCCCGGCTCAGAGCGATGATTCGCGGAATGTCGCGCGGATCGCTGCGAACCAGCACCACGTCCCCTGCCTCCACAGCCACGTCCGTGCCCGCACCAATGGCAATGCCCACATCGGCGGTGACCAGCGCGGGCGCGTCATTCACGCCATCGCCAACCATCGCCACACGTTTATCGCGCTGCTGCATTTCCCGAACCTTTGAGGCCTTCTGGTCCGGCAGGACCTCCGCGAACACGGTATCGATCCCGAGTTCCTCGGCGACGGCGCGGGCCACCGGTTCCGCATCGCCGGTCATCATGACCACTTCGATGTTCTGTTCATGCAGACGCTGAACAGCAGCGCGGGATTCGTCGCGGATCGCGTCCGCCACCGCGAACACCGCGATCGGCGTCGAACGCTCCAGCATGGTGATCGCTGCCTGGCCACGCTTGGATGCACGATCGATTGCCGCTGTGAGCACGGAATCCACCTGCGCGCCGGCTTCACGAAGCAGCGACGGTCCGCCGAGGAACAGCTGCCTCCCGGCCACCATCGCCTGAACACCACGACCCGGAAGGGCCTGAAACGACTCGGCACGCGGAATGGACAACCGGCGCTCTTCCGCTGTCTTCACGATGCCTTGCGCGATCGTGTGCTCGGATTCACGTTCGACGGCAGCTGCGAGCTGCAGCGCCTCATCGGCCGTGAGGCCTTCGTGTGTTGTGATGTCGACGACGCGAAACTCGCCGCGGGTCAGTGTGCCCGTCTTGTCGAAGAACACCACGTTCACGTTGCGCGCCTCCTCGAGCCCCCGACGGTCGCGCACCAGCAGTCCGTTGCGTGCGCCCAGCGTCGTCGAGATCGCGACGACGAGCGGAATCGCGAGACCGAGCGCATGGGGACACGCGATGACGAGCACGGTGACGACCCGCTCGATGACAAACGACGCATCCTTTCCCGCAAGCGACCAGGCTGCGAGGGTCACGGCAGCGGCCACGATCGCGACGATCGTGAGCACGAACGCAGCTCGGTCGGCGAGAGCCTGCGCGCGCGAGCGCGACGTCTGCGCTTGAGCGACAAGACGCACGATGCCGGCGAGCGCCGTGTTGTCGCCGGTGCCGGTCACTTCGACGCGGAGCGAGCCCGAGCCATTGACGGTTCCAGCAATGACCTTGTCCCCACCTGTCTTGTGAACCGGCTTCGATTCGCCGGTGATCATCGATTCGTTGACGTCGCTCGATCCGTCGCGGACGACGCCGTCCGCGGGGATGCCGGAGCCGGGTCTCACCAGGACGAGATCTCGAGCACGCAGCTCGGGCACCGCAACCGTTTCCGTCTGGTCGCCACGGAGCCGCACAGCCGTGTCCGGCAGCAGCTTTGCGAGCTCTTTCAATGCGCCTTGGGCCTGTGTGATCGACCGCATCTCGATCCAGTGGCCGAGCACCATGATCGTGACCAGTGTTGCGAGTTCCCACCACAGATCCGATCCCCGAAACCCAAGCGTCACGGCAAGGCTGAACAGGAAGGCCACCGTAATCGCCAGTGAAATCAGGGTCATCATGCCTGGGAGCCGTGCCCGGATTTCGCCGGCGGCGCCTCTGATGAACACCGACCCGCCGTATCCAAACACCAGCGTCCCGAAGATTGCGGGGATCCATCGCGACGCGGCGCCGCCGCCTGGTGCTTCGTAGCCGAACCACTGCTGAATCATCGGCGACCAAATGATGGCGGGCACCGAGAGCAGCAGCGTCCCCCAGAATTTGTCGCGAAACATCTCGACGGAATGGCCCGCGTGCTTGTCACGGGCACCATGTCCATGGTCGCCACGTTCAGGCGGAACGTCGCGGTGGTGATGTGTGACTGTCATGCTCCGATCCTGGAGAGCCGGCCACCTCGATTCAAACGACGGATAACGTCGATCAACGCCAACCGAGACTCGGGGGCGACGTACTTGAGGATGCTCTCGATCACGTGCGCGTTGTAGTCCACGCCAAGCGTGTTCGGCACCGTCAGGAGCAGCGTATCGGCCGCGGCAATCGCCTCGTCCGCGGCAAGTTCCTCGACCAGCACGTCGGGTTCGGCTGCGTACGAGCGACCAAAGATGGCGCGCGTGTTGGCGTCGATGTAGCCGACCTGGTCCTGGTCGCGTCCGTCGCGGCCGAAGTACGCGCGGTCGCGGTGGTCCACGAGCGCGAAGATGCTGCGGCTGACGGATACGCGTGGCTCACGCTCGTGCCCGGCTTCCTTCCATGCCTCACGATACGCTTCGATCTGCTTGCGTTGCTGCACGTGCAATGGCTCGCCGGTCTCGTCCTCCTTGAGCGTCGAACTCTGGAGATTCATTCCCAGCTTCGCCGCCCACCGCGACGTGGCGTTCGAGCTGGAGCCCCACCAGATCCGATCGCGCAAGCCTTCCGCATACGGCTCCAGGCGCAGAAGTCCGGGCGGGTTCGGAAACATCGGCCGCGGATTCGGCGTCGCAAACCCGGCACCCTTGATGACCTCGAGGAACTTCTCGGCGTGACGCCGCGCCATCTCCGCGTCGGTCTCACCCGCTGCGGGCGCGTAGCCGAAGTAGCGCCACCCCTCGATTACCTGCTCCGGCGAGCCTCGGCTGATCCCGAGTTGCAGCCGGCCGCCGGCAATGATGTCCGCCGCGCCCGCGTCCTCCGCCATGTAGAGCGGATTCTCATAGCGCATGTCGATGACGGCCGTTCCAATCTCGATCCTGCGCGTTCGCGCACCGATGGCCGCAAGCAGCGGAAACGGCGAGCTGAGTTGGCGCGCGAAATGGTGCACCCGGAAGTACGCGCCGTCGATGCCCAACTCCTCGGCAGCGATCGCGAGCTCGATCGACTGGAGCAGCGAATCGGTCGCGGAGCGTACTCGCGAACCGTAAGAGTCGCTCCAGTGTCCGAACGACAGGAATCCGATCTTCTTCACAAGCCACACTCCTGCCCTGAGACGCTGTTCAAGCTGCGGCGGACGGTGGCGTCCAATCAACCTGAACACCGCCAGCGCGATCGGATGCAGCTGTACGATCGATGCGCGTGCCATCCGGGCTTATTGCCGCTGCGGCATGGGCGCAGACGGTCGGCTGTGGATACGAGGTGATGCATGAGCGCTGAAGAGAACCTGCAACGGATGAAAACGCTCGACGATGCCTGGAATGCGCAGAACTGGGAGGTGTTCCGCAAACGGCATTCGACGGACACGAAGGTGTACTGGCCGGGTCAGCCCGATCCGACGATTGGCCGCGACGCGCACCACAAAGAGTCTGAGGCGTTCTTCAAGTCGATTGAGAATCATCTCGAAAACGATCCATATCGCGTGATGTTCGGGTCCGGCGATTGGACCTGCACGATCGCCAAATGGAAGGGCAAGATGATCGGCCCCTGGCAGGGTCTCGACGGCAGAGTTCACGACGCGACCGGAAAGACGTTCGAGTTGGACTTCTGCACGGTCGCGCACTGGAAGGACGGCGAGATCGTCGAAGAAAACCTGTTCTACGACCAGGTCGGTTTCCTCCGGCAGATCGGCGTGCTCTGACACGCGTCATGCTGGCGACACACCAGAGCCCAACGTTGCAGAGCTGCGTCCCCTTCGGCACGCGCAAAGCGGGCGAGTCGATTTCCTTTTCCGGCCGCCGCAGCGACGCAGCGCCGTAATGATGGCAGGAGAAGGCGTCGGCGTCGCTGGTCGACGCCGCGAGGTCGGCGGCGCCGGAAGAGTTCGCGCCGCCGGCGCTGCGTGCATGGCCCTGCCCCTATGCGTTCCGGGGCAGGACCGTGTACACGCGCATGATGAACGCGTGGAACTCGGTCATGTAGTTCCGCAGGAATTCCTCCGTCGTGTCGTTCGTGACCTCACCGTCCTCGGTGATCAAGCCGGGCTGGAACTGGATATAGGCTTCCACGGCGTTCATCTGCGGCGAGTTACAGAAGCCGAGGATGCTGCGCAGGTGTTGCTGCCCGATGGCCGTCCCGATCTTGCCGGGAGAGGTTCCGATGACAGCCGAGGGCTTCCGGGCGAACGAATTCTTGCCGTACGGACGGCTCGCCCAATCGATCGCGTTCTTCAATGCCCCGGGGATCGAGCGGTTATATTCCGGTGTGACGAACAGCACTGCTTCAACGGAGCTGATCGCATCCTTGAACTGTCGCGCCACCGGCGGGTAGTCATTGTCGTAGTCGCGGTTATAGAGCGGAAGGTCCCCGAGTGGAATCTCCGTCATGTCGAGTTCGGGTGGGGCGAGGCGCACCAGAGCCTTCGCGAGCAGCCGATTAATGGACGATCTCGATAGGCTGCCGACGAAGTAGCCGACCTTGTAGTTGCTCATCTCATCTCCTCTGGCTGTCCATTCTTCGTGGTTGCGATCCGTCCCCCTCACCTTCCCACCATGCCAACGCGCGTAGCCGCTCTTGTGAATCGGGAGCCCTTTCGGTCGCGCCGCGCGGTCCCCCGGTGCTTCGGGCGCCAGCCATGAGCATGAGCATACGCGCGATGAGCGACACCGATGAGCATGCACGTTATCCGCATGGGCGTCCCACGCCCCGAGGGTGACGGAATCAAGGGGAGAAAGTGCGATGACTGCCTCACGGCCGCGCGTCTCTGCTCTTCGTCCTGGCGCATCCGGACGACGAGATCTTTCATGGAGGCATGCCGACCTACCTGAGTGAACGGGGTGTTCGCGTGACGCTCGCGTGTGACGGGTACCATCCTGACCCTCTCGCCGTGCATCGGGCGACGACGGCGCGGGCGGCGTTCATTTCGCGGGTGCGCGCGACTTGAGCTCCTCGATCCAATTGACGACGACGGTCATCGTCGGCAGCGGCGCTGACGTGGAGACTCCCGCGGTCTCCTTGAGCATCAGGAATCGCCGGCCATCCACCGACACGTCGTACGAGCGCAGATCGTAGCCGCGTGTCGTGGAGCCGGCGACATATTTCGCGTTCAGCACCCTCGCTGGCTTGCCAGGCATGAAGGTGGTGGCACCGACCTGCACGCGGACTTCGGTCAGCTGATCGTTGCCGTCCAGGTAGAAGAGCTCATCGCCTTTGCGGGACCAGGCCGGTCGCGTCCCTCCGTCCGTCGATATCTGCCAGCGCCCGGCCTCGACCTGTGGAAACGGGCGGACAAATATCTCACGCCGGCCGGATTCGTCCGACTGGTAGACAATCCAGCGGCCGTCGGGCGAAATCTCCGCGGCAAGCTTCTGTGCCGCCGACTCCAGCAGCGGCTGCGCGCGCGTGCCGCGGGCATCGATCGTCGCCGAAAACAGATCGACCGCCGCGAGCGATCCCACGCCGCTCGCGGCGCTCGGACTGAAGAAGAGGACCTGCGATCCGGTCGGGGTCACGGCCGTGGCGAACTGGGCGCGTTCGCTGGTGGTCAGACGTTCCACCGGACCGGTTCCGTCCGCCGACTGGAGATACAGGTTCGGATTACCACCGCCGCGCGACGACGACCAGATGATCTTCCGGCTGTCCTGCGTCCACACCGGCGCCAGGTCGAACGCCGGGTCGAGATTGAGCGGCGTCAGCGTTTCACGGGTCAGATCCCAGACCCAGATGTCCCCCGCTGGACTGCGGATATCTGTCGCGATGCGCGTACCGTCTGGCGACAGCCTCGCAACGCCGTACGATCGCGTTGGTGCTTTGATCGGCGTTTCGATCCCGTGCCGGTCGACCCAGACGAGCGAACGAGGATAGACGTTCTGGACGAACGCGCCGGCTCCCGCGACGTAGACAAGCGTCCCGTTGCGTGAGATAGAAAAATTCGCGTCTCCTACCGAGGTATTCATCACGTCGTCGATGATGGGCACCGGTTCACCGTTCACCTCGAGGCGCTGGGGATCGAATCGGACCGCCTGGAGGGTTCCGCGACTGGAGTAGACCAGGTAGCCCGGTTCGACGAAAACGGCAGCGCTCCCACCGCGGATGAGCGTCTTATAGCGACCGGTTCGCAGATCGAGCGCGGCGATCTGTCCGCTCTCCGCCGTGGTCGCACCGCTGCCAATCGTGAAGAGCACCGCCTTCCCGTCGGGCAGCGCGAACGGAAAGTAGTGGCCGATCTCGCCCTTTTCCTGCGCCGGCGTTGTCAACGATTGAGGCTCCCCTCCCGAAGCCGTTATGCTTTGCAGACCCTTCTGTGGGTCGACCACGCCGAACACAATCCTGTCGCCGGCTCCCCAATGGACGCCGCGGACAGGGCTCGCGACCCTGCAGATGGTGATCGGCGGCCCGCCTGTGATCAGGATTTTGCGCAGTTCGCCGGCGGCAAAGTATCCAAGCCAGCGTCCATCGGGCGAGATGAACGGCTGGGCCCCCCCGCGCCGCCCAGGGCGCGCGGCGTCAGATCGTTGATGCCCCGAATGGCGAAGACCGACCCACCTCCTGATCCCGTTGTCGAACGGTAAACGATGTTCGATCCGTCGGGGGAGATCACGATGTCGCGATCGAATCCCTGAAGAAACAACGGCAGCTTTTGGGGCGGCTCGAGAACGAATCGCGCCGGCAACATAGCCGGGTGCGACGTGAATCGGGCGCCCAGCCAAACGCCGCCGAGTCCCACCGCGATGACGAGGGCAAGCACGGACGCGAGCGCCAGCCACCGTCGGCGCGACCGGACGGACGGTGTGGACGGCGCGGCCGCAGGAATGGACTCGGCCAACAGAAAACGCGCGACCGCAATGTCGGACACTCGGGCGCGGCGATCTTTTTCGAGGCATTTCTGCAGCAGCAGGCGAGTCTGCGAGGGCAGGCTCGGCGGCAGCAGGGTCCAGTCGGGCTGGTCGCGAACGACGGATGCGATGATCTCGGTCACATCCTCCCCGTCGAAGACGCGACGGCCGGTCAACATCTCGTACAGAACGCAGCCAAAGGACCAGATATCGGAGCGCTTGTCGGCAGCGCGGCCCTTCGCCTGCTCGGGGCTCATGTACGACGCGGTGCCGAGAATGACACCCGCGTGCGTCGCCGCGAACGTGATCGTCGGAGACATCGCGGCGTCCGAGTTGTGGGCGCCGTCGACGGCCTTTGCCAGGCCGAAGTCGAGGACCTTCACCAGTCCATCGGCGGTGAACGCGATGTTCGCAGGCTTCAGATCACGGTGCACGACGCCTTTTCGTGCGCCGCCTCGAGCGCGTCGGCCACCTGCCGCGCGATGCCCAGCGCTTCGTCGACGGCAGCGGCCCGCGGTCGAGCCGCGCCGCGAGCGTCTCTCCATCGGCGAGCTCGAGGACGAGGAAGTGGCAGCCCTCGGCTTCGTCGAGTCCGTAAATGGCGGCGATGTGCGGATGATTCAGCGCGGCGAGTACCTGCGCCTCTCGTTTGAGCCGCGCGACCCGTTCGGTGTCGGCCGTGAACGCGGAAGGCAGCGTCTTGAGCGCGACGTCACGGCCAAGCTTCGTGTCACGAGCCCGATAGACCTCGCCCATTCCGCCCGCACCGATGGGGGTCACAATTTCGTAGGGGCCAAGGCTAGCGCCGGCGGTGAGGGGCATGCGTGCGACGGATCTTAGCGATCAAGTGGCTCGGAACCAAGCGACCGGGGCGGGGCCATCGGCTCGTTGTCTCGAAGAGGATCCAGAACTCCGTTGGCGAGACGTCGGGAACGTACGCATGCAGCTCGACGATGCGGCGGCCACTGTGGCTGCGCCAGCAGAGTCGACGTCGGGCTGGTTGCTGACTGGAATCAAAGCGCCGGTTTTCGTTCTCGTCGCCGGACGGTCGCTCGATTGGCTTCTTCCATCCGGTCCGCTGTTTCGCGTGCCGGCGACCGGTGAGCAGCCAACCGGCGTCACACGACTCGAAAAGAGGACAGAACGATCATCAAGCGCCGTTCATGCTTCCGGACGGGAACGGCGCTTTGCCGACCCTTGGTCTGGGCCTCGTCGACGCGGCGGTGGTGGCGCTAGCCGAGTTGCTGGGCGCCCGTTGATTGGCGACGCGCGACGTGCGTCACTTCGCCGCTGTTCGACTCCGTGATAGTCGTGCCTTCGAGCTGGTCGTTCATCTCAGCGACCCGACAGCTCGTGAAGTTCAACGTCCACGCGTCGGGCTGCCTGTGGCAGGATCAGGCGCGACGCGTAGTCGTCTCAGTCGGCTGGCCCTGGGGAAGTGATGGTCCCATCGAATGAGCCGAACGTGACATGCGTTCCGTCGGCACTGGGTTCCACAATGTGCGTGCGCTCCACCGTAAAGCTCCCCCGGGCTCCGGCGAATCGGCCCGTCCCACCGGTAACGGTGTGACTTTCCGTGATTTCAAACACCACGGGGCCCGGTACGGGCGATGCGACAAACGTCGTGTAGATGATGTTTCCATTGGCCGCGATCCACTGCCCCGTCCCAGTGAGCGAGGTCAGGGTCACTACGTCGGTTAGCGAAAAATGACCGACAAGGGTGCCGGTTCCCGTGGCGGCGGTAGTGATTGTCGGCGGTATGACGGTGTCATTCCCTTCAAACGTACCCTTGAAGGGTACTTGTGTCAGCGTCTGCGCCGCCGCGTTCACCGCACCAGTAGTCAACGACGTGGAGGACGATAGCGACGACGGCTGGATCGGCGACGTGGATTGACTGCACCCGACCAACAGGAACGCGGCTCCGATGAGCGCGACGATGGAGGTGGATGAGGCACGCATTGAGGACTCCTTTCGTGTCAGCTTGTGAAGTCCCAGGGGCATGCACAAGATGGCACGTGCATCCGGGGACGCTGGCACTACGAGCGGGACGGCGATATCCGTCCTCCTGCCCCCTAACGGCGTAAGATCCGGCCCGAAGGGATCATCAAGCATGGCCCGCGTCGAAAAGCCCTCAGGACTCAAAGCGCCTTCGGCGGAGACCGACGTTACCGGACTGCTCCGCGCATGGAGCGACGGCGACGAGACCGCCATTCAGGCGCTGACGCCCATCGTGTACGAAGAGCTGCGCCGTCTTGCCCGCCGCTACATGCGTCGCGAGCGTCAGGGGCACAGCTTGCAGGCCACCGACCTGGTGAACGAAGCCTATATGCGCCTGGCGGACTACACGCGCATGCAGTGGAAGGATCGCGCCCACTTCTTTGCTGTGTCGGCGCAGGTCATGCGGCGCATCCTCGTGGACCATGCGCGTCGGCACAACATCACGCGCGGCCGCGGCGTCCGGCATGTGGCGCTCGACGATGTGGTGGTCATCGGGTCGGGTGAAGACGCCGAAACGGATCTCGTCGCGCTCGACGAGGCGCTGATCGGCCTGACGCGCATCGATCCGCGAAAGGCCCAGATCGTCGAGCTGCGCTTCTTTGGCGGGCTGTCGGTGGAAGAAATCGGCGAGGTGCTGAAGCTGTCGACGGGCACGATTAAACGCGAGTGGCGTGCGGCCAAGGCGTGGCTCTATCAGGAACTCACCCGATGAGCAGAAGGCATGGACGCAGAACGTTGGAAACGCGTTGAGCGCCTGTTCCAGTCGGTCCTGGACCTTCCGCCTGACGAGCATGACGCGTTCTTGAAGCGGAGCTGCGCTGGCGACGACGCCCTGGAGCGGGACGTCCGCGCGCTACTGCGGTCAGCGCGGGAGGCCAGCGGGTTTCTGTCGGGGCCGGCGATTGAGGTCGCCGCAAAAGCCGTGGCGCGCGACCAGGCCGATCAACTCGCGGCAGACGACGGCGAACCCGTCGGGCAGACGATCTCCCACTATCGCGTCGTCGGGAAATTGGGTGGCGGCGGCATGGGCGTCGTTTACAAAGCCCAGGACACGCGGCTGCAGCGCTTCGTCGCACTGAAGTTTCTGTCGCCGGACTTCTCGAGCCGTCCCGAGGCGCTGGCCCGATTTCGCCGCGAGGCACGCGCGGCATCAGCGTTGAACCACGCCAACATCTGCACCGTTCACGATATCGGCGAACAAGATGGCCGCGCGTTCCTGGTGATGGAGTGCCTCGAAGGGACGACGCTGAAGCACCGCATTGCCGGGCACCCTCTCGATATCGATCTGCTGCTGGCGGTCGCGATCGAGATCGCCGACGCGCTCGAGGCGGCGCACGACGCCGGGATCGTCCACCGCGACATCAAGCCGGCGAATCTGTTCATCACCGGTCGCGGCCACGCAAAGATCCTCGATTTCGGACTGGCCAAGGTTCGTGCAGGTGGCAGCGGGGATGACGCCGCACCGACCATGACAGCGACCGACCGCTTGACAAGTCCGGGGAATCCGCTGGGAACGGTCGCGTACATGTCGCCCGAGCAAGTGCGAGCGCGGGACTTGGATGCCCGCACCGACCTGTTCTCCTTCGGCGTGGTGTTGTACGAGATGGCGACGGGGCACCTGCCATTTACAGGTGAGAGCCCCGGGGTCATCTTCGAGGCGATCCTCAATCGCGCTCCGACTCCGCTGCGGCAGCTCAATGTCACGGTGCCACCGGAACTGGACCGGATCGTTGGCAAGTGCCTGGAGAAGGATCGCGACCTTCGCTACCAGCACGCGTCGGAAATTCGCGCGGACCTGCAGCGGCTGAGGCGCGATCGCGAGTCGA
Source organism: Acidobacteriota bacterium (assembly GCA_046735335.1). Taxonomy (GTDB): domain Bacteria; phylum Acidobacteriota; class Vicinamibacteria; order Vicinamibacterales; family 2-12-FULL-66-21; genus JBKPQB01. Next base: position 14,526 of record JBKPTE010000034.1, on the reverse strand, counting down.
GGCGCCTGCCGTCGTCGCCACAGGCTGACTCGCGAGCGAGTGTCTGGTCCCGCCGGCGCGGGACACTTCGGCTCTCGGCAGCCGTCATCGTCATCGCGTCCGCCGTTGCCGGGTGGTTCTATCTTCGCCGTCCGCCAGCGCTGACCGACAAAGACACCATCGTTCTGGCCGACTTCACCAATAGGACGGGTGATCCGGTGTTCGACGAGACGCTTCGGCAAGGGCTCGCGGTACAGCTCGGGCAGTCGCCATTTCTCAGCATCGTCCCCGACGACCGCATCCGCCGAACGCTGCAGCTGATGGACCGGCCGTCAACGGCGCCGTTGACCGACGACGTGGCGCGCGACCTCTGCGTGCGCATTGGCAGCACCGCGGTCGTGGGGGGATCAATTGCGAGCCTCGGCACGCAGTACGTCCTCGGGCTGCGCGCGCAGAACTGCGCGACCGGCGATCTGCTCGACCAGGAACAACTCCAGGCCGCGCGGAAAGAAGACGTGCTGAACGTCCTCAGCCAGCTGGCGACGCAATTCAGGACGCACGTCGGCGAATCGCTGGCGACCGTTCAGCGGCACTCGACACCGCTGCAGGACTCCAGCACACCCTCGCTCGACGCGCTGAAGGCGTACAGCGCTGCCTATCGCGCGATAGGCACGCCGACTGCGATCCCGCTGCTGAAACGGGCGGTCGAACTCGATCCCAACTTCGCGATTGCGCATTCGCTGCTGGCGCTTCTCTACAGCGGCTCCGGGCAGACCGTCCTCGGCGAGGAGAGTATTCGCGAGGCGTACGAGCTGCGCGATCACGCGACCGACCGCGATCGCTTCTTCATCACGACGATTTACGACCGGCAGGTGACCGGCAACCTCGAAAAGGAAGGCCAGACGCTCCGCCTGTGGGCGCAGACCTACCCGCGCGACGCGGTCGCGCCCGGGCTCATGTCGGGGTTCTTCGCGGCAGGCACCGGACAATTTGAGTTGATGGTCGAGAAGGCCAGGGAGGCGATTGCCCTTGATCCGGACGCCGCGCAGAACATTTCGGCATACTACAGCGTGGTATGGGGCTCTATCAGCCTCGGTCGGCGGGCGGACGCCGAACAGGCGCTCCGCCAAGCGATGACGCGGGCGGACCGTACGGACACGGCAGCGGATGCGTTCCACATCGCCTTTCTGAAAGCCGATTCTCCAGGGATGCAGCACCAGCTCGCGCTGGCAAAGGGAAAAGGGGAACGTGAAGACTGGCTGTCCAACCTTCAAGCCTTGACGCTCGCGCGCTCGGGGCGCCTCGAGAGGGCGAGAGAGTCGGCCCGCTATGCCATCGAGCTCGCATCGGCGGCCGGACGTCTCGAGCGAGCCGCCGCGTACGAAACCGCGATGGCCGTCTGGGAGGCGTGGTACGGCAACGCGGCCGCTTCAAAGCGAGGCGCCATGCACGTCCTCGATGTCGCGGAGGGACGCCACGTCACGTACGCCGGCGCGCTGGCGCTGGCGATCGCCGGCGACACCGCACGGGCGCAGACGATCGCCGACGATCTCGAACATCGTTTTCCCGAGGACACGTCGGTCCGGTTCAGCTACCTGCCGACGCTCCGCGCGCTCGCCGCGCTCAGGTCCAACGACCCCTCTCGTGCGATCGAGGTGTTGCGACCCGCTGCCACGTATGAGTTTGCCGAGCCGGGGATCAGCTTTTACGGCGTCGGCGGGGTGGCGTTCGGCGCGATGTATCCGACCTACGTTCGCGGCATATCGTATCTCGCACTGCGCAGGGCTGCCGAGGCGGCCGCGGAATTCCAGAAGATCCTCGATCATCCGGGCGTCGTGCTCGAGGATCCGATGGGCGCGCTTGCGCGGCTGCAACTTGCGAGAGCCTGGACGATGGCCGGTGATGTCGGCAAGGCGAAGACGACGTACGAGGAACTGCTTCAGTTGTGGAAGGACGCAGACCCTGCGGTCCCCGTGGTGAGCGAAGCGCGTGCGGAATACGCCAGGTTGCCGTGATCACATGCTCGGCTCGCCGGTGGCGCGGCCGCCAGCCAAACTACAAACGGTTTGGTAATGTGGGCTCCGACGACGATGCGCATTTTCCCGCTCGAGTCCGGACTGCAGGTCGTGAATTGCAGAGCGGAGATGTCCGAGTGGTTGAAGCAGCACGCCTGACGCAACACGCATTGGCGCCCCTCGGTGCGGGCCCTCCGCAAGCACGAAATGGTGCTTTGCTCGGTTCCGATCGCCTTGTCCTGCGTTGCCGTCTTCGACATGGTCGTCCTCCTCATCGAGGTGAGCACTCGCTGCTCGCCTGCCAACGATGAAGACGCCCGCCACCGCAAAAAGGACGCAACGACTATTCGTCTCCATTTGAGCGACAGGTGCGCTTCGCGCCGGACGGCGCCTCACATGCACCCGGAAATCGGAGATGAAAATCGGCGACGCCTCCACGCACGTCGACCTGGATTTCACAGCATCGGACGAGCATTTGCCGGAGCTGCTCGCGCCCACGCTGAACGCGGGACTTCATCCCAGAGATCGAGACGCCCGCTTCTCGAGCCGCGTCGGCTTGTGTGAGTCCGCGAACCGATGTGAGCTGAATCGCCGACCGATACGGTTCCGATAAGCGGCCGATCATCCACGTCAGGCACGGGGCGAGTTGGACTTCGGAGGCGCGCAGGCTGGCCGCGTCAGAGTCATCGGGCAGATCGATTTCCAACGTATCTGTCCGTCCGTCACGCCGCTGACGAGCGCGGAGCGAATCGCGCAGCGCGTTCCGCGCAATCTGAAACAGCCACGCTTCCGGCCGTTCGGTGGCGCGAAGCGTATTCAGATGGCGGACGACGCGGACGAATACCTCCTGAAGGAGATCGTCAGCGTCCACACCCGCAGGGACGCGCCGCGCCAGGAAGGCCCGGAGCGGTGGCGCGAAGTCATTCCATAGCGTCGAGGGATCCGTTGGAACGGACGAGGTGTCTGGGTGCTCCGATCCGGTCTGGGTCATAGGTTCTGCGAACATCCTTATACTGCCGCTCCCTTCCAACACAAAGACGCCGCTCGGCACGAACGGACGCAAGAGAACATGCGTCCGACGACCTGCGTCCCTCCGCCTGTTCTGTCGTCTTCAGAAGTGAGCCGCCGATACCGGAGGCGAACACCTGGAGGGACTCTCATGAAGATCGGACAAGTTCTCTTGATCGTGGCAGTTGTGGGGACTGGCGTCGGCGCCGCACTGGCTCGTTCGCCCGAGCGCGCGCTTTCGTCTGGGACGGGCGCCATCGGGCTGGAACCGACGCTCGCGGAGGTTCGCCAGGCCACCGAGCGGTTTCAGGACGTCAAAGTCGCGCTGGCCGAAGGCTACATCCGCGACCCGAACAACATGTGCGAGACGGCGGAGATGATGGGCCGTCCCGCAGGGCTGGGCGCGATGGGGATACACTACTTTCGGCCGGACCTGCTCGGGATTACCGCCCCTCCCTCTCCGCGTGTGAACGGAAACGGGACGCATACGGATTTCCGCAAGCCGAGCATTCTGATATACGAGCCTCAGGCCGATGGCTCACTCGAGCTCGTGGCGGTCGAGAACCTGGTGTTCGCGGATGCGTGGCGCGCAGCGGGCCATACGGAACGACCGTCGTTCCACGGCGTACCGTACGATTCAATGGCCGACGACCCGACGACACCGGTCGACGAGGCGCACATGTTCGAGCCGCACTTCGATCGCCACGTGTGGATCTATCGCGAGAACCCGAACGGTGTGTTCACGCCGCTGAATCCGGCCGTATCCTGCGCGAACCATCGGGCGACCAACGCTCACGTGCATGGCTCGCACTGACGGGCGCTCGTCGGGCCGCATGACACAGCGACGAACGATTGCTCCGGGTTGTCCGGCGCACTGACGTCGCGTCGGGACGACTCGGCAGTCTCCTTCGATCAATACGGCGGGCGCACGCGCATCTCGCTTGAAGTAGCCGCCGATGGCACGCCTGCGCTCAGGTTTCTCGATGCGCGCGGGAACGTCCTGCAGCGGCTTGCGCCGGCTCCCTCTCGATGACCTTCGCCGTCGTTACTGTCAGCCGGATTCGACCTGCGGCGGAACCGCCGGGTAGACCGTCGGCTGCTTGGTCCATGTTCGCGATTCGAAGGGGTCCTTGTTCTACTTCGTCACGTTGAAGAGAACAATGTCGCTGGACACTTCAACGCCCGAGAGAAGAACGCTTGAGCCGTCGGAGGCCCACGCCAGCCCGTGCGGACGCATCGAGACGGGGAGGTCGATGAGCTTGCGCGCCGGCTGCGCGCCCGTCGGATCCACCACCCAGATGCTGCCGGTCGCGTTGGCGGGAAATCGCACGCCCGCGATCCGCGTGCCATCCGGCGACCACGCAATGAACCCGTTGGTGAAGGCCTCCTTGCCCGTGCTCTCGAACAACCGACGACCTTGCGCGTCGGCAACGGTGAGCGCCATCCGCCCGCCGCTCGCTGTTCCCGTGGAGCTCGGATCGAGATACGCGATCACATCTGATGTCGGAGACCACGCCGGCACGACTGCGGGCGTCGGCAGGGCGACGGTGTCGACGCGGCCGGTCGCCACGGCAACGCTTTCGACGTGCGGCATATCGCCGCCGGGCACCGCATACAGCACGCGAGCATCGTCACGGGACCACGTCAACGTGTCGAGCACACGCGTGTGCGTGAGGAGCCTGGGGGCGCCGCCGTCGGCGTCGACGACCCAGACGCCTTGCTGACCGCCCCGGTCGGACACGAACGCAATCTGCTGCCCATCGTGTGAAAACGCGGGACGCTCATCCAGCGCATCGCCCGTGGTGAGCGGGTGTGGATCGGTTCCGTCGACTTCGGCCAGCCAGATATTGCGGTGGCCGGAGCGAGCAGACGCGAAGGCCATGCGGTCGTGTCGCGGATCGACGGATGGATCGACGTCGCCGCTGAAGCCATCGGTCACGCGCGCCATCGCGCCCGATCCTGATGCCGGAATGCGGTAAATCGCGGATTGCAACGTGTCGGTGACGGTGGCCACCATCCGCGACCCATCGTTCGACAGCCTCTGTTCCGAGTACTCGCCCACGCCGATCGTCAATTGACGCGGCGCATGCCCCCGGCCGTCGGACCACCAGAGGGACAGATCGACGGCATCGGGATTCGCCGCGAAAATCAGGCCGCCTCCCGGGACCGGGGCGGGGTAGATCGCGCGCCGGTTCGTGACAATGACCGGCTCGTCGCGGCCCCCGGATGCGGGCACCCGATAGATCTCCGATTGCCCCGACTGCCAGGTGTCGTACGAGGAGATGAAATAGATCCACTTCTGATCCCTGGACCAGGCGGGCCAGTGCACGTGCCGTCCGCCTCGCGCCGGCACCAGCTCCCGTTGATTGCCGGCGTCGCTGTCGGCGACGACGAGCGCGTCGCCGCGCGACGAGGCCGCGCGAACGCACGCGATTTGCTTGCCATCGGGCGACCATTGCATCGCCTGCAGCGTGGACAGCAGCTTTCGGGGCACGCCGCCTGCGGGAGCGGGAATGATCCACGTGTCGTAGCCGGGACGGTCCGGAGCTGAGCGGGAAGCCACGGCGATCATCGTGCCGTCTGGAGAGACGGAGAGGCCGCCGATCAGCGCACGTGCGGACAAATCCAGGTTCAGCGAGGAGGTGAGGTCGATCGTCGATCCGCTGTCGAGGAACTTCACCCAGACGTCGCTGCGTCCCTGCCATTCCGAGTAATAGGCCACCCACTTGTTGTCCGGCGAAATAGCGGGGCTGAACTCGCGCGCCGCCGAATTGGTGAGGCGGACGGCCCGCGAGAGGCGCGGACCGATTGGCTCCCGTGCCGAAAACAGCCACCAGGAGACCGCGATCGCGACGGCGGCGGCGGCGATGGCCCACGGCAGCGACGAAGCTGACGTTGCCGTGACGAGCGTCGTCTGAGGAGGTGTCAGCGCTTCGTCGAGATCCGCACGCGCATCCGCAATGTCGCGAAGACGCTTCTTCGTGTCTTTCTGAAGACAACGCTGTATCAGACGAACGAGCGGACGCGGCGTCGATGGCGGCAACGCGTTCCAGTCCGGCTCGCGTTCCAGCACGCGCGCGATGACGTCCGAGATCGAGGCACCCGCGAACGGGGACGCGCCGGTCAGCAACTCGTAGAGCACGCAGCCGAATGCCCAGATGTCCGCACGCCGATCCACCGCCAGCCCTCGTGCCTGCTCCGGGCTCATGTAAGCTGCCGTCCCAAGAATCAATCCCGGCTGCGTGACCGGCGACACATACGTGTCCGCCTCACGGCTGGTCATCATCGGATCCCGTGCGAGACCGAAGTCGAGGACCTTCGCGACGCCGTCGGGCGTGAGCTTGATGTTGGCGGGTTTGAGATCGCGATGGACGATGCCGCGCTCGTGCGCCGCGTCGAGCGCCTCGACGAGCTGACGTGCGATCGTGATCGTCTCGTCGACCGAGAGTTTCCCTTTCGCTCGCACCCGGGCGTCGAGCGCCTCCCCCTCCACCAGCTCCATCACGATGGCGGTGAGCCCGGGCTGCTCTTCCAGGCCGTAGACGGTCGCGATATTCGGGTGATTGAACGCCGCCAGGATCCGCGCTTCGCGCTCGAGCCGCGCGAGTCCGTCCTGATCCGACGAGAACAGCCCTGGCAGAACCTTGATCGCGACCTCGCGATGCAGTTTGGTATCGCGCGCGCGGTACACCTCGCCCATGCCGCCTGCGCCGAGCTTCGCGAGAATCTGATAGGAACCGAGTCGTGTGCCGGTATCGAGCGTCATTGCCTCCGCAGCGCCCCGTGCCATCGCGAGCCAGGAGCTTCAGCATCGCCGGAGTGTCGGTAAGCATAACGCACGCTCGTTGGCTCTCGCCGCGTCAGCCCGTCCCGCTCACTCCGAACAGTCCGACGGCACCGTCGCCCACGCCCACGACCGTCGATCCGGGATTCGCATTCGCCGCATCGGCGGCAAGCCAGCCGGCCCCCATCACGTCAACGTCCTCTCCACATGCGTCGTGAGAGTCTGACGCTCTGTCCGGCCGCGGCCATGCCGGTCTGAACGACGGTGCCGTACACTCCAGCATTGTTCTGATTCGCACGGACGATCGCCTTGAGCACTTCCGGCGCCGAATGTCCCGAATCCGGATCGAAGTTCACCATGCCGCAGCGTACGTCGTGAGCGGTGACGCTGACCTGTGGCCCCTCGCTCGGGTCTCCGAACAGGAGAACGCCGCCCAGCCAGTTGTCCTCCTGGAACGCCGTCGGCTCCAGCAGACGTACGACGATGTTCGGCCGAAATCGCCGGACGTCCAGGCGATCTCGCCGAGCCAGCCTGCCAATCTCCTCAACGGTCTGTGGAGCGATGATCGAAATGCTCGCGTCATCGAAGATGCCGTCGCGAAGATGCATCATTTCCACTGGCGCACTGTGGCGTCGCTCGATGTCGGCGGCCAATTCCTCGCCGAAGATCGCCAACTCCTTGCCGTCAGGCGTCCGAACATGCGTAGGAAGCGCGGCTTCAACGTGTTCGCGCCGCACCGGGGTGAACAGAAGCAGGTCCGGCAACGTGCTGGCCGTCAGCCAGGGAAATCCGCCTCGCTCGCGCGTGCGCCGGAACGCCAGGCGTCTGTCGCCGTCGACGCCATGCCACCCGATACGCGCGGCATCCACCCGTTCGCCGGACATCGATTTCACCGGGTATCGGAAGATCGCTTCCACGCGGCCGATTTCGATTGTCATGACGTCGCGGCCTACCGCTGCGGATCGCGATAGACGATCCCGTGCTTCTTTCTGCTCGCCTCAGCCTCGGCGGGCGTTCGGTTCGGATGCAGCAGCCGATCCGTGAACGCCTGCTCGAATCCTGGCGGCGAGTAGATCGCGCTCATGCCGAGAGGGGCGGTCCCGTTATTGCGCAGCCCGTGCCACACACCCTGCGGAACGTAGACCGTCGCTCCGGCGGAGACCGGTACTTCGCGGTCGCCGAGCGTCGCGATGCCGCTGCCCATGCGAATGAAGATGATCTCGTCTTCACGCTGATGCAGATGAACCCTGATCTCGGAGTTCGGCGGCAAGTCCTCGGTGACCATTGACATTCGCACTCCCGGCGTTTCTTCCGAATCGACCTTGACGGTCACCTGTCGTCCGTCGGGCGTTGGAGGAATCAAATTGCCCTTCGCCGCCATGGATGACAGCGCCAGTCCATCGAGGGCTGGATTGCGCGGCCAGTCCGCTGCGATTGCCAACGACCGCACCGGCGACGGACACGAGCGTCACACGCCGAATGAACTCGCGCCGGCCCGGGACAGAAGACTTTGTTTTCACGCACATCCCCCACCCTGTTCTGGTTGGGCGCGGACGCGCCATGACCTCACTCAACGACCCACGTCTTCAGCTTCGACACGTCAAAGGCAAGTGCGCAGTCGGCCCGCGAACAGACGAAGTTGGTGGACCCGAACTTGCCGTCGCCCAGCACGCGTCTGATCCTCGTCTGGGGCTGGTGGCAACTCGGGCACAGATGGACCGCGGGAGCAGCCGGGAGCTTTTGGGTAGACACGACTGACCTCATGCTATGCACGGCATCGAGTGTTGTCGGGGAGCAGTCCCTGCGCGTGGCCGCAGCACTTTCTCATCGAATCGTGATTCACACATCCGAATCATCCTTTCCATCAGCTCGCGCGGACCAGACGCAGGCTGCGCGGACAACTCACGTCTGTTCGGCGGGCGCTGCCTCGCGCCCGAGCTCCTCGTGTCGCTTCAACGCTCGAGCCTTGAGAGCCGCCGCCTCGTGAGCGATCGACACCTCGCCGGCTCGCTGGACCTGCGGCACTCGACGATCGAGCGCCGCAACGAGCTCCTGCAGTTCACGCACAGCACTGTTTGGTGTCATGGCCTTCGGATCTGCATTTCGACCTCTCCTGAAGGGGGCTGTGGCTTCGCCCGGTGATTGGATCCGTGCTCGAAGCGGCCCACGAGCGCCGCCGTTGAACGCGAAGACAGTAGCCTGTCGACGACGCTGGCGCAGGCGACCACACCGAAGTGGACGGCGAAGGCTGCGGCGGTGACGTGAGGGATTCGGCGCACCTCGGCCTGCACTCCTCGGGCGTAAGGGTCAATCGAGGCGGCGCGCAGCGCCGAGATGACGCCGGCAATCGCAGCCGCAGACACCAGCACGGCAATGGCGATGGTCATGACCGGCACACTCACGCTCGTGATCTCGTAAAGCTGCGACTTCACGTACCGCACGCAGAAGATTGCCACCGGGATGATCCGACGAGAACAGCCCTGGCAGAACCTTGATCGCGACCTCGCGATGCAGCTTGGTATCGCGTGCGCGGTAGACCTCGCCCATGCCGCCTGCGCCGAGCTTCGCGAGGATCCGATAGGAACCGAGTCGTGTGCCGGTATCGAGCGTCATTGCCTCCCCAGCGCCCCGTTCTCGCCGCTACACGCGGGCGGGGGCACTGGCTGTCAGCGGCGACGTGCAGAACGCGCATCGCTTTGCCGCAATCGGAACCTCGCTCAGGCACTCGGGACACTTTTTCGTCGTCGGGTCCGGGGGCGCCTCGCCACGGCGCATGCGTGCCATGAACGAGTTCACCGGCACGATGACGAAGAAATACACGGCCACTCCGATCAGCAGGAATGACACCAGGGCATTCACGAAATCGCCAATGAGGAACTTGCTGCCATTGATTTCGAACGCGATTGCGGAAAAGTCCGGCTTGCCCACGATGGCGGCAATCAACGGAGTCAAAAGATCCTTGACGAGCGCTGTCACAACCACTCCGAACGCGGCGCCGATGACCACCGCGACGGCCAGGTCGATCACATTTCCCCGCAGCATGAACTGTCTGAAGCCCTTCAGCATCGACATCTCCTCTCGCAATCGAGCGACGCGGATCCTGCAGGGAGGCAGCCTACCGCCCTACGGACTTCGCTGCAAGCGGCGAAGCAGCGGCACCGTGATACTTCGCGCCGTGAACAGGAAGCGGCCTCAGCCAGCGACGCGGCCTGAATAGCTACACGGCGAGCCCCGTCCGATCGACGACTCACCTCATGGGTCAGCGACCGCATCGGCGTCCGCTGAGTGGAGTGTCCTTCCAGACTGAAACGGCGACCATCACACCAAGAAGAAGGACGAAGAGCGGGATCACCGGAGGCTTGATACCGAGTGGCAGCACCTCGGGCGGAACTCCCGGCTGGAGGTGGACATAGACGGCGACAAGCATCACCAGGAAGAGACTCGAGCAAGCGCTCAACAGAATGCGGCGCTCCGATCGTGCTGGCCACTGCCGGAAGCGCGGAAGCAGGAAGAGCATTCCCGTCACGATCTCGGCAATCTTGCCCATCAGGATCGCCGCGTGTGGCAAGTGGCTTTGCTGGATCTGCACATGAAACCATCCGTCGATGGTGGGATTGACGACCTTCAGAACTCCGAACGCAAGCATGACCAACCCGAGAACCAGCGACAGGGTTGCCTTCCTCCGGTGAAACAACCGCCTTCTCTCTTGACTCACAGATCCTCCTTCGAGTGATTCCCGATCGGAGCGCAGTCCAGAACGAGCCGCCGCAGCGCAGCGGCCGATACCAGGGTCGAACGCGGGCGTCACCGTGGCCTCGCTCTACATCGTGGCGAACTGGCGTTCGATCGCCTTGTGATCAGCCGCCCAGTGCGTATACAGCTCCCGCGACATCGGATCGGGAAAGATGTCTTCTTCGTCGGCTTCGACACCCTTCAGCACCGCGGCCGCGACCTCGGCCGGCGCGGCCCTCGGCATCTCGACGCCTTTGAGCATGTCGGTGTCGACGGCGCCCGGAAACACGCTGAAGACCTTCACGTGCCGCTTGGCGAAGTCGGCCCGGAACGACTGCGTGAGCGACCACGCCGCCGCCTTCGAGGCGTTGTAGACGCCGAGCCCCGGCATGCTCGCCAGAGCGACAAGTGTCAGGATGTTCACGACCGCACCGTGGTGTTTCGTCAGCGTTGGAGCGAGCGCGCGTGTCGTGTTCAAGACGCCATAGAAATTGACGTCGAAGTTGTGCTTGAACGCCGACGGCGCCGCGTCGAGGACGCTGCCGAGGTTCAGAACACCGGCGTTGTTGAAGAGGATGCTCACGTCGGTCGCTTGACCAGCCACCCGTGCGGCATGGGCAGCGTTGGTGACGTCGAGGTGGACCGGAACGATGCGGTGATCATCCCTCGCACCAAGAACGGGACGGTCAACCTGGCGCACAGCAGCGTAGACCTTGGAAGCGCCCCCCTCGAGGAGGGCTTGAACGAGCGCCGCGCCGATTCCTCGGTTGGCGCCCGTCACCAATGCAACGGTGTTCTCAATCTTCATGCGTGTCTCCTCTGATTCCGAGGTTGAACGATTTGTCCGTTATGACGCCTGCGAGCAGCGCGAGGCGATGACGACAACTGCCGTTGTCTTGCCTAATCCTGCGAAGCGCTCGGCATGGCGTGGCGCGCCGATCTCGAATCAGATAGAGTCGGCAGCGCAGGCCGGAGAACGAGCGATGGGCGTGAAGCTGCGCAGCGTGGGCTGGTTCAGGAAGGGGTTCATCGACTGGATCGATCGCCACGCGGCCGGCGAAGGGCGCGCGGACACGCCGTACGCGGGGCTATCGGTCTTCCGGATTTCCTCGACGACCGTCGTGCGGAAGGAGCCCGCGTTCGGCGTCACGCTCGGCCTCGTCGTCCAGGGAAGCAAGGCGCTTCGCGTGGACGGCCGAACATTCGGGATCAATCCCGCGAATTACCTGGTCGTCACGAGGGAGATGGAGTACGACGCAACGGTGCAGCCGGAGAGCGAGCGCCGGCCGTTCCTCGGCGTCAGCGTCACGTTTCCTCCCGAACTCGTGGCAAAGGCCATGGCGGCGCTCGCCGACAGAAGCGACTCACGGTCCGGCCCACCGACTCCTGCCTTCACAGCGCCGCTCGAGCCTGCGCTCGCCGAACCGCTGTCGCGGCTGCTCAATGCCGTCGACGATCCGGTCGAGCGGCGTACCCTGGCGCCGCTGGCGGTCGAGGAACTCGTGTTTCGCCTGCTGCGATCGGACGCCGCCACGGCGATGCGCGGCGCCCTCCGGCCGGGCGATGCCCGTCCGATTACGGAGGCGATGCAATTGATGCGAATGCAGGCGTTTCGGCCGCTGTCAGTCGAAGCGATTGCGCGACAGGTGGCGATAAGCCCGTCGCACTTCGCGCATCGGTTTCGCGTGGTCGCTCGAATGAGCCCCATGCGCTTAGTCAAGGAAGTGCGACTCGATGCCGCTCGCACGCTGCTGCTGAGCGACGGTGCCCGTGCCTCTGACGTCGCACTTCGCGTCGGATACGAGAGTCCGGCGCACTTCAGCCGCGATTTCAAACGCCGTTTTGGGACCTCCCCGGCACGTTACGCCCGGCGCCACGGCAGCGCCTCCGGCGTCTCCTGATCGAGATCCGATCTTCAAGGCACTGAACCACTTCGGTTCCCGCGGCCGAGGTTAACGTCTGGTGGTATTCAGCGATACCGGTCGCTCGAGTTCCGGCAAGACGTACAACGACACCACCCTGTCGCCGCCGGGGACGAAGCGTTCCGCCAAGCGCTGCGCGAGCGGTAGCGACACGGCCTGCGAGAGCTGCGTCAACTCAGCGCTGCCGAGGTCGCTGACGAGAAGGACCGCGTAACGGGAGCCGTTCACCGACACGACAGACAGTCCAATTGTCGGCCGTCCAATCACATGTGGCAGCGCGATCGCGGTGTCGGCCGTGCGTGTCGAGCCCGCGTTCGCCGTTACGAGCAGCGAGACGACGTGCCCTTGGTACCGAAGCACGATGTGTGCGAACCGCCGCGCTCCGTAAACGCACGAGTGGCGCTCGAGCACCCGAGCCGCTCCGCCCGGAGTCGACACGTTGTCGGGCGGGGCCGTGAGGAGCAGACGAAACGCGCTATCGAACCGCTGCGCGGCTTCCTCGAGAGGGATCGGCGCACTGGCGAGCCGAAACTTCAGCGCGCAGTTCTGGTGGTCGCCGATCGCATCCTGCGCGAGCGCGTCGGACGGTACCGTCGATCCCTTCATGAGAACCGCAGCAGTCAGCCCTGCCGCGAGGACGAGACCGGCGGCGATTGCGAGCCATGGCCGGGAGAAGATCCAGGAACGACGGTTCTGTGCCGGCGCGTCGCGCAGACCCTCACGGAGTCTGTCCAGGAATTCCGGTCGCGGCTGCAGATCTGGTGCACGGCTGAACGCGTCGCGCAGCGTGCGGCGGAGCGTGCGCCGCGCGTCGATCTCCGTTCGGCACGACGTGCAGGTGTCCAGATGCTGCAGGATCTCGTGGTTCGTCTCCGTCAACAGCTCATCGCACAGAAACGAGTCGGCGACTTCCCGAACGTCACGACAGGTCATGACGCCTCCTCGATTCCCTTGTTCAGGACACTCGGCGAGGCTCCAGTGGATGGCCGACCCTCGCCCGCTTCTGCCGCGGCGAGCTCAGTTCTCAGTTGCGCGCGGCCGCGATGCAGCCTGGACATCACCGTGCCAATGGGAATCGCCAGCGCTTCGGCAGCCTCTTTGTAGGAGAGATCTTCGATATCACAGAGGATGATGACCTCCTGGAACGCCGTCGGCAGCCGCTGCAGCGAGTTGAGTACCGTCTCGTCGGTGAGCGTCTGCGGCACCGGCGGAATGAAGGGGATCGTCTGCGCGATGCGATCGTCGGGATCGCTGACGAGGATCGATCGCCCCCTCGCGCGCCGCCGATTGCTCACGACTCGCTGGAGAATCGTTATCAGCCAGGCACGACAGTTGGTGCCCGGCTGGAAGCGATGAAACGACCGCAACGCCTGCATCATCGTGTCCTGCACGACGTCCTCGGCGTCGGCTGTGTTTCGCTCGAGCCACATGGCGAGGCGGAACAGGCGGGCCGCGTGCGGCAACACCTCCAGCTCGAACGCCGCCCACGCGTCAGAGTCGTTCCGCAACGCGACCTGCTTCACCATCGATGGCGACCGCCATGCGACCTCGAGCACACGGGATGCGCAGTCTGTGCCATGCCGACTGAATCACCAGGCGCCCTTCAACTATTCCCGAACGTTCTTTGGACGCCGGGGACACCCGCCCGGGTGCCGCATCAGGGCGCGGGCGGGATACCTTCCGATCGCCCTCGCTTTGCGGCGAGCACGTCGAGCCGCTCGAGGACCGGCGGGCCTGCCAGCAGCGCTGAGGCCTGCTCGCCAAGCGCCGCCGCCACCGGTCCCATCAGATGCGCGGTTCGTCCAGCTTCATCCGGGAACGCGTCGAAAATTCCAAACGTCGAGGGCGCCAGACGCACGGCGAACCAGACGAGTGTCTCGGGCTCGGACTCGACGAGCGCTGCCCCGGCGCGTAGAAATGCCGTCAGATCGCCTTCGCGGCCTGGCTTGGCCTCCAGGCGTACCCACAGTCCAACAGTCACCATGGCCGCGTCCTACTCGCACCGTTTCCCGGCGGCCTTCAGCGAGCGGACGGTCAGCGTGTCCATTTCGTTCTTCATCCCGCCGCCCATCGATTCCTTCGACAC
>JBKPTE010000033.1:0-14926 GCA_046735335.1 Acidobacteriota bacterium | reverse complement strand
ATGTACCCGCATCCGCGCCCGCCGGCGGGCGCGCAACGCCGCCCGGCCAGCAGGTCGGCTCGTCCGGGCGGCGCCCGCCAGTGCTGAAAGCTGGCGAGTGGAACAACACGTATGTTCTCCTGTCGGGTGCGAACGTCCGCTCGACATTCGGCGGGGCCGCCACGCTCGATGACAAGAACGCCTCGACGTACGGGCCGATCGCGCTGTATGTCGGCGGCGCCGGAGAGGTCCGCTACAAGGACTTCGCGTGGAAGAACCTGAACTCGATCGTCGAGGCGAAGGAGATCACGTCCCCGCGATTCACGATGGAGCGCGTCAGCAGCCTCTACTACGGTTGGGGCGCGACGACCGCCGACATCAATCACGACGGCACGCTCGACATCGTGTCCGGCCCGTTCTACTACCTCGGGCCCAATTTCACCGAACGGCACATCTACCGTGACGGACGAGTGTACAACCCCGCGACCGAGTTCGCCCCCGACATGGTGAACTTGGCGTACGACTTCACCGGCGACGGCTGGCCCGACGTCCTCTCGTCGCTCGGCAACCGTCACATGGACCTGTACGTGAATCCGAAGGGGGAATCGCGCCGCTGGGACAAGTTCAGCGTCCTGACGACCATCACGACCGAGATCGTGGTGCTGAAGGATCTCGATCGCGACGGCAAGCCGGAAGTGATCTTCGGCGGGGGCGGTGTCTACGCGTGGGCGGCGCCGGATCCATCGAATCCGACCGCTGTCTGGACGCCGCACCCGATCTCCAGCCCGGGCGAAGCGGTCAACGGGCACGGCATCGGCGTTGGCGACATCAGCGGCGACGGCCGTGCGGACGTCGTGGTCCCCACCGGCTGGTACGAGCAGCCCGCCGACGGAATCACGAAGACTCCGTGGGCGTTCCACGCCGTCGAGTTCGGCAACAACGGCGTGTTCGGCAACGGCGGCGGCGAGATGGGCGTCTACGACGTCAACGGCGACGGCCTCACGGACGTCGTGAACGGCTCGGCGCACAACTGGGGAATCAAGTGGTTCGAGCAGAAGAAGGCCGCTGACGGGACCCGCACGTTCGACCAGCATCCGATCGCCCAGGATTTCTCGACGAAGAACGCAGGCGGCGTCGTGTTCTCGGAGTCGCACGCCGCGCGTTTCGTCGACATGAACGGCGACAAGATCCCCGACATGGTCACGGGGAAGCGCTACTGGTCCGAGCTGGAGAACCTCAACGGTCCGGATCCTTACGGCGCGCCCGTCCTCTACATCTACAGGGTCGTGCGAAATCCGAAAGCGCCGGGCGGAGCCGAGTTCGTGCCCGAGTTGATCCACAACCGGTCGGGCGTCGGATCATCGTTCGACGTGGTCGATCTGAACAAGGATGGGAAGCCGGACATTGTCACCGCGACGGTGTTCGGAACGTTTGCGTTTCTGAGCAAGCCGGTTGGCCGCTGACGGTTTCGGGGTCCGGGGCTCGGGGTCCGGGGCTCGGGGTCCGGGGCTCGGGATTCGCATTCGCCATTGCTCATTCGTCATTCGTGGTTCGTCGTTCGTCATTCGTCGTTCGTCGTTCGTCATTGACATGAGGGACAACACATGCAGCGTCGGGAATTTCTGGTGAGCACGGCAGCCGCAGTCGCCGGATTGGCGGGAGCGCGGCTCGGATGGGCGCAGTCGGCGGGTCCGGACTGGCGCAAGGTCAAGCCCTCGACGCTCGACCGCATCTCGATCATGACGTTGAACTTCGATCGGATGCTCAAGCTGGCCGATGCGCCGGAAGGACCGGAGCGCACGCTGGAGCTGTTCGACATCGCGCAGATGATTGCCGACACGTACGGCGTTCACAAAGTCGAGTTCCAGCACTACCACATCCCGTCGACCGAGCCATCGTACTTGAAGGAGCTTCGCGCGCACATCGAGAAGAGCAAGTCGCGCATGACGCAGATCAACGTCGAGTTCGGAAACCTGAACATCTCGGCGCCGCGGCTCCGCGACCGGCTGATGGCGATCGATCTCACCAAGATGTGGATCGATCACGCGGCGGCGCTCGGCGCCCTGCGCGTGATGATCAACCAGGGACAACTGACGGAAGAGAACAAGGCCATCGCGATCCCAGCGCTCAAGACGATGACGGATTACGGCCGTTCGAAGAACATCATCGTCTCCGTCGAAACGCGGGGCGGCGGGGGCGGACGCGGCCGTGGACGCGGGACCGCCGCCGGAGCGGCCCCCGCTGGTGGGACCGCGAGCGCTTCGAATGCACCCGCCCCCGCTGCCGCGCAAACGCCCGCGGAGCAGCCGCCGCCGAACCAGCCGGCCGTCTGGAAGCTGCTTGCCGAGACCATCAAGGGTGCCGGCGCCTATTCGAATGTGGACGTCGGCGGCGCCGGCGCAGCGACCCAGCAGGAACTGCACGACTGCCTGCGGCTGTTCTTCCCGATGACTGCCGGGAGCCTGCACACGCGCGTCAACCCGCGGTGGGATCTGGCGACCGCAATGAAGTTTCTGGAGCACGACCTGGGCTACAAAGGCCTGTACAACATCGAAGCCAGCAACGGCCACGACGGCACGAGGGAGATCTTCGACGTCGTCGTCGCCACGTTGTAGGGCGGGTCTCTTGGCCCGCCATTGAAACCATGCGCAGCTACTGGATCGCCGCCGTCGCACTGCTCGTCGCCCCCCTCGCCGCCCAGCGCGGCGGACCTGCGCCGCTGACGCCGCTGCCGCTGGGGAGTCCTCCCAACGGCCGGAAGCTGGTCGAAGCCAACAAGTGCCTCGACTGCCACCGTATCGGCCAGGCGGGCTCGCGTCTCGGACCCGATCTGTCCAGCATCGGCACGATTCGATCCCCCGAGGCGCTCCAGCGCGCGCTCGTCGCGCCGGACGACGAGGTGCAGCCGAACGAGCGGTTCGTCAAAGTGGTCACGAAGGCGGGCGCGACGACGACCGGACGGATCTTGAACCAGGACGCGTTCAGCATCCAATTGATCGATCCGTCCGAGAAGCTCCGATCGTTCGCGCGCTCCGAGCTGCGCGAGTCGACGATTCTCACGCAGGGCCTGATGCCGTCGTACCAGGGCAAGCTGACGAACGAGCAGTTGAGCGACGTGCTCGGATACCTCTCATCGCTCGATGGCAGCGCCGGGGACGATAACGGCGATGTGGGCGGGTTCACCGGCGAGCGCATCCTGCACGCCGCCCGCGAGCCGCAGAACTGGCTCACGTACAGCGGCACGTATGCGAGCCAGCGCTATACCGCGCTCGATCGGATTACGCGCGACAACGTCAAGCGGCTCACGCTGAAATGGGTCTGGCGCCCGGCGTACCTCGACAAGATGGAGGCGACGCCGCTGGTCGTCGACGGCGTGCTGTACGACGTGCAGAACAGCGAGGTCGTCGCGCTCGACGCCGCAAGCGGCCGGACCTTCTGGACCTACCGCTACCGCGTGCCGCCGGAATCGAACGCCTACCTGATGGTCGTGAAGGGCCTCGCGTACGCTGGCGACCGCGTGTTCTGGGCGACGTACGACGGCCACCTGATCGCGATCGACGCGAAGACCGGAGCGGAGATCTGGAACAAGACGCTCGTCGACTGGCGGAAGGGGCTGCAGTTCAACGTCGCCCCGCTCGTCGTCAAGGACAAGGTGATCCTCGGTCCGGCGACGAACGAGTACGGCGTCAACTGCTGGATCGCCGCGTTCGACGTCGCGACCGGTGCCGAGGTGTGGCGCTTCAACACCGTCGCGCAGCCCGGCGATCCGGGGCACGACACGTGGCCGGGCGACTCATGGGAGCACGGCGGATCTCCGATCTGGGTCACCGGCTCGTACGATCCGGAAACGAACCTGACGTTCTGGGGCACCGGCAATCCGAATCCCGGATGGAACGGCGGACCGCGCAACCCCGGCGACAACCTCTATTCCGATTCCGTCGTCGCGCTCGATGCCGACACGGGCAAGCTCAAATGGCATTACCAGTTCACGCCGAACGACGAGGCGGACTGGGACGCGGTCCAGGTGCCCGTCCTCGCGGATATCCAGTGGCAGGGCAAGCCGCGGAAGGCAATGCTGTGGGCGAACCGCAACGGCTTCTTCTACGTGCTCGATCGCGTCACGGGCGAGTTCCTCCACGGCAGCGCGTTCGTGAAGCAGAACTGGAACGCGGGGTTCGACGCGCACGGGCGTCCGATCCGTACGCCGAATTCGAAACCAACCGTAGAGGGCACGTACCTCGAGCCCGGCACGCAAGGCGGCACGAACTGGTACTCGCCATCCTTCAGCCCGCGGACCGGTCTCTTCTATGTGTCCGTGTGGGACAACTACTCGGTGATCTCGCAGAAGGCCGACGTGCCGCCATGGGCGGCGAGTCGGAAGTACACCGGCCGGCCTGGTCGGGGCAGCGCCCCGGCGGGTGCGCGCGGGGGCGGTGGCGGCGGACGCGCGCTTCCCCAATACAGGACGGAAGCCGAAGGCTACGGCGCGCTGCGTGCGCTCGATCCGGCGACGGGCGAGAAGAAGTGGGACTTCAAAATGGTCGACTACACGGAAAGCGGCGTGCTGTCGACGGCGTCGGATCTGGTCTTCGGCGGCGGGCGTGAAGGACACTTTTTCGCCGTCGACGCGCGCACCGGCGAGCTGCTGTGGAGCGTCAACCTGGGCGGGACCGTCGCGAGCGGCCCCATTTCGTACGAGGTGGACGGGAAGCAGTACGTCGCCGTGGGCGCGAACGGTGCGCTGCACGTGTTCGCGCTAGGGGACTGACGCCGCCGGGGCTCGGGATCCGCTATTTTTCCAGGTGTTTGTCGAAGAAGCGGGCGATCTCCTCGAACGCTTCCTTCCCCTCCGGCGTCTCGCGATTGTATTGCGCGTGCGACTGCGCCTCGAACACCTGCAGGACCGCCTCGACGCCCGCCCGACGCAGCTTGCGGTGCACGCGCACGGTGCTGCTGAGCAGCAGATCCCGGGTGCCGGTCGTGAGGATCGTCGGCGGGAAGCCGTGCATGTCGCCGTAGACGGGGGAGAGCATCGGGTCCTTCAGGTCGTGGCCGTGCGCGTAGTACTCGGCCATCGCGTCGCACCGTCCGATGCCGACGAGCACGTTGTCGACCATGAAGTTGGTGTGAAACGAATCGCCCGCGCCCGTGAGATCCGACATCGGCGTGCCGGGCGCGATCGCTGCGGGCAGAGCGACGCCGTCCTGCTTCAGTCGGTGAACCGCGGACAGCGTGAGCGCGCCCCCGGCTGACAATCCGAAGATCGCCATCCGCTTCGGATCCGACATCTTCATTGCTCCCTTCCACGCCTCGACGACGTCGTCGAGCGCGGCGGGGTAGAAGTGCGCGGGCGGCATGCGGTAGTCGACCGAGAGAACTCTGTAATGGCCGTATGCGGCCATGAGGACGCCTTCGGTCGTGCCGACCTCGCCGCCCTGGAGCATGTAGCAGCCGCCGTGCACGTGTAGGAGCAACCGGTTCCGATTCTCAGGAGTGATGTCGTTCGGCGTGAGCATATAGGCCTTCACGCCGTTGACAGTCGTCGCCTCCAGCTTGACGCCGAGCCGCTCGCGCATCGCGGCAAGTGCAGCGCCGTTGCCGCGGCGCGACCCGATCGCGTTCCACTCCTCCGGCGTTTTCGGAATGGCGTTCCAGTTGGCCTGCGGAGGCG
Source organism: Acidobacteriota bacterium (assembly GCA_046735335.1). Taxonomy (GTDB): domain Bacteria; phylum Acidobacteriota; class Vicinamibacteria; order Vicinamibacterales; family 2-12-FULL-66-21; genus JBKPQB01. The sequence continues at coordinate 9,276 of JBKPTE010000033.1, read as the reverse complement.
CGGCCACCAGCTTCTGCATCTCAGGGCTGACCGTGTCGGGCACCGGCAGCGGGCGCGCGGGGACCTCGCGAGGCCCGGCAGCGGGCGCCTGCCCGCCGCCAGCACCCGAGACAACCGCCATTGCCACGATGGCGACGCCGAAGAAGACGACGAGCGATGCAGCCAGATTCCAGTCAGCTCTCATGGTGCGCATTGTTTATCATTTCCAACCTCGAACCTCCAACCTCCCGCCTGCGCGCTTCGCGCTACGCGGACAAGCCAACCTTCCGCCTTCGCGCTTCGCGCTACGGCGGACAAGCCAACCTCCAGCCTCCTCAACGTCAGTTCCCGTGCTACCATCCCGCGCGTGCGCACGCCGACTCTCGCACTCTCGCTGCTCGTCCTGCTCGCCCTCCCTGCGGCCGCACAGAACCGTCCGAACATCATCTACGTCATGTCGGACGACCACGCGGCGCATGCGATCGGCGCGTACGGATCGCACGTCAACAAGACGCCGAACATCGATCGGCTGGCGCGCGAGGGAGCGGTGCTGACGAACGTCTTCGCCACGAACTCGATCTGCACGCCGAGCCGCGCGACGATCCTGACCGGGCAGTATTCGCACGTCAACGGCGTTACGGTGTTCAACCGCTTCGACAGCACGCGGATGACCGTCGCGCGCTTGCTGCAGGCCGGCGGCTACTACACCGGCATGATCGGAAAATGGCACCTCGGCAGCGATCCCCAGGGCTTCGATCGATGGGACATCCTCCCCGGCCAGGGCGCCTATATGGATCCCGTGTTCTACACGGCGACGAGCGAGAAGACGTACACCGGACGCTACGTCACGGACGTGATCACGGAGCTTGGCATCGACTTCCTCGAAAAGCGCCCGCGCAACAGGCCGTTCTTCCTGATGCTGCACCACAAAGCGCCCCACCGCCCCTGGGAGCCGGACGCCGCGCACGGCGCGCGCTTCGCCGGCGAATGGATTCCGGAGCCCGAGACGTTCTGGGACTCGTACGAGACGCGGACCGACGCGCTCCACGAAAACCAGCAGCGCGTCGCGAAGGACCTGACGCGCCGTGACCTGAAGCTGAAACCCCCGTCGGATCTCCAGGGGGCGGAGCGCGCTGCATGGCTCTCCGCGAAGCCCGACGCCGTGACAACGACGATCGATGGGAAGACGGTGACGCTCACCGGCGAGGCGCTGACGCGCTGGAAGTATCAGCGCTACATGCAGGACTACCTCGCGACCGTTCAGTCGGTCGACGACAGCGTCGGCCACATTCTCGATTTTCTGGAGCGAAGCGGACTCGCGAAGAACACGATCGTGATCTACACGAGCGACCAGGGGTTCTTTCTCGGCGACCACGGCCTGTTCGACAAGCGCTTCATGTACGAGGAATCGCTGCGCATGCCGTTCCTGATCCGCTGGCCCGGCGTTGTCAAGCCCGGCGCACGCATCGATGCGATGGCGCTCAACGTCGATTTCGCCCCGACGTTCCTCGAAGCCGCCGGCCTGCCGCAGTCGAAGGAGATGCAGGGTCGCAGTCTCGTCCCGGTCCTGAAGGGGAAGATGCCGGCGGACTGGCGAACGTCGATGTACTACCGCTATTACCACGATCCCGGCGACCACAATACGCGCGCGCACTACGGCGTCCGCACGGGCACGCACAAATTGATCTACTTCTGGAAAAAGGATCAGTGGGAGCTGTACGACCTCGTGAACGATCCGTTCGAGCTCCACAACCTGTACGGTCAACCAGGGCACGAAGCGATCACAGCCAGCCTGAAGAGCGAGCTCGCTCGCCTGAAGAAGGACGTGAGAGACGAGGATCAGCTCGCCAACGAGCAGCTGCCAAACGGCGTCGATGGCCCGGTCGCGAAGCTGCGCGGCAAGTAAGAGCGGGATGCGAACCCTTCCCGCGACGCTGGTCCTGCTCGCGACCCTTGCCCTCGGCGCGCAGGATCATGCAGGAAATTACGCCGACGCAGACGTCGAAGCAGGAGCGCGCCTCTATGCTGCCGTGTGCGTGAGCTGCCACGGTCCGTCTGGAACCGGAGTTGGAACGGTAGACTTGCGCCGCGGACCGCTGCCCCGCGCGTCGACCAACGCCGCGCTCGCCGGGATCATCAGCAACGGTATTCCCGGAACCGGCATGCCGGGGTTCGCTCTCCGTCCAGCAGATCTGCGCGGCATCGTGGCCTTCATCAGGTCCGGGCTTCCAGAAACGACCGATGCAGCGGCGACGGGGAGCGCAGAACGCGGCCGCACCGTGTTCGAGGGCCGCGGCGCCTGCCTCGAGTGTCATCGGGTGCAGGACAAGGGCAGCTATGCCGGGCCGGACCTCAGCGACATCGGACGGACGCGCACGGCGGCGAGCATTCAGCAGTCGCTCGTGAATCCGTCGCTCGTCATGCGTCCAATCAATCGTCCGGTCCGCGCCGTGACACGCGACGGCCACATCGTCAACGGCAGGCGGCTCAACGAAGACACGTACACCGTCCAGCTGATCACCGATCAAGGACGCCTCGTGTCGTTCATGAAGGACGAATTGCGCGAAGTGACCGTCAGCACGGTCTCGACGATGCCGTCGTATCGAGAGAGGCTGACGCCCGATGAGCAGAGCGACCTCGTGGCGTATCTGATCTCGCTGAAAGGCGCCGGACGGTGAAGCGCCTCGCAGGATGGCTCGCGATGCTCGTCGTCGCCGGACGCATCGTAACAGCGCAGGTCACGGTCGATCGGCTCCTTCATGCAGCCGACGAGCCGCAGAACTGGTTGACGTATTCGGGCACGTACGACGGCGCGCGCTACAGCTCGCTGCACCGGATCGACGTCTCGAACGTTCGCAACCTCGAGCTCAAATGGATTCTCCAGGCGCAGGTATCAGGATCCTGGGAGGCCTCGCCGCTCGTCGTCGACGGGGTCATGTACCTCACCGAGCGGCCCAACGACGTGCTTGCGGTCGACGCGAGGACCGGGCGCCTGTTCTGGATGTACACGTACGCGGGGCGGACCGACTACAAGGTGTGCTGCGGCGCGAACAACCGGGGCCTGGCGATCGCCGGCGATACGCTGTTCGTGGGCACGCTCGATGCGCACCTCGTGGCGATCGACGCGCGCAACGGGCGTGTCATCTGGAACGTCCCCGTCGCGGATTATGCGAAGGGATACTCCATCACCGTCGCGCCGCTCGCCGTCAAGGACAAGGTCGTCGTCGGCGTCGGCGGCGGCGAATACGGGATCCGCGGCTTCATCGCCGCCTACGACGCGGCAACCGGCAGGGAGGCCTGGCGCTTCAACACGATCCCGGCGCCGGGCGAGCCTGGGTCCGACACGTGGACCGGCGATGCCTGGAAGCGCGGCGGGGGATCGATCTGGGTGACAGGCTCGTACGATCCGTCCCTGAACCTCACGTACTGGGGCACCGGCAACCCCGGCCCCGACTTCAACCCCGCGCAGCGGCCGGGCGACAACCTGTACACGAACTCTGTTGTCGCACTCGATGCCGATACGGGGTCGCTCCGGTGGCACTTCCAATTCACGCCGCACGACCGCTACGACTGGGACGCGACGCAGGTCCCCGTGCTCGTCGATGCCGCATGGCGCGGAGCGCCTGCGAAGCTGCTGATGCTGGCGAATCGCAACGGCTTCTTCTACGTGCTCGACCGCGTGACGGGAAAATTCCTGCTGGGCAAGTCCTTCATCGACGTGAACTGGGCGAGCGGTCTCGACGGGAACGGCCGCCCGGTTGAAACACCGCAGCCGCCGGGCGGGACGACACTGCCGGGTCAACAAGGCGGCACGAACTGGTACTCGCCGTCGTACAGCCCGCGGACGGGGTTGTTCTACATCCCGGCCTGGGAACATTTCGCCGGCGTCTTCCGCGCCCAGGATTCGGAGTACAGCGAAGGCTCGACCTTCATGGGTGGCGCTTATCGAACCACGCCGCCCGTCCCCGATGCCGCGGTGCCGCCGAACATCCGTCGAGGTCCGATCAACACGTGGACGGACGCCGTCGCGCACGGATCGGTCGTCGCGCTCGATCCGAACACCGGCGAACGCAAATGGACGTTCCGGATGTACGACCTGACGAACTCTGGGATTCTGACGACCGCGTCGGACCTGCTGTTCACGGGCGGGCGCGAGGGCTACTTCCAGGCGCTCGACGCTCGCACGGGCGCGCTGCTGTGGAAGAGCAATCTCGGCTCGGCACAGATTTCCTCAGGACCGATTACCTACGAAGTGGCAGGGAAGCAATTCGTCTCGGTGATCTGCGGCAACGTTCTCGCCGCGTACGCGCTGCGCGACTGAATTCCCAACCTCCAACCTCCCGCCTTCGCGCTGCGCGCTACGGCGGACAAGCCAACCTCCAACCTCCAACTCCAACCTCCGTCAGTACGCCATCGCGTAGCAGTCGCGACGCGGGTCCGCCCCTGCAATGCGATTACCCGTCGCGGGATCGATCAGGACGGCCGTCGCACAGCTCGGAATGCTGAAGGCCGGAATGCGGCTGACGTCGTGGCCGCGCGCGCGCAGCGCCTCGAACACCGCATCCGGAATGTCCGCTTCGACATTGAGCTTGTTGAAGCCCGCGGGGTGAGGCCAGAACGATCCGTAGAAGTGCAGCGTCTGCACGCGCGGCCAGCGAAACGCCTCGTGCAGGTTGGGATACCACTGGGGCCAGAACTCGATGACGTCGAGCAGCGTCTGCAGAATCGTCTGCTCCTGATTGTCGCCTCCCGGCGTGCCGATCGCGAGGAACGGTTCGCCGTTGTGGAGGACGATCGTGGGGGTCAGCGTGTAGCGCGGTCGCGAGCGCGGACGGAGCTGCCCCGCCCGATCCTTGTCCAGCCAGAACGACTCGCCGCGCACGCTGATCGGAATACCGGTGGACCCGAGCACGACAGCGCTCGGAATCCACGCGCCGCTCGGCGTGCAGTCGAAGACGTTGCCGTCGCGATCGATGACCGAGATGTGCGTCGTGTCCTTCACTATGGATTCGTGGAGGGGCGTTCCGTCGCCGGGTGACGATGTGGTGTCCGCCGCGTTCGGGATGTTCGCGATCCAGTACTTCCACTCCTTGACCTTCGAATCGAACGCGAGCGGATCGCCGGCGAGGTACGCGCGCGAGGCGTGTTGCGGGTCGATCATCGCCGCGCGCTCCTTCGCGTATGCCTTGGACAGCAGCCCTTGTGCGGGGACGTCCACGAACGCGGGATCCGCGTAATACGTGTCGCGATCGGCGTACGCCAGCTTCAACGCCTCGACCACCGTGTGCAGGTAGTCGGCGCTGTTGCGCTGCATCGCTTTGAGATCGAACTGCTCCAGGATGTTCAGCGCTTCCAGCAGCGCCGGCCCCTGGCTGCCGAATCCCTGCTTGTAGACGTCGTAGCCACGGTAGTTCGTCGAGACCGGCTCCTCGATGCGCGCGAAGAATTCGGAGAAGTCGTCCAGCTCGAACGGGGCGCCGTGCTGCTTCAGGAACGCGACCATCTCCCGTGCGATATCGCCCTTGTAGAAGCGATCGCGCGCCGCCGCGATCCCGGCCGCGCGCCCTTTCTTCGCGGCGCCGCGCTCCGCCTCCACCATCAGCCGCAGCGTGTGCGCAAGCGTGGGCAGCTTGATGGTGTCGCCGGCCTTGTAGGACGACCCGTCCTCCTTGACCCACATCCGCTTGTTGTCGGGCCACACGTCGATGAAGGCGCGGTTCTTGTCGATCGCGTCCGTGGTCCGCGGCCGGAGCGCGAAGCCGTTTTCAGCGTAATCAATCGCGCGTGCGGAGACCTGCTCGAAGCTCATCGTGCCCCACCGTTCGAGCACGGTCAGGGCCGCGTGAATCGTGCCGGGCACGACGGCGGGATCGAGCCCGACGCCGTTCATCGTCTTGCCGCGGCTCGTGTACCAGTCGATGGTCGCCCCTTTCGGCGCCCACCCCTGGCCGACGACCGACACGACCTTGCGCGTGCTGCGCGGGAACACGAGCACGAGCCCTTCGCCGCCGAGGCTGTAGAGATCCTGCTCGACGACGCCCCCGACGAGCATCGCGGCGACGCCGGCGTCGAAGGCGTTGCCGCCCTTCATGAGCGTCTCGAACGCCGCGGCCGACGTCAGCGGATGCCCGGCGGAGACGCCGGCGGTCCGGCCGATGACGGGCGGCCGCTGATCGGCGTCAGGCGACGCGGCGGATGCGACGATGAACAGAACGATCAGAGGGGCGACAATGAGCTTTCGCGAGCTGTGCATAACGTTTCCGGGAGATGAGCCAAGGTATATATTCAGCGACGCGCGGTGCGGCCCGCATTGTGAGTCTCAGCGCTTTCGCTGGAAGGGCGCGGCGGCTGGTATCCGGCTCGCGTCTCCCGCCGAGCCGCGTGGTAGAACGGCCCCTCCGGCGGGTGCCTTACGACCCGGTGTCGGCTGGGGTTCTGACGAGGACAGCCAACGATTGTTGGAGGACAGCGCGAACTCCAGCTGGATCGCGCAAATACTGCGCCGACACCGATAAGTGCGCACTTCGGGGCCGTTTTACTTCTGTCGCGTGTCACGCGTCTCGGAGGTCGACACAAGCCGGACACCAGCCGGCCGCGCTCACACAGACCACCGCCGCGGCCCGTGCGCCCCTTACTTGTGCGCCGTCGTCAGCTTCTTCTTGTCGGGCAGCGCAAACACGACGTAGCCGCGCGGCAGATCGGGACGCGGCACGCGGTTCGGGCCGACGCCCGGGTCGGACGCCGTCATCAGCAGGTATTGCTTGCCGTTCAGCTCGTACATCGCAGGGATGCCGCGGCTCGCGGCGCCGAGCGGGCTCTCCCACAACTGCTTGCCGCTGTCCGCATCGTAGACGTGCAGCTTGTCGTCGCCGCCCGCGACGAAGACCAGGCCGCTCGCGGTCGGGATGACGCCGAACTTGAAGTCTCCGGCCGTGCCCGTGCCGGTCACGCCTTCAGCAGCCAGCCGCGGGTCGTCGCCGAGCGGAACCTGCCACTTGATCACGCCCTTGTTCAGGTCGTAGGACGTCAGCGTCGTGTAGGGCGGCTTCACGATGTTCGAGTACAGGCCGTAGCCGTTCATCGTGTAGCGCTCCGCCGGAGCCTCCACGCCTTCGGGATACGACTGCGCCGCGCCACCAATCCGTCCGCCCGGCCCGAACCCGCCGCCGGCGCGCACGACCGCCGGGCCCTTCTCGACAATCGGTCCCGGAGGCAAATCCTTGAACAGCAGGCCGCCGCGTCCCCGTCCTCCACGACCGCCGCTGTCCGCGTTCGTGAGATAAGTCACGACCGAGTCGATGTCCGTCGGGCTGAGATTCGACATCGGGGGCATGCGTCCGCGGCCGTTCTCGATGACGCCGTGCATTTCCTCTATGGAGAGCCGCGTCGCCACGCCGAGCAGCGACGCGCCGTTCGGGGTCCCCGCGCGATCGGTCCCGTGGCACACGGCGCAGTTCTGCTGGAAGATCGAAAGGCCCGGTCCGCCAGCGCCGCCGCGCCCGATGGCGCCGCGCGCCCGCGCTTCCTCCGGCGTCAGGAGCCGCATGATCGCCGGAATGTCGTAGCTGATCACGTACACGGTGCCGTCGTTCGGGTTCGCCGACGTGCTGCCGAAATTCGACCCGCCGTTGTTGCCCGGCATGTGAATGGCTTCGCTGAAACCGATCGGCGTGAACAGCCCTTCGTTGCGCGCCGCCGCGATCCGCTTCGTGAATTTCTCGCGCTCCTCAGGCGTGAGCATGTACGGATTGATGTCGTCGACCGTGAACCTCTGCCGCGCGAACGGCGCTGGCTTGGTCGGGAACGGCTGCGTGGGATAGACCTCTTCGCCCGGCACTTCGGTCTTCGTGGGCACCGGCCGCTCCTCAATCGGCCAGATCGGCTCGCCCGTGACGCGGTTGAAGACGTACAGGAAGCCCGTCTTGCCCGCCATCGCGACCACCGGAATCGACTTCCCGTTCTGGCGGATCGTCGTCAGCTGCGGCGCCGAGGTGTTGTCGTAGTCCCACAGATCGTGATGGACGTTCTGGAAGTGCCACAGGCGCTTGCCGGTGCGCGCATCCAGCGCCAGCAGGCAGTTGGCGAACAGATTCGCCCCGTGGCGATCCGCGCCGTAGAAGTCGAACGTGCTCGAGCCGGTGGGGAAGTAGGCGATCCCGCGTTCGGGGTCGATCGTGACTTCTCCCCACGTGTTCGTACCGCCGGCATACTTCCACGCGTCCTTCGGCCACGTGTCGTACCCGAACTCGCCTGGATGCGGAATGGTGTGGAACTGCCAGACGACCTTGCCCGTGACGACGTCGAATGCGCGAAGGTCTCCTGGCGGCGAGAAGTACGCCTCGCCGGTGGCGGAGCCGAGGATCAGGAGGTTCTCGAAGACCTTGCCGGGAGTGTTCGACTGGATGCGTCCGATGTGCTTCGCGTCCCGGCCGAGCCCCTCGCGAAGATCGACGACGCCGTCGGTCCCGAACGAGCGAATGGTCCTGCCCGTCGTCGCGTCGACCTCCTGGAGATAGTCGTTGACGCTGAAGATCAGACGGCGATCCTTGCCGTCCTCGCTCTCCCAGTAGTTGGCGCCGCGGCGGGTGATCCCTTCCAGGCCTTCGTGGATCCAGATCTCCTTGCCGGTGGCGGCATCGAGCGCGACGAGCGAGCTGTTGCGCCCCTTGCCGTAGATCGTGCCGTGCACGACGATCGGGTTGAACAGCGTCTCGCCGTACGGATACGTCCACGCCACTTCGAGCGTGCCGACGTTGGACCTGTCGATTTGCTTGAGGGTGCTGAACTTCGAGTTGTCCGGCCCGCCGCCGTAGTCGCGCCATTCGTGCGTGTCGCGGCTCGCGGCGGAAATGCCGACGACCGTGGCGAGCGTCAAGAGCGCGGCACTGATTCGAAAGGCGACGAGCCCACGTCCCGATCCCATTCAGACCTCCAGATGAACCGCGGTTGCCCCGACAGGATGTCTGGAGCCCTGCGGTATTATCCGCACAACCTCCAATCCACGCAACGAGGAGCAGGAGACACGAAGGCGGCCTCCTGCTACGCCTTGCGCCACGCGGCAGCCATCTTGTCGAGCATACCGGCGGGGAACTTGCCGTCCTGCGTGACCGCGCGATAACGAAGCGTCAGGGACTTCTTCGCCTTCACGCTCACGGGCGCGCGCGCGGCGATGCACGGGTTGAGCAGCGACAGCATCCGCACGCCGTGCCACACGGACGGCGGATTCGACGGGTGATCGATCAGCGCGGACGCGACGACCTTCCCGTCCGGATGCGTGATCGTGTCGCTGTACCAGGG
>JBKPTE010000032.1:0-9971 GCA_046735335.1 Acidobacteriota bacterium | reverse complement strand
AGTGTTCCTCGAACGTCACGCCGCGCTGCTCCGAGCCCTACCCGCCTGGACACTTCGGCTCATGGTGCCGCCGCAGTTCCCGGACATCGCTCAGCGATCGAAACAGGTCGTTTGGAATCAGCTGCTGACGCCGCTCAGGACAGACGTGGTGGACGAACTGCGCTAGTACTTCGAGCAGGTTCGATCGCATCCCACACCAGCACGCAGCGACGACCTCGACGAGCGGTTCTATCGCGCCCGCGATGCCTTCTCTGCGCCTCGATTCAAGGCGCTGTACAAGGTGTGGAAACACGATGGCGAGCCGGCTCTCGCCGGCGCCGGTTCCCGCGCAATCAGCGACGCTGTCGACGCTGGCGTGGGCCGGGTCGAGACCCTCGAACTCGGTCACCGATACGGCCATCTCTCTCCCCTGGTTGCCGTCGCGTGAAGTTGGCTCTCCTCAAGAGTCCGGGATGAAACTTGACACATCGTGTGGCGATGTATAGCATCGCTAGGAATGAACGCCGAGACGCTGAAGGGTCATCTCGACCTTCTATTACTGGCAGCCGTGCAATCGAATCCGTCCCACGGTTACGCAATCGCGGACACGCTGCGCACGCGCAGTGACGGGGCGTTTGATTTGCCGGACGGCACGCTTTACCCGGCCCTCCACCGGCTAGAGCGCGCGGGGTTGCTATCGAGCAAATGGTCAGAGGTCAACGGTCGGCGCCGGCGGGTTTATCAGCTCACCAGGATGGGCCACCGGGCGCTTGCCGCGAGGCACGGCGAGTGGCGCGACTTCGCGCGAGCCGTTCACGCAGTCGTTGAGGGTTCCGCATGAACTCAGTGAGGCTCGAAGCGTTTTTGGCCCAGCTCGCGAGCGAGTTCCGCAAGCGTGGGGTCAACGACACACGGCTTGTCGAGGAGGCGCGCGAACACCTTGTTGACATTATCGAGGAGGGCATCCGGCGCGGCTTATCAGCCGAGGACGCGGAGCACCACGCATTTACCAGGTTTGGGCCTCCCGAAATGGTCGCGGCAGGCTTCACCGAGAGGAGGTATCGCATGTTGAATTGGCTGCCGCCCATGCTGTCCAAAGTCGCGGGGGTGTTGCGTCACCAGGCACCACGCGCTGGTCACTACCATGACGTGTCGGGGCCTTCGGTTGTCCACTTTGCTCTCAGATTGAAGCGCCCGATCCGAGCCCGGTTCGCCAAGATGTCGCTTGATGAGCAGAAGCAGTCCATCGCCGAGAGGCGAAAGCGCGGCGAGGATGTCAGCGCCTTCGAGACTGACCCGCAGGAACGACTCGTTCAGTTTCTACGAGATTTCGGTCGGCGCAAATTCGGTTCGGGGGAGACGCTGGAATCGCTCACATTGCTCGAGGACATGACTGATTCCACCAAGCGCGGGGGCCGATACCTGGCGGCTTTCGGCAGCGGGACCAAGATGATTTGGACCGTCACACTTCGTCCTGACGGCGCCGTGTCGTTCGACGGCACCACCTCGCCTGCGTGAGTCCGCGAACACGGGAGACGCCCCAGGGTTCAAGGCGCTGTGTCGCATCCTGGCCAGCAACGTTCGTGGTGCTCGGCCAAGTCAGATCCCGCCAAAATTCGCCGCACGAGGCGCAGGCTCAAACCGAGTCAAGACGCTCGAGTTTTGGTCACTGGTTCGGCTAGTCTCCCTTCACCGCGGGGCCGAGAAGGGGGACGCTGCCTCGGGGCGCGGTTGGCCCCTCTCGTCTGTCGCCCGGGTCAGCGTTGCTCCTACCTCCCTGGTGATGAACCAGACGGAAGACGCGCCCGCCAACTGCATGCACCGCACGACCTTCGCGGGAGCGGGATCGTCTCTGTCGGGCGGCGCTTTGTGCCGCCCGTCGAGCGCCCCAGCACAGGAGTCGGAACAGAGATGGGGCGTGAGCGACCCCGCCGTCGCACCACATCCGCGGCCCCGACGCCAACCGGCGGGATCGCTCACGCCCCACACGTCGGTGTCGGTGATGTGCTGGGGCGCGCGTTTGATGATCGGTGAAATTCCGTGTGAGGATGCCGCCGTTTTCCCGGAAAACAGCGGCGGGAAACGATACTGAATATCGCCTCGAAATCGATCGAATTCCGAGACCAGATTCGTGTCGCTTTTGCCGTCGCTCCAGTGCTCAATTTTCCGGGAGCGCTTGGGCGCGTCAAGGGTTCGCTCGCTCCGCTCGCCGCTATCGCGCCCTTGAACCCGCCCGGCGCGCTCCCGAGTGGTTGGCAATTACCGGAGCGACGGCGAAATCCACCGGACAATCTGGGCCACACCTGCAGGCGCTCTCTCATCGCTTCAGCGCGATTACAGTCCTGTGTCTTGACGAATCCCCTCTCGAACCCTCACGATCGTTCCACGATGTTCTTCTCCCTCGTCTAGGTCTGGCCTGCACGGCGGACGGTGCCCGCGTCCGGTCGGGCGTGGTCCATCCATTCCGCATCTACGTCGATGGTCCATGCATGCGCCGTCGACATCTGCAGACCCAGGTCGAAACGAAGGGAGGACATCGTGTCTTCGGCTGAACATTTCGTTCGGCATCACCGACGACAGACCGATCGTGCGATCAGCCAGGCGTACGCTCGCCTGGCCACAGATGCGATCGCCACGGCGACATTCCACGAGCTGCTGCACTGTGCTCGGAAGCGATCCAGACAGTTGCTGGACGCACCGGTCGTCAATGGCCACCATCCTGGTGTCGAATCGCTGGTCAATCTGTCCCGATTTATGTGGGCACACATCAGTGCGGTGGCCGACTGGCCCGGGACGTCGGCGTCCTGGCGGCCGGCGGTGTGTTCGCTTGCACGGCACCTGACCTGCAAGTACGCGGTGCCGACGTTCCTCGCGGCGTCCTGGTACGCGACGGATGATGTGTACGCAGAGAAGAAGCGCGCGTGGTTCGTCGCCCATGCGCGCGGTGCGAGCTTTCGATCGCTCGACCTGCCGATCGAAATGACGCGGAGGATGGAAGACTTCTTCCTCAAGTCACGTGATCATCTGGCTATCGAGCACGCGATGCGCTGTGCGGAACTCCTCGCCCTGGGCGCCTCCGGCGAACTTGCCCAGGCGGTGCTGGCGACGCGATTGGGCACGGACCTCGGCAACGGCGCGTTCTGGCGTACGGTGTGGTTGTTCCTGATTGCGAATGTGCGCGCGATTGACCTCGCGCAAGTCGGACCGATGATCGACTTCGTCCAGGCGATTCGACACGAGCGCGTGGCTGTGGAAACGCCCGAAGGAATCGTCCTGCGGGATCCGCCGCAACCATCGTTTTCGATGAAGGGACGAACGGTGCAGTCGATGCTGCGCTTGATGCAGGATTGGCATCGGAGTCTTGGCCTGGCGAACGGCGGTCTCACGTGGGCACTATCACCGCTGCAACCGACGATGATCGAGGAGCCAAGCCAAGACTCGTCTGCGCCGCCGAGCGTGTGGCAGTTGATGGAGCTCACGAATGGCGCGCAGTTGCGGACGGAAGGCACGGCTCTGCATCACTGCGTGGCCAGTTATGCTGACCGGTGTTGGCGAGGGGCATCCCGGATTTGGTCGCTCCGTGTCCACCGAGGTGAAAAGGTTCGCCACGTGCTCACCGTCGAAGTCGACATGAAGCGGCGCGCCGTCGTCCAGGCGCGAGGCTGGGGCCAATCGCGCAGCGTCCGGAAAGCCGCTTCGGTTGCTGCAGGATTGGAGCGCTCGTGAGAGGTTGCGGCTGGCGATCTAAGCTGGCTGGCGGATGGTCCGGACGAGCGCGACACTGACAGAACACGACGTAGAGGTTGGGGCCGGCCGATGAACGCAATCGAGAAGATCAAGGCGAAGCTCGCAGCGTATCCGGACGTTCGGTATTCGGAACGTCCGAACCGGATCGACGTGCATCCTAAGGATCAGTCCGGATTCGCCGTCCGCCTGCAAATCACGACTAGCGGCTTCACCGTTTATTTTGACGGCTGGCACGAAGAGTTCACGTCTGAAGACGAAGCACTCAACTGCTTCGCGTTTGGGCTCTCGCCGAAATGCCGCCTCGCGATCGTTCTTCGCGGTTACACGCCCACCAAATGGGTGGTCGAAAGCTTCGAGAACGGGGCATGGAGGCCAGACTCAGAAACTGGGCTGCTCCTGCAGCCGTTTTGGCGGTCCGCGCGAGTTGAGTACCGTCAGAATCGCGTGCTCACTGTCGAAGATTCCGACGTCAAACCAGTCCGCAATTGATGCTATAATTCCTCAAATCATTTGAGGTTTTATAGCGTGCCACGCAATACTACCGCGTTCCGCAAACTCTACGACACGGCGCAGACCCAAGGCGGGTTCTTCACTGCCCGCCAGGCACGGGATGCCGGCTACGAGGACAGCGTCCACCCGTATCAGGTGCGGTCCGGAAACTGGGTCCGAGAGGCGCGCGGCGTGTACCGGCTGGCGCAGTTTCCAACGCCAACCAGGCCCGACCTGATGGTTTGGCAGCTCTGGTCGCGGAACCGGCAGGACGAGCCACAGGGGGTCTTCAGCCATGCGACCGCGCTGACGCTGCACGACCTCTCCGACGTGATGCCGGCGAAGCTGGCCATGACGGTGCCTACCGGATTCCGGAGGATGGCCGCCATTCCCGACGTGCTCCGCCTACACCATGCGAGGCTCAGTGAGCGAGACGTTCAGACGATCGACGGCGTGCGCGTGACTACGCCTCTCCGAACGCTCATTGACGTCATGGCCGAAGGCGTAATCGCCCCAGAGCTCCAGGTTCAGGCCCTCGACCAGGCGCTCCGGCGCGGCTTGGTCATGCGGCGACAACTTGAATCAGCGCGCGTCAGCACCCGCGCACGACAACGGATCGACAGAATTCTGAAGCAGGTACCTGATGTCAACTCAACGCCAGTACGCCAGCGCCGGCGCATTTCGAACCGCACTCGAGGCGCGGCTCAACGAACGGGCGCGTCGTGATGGAGTTGATCTGCATCGTCTGCGTCGGCAGGTGGGCTTCGATCGGCTCCTTGCACGCATGTTCGATCCGTCCAAGCCGGCACGCGACGGTTGGGTTCTCAAAGGCGGCTATGCACTCGAGATGCGATTCCACATGGCGCGGTCGACGAAGGACCTCGATCTGACCGTCAGGAGTGCTCAAGGACGCGAGGGAGACGCGACGTCACTGCGAGAACGCTTCAGCTCGCAGCGTCGATCGATCTGCCCGACTTCTTCACGTTCACCGTCGGCGAGGCGATGGCCGAACTGAATCAAGCTCCGGAAGGTGGCGCGCGCTTTCCGGTCGATGCTCGTGTCGACGGCCGGACGTACGTGAAGTTTCACGTCGATCTCGGCGTTGGAGATGAAGTCCTGGAGCCGCTCGAGAGCGTCGAGGGCGAAGAGTGGCTCGGTTTCGCCGGCATCCCTGCGGTTCTGGTGCCGGCGCTCTCCGTCGAGCAGCATTGGGCCGAAAAGTTTCACGCGTACACGCGCCCACGTGAGACGCCGAACAGCCGCGTACGGGACCTGGTGGATCTCATTCTGATTCTCGAACACGAGGCACCCGGAACAGAGCGCGTGAGCGCGGCAGTCGATGCAACGTTCCGCCGACGCGGAACGCATCCGGTGCCAGAAGTCGCGCCGGAGCCGCCGTCAGGCTGGGCGAGGCCGTTCGCGGCACTTGCGGCTGAATGCGGTCTAGAGGATTCGCTAGCCACGGCACATGAACACGTGCAGGCGTTTTGGCGTTCGCTGAATCGGGGCGCGTCTACGTAGAGAGCTGTGCCTCGGTTACTACCGCGCCACCACGCCATTCTGCTGAGCTTTCGGCTATATTGCGGGTCGTGGAATTGAAGGGAGGCGCATGGCAGACGATCGGGACGAGGTCAATTGGTCGGCGGTCATTGCACGGTGTTTGGCGTATCTCTCGCTGAAGAACTCTCGGTACGCGGACAAGTCGCTTCTTGAGCAAGCAGAGTTTCTCGAGAAGCTCGGGCTACCTCTCGAGGACCGTGCCGCGATAGTCGGGAGTACGGCCCGGTCGCTGCGCGAATTGTCGCGCCAAGCAAGGGCACGGAAGGGAGCGAGTACGAATGCCAAAGCTAAACGCCGAGCCCGAGGTTGAAGCACGCCCGGACAACCTGACTGCCTTCGAGTCGAAGCTGGTTAATTTTCCGGCTCTAATTCTGGTTCAGGAGCGGAAACAGCCGGAGCAGATTTCGTTGCTCAATCGAGCAGGATTCCGCCCGATCGAAATCGCCGCACTCCTGGGGACAACATCCAACACCGTAAGCGTTCAGTTGTCTCAGTAGAAGCGCGCAAGGAAGGCCGCATCCTCCCGACGAGCCAAGAAATAGCTGCAAGGTATGGCGAAGATAAACCCGCAGCTTCTGGCTGCAATCATGAGCAAGACGCGTCTCAGTCGGGCCCAGGTCTATGCCCGAATCAAGCAGACAGCCAGCACGGAGTTTCTTCCGCGCCATCTCGCAGCCATCAAGGTTGGCGCCGACGCCGGCGTGACCATCAACAAGTACGCGCGCGGCGATGAACTAGCCCAATTGCGCAGCGCAGGCGCGCCAGTGGCACCACCACCGTCCACGCCGAGTGTGGCGCCGGCCCGAGAGCGCCGCGGCCGATCGACACCGAAAATCTCGAAACGAACGTCGCGTGCTACTCCCAATTCGGTGTTCGTTGTTTACGGACGGGACGGTGTTGCCAAGAATGCGATGTTTACGTTCTTGCGCGCGGTTGGTGTGAAACCGATCGAGTGGACGAGCGCGATTCGGATCAGGGGTGGCAGATCGCCGCCGAGTTCTCCGACCATGCGGTCTCGGGTGCGACCATCATGCGGCCTGGCTTCCAGGCAATGATGCGCGACGCGCTCCAGAAGAAGTTCGACATCGTCATGGCCGAAGCGCTGGATCGCTTCAGCCGCGACCAGGAGGACACAGCCGGACTGTTCAAGCGCCTCACGTTCGCCGGCGTGAACATCGTCACCCTCGCTGAAGGCGACATCACGCACCTGCACATCGGGCTTAAGGGAACGATGAACGCCCTGTTCCTGAAGGAGCTAGCCCAGAAGACTCGCCGCGGGCTCCGCGGGCGCATCGAGCTTGGAAAGGCTGGCGGCGGCGTCAGCTTCGGCTATCGCATCGTGCGTCGACTCGAGAACGGCGTCGTCACCACCGGTGATCGAGAAATCGTGCCGGAGGAGGCCGCAATCGTTCGACGCGTCTTCAGCGACTACCAGGCCGGCGCGTCACCGAAACAGATTGCGAAGGCTCTAAATGCCGAGGGTGTCCGTGGACCGCGTGGGGCGCTTTGGAGTCCCAGCACGATTCATGGAAGCGCGGAGCGCGGCATCGGCATTCTCCACAACGAGCTGTACAGCGGCCGTCTGGTATGGAACCGGCAGCGATTTCTGAAGGACCCGGACACCGGCAAGCGTTTCGCGGATGAATCCGCTGTCTGAGTGGATCATCAAGGGCGTGCCGGAGTTGCGCATCATCGACGATGACCTGTGGCAGGCGGTAAAGGCGCGACATGTAGGCATTCAGCGCAAGTGGAAGGCGGGTGAGAACGAGAGGCGATTCAACCAGTTTCGGCGGCCGAAGTACCTGTTCTCGGGGCTGACGAAGTGCGGCGAATGCGGAGCCGGTTTCATCGTGCATTCGCGAGAGTTCCTGGGCTGCTTCGGCGCTCGAGACCGCCGAACATGCACGAACCGACTCCGGATCTCCCGCCTGGAAGTCGAAGCTCGCGTGCTCAACGCACTGAAGACCAAACTCCTGCGACAGGACTTCTTCGAGGAGTTCTGCCGTGAATTCGCGAAGGAGATGAATCGCCTGCGGATGGAGCAGCGAGCCGGCCTGAGCGGAGCCAAGCGCGAACTCGAACGGGTCAAGCGTGATATTCAGAAGGTCATCGAGGCGATCAAGGCGGGATTCGCGCTTGCGGAGCTGAAAGTGGAGATGGACGCGCTCCAAATCCGCAAGGACGCGTTGCTCAAACAGCTCGCCGTAACGGACGAACCGCCCCCGCTCCTGCACCCGAGCATGGCCGACCTCTACCGGAGCAAGGTCGAGGAACTTGCCTCGGCGCTCCAGCGCGAAGACACGCGCCTGGAAGCCTCAGAGATGCTCCGAGGGCTTATTGATTCGATCGTCTTGATTCCGGATGAGGGCCAGCTCCGGATTGAGCTGAGAGGAATCTGGCCGCGATGTTGACTGCTGCCCAACAAACGAAAAGGTCGCCAGAAACGGGCGACCTCTCGCTGCAAGTTGAATTGGTTGCGGGGGCCCGCAACCCGCTGAATTTGGAGTTTGCCTGCGCCGTGGCCTAGGCACATCAGCACGGACTCTGTCGGCATCACCGGGCTCCCGACACGGACATACGCGAGATTAGCGGAGCGTTTGGCGATTAATAGGCGCCTCGTCCGTTGTCTGTTGATTAACGGTATCTTGTCCGACGGCTGCACGAGGGCCGGCGGCGGGGGGCCGCCTTCGCCACTGCGATGCTACGGCGCGCCAGGCGTTCGGCCGAATCCGCTCAAGACTCGATGCTACTACTCGAAGTCCACACCTGACGGGATGAAACGGCCCATGACCACATCACTCGGCGTTCGTTCGACGCATCAGCGGCCGCGTAAGTGTTCGCCGGCCGTGCTGGGTTGCCATGCGGGCGCGCCATCTTCCCACTGGTTGTCCGTGAGCTGCGTGACATTCGTACCGTCGTATCGCATGACGAATAGCTCTCCATACGGCTGCGGCGCGTCTGTATACGTCACTTCGTCCTTGAATCCCATCCGGCCGCTGGCAAAGACGATGAACTCGCCGTCCGGCGACCACGCCATGTGCGCATCATTTCCACGCATGCGCGTGAGCCGCTTCAACGCAGTGCCATCCGGTCGAATCGAGTAGATCTCGTAATCGTCATCGACCCGGCGCGAAAACATGATGGCGTCCCGACGCGGCGACCAGAGGGGGAAATTGTCGTAGCCCTTGGTCAACGTGGAGACGGCGCGGGTCTCCAGATCCATGACGCGCAGTCCTTCTCCGTCCGAACCGAACGTGCGGTAGACGAATCGGCGGCCATCGGGCGCCCACGAAGGAAAGCCATTGTTGTTCGGTCCAGTGGTCACCTCGCGGAAGCCGGTGCCATCAGCATTGATGACCGCAATCTGCGCGCCCGTTTCGACCCGATCGTGGGGTGTCAAGAACAGCCCTTTGAAC
The DNA here is from genome assembly GCA_046735335.1 of Acidobacteriota bacterium. GTDB lineage: Bacteria > Acidobacteriota > Vicinamibacteria > Vicinamibacterales > 2-12-FULL-66-21 > JBKPQB01. The sequence goes on along the minus strand of JBKPTE010000032.1, from coordinate 780 downwards.
CCGTTGAAAAAGGCGTTGAACTCGCCGAGGCCAAACATGATCTTGTCGCCCTTGGGAGACCACTGCGGCGCGAGCACGTTGCGCGTCTTGTCCCTGTACAGCACGTGGAGCGTATCGCCCTCAGCGGTGGCCATGAGGAGCTCGGCGCCGAGCCGGTTTCCGAGCGGACGTCTGTTCGTGACATACCGATCACCGGTTGGGTTGAACGAGGCCAGCTGGCCGGCCGTCATAATTAGCCGGTACCGCGGGTCCCGGCTGGACGTTGATGTCCAGGCGGGAATCTGCGTTTGGATTCGGCGATGGAAGACGACTTGACTGCCGTCCGGTGACCACGAGGCGCCCCTGATGTCCCCGCTAGGCCCGCGTCTGCCGCCGACGGAGTAGATGCCCGCACCCCGGCCAGTCGCGTCCTTCCGGATGTAGGCGATATCGCCGTCTGGCAGGATGGAGGGGCTCATCTTGACCCCATCGCCCGCGTCGACGGTCGACATGGCGCCGGTGGCGACGTCAATCCACACTAGACGCGACTCACTCCCTGGCTCGGGAGCGGGCCGTCGGTTCGCCATCGTCTGCTCGGCCGTCATGCAGTAGGCGAGAAGCCGCCGGCTGTCGGCTGACCATTTCGGGCTTCCGCAAAAGTCCCCGTGTTTGGTAACTCGTCGCAAGCCGGATCCGTCAGGTCGAATGACGTACAGGTCGACGAGATGGAGGTACTCCCATCGTCCGCGCGCAAACGGAAGCGCACTCTGGCGATCTGACGAGAAGGCGATCCAGCTTCCA
>JBKPTE010000031.1:0-13175 GCA_046735335.1 Acidobacteriota bacterium | reverse complement strand
GCGCGAGTACTCGATTGCTTCGGCGCCGCGCGCGGACGGTCGCATCGAGCTCTCGGTCGAGCGGCTTCCGGACGGCGAGGTCTCGCCCTATCTCACGCAGAATCTCGCGATCGGCGACGTCCTCGAAGTGCGGGGACCGATCGGCGGGTGGTTCGTGTGGCGCGAAGGTCAGGTTGAACCGATCCAGCTCATCGCCGGCGGGTCGGGGATCGTACCGCTGATGGCAATGATCCGGTCGCGCGCGGCGGCAGCGAGCACCGCGCCTTTTCGGCTGCTGTACTCGGTCCGTGGCCCGGACACGGTGTGGTATGGCGACGAAGACTGTGCGCTGAGTGCTCGCGACGCATATAGCGCCGGGCAAGGCGGTGCAACTCCGCGTACACGAGGGGGGTGAGTACCTGAAGCGCCTCCTGATCGCCGTCACTCCAGGCGCGAAGCAATGCCGTGACCTCGGTGTCCGCATGCGCCTTGACTCGTGCCGATTGTTCCATGTTGGGCAAAATCGAATGATCCCTTTGCGACGAATCTTACGCCTTTATGAGGCAGGCGGTCGGATATTCCCGGCCACCGCAGTGCCTGCCTGCTGGATGCGGCAGCCAGATTGTACGTCTCTTGGGGAGTCCCAAGTTGACACGAAAGGAGTCCCTCAATGCGTGCCTCGTCCACTATGATCATCGTGCTCATCGGAGCTGCATCCTTGCCGCTCGGCTGCAGTCAAACCGCAACGACCCCGACATCCGTCCCGTCCCCTGGAGCCTCCGTTCCGTTGTCGGTCGCCGTCTCAGCTACCGCCCGGCACGACGTGCCGTTCAAGGGTACGATCCAAGGCACGGATATTGACTCGGATGCGACGCCCACCAGCATCGTCGTCACGACCGACGGCACGGGAACAGCGACCCACCTTGGTCAATTCTCGTTTACCGAACGAGTGACGGTCAGCTTCGCGACGTCCACCAGCGCGGGCAGCTCTCACTGGGACGCAGCCAATGGCGACAGCCTCGATACCACGATCGCCGGGTCGGGTCAGCCGACCGGGACGCCCGGTGAGATCACAATCAGAGAGACACACACCATTACTGGTGGGACGGGTCGATTCGCGGGAGCCCATGGGCGGTTCAACGTTGACCGCGTGGCAAGCGGAATAACGTTCGCCACATCAGGCTCGTTCGAGGGAACCATTAGTGTAGGGGGACCCGACTGACGCGACTACCTCCCGCCTGATCCCGTTTCATCGCGGCCGACGCGTCGATGGACTGCAGGATCGTCCGTTTCGCTGGATGAACCACGGGATCGAAGGCAGGCCTTCACGGAGTCGAGCAGCGGCGAAGTGACGCGCGTCACATGTCGCCAATCGACGGAACTCACCACTCGGCCAATGCCACTGAGACTGCCTCGACGAGGCCCACAGTGAGTTCGGCGAACGGTCGGCTTCCACGGCGCGCGCGAGGCACCCGAGCGCCGCGTGCGAGATCCTGGATGAGCACGTACATCGCTTGGAGCGGTTCGCAGCAGCAGCATTGGCTCGATGAATGGCGCATTTTGGTCGCGTGCGCGGACCGCCCCTGCCGTCGAGGACGTGGCGTCAGTTTTGCTCTCCATTCGTCGCATGAGAAACGCGGGTACAGATGATACGGACCAGCCGGCCCTCCAGCGCGATCCGGACGAATGGAAGACCGGCGACGAGCCAATGACCGACGCGCAACGCTCGTACCTCGAGACGCTGTGCCGTGAGACGGGCGAAGAATTCGACCAGACGCTGTCGAAGGCGGACGCGTCGAAACGAATCGACGAGTTGCGCAAGCGCTCGCCGCGACTTGCGGGAGAGTGACCATGCTCGACTTCGGCGCGAACGAGTTCATCGACCTCGAAGACGCGGTTTTCGAAGACGTCGGCAGAGTCGATCGAACGAGCGACGCGGCGCCGCGCACGAGCAGATAGAGCTTCGCGCCTTCAACCCGCACGTACTCCGAGCGGGCGAGGGCTGTTCGGCCTTCCGCTCGCCTAGCCAATCGTCACGCAACCGGACGTCAGCATCGCCGCCAGAGCAATCGCCGCACCCAGCGGACCGACGCTGCGCTGACCGAGAACCCGACACCGGGCGGTGGCTGGCATCACACGGTCCCCCGAATCCCGGCGGCGCACACAATCGCGCGCGGCCATGCTGGCTTCTGGTCGACCGTGCAGCTCATGAAACCTGCGGCGCCCATCGCTTCTGCCAGTTTCCGCACGGTTGCTCGTGCAGCCGCTTTGGTGCCGCCCTTCCAAACCGCCTGGATCGAAAACAACGCCAGGCCTCCCGCACGCAGTACTCGAAGGACTTCGCGTAAGTCGGAGAGCAGCGCGCGCGAGAACTGGATGGAGTTGGCGCCGAACACTTTGTCGAAGCAGTCGTTCGGGTACGGAATCGCGCTCATCGAGGCGAGTTGAATGTCGACACGCCCGTCGCGAATCGCCTCGCGATTCCGACGCATGGCCTGCCGCACCATGACGTCCGAGGGATCGATGCCGGCGACGAACCCGCTGGTCACGACTTTCGCCACGTCTCGAATCGCGGCGCCCGGACCACACCCGATCTCGAGCACGTGGTCGGAGACTTGGACGTCGAGACGGGACAGCGTCCAGCGATTCCTGGCGGCGTGTGTCCACGCCATCGAATAGCCGATCAGGGCGCCCCAGATGCCACGCGGACACCCGAATCCACCCTGCGCGGCCGCCGCATACGTAACATCGTCGAGCAATGGATCGCTAAACATGGCTTGCCGGTTCGAGCACGCTGCTCGCCTGAACGCCGCGGGCGACGACCGTCGAGGTGTCCGCGAGGATTCGCCAGTTCCGGTCGGCGTGTCGTCTCCAGAGCGTCACGAACCACACGACCGTTCTGCCGTCCAGGCGAGACGTGAGGCTGACCGTTCCCTGCAGGTACGCGAGATCGCCGCAGGTGTCGTACTGGTCGGCGTGCACCGTTCGCAGGATTCCACGCTGCTGTGCGCCGGCGCATGCGTGGCGCCAGAACTGCATAATCGCCGGCCGGCCGAACACGGTGCACGTATCGCCGGCCACGAGCATCGCGTCGTCGTCGTACACGTCTGCCATCGCCTCAAAGTCGCCGCGATGAAAGGCGTCATCCCACGCCCGCACGAACTGCTCGATGTCGTGCCGGTCGAATTCGGTCATCATGGTCATTGCTCACCTCTGCGCTCTCGAGCTTCGATTCCTGACGTACCGGGCCTCCTCGACGGTGGCGCGCCATACCCGCTTGATTCGCCGCACGGCCTCGACTGCCCAGCCAAAGATGTCGATGCCACGGACGCGCGCCGTCGTTGCAGGCTCTGAATCCCGTCTCGGGGCCCCCAGTGTTCTGGGTTTCATCGGATTGAGATGGCTGAAGTCGTTCGTCGCGGCGCGCTCCTCCGGTTGATCACAGCGTAGCGATTCCGCGGTCCGTTGCGTGTGACCGTTCCGTTGATGATCTGTGACGATTCGGAGCGAGGCTTGAGGAGGGGCGAACGGCGGGCTACAGTGGCGGCTGGTCCGCAGCCGATGAAGTGCTTCGACCCATTCAAGCTCGACGTTTCCAACCAGTGCTTGTGGCGCGGGCACGCGCGCATTCCACTCATGCCGAAGCCGTTCGACGTGCTCACGTACCTGGTGGAGCATGCCGGGCGACTCATTCCCCAGGATGAATTGCTGAAAGCCGTCTGGCCGGGCACCTACGTGCAGCCGGACGTTCTGCGGAAGCACATCAAAGAGGTGCGCCGCGTGCTCGGCGACATCGCGGCTACGCCACGTTTCATCGAGACGCTGCCCAAACGCGGGTACCGCTTCATGGCACCGGTCTGGGAACAGGCGGCGTTGGCCGGCCCGGTCGGGCGCGCCGCGGTGCCGACGCTGGTTGGACGGGCGCCGGTGCTTGCGGTTCTACGCGATCGGCTACAACGTGCGCTCGCCGGCGAACGGCAGCTGGTGTTCGTGACCGGCGAGGCCGGCATCGGCAAGACCAGTGTCGTTCAGGCGTTCGAGACGTCGGTGAGTGAGATCGATCCGGTTCGAGTGGCGTGGGGGCAAGCCGTCGAGGGATTTGGCGGAAAGGAACCGTACTATCCGGTCTTGGAGGCTCTCGCCAGGCTCGGCCGTGGACCCGACCGACCGTTGATCGTCGATACGCTGGCGACGTGTGCCCCGACGTGGCTGATTCAGATTCCGTCTCTGGTTCAGCCGGACGCACGCACGCGCCTGGGGCGTGAAGCCGTCGGCGCAACTACCCAGCGCATGGTGCGTGAACTCTGTGAAGCGCTCGAGGCCCTCACCAGAACGATCTCGCTCGTGCTGATTCTCGAGGACTTGCACTGGGTCGACCATTCGACTCTGGACGCACTCTCCGCGATCGCCCGAGGCCGCGAGCCGGCGCGCCTACTCATCATCGGAACGTACCGGCCGGCGCACGTCGTTCTGAGCGACAGTCCGTTCAAACATCTGCGACGCGACCTCTGCATGCGGGGGCTGGCGCATGAAATCGCTCTCGAGCCGCTCAGCGCCTCCGACATTGTGAGCTACATGGCCACCGCGTTTTCGCCGAATCAGTTTCCAGCGGGTCTCGAACGCGTTCTCCATCATCACTCGGGAGGAAATCCGCTGTTCACTTCGGCGACGCTGGATCATCTCGTGCAAAGGGGCATGCTGGAATGGAATGGCAGCTGCTGGCACATGACGGTGCCACTCGACCGGGTCGAACTCGACGTACCGGAGACACTCCGCCATGCACTCGAAGCGCAGCTCGAGCAGTTGACCGACGACGAACGTCTCGTTCTGACGTGCGCGAGCGTCGCAGGAGAGAAGTTCTCCACCCCGGACATCGCGACCATGCTACCCGACGTGGAGATTGCGTCGGACACGGTGTGCGATGCGCTCGTCGCCCGCGGGCAGTTCCTGCGAACACCCAACCCTGACCTTCTGCCGGACGGGTCGTGGGAGTCGGTGTACGAGTTCAAACACGCTCTCTATCGTGACGCGCTCTACCGGCGCGTGCCGGCGACGACGCGGATTCGCTATCACCACCGGCTCGCGGACGCTCTCGATGCATCGCGCACGGCAGGCCGTGCTGAATTGGCGGGTGCGGCCTCGGCGCACTACGAGGCTGCGCACGTCTACGATCGTGCCGTCGATAATCTGATCGTCGCGGCGGACAACGCCATGGGGAGGTACGCGCATGCCGACGCGCTCGCGCTCCTGAGCGACGCACAGACACTGAATCAGCGGACCGAGGGCCCAGAGCGCAACCGACGAGAGTTCGACCTGCTTCAGCGCATCGGCGATGCGGACTACGCCCGTGGCGAGATGGCGCGTGCGACCGGCGCGTACGAATGCGCGGCGCAGACGGCGATCGACTCGCAATCCTCGGCATTAGCGGCGCAGGCGCTTATGCGCGCGGCACGTTCCGCGGTGTTCTTCGACGTGACGCGGGCGCTCGACGCATGCGAACGTGCGGCACAGGCCGCGAGCCACTCACTTGTGCCGTCCTTGGCGGTGCGGTCGAGGCTGGTGCGACTCTGCTGGGATCTGCTGCATCGCGGCTGGTCGAGAGAACGAGCGGCCGAAACGGCCGCGGCGTTCGAGACGCTGATTCGGTCGGACGCCGGCCTGACACCAGCGGACCACATTCTTTACGCGAACGTCCAGGTGTTTCGATCCGAGTACGGCGACGCCAGTGCTCGCGCCGATGCCGCGCTGCGCCAGCTCCAGCCGACCGACACGGTGTGGGAGCATTTGGGCGCGCTCGCAGCGAAGGGCGGGGCGCTGGCGCTGCACGGCCGTTGGGGCGAAGCCCATGACACCCTGATGACCGGACTCGAGATCGCTCGCCGCAACGACAACGGGCCATGGCTCGACATCCTGAGCGGCCTCGTCGGCTCCTTGCGCCTTCAGGCGTGCGACTTTGCCGGCGCCCGCGACCTCGCGTCCGGCCGACTGGCCGCGGTTCCCGACGATCGCCGGGTACCAACGCAGATGCACGTGCGGCTTGTCGCTGCGGGCGCCGAATTAGGGCTGGGCCATTTCCGCGAGGCGAGGCAGGGATTCGCGGCGGTGCGCGCGAACATATCGGACGACCAGCCGATCATCCATTGGTATTGGCGTTTACAAGCACAACTCGGACTCGCCGAAGCCGAGCTCGCCGCCGGCGATCTACCGCGTGCGCGCGACGAAATATTGCAGCTCACGGCCGCCGTCGCCGATCTCGACGAAGCGATGATCACGGCGCTGGCCTGGGAATGCCGTGCGCGCGTTGATCTGGCGCGGAACGCGCCAGATTCCGCAGAAGCCAGCATCGGCCGTGCCCTTCAGGTGCTGGCGGTATGCGATGTGCCAAGCGCCGCCTGGCGCGTTCACGCCACCGCCGCCGCCATTCGCCGCATCACTGACCCGCCGCGCGCAGAAGCCGACACCGAGCGCGCGCGCGCAATTGTGGCCGCTCTCGCGAACTCGCTGGAGAATCACGGGCGATTACGCACGTCCTTCGTCTCGCTGCCGGTGATACACGCAATCCTTGTCGGCAACGGAACGGCTGCGCCGCGGCCGGCTCGCGTCAGACGGCGCACGCGCAAGCCGTAGTCACAGCAAATCAACAGAACGGTCACAGCCGCGACGCTCGATCGCACGATACGCTCGATGCGCAATCGAGAGGAGACTGCGGTGAGAGCCATCAACCTGTCCGACAATCCATCGACCTTCGGTGATTATTGGCAACCGAAGACCGTCGCGCGCTTCAACGGTCACGACGTGATGGTCGTGAAGGCTCGCCTTACCCGACCACACCGTGCGACTCCCACCGGGCGAGCTCTTCGTCGTCCCCAGGTACGTCGAACATTGCCCGGTCGCGGAGGAAGAGTGTCACCAGCTGCTCATCGAACCGGCCGGGACACCCAATACCGGGAGTGTAACTACCGCCGCCCCGCGTCGCCTGATCTGAGGGTTCCATGTCAATTCCGCAAGCAGGTGTCCACTGCCGGCAGCTTGCCGCGTGCCGTGCGATGTTCCAGGAGAACCGCCGTGTGGCGGACCGTCTCGCGGGCGGACTCACCACCCAACAGTTCAACTGGAGGCCAGCTCCGGATCGGTGGTCCGTCGCGCAGTGCCTCGTGCACCTGAATATCAGCGCCGAACTCTATGTCCCTCCGATGCAGTCGGCGATTCGGGCCGGCAGAAGCCAGGGTCTGCTCGGATTCGGACCTTTCCGATACGGGCTGCTCTCGCGCTGGATGTTGCAAGCGGTGGATCCGGCGAACCGGCGGAAGCACAAGTCACCGGCACTGTTCGTCGCGTCCGCTGCAATGACCTACAGCGTCGGCGAGGTGCTCTCCGACTTCCAGGCGGCCGGAGGGCGGTGGGAGCAACTGGTTCGGGAGGCAGACGGACTCGACCTCGCGCGCATCACCGTGCGTTCGCCCGCGGTAAGCTTGATCAAGCTTCCAATCGGGGCGTGGTTCGACATTCAAGCAACGCACGAACGGCGTCACCTGCGGCAGGCCGAGGACGTGCTGCGGCTGCAAGCTCAGTGACCCTGGTCCCACGCGGAGACACGTGCTTCCGCTTCCACCTTGACGGGCCAGACCTGAAAACGTTCGATTCGCCGCCTCGCGTATCTGGAGACGAAGGGCTGCAGCAGCCGCACGTGACCGCGCAATTCGATTTCCGCGCTGACCACAAACCGTGTGCCACCCGTGACCGTGTCGAAGCGATTGTGGAAGTGCCCATCATACCGACGTTTACGTTCCCATAACTCAATCTCGTCGGGCCATCGCACCAGCAGCTCGTTGACGACCGGGCCTTCGACGTGATCAACCGCAAGCACCAGTTTGTCGCCCTCACGTCGAATCAGTCGGACGGCCTTGATCGTCGGAAAGAACGAGGGCCAGCTCGCATAGTCCAAATAGACGTCCATCACAATCGTTCGAGGCGCAGCTATGAACGCCGACACGCCGATGTTCATCATGGGAATGCTCTCTTGATCCTCGCCAAGCAAGCCGCGTCAGCCGCCAAGACCGTATGTCTGAAGCCGAAGGTACGGCTGTGTCGCGTCAATCCCAGCTGGCGCGCGCGGATCGCGCCTTGTTGCCGTCGCAGTCGCGCATGACCCGCCGAATCGGATCTCGTTCGAGGGCGCTGATTGTCGTGGTCGCCGCGCAGGGGAGGTCGCCCGGCGGGAGCGCGAAGTGTGCCGGGGTAACAACACCCCTTTGCAGAGAATGACGGCGCGGTCGAGCACGTTGCGCAGTTGCCCCACGAGGCACTCCTCCGGACCCGCGAACTGTAAAGCACCTCGCTGTCACACGCGGCCGTCACCAGTTCTCTCCGTCAGGGTGGACGCGGCGATCCGCTTGCACCTGTGAGATGCAGTCAGCAAGAAATGCCAACAGTTCATCTGTGGATCGAAACCGCCGCTCCTGACCGCTGGCCACGTGTTCGATCCAGCCGGCGAACGAGAGTACCGCGGGCTCGGTCCCATCACCAACCGTCAACACGAACGCTTCACGCATGCGGTCAGCATAGCGAGCCTCCGTCCCTGCCACCGTGACCGATCCGTGTATTTGCTGTAACCGTATGAAAGGGACGTTCGGATGTGCCTCCTGGCGCACCAATGTGCGCGCGCAGGCACTCTGATCGGCAACGGCCCGGTTCGTTGCCAGTTGTCAACGACGAGAAGCCCTTGAGCGTTGAGTTTGTCGAATGATTCGCGGCCGTGAGCCCGGATGTTGTCTTCTGCGCAACGTTCATAGCTCCATACGTCAAGACGCCACCGCTTGCGTCGGCGACTACGGCAGCGTGGTCTCGGCGTAGTCCGACGATCTGCACAGAAGCTGTACGAGCAGATCAGGATCGCATCTGTTCGCAGCAATCCTTACTCGGCTGTCACGTCACGCGAATTCAACGATTTCGTCACAGGCGATCGCCTGTCGATTAGATACGCTGGGTTGTCGCCACATGGACGCTGACCTGTCGGGCCGCGCGAGTAACGAAAACGGGCGTGAGGATCACCCCAAGAGAGGCAAGGGATCTCGACTGGATTGCCAAACGTCACCCGATGTCCTATCTCGTCTCGCCGTTAGTCGACGGCAAGGAGTCGATCATGAATGTTGTGCAACACACACCGCTCGACAGGAAGTCGCCAATGCCCGCAGAGTCTGCACTATGCGTGTTGCCGGTCAGCCAGCAATTCCCTGAAGTTCGACTCATTCCGCCGAGTGCCTCAGGTTTTGTCGTGCTTGCGGCGCAGGTGGACCGGCGCCCGGCGTTCTTGGGATCGAGTGCTCGCAAACGGAAAGTGCTGCAGGAGTGTAAGCGGCTCTGTCTCGAGTTGCGCCGACAGCGCGGTGTCTTGGACTGCATCGCATTCCGGGCCATTCTCGTGCCACCAGGAAGTGGCGGTCCCTACCTGAAGCGTCGAGGCAGCTTTCAAAAGGCGCGGTTCGACGTCGTGGTGCTGGTGGAAGTGGCTACTGCGCCGCTGGTGAACGGGATTCTCGCGAGCGAGCCATATCGCGCGCTCGACCGGTGCCTGCGCGCCGCCGCCCACGACGTGTATCAGACGGCGGCACGCAACGTGAGGCGCATCGGGCCGGTCGATCATTCGCGCGACGGCGTGTTTCTCTTTAACTTCTTCGTGGCGGATCGCACTGAGCAGAACCTCGCGGTGTGGCACTACACGGCTGGGTGGTTCCAGCAGGAAACGGGTCTGGACAACTCGACGGTCCTGCTGCCGACGCCGGCCGACCGTTCTCCCTACACCATCATCAATCATTGCCGCTGGGATCGGCTGCGCGACATCTTGCCGGCGCTCCTCTTCAAGCGGTCGTTTCGTACGTACGTTCTCGCGCATTTCGATGCGAACGATACGGCGCCGATGCCGGTGCTCTACCGGCTTGCGTGAATGCGTGCCGTCATCTGCGGCCTCACCGCTGGCGCGAGACGCCGTACTACTCGGCACGGGAGCGCGCCGCGCTCGAATGGATCGAAGCGCTCACCCTCGTCACGAAGGGCATGTGCCAGACGACGTGTTCGAGCGCGTTCGACAGGAGTTCTCCGAAGGCGAACTCGCGCACCTCAGCCTGGTGGTCGTCGCGATCAACGGCTGGAACCGGCTCAATATCGCCGCCCGGACGCTACCCGGCGGCTATGTGCCCAATAGCCTTGCGACCAATGTGACGAGCTGATCGTAAGCGTTTCCACTGCTGCGGGCGGTGAAGCGGCGCCCGGCGTATCGGCGATATCGCCGCCGCTCCCTGAAATTCATCGTGCAGGGCGGCGGGAAGCACGCGACGACTGGTCATTCATTCGTCACCCGCTCGGGACTATGGCATCGTGGTCGCACGCGTGCCGTGGTCTGCCGTCTATCCGGCTCTCGATTCCGGGCGGCAGCTACGCAACCGGCTCGCTGGCGTCCGGGGCGCGCACGCCGCAGAATCTGTTTGGGCCGCTGTTGATGTCCAGACTCTGATCGGTGAACACGAAGAGGAACATCGTCACGTCGTCCCGCATGGAGAACCGGGCGACCTGTTTGTCCCACCAGAGGAGTTGTCGATGATGAACCCAGTCCTGCTGCTCCGCGTCGCTGCCGTCATCTCGTTGCTTTTCGCCGCGGGTCACACGCTTGGCGGTGTGAAGTCCCGGTCGCCAATCGGAGAGACTGACGTGCTTGCCGCGATGCGAACGTTTCGGTTCGAGGTCGCAGGCGTCGATCGGAGTTATCTCGAGTTCTATCGTGGATTCGGATTCCTCCTGGGCGTCTACCTGCTTGTCCAAACCATCCTGCTCTGCAGACGGCCAGTCTCGCGGGGACGAGCCCGCTGGACGCAAGACCGTCCGTCTGGACGTTCTTCCTCGCGTCGCTCGCAATCGACGCGTTGACCTGGCGATTCCTTTCCCGCTGCCTGTGTACTTCTGCGCGGCGTTGACTGTCTGTCTGGCCCTGGCGCTGTTTGCCATCGCCCGGTGACATTGTGGTGAGACATGCAAACCGAAGTGTGGATCTCCAAGCAAGCATCGCGATGTTGACGTTGAGTGCTACAGATGCTGTCGTTCGTTGACTTCGCGCGGCCGTCGCCTGAAGGAGTCCCTACGTTCAACGGGCGGGTCACCGGTGCATTGGCCGCGGCCGTCTTCCACGAGGTTCACGTTGGGCAACTCGGATATCTGACTCGATGGTTCGGCTATGGGGCCCGCTCGGCCGGTAATCGGATTCGTGTCGTCGACCGCGAACAATGGCAGCGTCGCGGCTTGACGTCGACCGCCGTGGCTCAGGGGTATAATCCGCACCTCTGTTCGCTCGTGCCCGGCGACCGTCATGGCGCCGCCGATACACATCGGACCATCGGCACCGATCGCGGAGAGCGTTTTCCGCGCGGCGATCACGAAGCCGGCACGCGACGACGGGCCTCGGATTGGAGGTTCTATGGCGTCGCCCGAACAACGCGAGTCGTCGTCTCCAGTCAGCACTCCTCAGCCGAGTTCGGCCTTGGCGGTCGACACATCCCTCCTCGCGCGGGCGACGGCACTCGCGCCGATCATTCGCGAGCACGCCGACATCACGGAGCGCGACCGCCGGCTGGCCTCTCCAGTCCTGCAGGCGATGCGCGAGGTCGGCCTCTTCCGTCTGTTCACGCCGCGGAGCCTGGGCGGGTTCGAGTCCGATCCCGTGACCATCGCGCGCGTTACGGAGGAGATTGCGAGGTTCGACAGCGCCGCAGCCTGGGCGATGCAGGCGGGCAACACCGGTGCGTGGTGGGCGGGGCACTTGCCGGAGGAGGGCGTGGCCGAGATCTTCGCGGACGGCCCGGACCTGTTCATGTCGGCCTCATTTAGTCCGCCGCACCGGACGGAGCCGGTCGCGGGCGGCTATCGGATCACCGGGCGCGGTCCGCTCGCCAGCACGATCCACGACTCGCCGTGGGTGATGATGACCGGCATCGTGTTCGATGGCGAGCAGCCGAGGATGACGCCGGCCGGTCCGACCATCGTGGGTCTCGTCATGCGCACGAGCGAACTCCAGATCATCGACACGTGGCAGTCGCTCGGCATGCGCGGCACCGACAGCAACGACATCGCGGCGGACGCCGTGTTCGTTCCCGACCGGCGCAGCTTCCTCGTCACTCCCGCCTACCAGCCAGGGCGGCACTTCGGGAGCCCGCTGTACCGGTTGCCGGCGCTCGTCGCGACCGACGTCATCGTCGCGCCGGTGGCCCTCGCGATCGCGCGCGGCGCCATAACCGCGCTGCGCGATCTCGCCGATCGCAAGACGCCGCTTGGCTCGATGAAGACGATTCGCCATCGGTCGGCCGTCCAGTTCGCGCTGGCCGATGCCGAGGCGCAACTCCGATCGGCGCGCCTGTTCTTCTACGAGACGCTCAATGCCGTCTGGCACGTGTCCTGGCCAATGAGGTACCCGCGCTCGAGCACCGCGCCGATCTGATGCTCGCATCCGCGCACGCGGTGCGCACCTCGTCGCACGTGGCGGACCTCATGCATCGGATGGCGGGAACGAGCGGCATCTACCAGCGGAGCGCCCTGGAGCGGCTGCTCCGGGACGCACAGACGGTGCGACATCACGGCTTCGTTTCGGAGAGCCGCCTGGAAACGGTCGGACAAGTGTACCTGGGGCTCGAGCCGGAGTTCGGTTTCGTGGCGTTCTGATCTGACGACGTCCGTCGCCGAAACTTGGTGTCTTTCCGCGGTTCAATCGAGCTTAGGCGACGGCTTCGCCGGCGATTGTCCAGACCGCCTTCGGCTGCCGGCGCATCAGCACATAGAAGGCGACCATGTGCGAGATCATCAGCGCGGGCACGTAGATGACAGGAATCGCATATGCGGCGCCCAATTGCCCCGCGACCGCAGGAAGACCGACCCGGATCGCATGGTAGTAATCCAGGATCAGGTCCGATGTTCCCACCAGATTGAACGCGATGACGAACAGCCAGAACAGCGAACGTACTCGTACGGTGAGAAGGGCGAGCATTGCCAGCACGCCGGTTGCCAGATCCCCGTACGCGGCGAACGAAGCGAAGTCGGGGTGCAGATGCGGGCCGACCACGCCTGGAAGGATGAACACGAGCCCAAAGAATCGGAAGCTGTGAAGGGTCGCGATCGCGCGATGCGCGTCGACCCGGTCCATCGCCTGGAGCCTCGGC
>JBKPTE010000030.1:0-67708 GCA_046735335.1 Acidobacteriota bacterium | reverse complement strand
GCCGCGGGGGCCCCGCCAGGCGGCACGGCGGCCGCTCCGGCCTCAGCTCCCGGTGGAATCGCCGGCTGCGTGGGCGCCGGTGCCGGCTGCGGCGGCGTTGCCGCCGGCGGAAGCGGCGTCACGGGCGTCGGCACCGGCGATGTGCCCGGAGGCGCGGGACGATTCGCCGGTTGCGCGCCAGCCTCACCCGCAACGGGCGGCCTCGGCACGCCCGGCGGCGGGATGTTGCCGACGGCGACGCCGCCTGCCGCGGCTTCCGGTGACTGTGCGGCGGGAGCTTCGCCGCCAGGCGCGGCGATGAGCGGCGGCGGCCCGCCCAACCCGATGTTCCCCTGCGTGCCGATGTAGATGGACCCGAGGTCGGACGCCGTCAGTTCGTGACTGCGGACGATGTGCGGGGTGATCAACATCACGATATCGGTGTCCTGATCGTTGATGTCGTTGCCCGAGAACAACTGCTTGAAGACGGGCACCTTCAGGAGCCCCGGCAGCCCGCTGCGCGTCCGCGTGTTGTCCGTGCGCACCAGCCCCGCGAGCAGATTGGCCTCACCTTCACGAAGCCGAAGGTGCGTCTGCACCTGCCGCGACGTGAACGACGGCGCCGCCTGGCCGCCGACGTCGACGCTCGCGCCGAGCGCGCTGTTCTCGACGGAGAGCTCCAGCAGGATCTCTCCCTCGTACGTCACGCGCGGAGTGATCTCCATGTTCACGCCGACCTTGCGGTAGTTGTAGGACGTCTGTGGAATCGTCGCGAATCCGCCGGCAGCCGCGGCACCGAACACGGTCTGCAGGACGGGGATGTCCTGGCCGAGATTCAGCGTCATCTTCTGCCCTTCAGCGCCGCGCAGCTGCGGCTTGGCGAGCGTCTTCGTCTGGTTGTCCTGCTCGAGGAAGTTGACGACCGCGGTCGGGACGCCCAGATAGAAATCGGCCGTGCTGACGCCCTGGCTGATCGTGTTCAGGTTGAACGGCGGCGGCGCGCTCACGCCCTGCGACGTGGACGTGTTGGGCGGCGCGACTTCGGGCGAGAACAGCAGGTTGAGCGTATACGCGCTGAGATTGATGCCGTACCGCTTCAGGCGAACGCGGTTCACTTCGAGAATCTCCACGTCGAGGACGACCTCCGCGCGCGGCTTGTCGTTCGCCCGAATCAGCTTCTCGATGACGTCCACGACCGGCGCGGTGCCGCGCACCGTGATGGTATTCGCGGTCTTGTTCGGCATGACGGTCGGCGGCAGCGGAAGCTGCGGGATCCGCATCATCGTGTTGACGAGCTGCGCGAGCTCCGTGGCGTCCGCGTGCGAGATGTAGAACACGCGCAGCACCATCTCGTCGTACTGCGTGTGCTTCTGCGGCGTATCCGGGATGACGATGATCGTGCGCGGGTTCAGGACCTTGTAGTAGTACTGGTTCGCCGAGAGAATCTCCTGCAGCGCTTCCTCGAGCGTGACTCCTTCGAGATTCACGGTATAGGCCTTGTCGACGAACTGCTGGTCGTACGTGATGTTGATGCCGGTCGTCGAGCCGATGAAGTTGAGGATGTCGCGCAAGCCCGCGTTGTTGAACTGCACGCGCAGCGGCTCCCGCGACGCAGGGTTCAGGATTGGCGGTGCGTTGAGGCGGCTCGCCTGCTGCTGGAGCTGCTCGATCCGCGGCTTTGGCCGCGCGGCTTCGAGCCGTTCCCGGATCGTCTGTTCGAGCTGCGCGGCTTTGGCCGCCGCGATTCGGTTCTGGGCATCGTACTGGAGCGCGCGGCGGTACTCGGCGAGCGCGCCGTCGAGCTGATCCTTCTCCTCGAGCTGGCGCGCCTTCTCGAAATGATCGCGCGACGCTTCCTCCTGCGCGCGCTGCAGGTGAATCTTGAACTCCGCGCTGTCGGGATCTTCCTGAACGGCCTTCGTGAAGTACGTGACGGCGGCGTCCCAGTCCGCCACGCGCACGGCTTCCTGGCCGTGGCGGAACGCGCGGCCTGCCGCGCACCCCGCCAGCAGCACGGCGATGAGAACAACCCCAGCGACTCTACGCATGTGTGTCTCAGCTCTCAATCCACAATCGACAATCCCATCGCCAGTCGTCAATTCGCACTCGCCAATCCAGTTGGCAATCTGCAATCGGCAATCTGCAATCGATCATTGTCCCCTGAGTGGAATCGTCTGGCGGCCCGTTCCGTCGACATATTCCATCACGATCGACTCCACGCCGATCTTCACAATCCGGTACCGGCCCTCGATCACCTCGCCTTCGCGTCCGTGAAAAACGAAGCGGCCGTCCGACAGCGCTGCGATCTTCCCGGGCCGTCCCTCGACGACGCCGAAGAACTTCAGCGGGATCGGCGGCGGTCCCGAAGGTGGCGGCGGCGGACCGGGGGGCGCGGCGGGCAGCGGATTGACGGGCTTTGTCGCGCCCGGCGGAGGCGGCGGCGGAGCCTTCGGCTGAAACCGGAAGGGATTGCGTCCCGTGTCCGCCGGCTCCGGCGGCGGCTGCTTCAGCGCCTCGAGCTTCACGTCCAGCGCGGCGGCGTTCGGCGTCGCCGAAGCCGCCCCGCGCGCGGTCCTCGCCAGATTAGACGGCCCCGCGGTCGTCGTGGCCGATGGCCAGGTCCAGTACACCAGCAGCGCGAGAACGGCAACGCCCAGCGCGACTAGCAACGAAGGGCGAGGCCGCTCTCGCGGCGCCTCGTCAGCCGCCATTGCTCTTCCGGAAGTACGTCGCCACGTCGAGCCGCACGCTCAGGCCGCGTTCGCGCTCCTCGCCCGAGCTGAGCCCGATGTTCTCGAGAATCATGAACTCCGGCGACGTTTCCAGCGCGTAGATGAACCGCCGGACGTCGCGGTAATCGCCCGACAACGTGTACGTCGTCGTGATCTTTTCGAGCGCGCTGTCCTTCTCGGGCTTGCGTTCGTTCGTGCCGCGCTCGAGCCGCAGGTTCGAGTCCCGCGCGAGCTGGGCGAGCCGCCGATAGGTGATGCCGCGCGCCGTGCTGGCGTCGGGCGGGAGCACGTCGTTGTAGAACTTCTGCAGCGACGCGTCCGCCTGCTGCTTTCCCTGCACAATCCCTTTCGCGGAGGTGTCCTCGAGCCGCGCGGCGCGAAGCAGCTCGCGCTGGCGCTGCGCGTCGGCTTCAGCGTTCGCGACCTGACGGCTGAGAGGAAACACCACGAGCACGTACAGCAGCGCGCACACGATGGCACCGAGGCCCAGCGGATAGATGATCCGCTGCTTTTCCGAGAGGACGCGCTGGAATGTCGTCATCGCGCGCCTCTCGTCGGAGCGATCGTAGACGTGCGTCGCACGCCCTCGCCCGGCGGCGCATACACCGCCGTCATTGTCATGTGGTGGAGGCCTTCTTCGGTGACGGTCTCCGCGCTCCACTCGACGTCGTGGAACGACCCCGTCGCCTCCAGCCGCTCGAAGAATCGATCGATGTCTTCGGTGCGGCGCCCCTGGATGTCCATGTTCACGTGGGTGGCGTTGTCCTTGAACTCGGGCCGGACGGCGGTGAGCATCACGTCCTCGGGCAAGGTGGCCTCGAGCTGGTTGAACAACTGCGTCCACGAGAACGTGCGCTGCTCGATGAGATCGTTGGCTTCGCGCGCCGCCGCGGCCACGGTGGCGAGCTCCTTCTGGTTCATCCCGCGGCGGATGTCCGCCGCGTCGCGCGTGCGGCGGTTCGTTTCGTCGCGATCGCGCTCGATCGCCGCGTTCAGCTCCGTCTTGAATCGAGAGAGGGTGATGATGCGGCCCGCTTCCCAGACGCCGATCGCGAGCACGATGATCCCGAGCAGCGCAAGCACCACGTGAATCGCGCGCTCGTTGTAAAACGGACGGGTCGAAAGATTTGTGCGCAGCACTACGCGACCCGCTCTCTGAGCACCACCCCAACGGCAGGCGCCAGCACGTCGAGCAGTTCGGCTCCCGCGGCGATCCGATCGACCATCGCAGCACCCCCGCGGAAGTCGAGCGGCTCGACGCGGACGCCGAGTCGTTCCTCGAGGCCCTTCCGTGCACGCTCCCCCGCGTCCGCGCCTCTGGCCGAGGCGCCCGAGAGCACGACGCGTGCGAACCGGCTGCCGCCGAGGCGATCCTCGTGATACATCGCCGTCTGGTGCACGAGATCCGCGAGGTCGGCGTCCGTCTCGAGCTGCCTGGTGCGGAAGAAGATCAGATCGCGCCCACGCACGATCGCGAGCGTCGCGTAATCGGGCGCCACGTGGACGACCAGCCAATCTTCCGAGGGTGCAGCCGCCGGGGCCGCGAGGACCGCGTTGATCAGATTGAGGGTCGCGAGGTCGACGATGCCCGCTTGCGCGCCGGCCGCGGCGCACGCGCGCTCGTAGCTCTCGATGATGTCGCGACGAGCGAGCGTCACGAGGAACTCACGGCCGCCTTCGGGCAGCGCGGACGCCGGTACCCATGAGATCTCGGCGTCTTCCGGCTTGAACGGCGCCGCCTTCCGCATCTGCCAGCGGATCAGTTGATCGAGGTCCGACGCGCCAGGCACCTTCTCGAAGCGCAGCAACGACACTTTCGCTGCCGTGTCCGGGACGACGAGCGCAACGCGGCGCGCACGCGTCCCGAGCTTCTCGAGCGCGGATCGCACGGCCGTCGCGGCCGCTTCTTCGTCCTGAATGTTGACGCTGTTGAGCGCGGGCGTGACCACCCCGGGCATGAGCCGCTCCACGGCGTACCCGGCAACCGTGTGGCTCCCGCCCTGACGCCCGAGCGCGACAGCCGTGACGCGATCGGACGCGATCTCGACGCCGACGGACGGCGGCGCGCTGACGAGAAAGGACGGCAGACGGCTCATTCGACGAACGTGACCTTGTTGACTTCCCTCAGCGTGGTGACCCCCGCAAGCACGCGCTCGACGGCCGATTCCCGCAGCGATCGCATGCCCTCTTCGCGGGCCGCCTTCTTCACCTCGGACGTGGGCCGGCGCGCCAGGATGATTTCGCGGATGTTATCGGTCAGATCGAGCAGCTCGCATATGGCCGTCCGCCCTTTGTATCCCGTTCCGCCGCACTCGATGCAGCCCGCGCCTTCGAAGAACAGCCCGCTGTCGGCCAGGGTCGGATCCATTGCGGACTCGATCAGCTGGTCGCGGGTGATCTTCGCCGGCCGCTTGCAGTGCGCGCAGATGTTGCGCACGAGCCGCTGCGCGAGCACGCAGTTCAGGGCCGACACGAACTGATACGGCTCGACGCCCATGTTCAGGAACCGCCCCAGTACGTCGACGACGTTGTTGGCGTGCACGGTCGTGAACACGAGGTGCCCCGTCAGCGCCGAATTGATGGCGATCTGCGCCGTCTCGTTGTCGCGGATCTCGCCCACCATGATCTTGTCCGGGTCGTGGCGCAGAATCGATCGCAGCCCGCGCGCGAACGTGAGCCCCTTCTTCTCGTTGATGGGAATCTGCGTGATCCCTTTCAACTGGTACTCGACGGGATCCTCGATCGTGATGATCTTGTCTTCGATCGTCTTGATTTCGGAGAGCGCCGCGTAGAGCGTCGTCGTCTTGCCGCTGCCCGTGGGGCCGGTGACGAGCACCATCCCGTACGGCTCGGCGATGTACTTGCGGAAGCGCTTCAGCTCCTGCTCGGGAAAGCCGAGGATGTCGAGCCGCAGCTCGTGGAACTGCTCGCTGATCGATTCCTTGTCCAGGATTCGGATGACCGCGTCTTCGCCGTGGACGCTCGGCATCACGGAAACGCGGAAGTCGATCGTCTTCCCCGGCAGGCGCAGCTTGAAGCGGCCGTCCTGCGGAATGCGCTTCTCGGCGATGTCCAGCTCCGCCATGACCTTCACGCGCGAGATGATCGTGCTGTGAAAGCGCCTGTCGATCGGGCGCATCGCGGGCTGCAGCACGCCGTCGATGCGGTACTTCACGTACACCGCATCGTCCTGCGTCTCGATGTGGATGTCGCTCGCGCGCCGCTGGATGGCAGTGTAGATCGTCGTGTCGACCAGGCGGATCACGGGGCTCGCATCCGTCGTCAGCTTCTCGACGGTGAGCTGATCGTCGCCCGAGTCGTCTTCGCGAAGGATCTGGAGCTGGAAGCTCTCCGTGGCTTCCTCGAGCACGCGCGTCGAGCTTTCGCTCTTCTTCAGGATCCCCTGAATTGCCGAAGGGGTCCCGACCATTACGCGGATCGGCGTCCCGAGCAGCACGCCCAGCTCGTCGATCATCGGCAGATCTGTCGGGTCGGAGACCACGATGACGAGCACGTGGCCGTCGCGCCGGTACGGCACGAAGCCGTAGCGCAGCATCAGCTCGGCGGGAATGGATCGGAACAGATCGTGGTCGATGTTGAAATGCGCCAGATCGAGGAACGGGAGGCGATAGCGTTCCGCCAGGCGGCGCGCCTGTGCAACTTCGGCCGCCTGCTCGGCGGCTGTCTGCTGCGGCGCGACCGAGTCCGCATAGAGATCCGACGGAGCGGCCGCGGGATTCGGAATCTTGACGTCCATGTACTCCTACCTCACCGCAGCGCCGAAGACAGGTTGAAGAGCGGCAGATACAGCGCGAGGAGCAGGCTCGCGATGATGATCCCCATGATGACGAGCAGGATCGGCTCCACGAGCGTGACGAAGCGTCCGAGGTTCGTCTCGATCTCCTCGTCGTAGAAGTCCGCGAGGCTGTTCAGCATCTCCTGCAGCGCGCCCGTCGATTCGCCGACCTCCACCATCTTGATCGCGACGTCGGGAAACGCGCCGCTGTCCTGCATCGCGAGCGCGAGCGCGCGCCCTTCGCGCACCTGCTGCGCCGCCGTCTGGAATTCCAACGCCATGTACTGATTGCTCAGCGAGCGCGAGGACACTTCGAGCGCGTTCACGAGCGGGATCCCGCCGCCGAGGAGCGTTGCGAGCGTCCTCGCCGCCTGCGACGTCGAGAACTTCTGCGCAATCGGTCCCAGCGCCGGTACCCCGAGGATCAGACGATCGAAGCGCCGTCGCTGGCCGGGCAGTGTGATCCACCACAACGCCGTCAGCGCCAGGGCGACGATCACGCCGAGAATCAGCAGGATGTAGTGCGTCACGACGTCGGAAACCGTGACGATCATCCGCGTGGACCACGGCAGCTCGTGCCCGAACTGATTGTAGAAGGCGCCGAACTCCGGCACGACGCGTACGACGATGATCGTCACGACCACCAGCGAGAGGAGCAGGAGGATTGCGGGATAGACGAGCGCGGATACGGTCTTGCGCCGCACGCCCGAGACGATCTTCACGTAGCTGACGTATCGCCGCAGCACCTGCTCGAGGTTGCCCGACTTCTCTCCCGCGAGCAGCGACGCGGTGTAGACGCCGGGAAAGAGCTGGCCGTGCGCCTCGAACGCTTCGGACAGCGCGCTCCCCGCACGGACGCGTTCGTACACGTCGTCGAGGATGCCCTTGAAGATCGGGTTTCCCACGCGGCGCCGCAGGATGTCGAGCGATTGCACGAGCGGCATGCCGGCCTTCAGCAGCGTCGCAAGCTCCTGATTGAAGACGAGGAACTCGCGGCTGGGCACGCGTCGCCGTCGAGGCAGACTGAGCCCCGCCAGCGCGCGGCGTCCGGCCTGCTGGATGGCGAGGACATACAGGCCCTTCTCCTCGAACTCGCGGCGGAGCCGGGCTTCGCTGTCTGCGACGTAGATGCCCTCGATGATGTCCCCGCCAGGCGTGCCGAGACGGCAGCGATATTCCATGGCCTAGCGGCCGTGCTCCGGGCGCCCGGCGCAAGGCCTTGCGGTAGTGGACATTATGGGCAAGTGCTCCGACGAATTATACCAGCCGCGGCACGCGGCGGGCTCTACTGGTTAGACCGCCGGCTGGGGAGGATTGGCCTGAGAGACCGGCTCTTCGACCCGGTGGATGCAGGCCGGGTCTCTTAGACCCGGCCCCGATCATCGCAGGCCCGCGATCGAGAGAATGCGGGAGACGTAGCTCCGAGTCTCTCGATACGGGGGGACGCCGTTGAACCGCATCACCGCTCCCTCGCCCGCGTTGTACGCCGCGAGGGCCAGCTCGACGCCCCATTTGTCGATGAGCGTCTTCAGCTTCTTGATCCCGGCTTCGATGTTCGCCCGCGGATCGTAGGGGTTGCGCACCTTGTATTCACGCGCAGTCTGGGGCATGAGCTGCATCAGGCCCATGGCGCCGCGCGACGACCTCGCCCTCGGGTTGTACTTCGATTCGACCTGGATGAGCGCTCGGACGAGCAAGGGATCGACGCCCTGAGCCTCCGACATCGCCGAAATGATCTCTCCGTACGGCGTCGCCTGAAGGAGCGACTGGACGTCGGCCGTGTCCTGCTGCGTCGCAGCGGGCTGCTGCTCGGGCTCCGGATCGGGATGTGGCACCTCGTCGGGGGCGATGCGCTCGACCAGCGACCTCGCGCAGGTGACTTCTCCGCCCGTCCGCAGCGTCATGACGAGCAGGTCGCCGTCCTCGTGGTGCGACTTGATCGACAGCGTGCGCCCCGAACTCAGGAACACGATCTCCGCGCGCGCCTCTCCGACCCCGACCGTCAGGAAGGCACAGAGCGCCGCCGAGAGCCGGACCCCTCGTCGCATGGTCATTTGGACGAACGATCCTACCATCCGGCCGCTCCGGGTGTCCAGAATCGCTACAGTCCCGCGCGGTCAGAGCACTTCGGCGGGGTCAGAGCCCCGACTACTTGGGTTCGAGGTAGGCGTGGAAGACGCGGATCCCGAGCTCCCGCGGGTCTCCCTTTCCCGGGCTGAATGTCTTGTCCACGTCGATGACGAGATCCACCATGTCCGTCGTCCCGAATAGAGCGGCCTGCAGCGGGATGATCTTCAGGGTCGGGCCCTTCCCGTCCGCGGCAAACTGCGAGATCACCGTGGACCCAATCCGCAGCGTGACCTGCTGCGGCGGAGTGAAGAGGTCCGGCCGGGCGTCGTACTGAAGATAGAAGGTCGCATCCTTCCGTGGATTGCGGAACGACAGGGTCGCCGTCTTCTTCGTCCACTGCCATTCAGTGGACGGATTCTTCGGATCGACCTCGGCGGGGTGCCAGCCATCCTTATATATAAGGAAGACATTCTCCGACGAGGGCAGGATCTGGAACTTCTTGACGACGTACTCCCGCCGCGAGACTTCCTCGGCATTGAGCGGCAGACGCCGTCCGCTCGAAGGGTCGTACAACCCGAGCCGGACGGTGGCTTCGCCGATGTACGGGTAGTTGGGAACGAAGATCGTCCGCTTGTACTCGACGCTCTGTCCGGGCTTCCACGTGCTCGTCGACATCGGAGGCAGGTGGTCGTCGTTCCACATCTGCTCCCCTTCCGGATCGAGCACGTGCACGAACACGTAGTAATCGCGGTCGAACGAGGCGTCGGACGCGACGTCGAACTTGTAGGTCAGCGTCACCGCGCTGCCGATCGGGACGCGGTCCTTGCTGAGCGTCAGCGACGGCGTTGCCACCGCCCGTTCGTTGTCTTGCTTGTGCCGGCAGCCGACGGCCACCAGAGACGACAGAAGCGCCACCGCGACGAGCGGCAGCCTGACGGACATGTGCATGAAACGTGCGTTGACGGAAGACAGCAGGCCGGACATCGGCCACCGCGCATCGTACCGCAGTTGTGGCTGATCCGGCAATATGTTAGCCTCGACCGCGGACTGACGCGGGCCGCGGACTCGCGCGGACTCACGCGGAAACGGGAGTACTTGTTTGGACGCACTCGGGATGGTCGAAACGCGCGGCCTGATTGGATCGATCGAAGCCGCGGACGCAATGGTGAAGGCGGCGAACGTCGTCCTCGTGGGGAAGGAATATATCGGCGCCGGCTACGTGACGGTCATGGTGCGCGGTGATGTGGGCGCCGTCAAAGCAGCGACCGACGCCGGCGCGGCGGCGGCGCGGCGTGTGGGTGAGCTCATTTCCGTGCACGTCATCCCGCGGCCGCACAGCGAGGTCGAGAAAGTGCTGCCCAAAGCACCCAAAGACAAGACCCCGTAGCCTCGCATCAGCTCTATGGCCCCTCCCCAGGCGCAAACGGACCGCGACCTCGCGTCGATTGCCGAAGCGCGCTCCCTGGCGCGCCGCGCCAAAGCCGCGGCGCCCGCGCTCGCCGAGTTCACGCAGGAACAAATCGACGCCATCGTCGACGCGATGGCCGCGGCCGTGACGCCGCACGCCGAAGCGCTCGCCCGGCTCGCATGCGAGGAAACCGGCTACGGCGTCGTCGCGGACAAGATTCAGAAGAACCTGTTCTCCTCAGAAAAGGTCTACAAGTTCATCCGGCCTATGAAGACGGTCGGGGTGGTCCGCCGTCTCGACGACCGCAAGGTCATCGAGATTGCCGAGCCGTTCGGCGTCGTCGCCGCGATCGTCCCGTCGACGAATCCGACGTCGACGGCGATCTACAAGATCCTGATCGCCCTGAAAGCGCGCTGCCCTATCGTGATCAGCCCTCATCCAGCTGCCGTGCGATGCATCACGCGCTCGGCGGAGATCATGAACGAGGCCGCGCGGCGCGCCGGAGCGCCCGAAGGTGCGATCAACTGGATGACCACCGTGACGCTCGAGGGGACGCAGGAGCTGATGAAGACCCGCGAGGTCGCGGTGATTCTTGCAACGGGCGGCATGGGTCTGGTGCGAGCGGCGTACACTGCCGGGAAGCCGGCCTATGGCGTCGGGCCGGGCAACGCGCCCGCATACGTCGAGCGCACGGCGGACGTCCAGAAAGCTGTCCGCGACATCATCACAGGAAAGACGTTCGACAACGGACTGCTCTGCTCTTCCGAAAACTCGATCGTCGTCGACGCGCCGATCGTCGACGAGGTGAAACGGGAGCTGGCCAGGAACGGCGCGCACTTCATGTCGACGGCGGAGATCGACGCCGTCGCCAGGGTACTCGTCACCCCCCAGCGTCTCCCGAACCCCGCGCTCGTCGGGCGTCCGGCCACCTACATCGCGCAGCAGGCCGGAATCACCGTCCCGTCCGGCACGCGGGTCCTGATTGCGGAGCTGAACGGCGTCGGACGCGACTACCCGCTCTCCATCGAGAAGCTCTGCCCGGTCCTCTCCTTCTACACGGTCGCGGACTGGCAGGAGGGCTGCGAACGCTGCAAGCAGATCCTTCGCTACGGCGGCATGGGCCACACCATGTCGATTCACTCGCGCAACGACGAGGTCATTCTGCAGTTCGGGCTGAAAAAGCCCGCGTTCCGCGTCGTCGTCAACACGCCGACCACCCACGGCTCAATCGGGCTGACGACGGGGTTGGATCCGGCGATGACGCTTGGCTGCGGCGGCTGGGGCGGGAACATCACGTCGGACAACATCTCGCCGAAGCATCTGCTCAATATCAAGCGCCTCGCGTACGAGATCACGCCAGCGATCGTCCGGCAGCCGTCGGCTCCGGCGGCGCAGCCCAGTTCCCTGCCGAAGCCGCCAGCACAACCGTTGCCCGGAGGCGGGATTGCAGCCGACGTCCTCGCTCGGAGAATCGACGAGTTCCTGGTATCCCGAGGCTATGTCCCGCCAGGCCCGACTCAACCGGGCAAGCCGCCAGCCTCGCCGCCCGTGGCCGCCTCACCCAGCCCGAAACCTGAAACCGCTCTGGCTGAAAAGCCTTCCGACTTTGTCTGCGAAGAAGACGTCCGGCAGGCAATTCGGCACGGGCGCAAAATTGTAATCGGTGAGCGCTCTATCGTGACACCTGCGGCGCGCGACCTCGGCGAGGAGCATCGGCTGTTCGTCGAGGCATCCTGGCGCACATAAGCCCTTCCGTTGGTTACGGTTGAGGCAGCCATCCTCGTCATTGACCCAGCGGTTTCCAGGATGCTATGCTGTCGCCCCCAGCATCCTCAACCTTCGGGAGCCCTCCCGTTTTCCCGTCAGGCCTGCCGCAACGCCGGCCTGTGGGTTAGCTGAGGGCGACCTCAACGGGGCACCGGCCTTGCACGACGCGCCCGTCATGCATTGCCCGGCCGTCCGCGAGGGAGCGCCAGACATGACGCGAGCGTGGTTGTCGTCGGCGGCTGTCGGAGTCGCCTGCGGGGTCATCGTCGCATGCGGTGGTAATCCGAAACCCCAGGCGCAGGCGGCGACACCGAAGCCCGTCGTCCGGCAGGCCAATCCGGCCGCAGCGCCGGCCCCACCGCCGGCCGTCGATCCAATCGCCTCGCTCATCGACACCTCGCAGCGTCACTTCGACACGGGTGAACGCGAGTTCAGAGCAGGCCATCTCGACAAGGCGCGGGCGGAATTCGACCAGGCGCTCGAGGTGCTGCTCTCTTCGCCGTACGGCGCAAGAACCGACGCACGTCTGCGCGAGCATTTCGACCGGCTTACCGACCGCATCAGCGCGTTCGAGGTCACCGCCCTCGCCCAGGGCGACGGCTTCGCCGAAAAGAAATACGAGCCGGCGGCGATTGACGAGCTCCTCCAGAATGCGACGATGTTCCCGGCGCCGCCGCCCGACAGTGCGACAAAGGCCGCGGTGGCCGCGGATCTGGAGAGCACGTCGCACGACATCCCGATCCCGCAGCACTCGAAAGTCCTGTCGTACGTGGAGGTCTTCCAGACGCGCCTGCGCGACTACATTCAGGACAGCCTTCAGCGCGGCGCGCGCTACCTCCCGATGATTCAAAGCGTCTTCCGTGCAGAAGGGTTGCCGCTCGATCTCGCGTACATCCCAATCATCGAAAGCTCGTTCAAGACGAACGCGCTCTCGAAGGCCAGCGCGAAAGGCCCGTGGCAGTTCATGAAGGCGACCGCGCAGGAGCACGGCCTGAAGACGAACTGGTTCATCGACGAGCGGTCCGATCCGGAGAAAGCCACCCAGGCAGCGGCGCAGTACCTGAAGACGTTGAGCCGGATGTTCGACGGCGACTGGAACCTGGTGCTCGCGGCCTACAACGGCGGTCCGGGGCGCGTGCAGCGCGCCATGAAGCGCTCGGGCCTCGACGACTTCTGGGACATTGCCGCGAAAGGTCCGAAGTACCTCCCGCGCGAGACGCGGGAGTACGTGCCGATGATTTTCGCGGCGATGATCATCGCGCGGAACCCGCTGCAGTACGGCTTCGAGACCGCGACGGCCGAACCGGTCGCCTACGAGAAGGTCACGATTCCGCGCGCGATCGACCTGCGCCGCGTCGCCGAATGGGCCGGCACCACCGTCGACGAGATACAGGCTCTCAATCCAGAGCTGCGGCGGTGGACGACGCCCGTCAGGTACCCGGATTACGAGATGAAGGTGCCCGTCGGGACTGCCGGCCGGCTGACGGCGCGCCTCGCCGAGGCCTCGCCCGCGGAGTTCACCGCGCTCAAGTGGTACACGGCGAAGCGCGGCGACACCCTGCTGACGATCTCGCGCAAGTTCCACGTGTCGCGAGCCGAACTGGCCGACGCGAACAACCTGCGCGTCAGGTCCGCCGTGCGGCCGGGTCAGGACCTCATCATCCCGCGTGCGCCAGCTGCGCTCCTTGCCGCTCGCACGAGCCGGACGGCTCCCGGCGCCGTGGCGTCCCGCTCGCTCGCGCCCTCGGCTGATGCTCCGGCGCAAACGGAGCCCAAGCCGCTCACCCGGATCACGTACCGCGTGAAGCGCGGAGACACGCTGTCCGCCATCGCGGAGCTGTTCGACACGACCGTCGCGAAGATCAAGAGCTGGAACCGCCTTCAGACCAACACGATTGCGCCGGGCGCGCGGTTGAAGATTTTCGCCAACCGCACTCCCTGAACGATTGCAGCTTCTGCGAGGTCCCTTGCGGCGCCGGCACCCTCGGTGCCGTTTTTCTTGCTGATCCCGCGTTTCGCGGACCGGCATCCCTTCTTGCACTCCTGCGGGCGCGATGCTCGCCTGCGTACGGTCGGCAGCGGTCCTCGGGATCGACGCGGCGCCGGTCAATGTCGAAGTCGACGTCTCGTTCGGCATTCCCGCGTTCACGATGGTGGGACTGCCCGACACGAGCGTGCGGGAAAGCCGCGATCGCATCCGTAGCGCGATCAGGAACTCCGGCTTCACCTTTCCGCCGCACCGGATCACGGTGAACCTGGCGCCGGCCGATCTGCGCAAGGGAGGCTCGTCGTTCGACCTCCCCATTGCGCTGGGAATCCTCGCGGCAACCGGCGTGGTCGCACGCCGCGACATCGGCGACGTCCTCATCCTTGGCGAATTGTCGCTCGACGGCGCAATCCAGTCCGCGCGCGGCGTCCTGCCGATCGCGGCGGCCGCGCGGCGGCGCAGCTTCCGCGGCCTCGTGCTCCCTGCGGCGAACACGCGCGAAGCAGCAGTCGTGCGCGGCCTCGATTTCTTTCCGGTTCAGTGGCTCACCGAAGCCGTCGGCGCGCTGAACGATCCGCGTCCGGCCACGCTCCCGTCCGATCCGCAAGACGAGTCAACAGAGCTGCTGCTTGGCGATTTCGCGGACGTCCGCGGCCAGATGGGCGCGCGCCGTGCGCTCGAAATCGCGGCCGCGGGCGGACACAACGTCCTTCTGTGCGGCCCGCCCGGCTCCGGCAAGACGATGATGGCCCGCCGCGCCGGCGGAATCCTCCCGCCGCTCTCGTTCGACGAAGCGCTCGAGGTCACGGCGATTCACTCCGTCGCCGGCCTGCTGCCGGCAGATACTGGACTCTTGCGCACACGGCCCTTTCGCGCACCGCATCACACCGTGTCCGACGTGGCCCTCGCGGGCGGCGGCTCGATTCCACGCCCCGGCGAAATCAGCCTGGCGCACCAGGGCGTGCTGTTCCTCGACGAGATGCCTGAGTTCAGCCGACGGACGCTCGAAGTGCTCCGTCAGCCGCTCGAAGACGGTGTGGTCCGCATCGCGCGCGCGCAGCGCACGGTCGCCTTTCCCGCGCGGTTCATTCTCGTCGGCGCGATGAACCCGTGCCCGTGCGGCTACTTCGGTGACGCTCGCCGACCGTGCCGGTGCACGCCGATGCAGATCGATCGCTACACCGGACGGCTCTCGGGTCCGCTCCGCGATCGCTTGGACTTGACCGTGGAAGTTGCCGCGCTTGCGGGCGACGACCTCACGTCGGGCGGCGGCGGTGAAGAGACGTTGGCGATTCGCTCCCGCGTCGAAGCCGCGCGCGCGCGACAGCTCGCGCGGGCCGATACATCGGAAGCGCCGCTGAACTCGAGGCTCGCGCCGCGCGCACTCCGCCGCGCCTGCGCCATGGACGCAAAGGGCGAACGCGTCCTTCGGCACGCGTCCGAGCGTCTTGGCCTCACCGCCCGTGCGTTCGATCGCATCCTGCGGGTCTCGCGGACGATTGCGGATCTCGCCGGATCGGAACGCGTCGAGGCCGAGCATGCCGCCGAGGCGCTTCAGTTCAGGGGAAATTGAGGCTGGCTCACACCTGGTTCTGATCTGCGGTCCGCTGCGATTTGTGCGACGCCGATCGCCAGTACCAGGCGTGCCGGACGACCCGGACGGCGAGCCAGATGAAGCCGAGAAGAGCCGTGAGATACAGAACCAAGCCGAAGGGAGCCGCGAACATCAGCCAGGATGGCGAATTGCCAATCATCGTGCTGTCCCCTTCGACACCCGATCAACAGAGAGCCGCGCGCATCGGGCGCGCGGCTCGTGGCCACCTGTCAGATTCCCGCCTGCAGCCAGACGTCGTACACCTTCGTCACGGCTCCGCCGGCCCAGGTCACCCGGCCCATCTGCCGGAACTCGTTTCCGAACCGATCGCTCTTCCCGGTGGTCTTGTAGTCGGTGGCGATGGCGACGATACCGTTGTCGACCACGCGCGTCAACTCCTCCGGCTCCGAGATCCCGTTGTGATTCAGATCGCGCCACAGGAGCAGTCTCGAGAACACGGCATCGCGGACGTCGACCGCGCCGTCGGGAATGCGTGACACATTGTTCGCGAGCGAGTCGAAGAACCTCAACACCTCGAAGCCGTTCGCAGCAGTCACCTCAGACCCGCTCAGATAGACACGCGCATGATTCCCGAACAGCTCCGATCCATCGTCTATGCGGCCGTTCCCATTGCGATCGATCGCCAGAAACCCGTCGTCCGATCCGGTGGGCGTCCATGCGACCCGCTCGGGCGTCCCGTCGGCATCCAGGTCGAACAGCACGCCGTCCTCGGCGCTCGTGAGCTTGTAACCATCGCCCGCTGTATCGATGACGATCGGACAGTTCGGTACGATGCACGACCACCCCGTCCAGTTGCCGCCCATGTCGTAGCACATCTGCTCGCGCGTGGTTTGGCGCGTCGGCAGGACGTCCGCATAGCTGACTGTTTCGCCGGTGTGCAGGATCAGGAACGGAACCGACGTGGCGGCCCAGTGGTGGCCGTTGGTCTGCCACGTGCCCCAGTTCGGAACCGGGACTTGCCGACGCGCGACGGCGTAGAGAATGGCGTCGACGCTCAGGCCCGAATTGGGAACTCCGGACACATCGGCGGCAACGCTCACCACCCACTGTCCGCAGATATCGAACACGCCCTGGGTTTCAACGATGTACTCCAGCCATGCGCCGGGGCCGTATTGATGGCTGGCGTTGCGGTTCACGACCGTTCCGCAGCCCGGAAAGTTGTAGCTGTTGCTATTGGCGCGCGCCGCAACGGGCAGCAACGCGAAGAGGCACACGAAGACCAGCAGGGTTGCCACTTTCCTCATACATCACCTCGAACTGAAACGAACGGTTGTTACTCGGGTTCCCGGAATCGCGCGAGATCTTTCCTGGGGAGTGCCAGCGATGTCGTCGCCTTGGTGGACTCGACGAAAGCAATGAGGGCCGTCTGCGCTTCGGGCGATACGGCCGCGAGAATTCGATCGCGCGAGTGGAGCGTCGCCCGGCGGCATTCGAGCGTGAGCGCCCGGATGTCCTTGTCGAGATCCTCCGCCGTCTTGGGTCCGCGGGCCTCCAGGATTTTGCGATGTCGCACCATGCACTGGGCTTCGAACT
This sequence comes from Acidobacteriota bacterium, assembly GCA_046735335.1. GTDB lineage: Bacteria > Acidobacteriota > Vicinamibacteria > Vicinamibacterales > 2-12-FULL-66-21 > JBKPQB01. The sequence continues at coordinate 50,821 of JBKPTE010000030.1, read as the reverse complement.
GCTGCGCGGCATCGGATTCCTTGATGATGAGCGCCTCTTCGCCTGGCGTGACGTGCGTGAACACGGACGTGGGCAGCTGTCGCGGTCCTCCGGAGAAGACGCGAAACGCGAATCCCCATGCGCTCCACTGCGGAATGAGCTCGGGGTTCTTGCTGCCGTCGATCTGGATGATTTCGGGCGAGGACTCCCCACTCTGCGCCGCTACGCTCCCCGGGCGCACCGCAACCAGACACAGGAGCAGGACGCCGCACTTCACTGCCGTCATCGGTCACCTCCACTGCCAGTGCCGCGTGCTCGCGCAACTGAAGTTGCGCGCTACGAACGTGCGCGCTACGAGCGCAGCGCGCTGCGATGTCGTGCGCGACGACCGGGTCACATCTACCGGGCGCGGCCGTCAGCCGGGTAGCCCGTGCACGGTCGAATTTGGGTGGTCGGGCGATACGCGTGAAATCAGCCGTGTTCTTCGCGTGATTCACGCGGTCGGAACCGCCCCGACTCGCGCGATGGCGCGGTCAGCCGCACCTCAGCAAAGAGAGGACCGGGAACTGGAATTCGGGTTGCGACAGGGTAACTGCGTGTGTGCGCGTAAATTGGACGCGCGGGGAGAGTTCAGCGCAGCCGATGGATCGTCGGACGGCAGGAGAATGCAAACCGCAGGTGACGCGGTACGCTCAACGCGCCGCGCGCTCAGACTTCGCCGTTCGCGCCTGGGCTTCGTCGAGGTGCTTCTTGTACAGCGGGTTCATCGGCGACAACTCCAGGGCACGCTGGAACGCCGGCATCGCGTGCACCGGCAGGTTCTTCTGCAGGTAGATCCACCCGAGCGTGTCCTGCGGCTCCGGCCGGTCGCGCATCTCTTCGACCGCCACCGTCGCGAGCTTCAGCGCATCGTCGTACTTGCCGTCCTCGGCAAGCATCCAGGCGAGATTGTTCGCGGCGACGCCTGCGCGCGGGTGCTTCGCGAGTACGGCCTGATACTGCGCGCGCGCAGCATCGCGATCCCCTTTGCTCTGCAGGATCATGCCGATCATCGTGGCGGGGCCCGCCGCTTCCGGGGCACGCTGAGACATCGCCCGATACTTCTCCAGCGCCGCGTCGACCTGCCCCTGCTGCAGGTAGATCTGCCCGAGCAGCTCGTAGGCGTCGAGCCGCGACGGCTGCGTCTGCACGATCTGCAGCAGCCGCCGCTCGGCATCTTCCGGCTTCTTCTGAAGGAGATCGAGCCTCGCAGCCAGCATCTGCGCGGAGGCATCCTGCGGCTTCGCTGCGAGCCATTTGTTCACGCGGTTGCGCGCGTTGTCGACGTCTTTGGCCGCCACGTCGCCTGAAATGGCGCCAGCCCGGGCATCTTCGTAGTCCGGCGCGCGATCGAGCGCGCGCTCGAATGCCGATCGCGCCTCGTCGACGTTGCGCGACGCCAGCTCCACCCACCCAAGCTCCGTGCGGAGCTGCGGGTTGTCGGGGGTCTTCTCGAGCCGCGCGCGGAGCTCGCGCCGGGCCCGTTCGAACTGCCCCTGCGCGCGCAGGCTCCTCGCCATCAGCACCGCCGCCTCCACATCGTCTGGCCGGGCGTCTGCGGCCTGTTCGGCGGCGTTCAGCGCGCCCGCGGCGTCGCCGCGCGCGAGACGAAGCCGCGCGAGCTGCAGTTGCGGCGCGGCGGCGCGCGGGTTCAGCTTCAGGGCCTCGTTGAACGCGTCCTCGGCTGCCCCGAAGTCCTTGCGCGCGAGGGAGACGAGCCCGAAGGTGTACTGCGCGGACGTCGATCCGGAGTCCGCTTTCACCGCCGCGAGGGCCTCCCGATTGGCTTCGTTCAGGTCGCCGTTGCCCGCCAGGATCAAGCGCGCCTTCAGCGTGTGCGCGTCCGGATCCTTTGGCTTGTCCTTGATGAGGCCGTTCACGATGCGCAACGCTTCGTCGTGATGCCCGCGCTCGTGCTCGAGCGACGCGATACGGAGCTTCGCCTGGCGCTGCGCCGACTTGGCCGTGATGCCGTTCAGCACCGTGAGCGCTTCGTCGCGGCGGCCAAGTCCGCTGTAGTAGTCCGCCAGCGCGAGCGCCCCCTCGGGAGCGGCTGCCGCGAGCGCTTTGAAGTGCGGCTCCGCTTCCGACGGTCTGCGATCGCTCAGATAGAAGAGCGCGAGCGCGCGATGCGCGAGGAGATTCTGCGGATCGGCGGAGAGCGCCGCCTTCAGTTCCTTCTCGGTTCCCGCGTGATCGTCCGTCGCCCAATAGTAGTTGGCGAGCGCGAGACGCGCATCCACGGACCTGGGATCGAGCTGCACGGCCTTTTCGAACGACCGCCTCGCTTCTTCTTTCCCGCCGCCGGCAAGTTGTACTGTCCCCAGCGCGGCATATGCGGGTGCATAATTCGGGTCGAGCGCGACCGCCTGCTCCATCTGCTTGACGGCGCGCATCGTATCGTTCATCCCCGCCAGCGCGTTCCCGAGCAGGATGTGCCCCTGGACGTTCTTCGGATCCGCTTTCAACGCCAGTTCGGCGCGCGTGCGTGCGTCCGAGAACTGGCCGCCCATCAGCAGCAGGTTGCCCGCCTGGAGCTGCGCGTCGACGTTCGACGGATCGAGATCCGCAGCCTGCGCGTACGAACGGTATGCCTTCGCCGGATCGCCCGCCTGCATGTAGGTCTGCGCGAGCTTGTAATGGATGTCTGCGCGGGCCGGCTGCGCTTTGACCGCGTTGCGGTATTCGAGAATCGCTTCCTTGTATTTCTGCCGCGCGACGTAGGCATCGCCGGTCGCGAGATACCGTTGAGCGTCGGCTTTCGGGTCGTGTGCACACGCGGCGATCAGCGATGCCGCAAGGAGGACGGTGAGGTAGCGTTTCATGGCAGGTACGTCGAAAGGCGCGGGAAGAGGGCGCGCGCGAAGCTGGCGGCGGCCGCATCGGCCCCCGGCAGGCCGCCCGTCGCGCCGCGCACCGGCGCGATGACGCGAACGAGGCCGCCATTCGAGCGATGGAGCCGCGCCGCATCCACCATCAGCCACAGCTTGTTCGCGTACTCGTTCGCAATCACTCGACCGCGTCCCTGATACCAGTAGAGCACGACCTGCGTGTCGATGCCTTTCTGAATCACGTAGCGGTTCAGGGGGCGTGCACGGCCGTCCGCTGAGAGCGTGATCCGCCCGGACTCGACAGGCTGCCAGCCGGCCCCCGGCAGGCAGTTCTGCGGCGAATGGATCGCATCGCCCTGGCGTTGGCTGTTGTAGTACCCGATGTAGAGGCTCACCGGCGGCTGTCCCGCATGCTCGTACACGCGGTTGACGTAGTCGTCCACGCCGAGCACGCCGAGGACCTCATCGTCCAGCGGGATGTCGCCGGCGGATTTCCACGCGCTCACGTCGGAGGGGAACGTCGCGAGCGACTCCCGCTGAACGGGACGCTCGATCTGCGCGCGCGTGCCATAGATGCCCGCGGCGCCAATCAACGCCGACAGCACAATCGCGCGCGTCAGCATCACGCTCCGACCGGAGCGCCGCGTCTGAGCGTCAGCGTTCCCTGGGACAACCTGATGATCAGGCGCTGCGCGCCGAGCAGCAGCGCGAAAGCGGCGACGAAGACGAGCCAGCCCGAAAACGCGTGGAAGAAGCCCTCGGCAGCTTCCGGTCCGATCCAGTTGGCGGCAAAACCCGTCCCGGCGACGCGCGCAGCGTTGGCCGCGATAGCGACCGGCACGGTCAGGACGGCGAGCAGAACGCGCATCATCATCGGCTGCTCGCTCAACTTGCCGAGGAGAATGCCGAGCGTCAGCAGCGAGATCAGCGAGCGGATGCCGCTGCACGCCTGTGCGACTTCCAGCTTCGTCGTCGCGAGCTCGAGCACGTTCCCCTCCCGCAGGACGGGGACACCGCCCAGCGTCAGGGCCGCCTCGCCGGCGCGCGACGCCAGCAGCTGGAGCGGAAAGGCGATCTGATTGAAGATGATCGCAGGCAGCGGAACCATCAGGAAGAGCAGCAGCACGGGAAACGCGAGCAGCCGCAAGTGCGCCCGTCCCCAGAGAAACCAGATCGAGCCGCCGATGACGCCGATGAGTGAGATGCGGGTCAGGAACAGCTCGGCCCCAGCCAGGCCGGCGAGCAGCACGAGCAGGCTGAGAGCCACGACGGCCAGTCCGCCGATGCCCGGCTCGACGGGCGCGGCCGCCAGCGCACGGCGCTTCCGCCACGCGAAATAGAGTGCGAAGGGGACGATGATGAAGCCGTGCGAGTAATTCTCGTCGCTCGCCCATTGCCGGACGAGCGACGAGAGCACCGGGAGATAGACCCCGAGAATCGCGAGGCAGACGAGCGCGGAGGCAACCACCGACCGCTTCGCCATGCCGCGCCGTTACGCCAGCAGCTGCCGGCGGTAGCGAACGAGCCCGAGAAGACCCGTGCCGAGGAGCAGCAGCGATGCCGGCTCCGGCGTCGCCGAGAGATTCCCCCCGTTCACGCTCAACCGCAGCAAGAATCCGCGGCTGCCCAGCGTATCGCGCAGTCCGAAGGTGACCAGCGATGATCCGCTGGAGAATCCGGAGAACTGCAGGACATCACGCATGTTGGTCGTCTCGTCGGTGAACAACGTCGCGGAACCCCCACCCGCGAAGGACGCGCTGCGAGCGAGGCCGCTTCCCTGAGCGAAGCTGATCCCGTCGTAGTCGGTGGACGTGGAGAAGCCCGTAGGCACGTACCCCGGTTGAGGCTGAGCATCCTTCTGGTCGAACCCGTCGGACAAGGGATCCAGAAGCTCGGCCGTCAATTCCGTCCAGGGACTCGCCGCCGGATCCACCAGCGTGAAGGTCACCGTCGTGTTGCGATTCGCCGTCAACCCGTCGATCAGGAAGGTCCCGCTCGAGCCGCCGCTCATGTCGATGGTTCCGAGATCGATCGTGGTCGATCCGGTCGTGAACGTGCTGCTGTCGGCGTTGAATCCCGAACTCGCAGTGTTGATGTCGACGGAAATCGGCTCCGCACGCGCGGCGGGTACGATCATCAGCGAGACCGCACACGCGAAAGCCGCTGTTACCCCGAGTGCTCTCATAGCACCTCCGTTCTCATGCGAGCAGCCCAGACAGCACAGGTGCGTTCCTGGCTCAGCGCCGACCTCGGCTGCAAGAGGCCGGCCACACGACGAGCTACGGAACGTAGCGGCGGACGACACTCGCGACGCCGAGGAGCGTGGCACCAGAGAGCAGCATCCAGACGGGTTCCGCGGCGCGCGCCGGATGCTCCGCGCCCGCCGGTCCGGCCGCGGCCAGGGCCGCAGGCGCCCAGGCGAACGCAGCGAGACAAACAAACGCAAGAACAACGAGGAGAATGGTTGCCTTCATTTCCCGATCCGGTTCCGCCGATGAGTGAGCCGTTGCCCAGTCACCCGCTTTTCGCAGGGTCCGGGCGCCACCGCTGCAAGCTACTAACCAGAACGCGAAGCTCGGCGGTTTGAGGTGGCGGCCTATCGTGCGCGGTCCTTTCAGGGCCGCGATATTGGCCTCCTTCGCGGCGTGTGCTAAAGTTTCGTGGCCCTGGAGCCGAACAGACCGCATTAATGCGAGGGAGACGCTATTCGATCGTGCTTGCGGATCGACGCACCGGCGTGGTGCGCCGCTTCACGATTCCTCTCTGGCCCTCCCTGGCCACCGTCGCCGGTATCCTCGCGCTCCCGATCCTGATCGGATTGGGCGCACGGTGGAGTACGCTGGCGACCATCGCCGATCTCCAATCGACCAACGCCGCCCTTCAAGTCGAGAACGCCAGTTATCGTCGGGCCACGGGCCAGCTGGCGGAGCAGGTGACGGCGCTGCAGTCTGCGGTCACACAACTCGGCGAGCACGCCGCCGTCGACCCTACCGCGAGCCGCGCGATGGAGCGGCTGCCGGCGGTCGTGAAGTCGCGTGCGATCGGCGGCGCCCAGCCGCCGACGTTCAGCTCCGTGCTGAACAGCACGCCGGGATCCCCCGACACCGTCCTCGGCGTCCTCAGCGATCTGCTCGGGGTCATCGGGAGCCGTTTGGAATCCGTTCGCGACACCGTCGAGCGCCGGCACGCGCTGGCGATGGCGACGCCGTCCATCTGGCCGGTCACCGGCTGGCTCACCTCGTCGTTCGGCACGCGCAAGGACCCGTTCAGCAACGGCAACGACTTCCACCCGGGGCTCGACATCTCCGCCGACTACGGCCAACCGGTCCTCGCGACCGGAGACGCGACGGTCGTCTCCGCTGGCATGAACGGCGCCTACGGGAACATGGTCGTCCTCGATCACGGCTTCGGGATCGTCACGAAGTACGGGCACTTGTCGCGTATCGCCGTCGACCAGGGAGACGAGGTGAAGCGCGGCGATCTGATCGGCTACGTCGGCTCGACGGGCCGTTCAACGGGCGCGCATCTGCACTACGAAGTCTGGATGAACGGACGGCTCTCGAACCCGATGCATTTGTTGGGGAGGCCCTGATCCAGGTTCTGCGTTCTGGGTTCTACGTTCTGGGTTCTAGGTTCTGGTTCCACGTTCTGGCTCCAGGTTCGGGGGTTCCCAGAACGTAGAACGTAGAATCTAGAACCTGGAACCTCTCCCAATCAGAAATTTGACCCCCGCCAGTTGCTCCCCTACAATCGATAGATACCCTCGGGCGTAATTCCTCCGCATGATCGACAAACTCCTGGCCAAAGTCATCGGCACGCAGAACGACCGTGAGCTGAAGCGGCTCGCGCCGGTCGTGGCCGAGATCAACGCCAAAGAGCCGGCCGTCCAGGCGCTCTCCGACGAGGAGTTGCGCGCGAAGACGGCGGAGTTCCGCCTGCGCGTGGAAAACGGTGAATCGCTCGACGATCTGCTGCCCGAAGCCTTTGCGATCGTGCGCGAAGCGGGCCGCCGCACGCTGAACATGCGGCATTTCGACGTGCAGCTGATCGGCGGCATGGTGCTGCACAAGGGAAAGATCGCGGAGATGAAGACGGGCGAAGGCAAGACGCTCGTCGCCACCCTTCCGGCGTATCTCAACGCCCTCGCCGGCCAGGGCGTCCACGTCGTCACAGTGAACGATTACCTCGCCCGCCGCGACTCGGAGTGGATGGGACGCATCTACCGCTTCCTCGGCATGACGGTGGGCGTCATCCAGCACGATCTGAACGATCAGGAGCGGCAGGTCGCCTACGCGTGCGACATCACCTACGGGACCAACAACGAGTTCGGGTTCGACTACCTGCGCGACAACATGAAGTTCGACCTCGCGTACTACGTGCAGCGGGGCCACAACTTCGCAATTGTCGACGAGGTCGACAGCATCCTCATCGACGAAGCCCGCACCCCGCTCATCATCTCCGGTCCTGCCGAGGAGTCGACGGACCTCTATTACGAGGTCGATCGCATCATTCCGAAGCTGACGCCGGGGGCGGTCACGCGTGGTGACGTGAAGGCAGAAGAACGCGAGGAGCTCGAGAAAACAGGCGACTACATCGTCGACGAGAAGCACAAGACCGTCAACCTGACCGAAAGCGGCATGGCGAAGGCCGAGAAGCTGCTCGGGCACCGGCTCGTGCCCGGAAGCGGCGGGCTGTTCGATCCGCAGAACATGCCCCTCCTCCACCACATCAATCAGGCGCTGCGCGCCCACACGCTGTTCCACGACGACGTCGAGTACATGGTGAAGGACGGCGGCGTGGTGATCGTCGACGAGTTCACGGGGCGGCTGATGCCCGGCCGCCGCTGGAGCGACGGGCTGCACCAGGCAGTCGAGGCAAAGGAACACAACACCAACCATCCGGAGGTGAAGATCGAGCGCGAGAACCAGACGCTTGCGACCGTCACCTTCCAGAACTACTTCCGCAAGTACGGCAAGCTGGCAGGGATGACCGGCACGGCCGACACCGAAGCGCAGGAGTTCGCGAGCATCTACAAGCTCGACGTGATGATCGTCCCGACCAACCGCCCGCTGAAGCGGGTCGAGGAGCCGGACACCGTCTATCGCACGGAGAAGGAAAAGTACGACGCCATCGTCAACGACATCCTCGAGAAGCAGACGGAGGGGCGTCCCGTGCTGGCCGGCACGGTCTCGATCGAGAAATCCGAGCGGCTCTCACGGCTGCTGAAGCTACGCGGCATCAAGCACGTCGTGCTGAACGCGAAGTACCACGCGCAGGAAGCGGAAATCGTCGCGCAGGCCGGGCGCAAGAACACCGTCACCATCGCGACGAACATGGCGGGCCGCGGGACGGACATCCTGCTCGGCGGGAACCCCGAGTTCATGGCGCGCCAGCAGACGCTCGCGGATCAGATCGCGGAGAAGCTCCCGAAGGGCCAGGAGAAGTTCGTCGACGACGCCGACTACGTCTACTTCTTTCACCTGGACAACTTCTACCGCGTCCCCCGCAAGGAGTACGAGCGCATCTTCCAGGCGTACAAGACGCAGACCGACAGCGAGCACGACGAGGTCGTCGCGGTGGGCGGCCTCCACATCATCGCAACCGAACGCCACGAGGCGCGCCGCATCGACAACCAGCTCCGCGGACGCGCCGGCCGTCAGGGGGATCCGGGTTCGTCGCGCTTCTATCTGTCGCTCGAAGACGATCTGATGCGCATCTTCGGCTCGGATCGGATCTCCGGGCTGATGCAGCGCCTCGGGATGGAGGAAGGCGTCCCGATCGAGCACCGCATGGTGACCCGCGCGATCGAGCGCGCGCAGAAGCAGGTCGAGAGCAACAACTTCTCCGTCCGCAAGCACCTCCTCGAGTACGACGACGTGATGAACAAGCAGCGCGAGAGCATCTACGGGCTCCGTCGCGAACTGCTCGAGGCGAAGATCAAGCTCACGGAAGAGGAAGAAGTCGACACGCGCGGCTACCTGATGACGCTCGCCGAGGAACTTGCGGCCAGCACCGTCGACAACTACGCCAACAAGGAGACGGATCCCGAGGAGTGGGACCTCGACGCGCTGAAGAACGCGGTGGCCGAGATTTTCGCGCTCGAGCCCTCCGAGATGGAGTCGCTCGACTTCGGCGGCAAGACACCGGACGAGATGACTGATGCCGTCTGGGGCCTGGCGCTCGGGAAGTACGAGAAGAAAGAAGCGCTGCTCGCGGATCCGTCAATCCTCCATCGCGTCGAGCGCGACATCATGCTCCAGATCGTCGACGCGCAGTGGAAGGATCACCTCTACAGCCTCGACCACCTCAAGGAAGGCATCGGCCTGCGCGGCTATGGCCAGCGCGATCCGCTCGTCGAGTACAAGAAGGAAAGCTTCACGCTCTTTCAGGCGATGAAGGATCGGATCGAGGAGGAGATCGTCCGGTACCTCTGGCGCCTCATGCCCGTGATGGCGGAGGGCTCTGCCGAGGGCGGGGGCGAGCTCCCGTCGCCGGTTCGGCGGCCGCCGCGCCGGCCGGGTCCGATGACGCTGAGTGGCCCGTCATCGGCCGCTTCATCCCCCTTCGGCGCCATCCGAAGCGGAGGAGGCGCGGCCGTCGCCGAGGCGCCGCGTCCCGCGCGCACCGGCGGCGACGATGTCGTGAAGACGGTCAAGCGCGACGAGCCGAAGGTGGGGCGCAACGATCCCTGCCCGTGCGGCAGCGGCAAGAAGTACAAGAAATGTCACGGAGCGTGAGGAAGGGCAGCCGGCACCGGCTGCCCTTTTGTGTATAGGGGACTCGATGGAAACGCGCACTGATGTTCTGAACACCGATCAGATCTCCGTCGGCCTGACCACGGCCCTGACCTTCGACGACGTGCTGCTCGTGCCGCGGCACTCGACGGTCCTGCCGAGCGAGGTGGAGGTCGGATCGCCGTTCACCCGCAACATCCACCTGAACGTCCCGATTGCGAGCGCGGCGATGGACACCGTCACGGAGTCGCGACTCGCCATCGCGATGGCGCAGCAGGGCGGCATCGGCGTCATCCACAAGAACCTCAGCGTCGACGAGCAGGCGTCGGAAGTCGATCGCGTGAAGCGCTCCGAAAGCGGCATGATCGTGAACCCGATCACGCTCTCGCCGTCGAACCGCATCTACGAAGCGCTCGACCTCATGAAGAAGTACCGCATCTCCGGCGTGCCGATCACGCAGGACGGCAGCAAGGAGGGGCGGCTCGTCGGCATCCTCACGAACCGCGATCTCCGGTTCGAGACGAATCTCGATCGGCCGATCTCGGAGATCATGACGCGCGAGCCGCTGTTCACCGTGCCCGTCGGCACGACGCTGGAGCAGGCGCGCGAGTTCCTGCACCGCCACAAGGTCGAGAAGCTGCTGGTGGTCGACGACCGGTTCATGCTGAAGGGGCTCATCACCGTCAAGGACATCCAGAAGGCGATCAAGTACCCGAACGCGTGCAAGGATTCGCTCGGACGCCTTCGGTGCGGCGCGGCCGTCGGCGTCGGGCGCGATGCGATGGCGCGGTCCGAAGCGCTCGTCGCCGCGAACGTGGACGCGCTCGTCATCGACACCGCGCACGGCCACTCGCAGGGCGTGATGGACATGGTGCGCCGCATCCGACGGCAGTTCCCCAACGTGGAGGTCGTCGCCGGCAACGTCGCCACGGCTGAAGCGACGGAAGCGCTGATTCAGATTGGAGTGGATGCCGTGAAGGTCGGGATCGGCGCCGGCTCCATCTGCACCACCCGCATCGTCGCGGGCATTGGCGTCCCGATGATCACCGCGGTTGCGGAATGCGCGCGCGCCGCGGCCCCCCACAAGGTGCCGGTGATTGCCGATGGTGGAATCCGCTACTCGGGCGATGTCACGAAGGCCATCGCCGTCGGCGCCAGCGCCGTCATGATCGGCAGCCTGTTCGCGGGGACCGACGAAAGCCCGGGCGAGATGATCCTCTTCCAGGGCCGGAGCTTCAAGGAATACCGCGGGATGGGATCGCTCGGCGCGATGCGCCGCGGGAGCCGCGATCGCTATTTCCAGGACGAGTTCGATCTCGAGAGCAACCCGGAGGCCGGGGACAAGCTCGTTCCCGAAGGGATCGAAGGGCGCGTCGCCCACAAGGGCAGCGTCGCCGCGATGATCCACCAGCTCGTCGGCGGCCTGCGGGCTGGGATGGGCTACACCGGCTGCAAGGACATCCCCACGCTGCAGCGCGAGGCGCGCCTGATTCGCGTCAGCCCCGCGGGGCTTCGCGAAGGGCACGTCCACGACGTCGTCATCACGAAGGAGGCGCCGAACTACCGGATCGAGTGATCTCGATCCGTCGCCGATCCTCCCCCTCGTCCGCCAGCCGGACCTCTACGACGCCTTCCCCATCCGGGCGGTCGCGCCAGCGTTCCGCCCACTCGATTGCGACGATGCCGTCGGCGCTCACCAGATCCTCGAGCCCGAGATCATCGATCTCCGCGGCGTCGAGCCGGTAAAGATCGACGTGGTACAGCGTGGCGTTCGCGCCGGAATATTCCTGGACGATCGTGAACGTCGGGCTCGACACGTCGTCCGCCTTCGCGCCAATTCCCGCAGCCAGCCCGCGGACGAACGCCGTCTTCCCCGCGCCGAGATCTCCGTAGAGCAGGACGACGTCGCCGGATCTGAGCTCGCGTCCCAACGCTTCACCGGCGGCCGCTGTCTCGGTCTCCGTGGAGGTCAGGAACTGCACGTCAAACCCTCGACTTCCAACCTCCAACCTCCAACCTCCTCACGGTTCTTTCTTGATTCGACGGCGCGCCGTGAGCTCGAGCAGCGCGTCACCGAGGCGTGCGGCGATGTCCGTCGCAATGAGCGCGTTCTCGCCTTCGTCTGCTTCGGCGAGGTCGCCGGCCGAGCCGTGCAGATACACGGCGAGTTTGCACGCACCTTCGGGGTCGAGGAGCTGGGCGAACCAGGCGGCAATCATGCCCGTCAGCAGATCGCCCGTCCCGCCGGTCGCCATGCCCGCATTCCCCGTCAGGTTCACGAACGATCGCCCTTCGGGCCCGGCAATCACGGTCCTGTGCCCCTTCAGCACGACGTGGACGCGATGCGACGCGGCGAATTCGCGGGCGTGCGCGAGGCGATCGGACTGGACCTGCTCGATGCTGACGCCGAGCAGCCGCGCCATCTCCCCCGGATGCGGCGTGACGATCACGTCGACGCCGTCGCGTCCGACCAGCCGCTCCGGATCGCCTGAAAACGCGTTCAGGCCGTCCGCGTCGAGGACGAGCGGCACGCCCGCGCGCTCGACGATCGCCTGGACGAACGCGGCGGTCGACGGATCCTGGCCGAGCCCCGGCCCGATGGCGATGATGTCCGCCTTCAGATCGAGCACGCGATCGACCGAGGCAAAATCGACGGCGCCCGCGGAGGTCTCCTCGAGCGGCTCCGTCATGTACTCGGGCATCATGGCCGCAATGACGGGAACGACCGAGCGCGGCGCCGCGATCGTGACGAGGCCCGCGCCCGACTTGAGCGCGCCGAGCGCGGCGAGGTGCGCCGCACCCGTACGGCCCAGTGATCCCGCGACGATGAGGACGCGGCCGAAATCCCCCTTGTGGGAATCGGCCGCGCGCGCCGGCACCAGCTCGCGCATGCGCTCGCGCGTCAGCAGCTCGAGCCACGGGCCGTCCAGCTCGTCGATCACCGAGGCGGGAATCCCGATGTCCGCGATCACGAGATCGCCGCCGAACGCGTCCGCCGGCGGCAGGACGAGCGGGATCTTCGGCGCGGCCAGCGTCACGGTCATCGACGCTTGAACGGCTTCGCCTTCCAGCTCGTGCGAGTCGGCCGAAATGCCGGTCGGCAGATCGATCGCGACGATCGGCACGCCGAGCCCGTTGATGTCGGCCACCACGGTCTCGAGCAGGCCGCCGAGCGGGCCGTGGAATCCCGTCCCCACGATCGCGTCGACGATGAGATCGCACTCGGAAATTTCGGTGAAATGCAGCTCCCATTCCTGCGCGTTCGCGATCTCGACGACGGTGATGCCGATGCGGCCGAGGATCTCGAGGTTGGTGCGCGCGTCCCCGCGGACGTCCGAGACGCTCCCCAGCAGGAAGACGATGCCTTCGATGCCGCGCTGCGCCAGCGTGCGCGCAATGACGAAGCCGTCGCCGCCGTTGTTGCCGCGGCCGCAGAGGACGCCGACGCGGCTCGAGGGCAGGTCCTCGAACGAGGCCTCCATCGCCGCGACCGCCTGGCGACCCGCGTTCTCCATCAGCACCAGCGAGGGGATCCCGATGTCCTCGATGGTCTGCCGATCGGCTTCACGCATCTGATAGGTGTTGAGAACGCGCATGATTGTCTGGCGAGGAGGATGGAAATGGTAGTTGAAGGTTGGAAAACCTCTCATGTGTTTCTCGAGTATTCCAACGTTCAGGCTCGCACCTCCAACCTCCAACCTCCAACCTCCTCAGGGCGAAGCTCACGATAGTCGCTGTGCTAGCATTCTGCAAGCATGCGCGGAGCGGTCTACGTCAACGGCACCCTCACCGCGGCGAACGACGCCGTCGTCCCCGTGTACGATCACGGATTCGTATACGGCGAGGGGGTGTACGAGACGCTGCGCACCTACAATGGCGTGCCGTTCCTGTACGACCGCCACGCGCTGCGGCTGCGCAAGTCGGCCGGGCATCTCGCGCTCGACGTCCCGTTCGACGACGGGTGGCTGCTCGCGCGCGTCGAGGACACGATCAAGGCCGCCGCAAGCGCCGAGCGCGAGGCTGCGGCCGCGGGCACCGAATGGTATATCCGCATCCTGCTGACGCGTGGCGTCGGCGAGCTCACGTACGACATCACGGCCACGCCCTCACCGTCGCTCGTCGTCATCGTCAAGCCGCTCGAGGAGCCGCCCGAACGCATCGCGCGCGAGGGGATCAACATCTCGCTCGTGGGCGTGCTCCGGAACCACCCCCGATCGGTGAACCCGATCATCAAGTCGAACAACCTGCTCAACAACGCGTTGGCGATGCAGGAGGCGTACAAGCGCGGCGGCGAGGAAGCGCTGATGTGCAACTACCGCGGCGAGCTGTCGGAGTGCGCGCAGTCGAACTTCTTCCTCGTGCGAGGCGGCGTGGCGCTCACGCCGGTGTCGAATGCCGGCCTGCTCGAAGGGATCACGCGCGCGTTTCTGTTCGACGTCGGTCGTGACGCCGGCGTGGAGGTGCGCGGCGAGACGCTCTATCCGAAGGATCTCGAGACCGCGGACGAAGCGTTCATCACCAGCACCACGCGCGGCGTGAGCCCCGTCGTCCGCATCGACCATCGCGTCGTCGGGAGTGGTGTGCCGGGCCCAGTCACGCTGAAGCTGCTTGCGGCGTACGAGCGCCGCGCGCGGGAATTGACGCGCGGCACGGTGGTGCGGGGATCGTCCGCGTAGAAGGTGGGAGCGGTTGTGGCTTCCGCCTTCAGGCGGAAGCAATCGTCGCGATCACCGGCACCCCGATTGCGAAGCGCGCCAGCGGAGGCAGAAAATCATGGCGCGACTTGCCCAAATTGCCTGTGCGGCAACCGTGATCCTGACCGCGAGTGCTATTCCGCTGCGAGCGGACCCCATCAATATCCTCAGCGGTTCGGTGTTCATTCCGACGGCACCCGACATCGGCGATCTGAGCATCGTCGGCACACAAGGGTTCAGCGTGACGGGACGCGTCGCTGGAGGCGGCCTCGCCGGTACACAGGGTCTGTTCGCCCAGTGCGTCGTGCCCGAGTGCACCCCCGGCACGCGCATCGAATTCGACGTCGGGCTGTCCGGAGCATCGGGATCTCTCGGCGGCGCGATGACGATCGCAGGCGATCACTATGCGATCAGCGATTCGGTCAATGCGCTGGCGGACGTGTTCCTCCTGTTTGACGGATCGATCATCGCACCCGCGGCAGGGGCGGCACAGGCGACAGTGGCCGCACCGTTCTCGCTGACCGGAAGGGCGCTCGCCGCGACGCCTCTCGGGGCAATCGCGCACAATGACGAGCTGTTCGGAGGCGGTGTGGGCACGGTGACCCTCGTGCCGTTTCCCGCCGCGGCGGGGTTCCCTCCCAGCTGGATGGTGCAGAGCGTACGATTCGACTTCGCGCAACCGACGCCCGAACCGTCGACGCTGCTGCTCCTCGGGACGTGTGCTGTCGCGGTGGTCAGGCGCAGGACTTCCGCCTGAAGGCGGAAGCCACGGAGCGGAAGTTCTCCGCGGAAGCTCCTACGCGGACGCTTCCTGCTCGATGTACTCCTCAATGGGCGGGCACGCGCACATCAGGTTGCGATCGCCGTACGGATTGTCAATCCGCGCGACCGCCGGCCACACCTTGTGCGCGCGGACGAACGGCAGTGGGTAGGCAGCCTGCTCGCGCGTATACGGATGCGTCCATTCGTCGGCTGACACGGCTTCGGCCGTGTGGGGCGCGTTCTTGAGGACGTTGTCCGCCGCGTCCGCGCGGCCGTCGATGACCGCCTGAATCTCCTTGCGGATCGCGATCAGCGCCTCGCAGAACCTGTCCAGTTCCGCCTTGGCCTCGCTTTCGGTCGGCTCGATCATCATCGTGCCCGGCACGGGAAACGACACCGTAGGTGCGTGAAAGCCGTAGTCCATCAGCCGCTTGGCGACGTCCTGCTCGTCGATGGAGGAACCGGCGCCGCGCTTGAACGGACGCAGGTCGAAGATCATCTCGTGCGCGACGCGCCCGTTGTGGTTGGCGTACAGCACGTCGTAATGCGCCTCGAGCCGCGCCTTGATGTAGTTCGCGTTCAGAATGGCGACTCGCGTCGATGCGGTCATGCCAGGCTCGCCCAGCATCCGGATGTAGCCGTAGGAGATCAGCAGGATGCTCGCGCTCCCCCATGGCGCGGACGCGACAGCGGGGATTCCCTTCTGGCCGCCTGTCTCTACGACCACGTGCCGCGGCAGGTACGGGGCGAGATGGGCGGCCACCGCGATCGGCCCCATCCCGGGTCCGCCGCCGCCGTGCGGGATCGCAAACGTCTTGTGCAGATTCAAATGGCAGACGTCGGCGCCAATCGACGCCGGGCTCGTCAGCCCGACCTGCGCGTTCATGTTGGCGCCATCCATGTACACCTGGCCGCCGTGCTCGTGCACGGTGGAGCAGATCTCGCGAATGTCCTCCTCGAAGATGCCGTAGGTGGACGGATACGTCACCATGAGCGCCGCAAGCGTGTCGCAGTGCTGCTCCGCCTTTGCACGCAGATCGTCCAGCTCGATGTATCCGTGCTCGTCGCACGCGACCACCAGCACGCGCATCCCCGCCATCGTCGCACTCGCGGGGTTGGTGCCGTGGGCGGACGCCGGGATGAGGACGACGTCGCGGCGGAGGTCCCCGCGATCGCGGTGATAGGCGCGAATCGTCATCAGGCCGGCGAACTCTCCCTGCGCGCCTGAATTCGGCTGCAGCGACACGGCGGAAAATCCGGTGATCTCGCAGAGCGCGGCCTCGAGCTCGCGGAACACGTCGTGATAGCCGGCTGCCCGATCGGGCGGCGCAAACGGGTGCATCCGGCTGAACTCTGGCCAGGTGATCGGCAGCATCTCCGCGGCGGCGTTGAGCTTCATCGTGCAGGACCCGAGCGGGATCATCGAAGTGTCGAGCCCGATGTCCTTCCGCTCGAGGCTGCGGATGTACCGCATCATCTCGGTTTCCGAGTGATGCGTATTGAAGACCGGATGCGTCAGATACGCGCTGGTGCGAACGATGGATGCTGGCCCGCGCATCGCGAAACGCGCGTTCTCGCGGACCACCATCGTCGCGGACTTGCCGGCGGGCACGGCAAACACCCGGAACATGTCCTTCACGTCGTCGATCGTCGTCGTCTCGTCGAGCGAGATGCCGATCGCGCCATCCGCGAAGTACCTGAAGTCGAGGCCCGCCGATTCGGCGGCGGCGCGGACGGCCGCCGTGTTCGCGCCTTCCACCCGAAGCGTGTCGAAGTACGCGTCGTTCACCTGCCGATATCCGAGCGCGGCCAGCGCGGTGTCCAGCACGCCGGTGAGATTGTGAATCCGCTCGCCAATCGCGCGCAGCCCCTTCGGGCCGTGGTAGACGGCGTACATCGCCGCGATGTTGGCCAGCAGCGCCTGCGCCGTGCAGATGTTCGACGTGGCCTTCTCACGACGGATGTGCTGCTCCCGCGTCTGCAGCGCCATCCGGTATGCGCGCGCACCGCGTGCATCGACGGAGACGCCGATGATCCGGCCCGGCGCCTGGCGAACGAACGATTCCCGCGTCGCGAAGAACGCGGCATGCGGACCGCCGTACCCGAGCGGCACGCCAAGTCGCTGCGAATTGCCGACGACCGCGTCGGCGCCCATTTCACCGGGCGGGACCAGCAGCGTGAGCGCAATCAGATCCGTCGCGACCGCGACGAGCACGCCCGCCGCATGCGCGCGCTCGATCAGAGGACGCAGATCCCGTGCCTGGCCGTAATCGTCCGGATACTGCAGCAGCACCCCGAAGGCGCCGTCCATCCGCATCGACGCCGCATCGCCGATCTCGAGACGAATGCCGAGCGGCTCGGCGCGTCCGCCAAGGACGTCGATCGTCTGCGGGAACGTCCGCGAGGACACGAGGAACACGCTCTCCTGCCCTGCAGGCGCGCGCTTCACGTTCACGCGGTGGAACATCGTCATTGCCTCGGCCGCGGCCGTACCTTCGTCGAGGAGCGATGCCGTGGCGATGTCCATTCCGGTCAGGTCCCGGACCATCGTTTGGAAATTGAGCAGCGATTCGAGGCGGCCCTGCGCGATTTCCGCCTGATAGGGCGTATAGGGCGTGTACCACCCTGGATTCTCCAGCACGTTCCGGAGAATCACGGCTGGCGTGACGCAGTCGTAATACCCCATTCCGATATAGCTGCGGGTGAGGCGGTTGCGGGCGGCGATACCGCGAAGGCGCCGCAGATAGGCTGCCTCCGTGTCCGGCGGCGGAAGCTGCAGCCTCTTCGCGAGCCGGATGCCCGATGGCATCGTCTGGTCGATCAGGTCGTCGAGGGACGCGACGCCGATCGTGCGCAGCATCGCGCCGCGCTCGACGGCATCGGGTCCGATGTGGCGTGCTTGAAAAGTGTCGTCGTTCGCGTCTGCCATTTATTTCGTCAGGTTCGTATATTGCGACGCGTCGAGGAGGTCTCCGGATTCAGCCGCGTCGCTCACCTTCAGGCTGATCATCCAGGAGCCGTGCGGATCCGTGTTGACGGCTTCGGGGTGCTGCGTCAGCGTGCTGTTCACCTCGGTCACCTCTCCGCTGACGGGGCTGTACAGCTCCGACACGGCCTTGACGGATTCGATCGTTCCGAAGACATCGCCCTTCTTCAGCGTGCGGCCGACCGCCGGCAGCTCGAGGTACACCACGTCTCCCAGCTGCTTCTGCGCGTAATCGGTGATCCCCACGCGCGCCGTCGCGCCACCCATCCGGATCCACTCGTGGTCCTTCGTGTATTTGAGATCTGGCGGATACATGGTCTCGCGCTCCTCGAAGCTCATCTCGGACGTTTGTAGAACGGCATGGGGACGATGGCCGCCTTCGCGCGACGGCCGCGCACGTCGATGTCGACGTGGGTGCCCGGTTCAGATCGGTCCGCCGGCACGTACGCCATCCCGATCGCCTTCTTCAGAAACGGCGTCTGCGTTCCGCTCGTGACCACGCCGGCCTTGCGGCCGTCGAGGTACACCTCGTACCCGTGCCGGCCGATCGCGTGGTCGATCATTTCGAAACCGACGAGCTTCCGCGACACACCCGTGGACTTCTGATCGCGTAGTACGTCGGCGCCGATGAAATCCGGCTTCTTCCATCCGACGATCCAGCCAAGATCCGCCTCCAGCACCGTCGTCGTCTCGTCCATGTCGTTGCCATAAAGACGCATGGACGCCTCGAGGCGCAGCGTGTCGCGCGCCCCCAGGCCCGCGGGGACGATTCCCGCGTCCCGGCCGGCCTCGAGGATCGCATCCCAGACGCGCTCGGCCGCGGCCGGCGCAACGAACACCTCGAAGCCGTCCTCGCCGGTGTAACCGGTGCGTGAGACGGTTGCCTTGACGGCCGCGACCTCGCCGTTCGCGAACCAGTAATACTTCATGCCCGCGAGATCGATGCCCGTCAGCGTCTGAAGCACCTGGCCCGAGGCAGGCCCCTGCAACGCCAGGAGCGCGTATCGGGAACTCGTGTTCACCGCGACCGCATCGCCGACGTCCTTCACGTGGTCCGCAATCCAGCGGAAGTCCTTCATGATGTTGGACGCGTTGACCACCAGCATGAAGTGCGATTCCGCCAGCCTGTACGTCAGCACATCGTCTACGAACGTGCCCTGGGGCGTCATCAACGCGGAGTACTGGATCTGGCCGATCGCCAGGCGCGATGCATCGTTCGACGTGATCCGCTGGACGGCGGCCAGGGCGTCGGCGCCCGCGATCTCGATCTCCCCCATGTGGCTGACGTCGAAGAGCCCCGCGCGCGTCCTCACCGCCAAATGCTCGTTGACGATGCCGGAGTATTCGACGGGCATGTCCCAGCTGCCGAACTCCACCATGCGGGCGCCGGCCGCGCGATGACGGGCGTTCAGCGGCGTTTTCTTGAGGGTGGCGGACCCGGGCTGCGTCATGGAACGGAGAGCGGAGGGCCCGCCTTGGCGACTCGCTGAGGCAGGCGCATATCCAGGGAAAGGTACTATGCGGGTCGCGCAGGGGTCAAGGATGCGCCGTGGACGATCCGTCGATCCCGCGCGGCTCTTCCGGGCGATAGCGAAGGTATCCCTGCAGCGTATGGTACGAGATGCCCAGCTCGCGGCAGGCGCGCCGCTTGTTGTTCTCGCAGCGCTCGAGGACGAGCCGCGCGTACCGGCTGCCCCACGCGCGCATCGTGTCGGCACGGCGCAGCGAGGGAATCAGGTTTTCCGTATAGCCGTTCAACAGCGAGGGCGGCAGGTCCACGAGCTGCAGCTCCTCGGACTCGGCGAGCGCCACCGCGCGCTCGATGACGCGCTGTAGCTCGCGCACGTTGCCCGGCCAGCGGTACGCGACGAGCGCATCGCTGACGGCCGTCGAGAGCCGCAGCCGCCGGTACGACCGATGACGCTCCAGGAAGTACTCGGTCAGTTCCAGGATGTCCTGGGTGCGTTCGCGCAGCGGCGGCACGACGATCTCGACGCCGTGCAGCCGGTAGAAGAGATCGAGCCTGAACTTTCCGCGCGCGACCAGCTCGCCCAACCGCTGATTCGTGGCGGCGATAATCCGGACGTCCACCGGCTTTCCGCCGATGCTCCCGACGCGCTCGACGGACATCTCCTGAATCACCCGCAGCAGCTTCGCCTGCGCGGAGGGGGACAGATCCGCGACCTCGTCGAGGAACAGCGTCCCTTCGTGCGCGTGCTCGAACTTGCCGCGGCGGCCTTTCACTCCCGTCGCGACCCGCTCTTCGATCCCGAACAGCTCCGCCTCGAGCAGCGTCTCGACGATCGCCGCGCAATTCACCGCGACGAACGGACGGCCGCGGCGCGGGCTCAGGTCGTGGATCTGCCGAGCGACCAGCTCCTTTCCGCAGCCGGACTCCCCTTCGATCAGGACGGCGAAATCGGTCACCGCCACGCGTTCGATCCGCTCGCGGACATGGCGCATCGCGCCGCTCGATCCGATGATGGGCGCCGCGCCGTCGGTACGCGGGTGCGGACCGCCAAAGAGGCCAGCTCGAATGGCGCGCTCGATGACGAGCACAATCGTCCCGAGGTGCCGCGCGGACTCGAGGAGCTGGCGGTCCCAGTCGTCGAAGTGCGGGGGCGCCTCGAACGACGCATCGATGGCGCCCAGCGTCAGCACGCCGAGCCTGACAGGTAACGACACGGAATCGTCAGCGGGCTTTGGCGCGGCGACGCCGTCGCGCAACTCGAGGCTGCGCGCCCGCAGCATCCCGAGCAGCGCGTCCTCGAAGCGCTCCCGCACGTATCGCGGTTGGCGCGCCATCGGCAGCGCGCCGACAATCTCCGCGACCAGCGCGCCGACACCATTGCGCCTGTCGGCGCTCCGCTGCGACAGCGACGACGAGCGTTCATCTCGTTCGCAGGACACGACCGCTCCTTCGATGCAGGTTGCGCGTCGTGCTGCACACAAAGGCGGTGCCATCCTCAGAGAACGTGAATTCATGGCCTTTCGCCGCTCTCCTGCGCGGGTTCGCCAGCTCGGTACATGAACCCGGGTAGTGACTGCTCATTGGTGGAGACGAACGGCGGGTCCACTTCGGGCATTGAATACACGCCGGGGGTCTGGCGTTCACGAGACTCGACGCGTTCTTCGAAGAGCAGCCCCGCGCGATAGGTGATCGACTCCGCGTCCATGAGGGCCACGGAACAGTGTGTGATGAGCGCCCGAATCAACACGCGCAGCCCGTCTTCGGCGAGGTGCACGTCGACGCGCCGGCCTGGCGGGAAGGGGCGCTGCCCTTCGACGAGCGCGCCTGAAGGGCTCAGATTGACCACCTCGACCGCGTACCCAGGCCGGATTCGGCCGGTAATCCGCCGTACCGCCGCGCCGTTGACGCGCTTTTCTTTTCGACGCTCCATCATTGCTCCATCCAGCGCCGCGTGGCTTCGATGTACTTCAGGACGCGCACTCGCCCCGTCGCGCCGAGCACGCGGACGGCGTACTGCGATCGCTCGCGCCCGTGCACGTAGACCGTGCCCGACGAAGACGACCCGTTCGGGTTCATCGACAGGATGCCGGCGCTCCCGACGCGGACACCGTCGACGGAGTCGACGGGTTGCCCGTCTGCGTCGGGGACGCCGGCCAGAATGCCGAACGCGACGCCCGTGAACTTCGCCTCCAGCCGTTCCGGCATGCTGAGGCTCGGATCGGTGCCGGAGACTATCTCCGGCGTCTTCAGGCCGTTGCCGTTCCCGTCCTCGACCGATCTGATCGCATAGTCCGCTCCGGCGGCCTCGAATCGGAGGCCGACGAAGCGCGATCGCCGGATGGCGGCGAGGCGGGCCTGTGCCATCCGGGATGCCAGGTACTGCGCGGCGCCCCTGGTCCGATACTCGTCTCTCGCCCGCACGCCTTCGGGAAGCGCGATCGTCATGATCGTCACGGCGATGGCGAGCGTGAACAGCAACTCGACCAGCGTGAAGCCGCAGTCGCATGGGCGGAGGAGGCGCGACCGACCCACGTCTCGGCCGCACATGGCTACAGCGCTTCGCCGCCGGCCCGATCGGCCTTGTCGCCGGCAACGCTGATGAGCGGCTTGAGCTTGAGGAAGCTCTTCTCCCCGATGCCCTTGACGTTCATCAGGTCCTCGATCTTCTTGAAACCGCCGTTCTTCTGGCGGTACTCGAGGATGCGCTGCGCAGCCTTGGCGCCGATCCCAGGGAGCGATTCGAGTTGAGCCTGCGTCGCGGTATTCAGGTTGACGGGCGCGGATGCCGTGGCGGCCGGTGCGGCCTTGGCTGCGGGAGTCTTCTGTGCGTATGCCGGCAGCGACGCCGCCGCGAGCAGAACGCAGGTGAACAACAGTGCACGCATGGAAATCCTCCAGTGATGAAGTGAGTGAGAAGCGGCCCCGTTGGTGCGCTTCACGCACAAGGTGAGAGGTCAGGCCACCACGTACGGGATGACTCCGGGGCCGTGCGTCCCGATGGCAAGCGGCGCGCCCGACAGGCGCGCCAGGTGTGCGACGGCGGATCTCTCAGATGGCGGCTGAGTTGCGGCAGGGATGCCTCGAGGGCGCGCGGCGACGCGCGTGCGCAGGCAAGAAAATGGAAACGCCGGGCGACGCGAATCGCTGCTGGCGTTCGCCGCCGGGCGGGTTATGATCGATGTTTACGCACCCTTCAGCGCGACAATTGCCATGCGCGTGCTCGTGGTCGATGACAACGTTGATTCCGCCGAAATGCTTCAGACCCTGCTGAAGACGATGGGGCACGAGGCGGGGATGGTGCACGACGGGCATTCGGCCCTCGAAGCGGTCGATGCGCAGCGGCCGGAGGTCGTCCTGCTCGACATCGGCTTGCCCGACATGGACGGCTACGAGGTCGCGCGTCAGATTCGCGAGCGGCAAGGCTCGGGCCCGCGGCTGATCGCGCTCACCGGCTGGGATAGAGACGACGAGCGGTCCCGTCGCGCCGGGTTCGATCATCACTTGATGAAACCGACGGACTTCGGCGCGCTGGAGCGCGTACTGGCGCAAGGCTGACGTCCGCTTTGGCGCTTCGCGCGTGCGCCGCAATGGCCCGCGCCAGTTCGAGCCGCGCCTGTTCGTAGGGATCGCCGGTTTCCGGAAAGCTCACCCGGTCGCCTGCCTCGGAAAACACGCGCGGCACGATGCGCATGACCACCCGATTCACCACATCGTCGAGGCCGAGCGTGCGTGCGAGCGTCAGATACTGGTGGTCCTGCAGCCCCCGGCGGAAGTTGGCGAGCTGAATCGTCGCGACCGGACCGGGTATGCCGCGGTCCTCCTCGGGGTGCAGCTTCTCCTCCCCTGGGTAAATCAGGACGCCATCGCCGTGAATGAATCCCTGGTCGTCGAGCGGCTTGTTCGGCTGCCCTCGATCGTCGAACGTGATGCTGTTCGCCCACACGTTCTGATTGCGGTCCCCCTGCTTCTGCGCGTTGTGGCGCCAGTGCACGGAGTGCCAGTAGAAATAGACGCGGACGTCGTGCTTGAACGCGGCCCAGATCGTCGCGCGCGCATCCGTGGCCGGCGCATCGATCGTGATGGCGCCGCCTTGCGGGCGGCCGCCGTTGTAGAACCAATACTCGTGTCCGCGCGCGCGCTCGGCAGCGACCCGATCGAGCCGGAACCCCTTCGGACCTGAACACCAGATGTCGATCGCCCCTTCGAGCGGATCGACGTACGTACTCGTGACGAACGTCGGCAGTGCCCTGCCCGGGCCCGGGTTCGAGTGGATGTTGTCCCCAAGCTTCCGGATGTGGGGGTACTCCGACGCGCGCGGTTCGTCGGGCATGTAGAGAAAGGTGATCGCGTGCGGCAGGTGCTCGTGGAGGAACGACATCCACGCGTCGCTCCTCGCCCACGCCGATGCCCGATCCTCGAACTCCCGTCCCGGGCCATAGAACGTGCGCGGAGCGAGGACGTTGCCGACGCCCTCACCCGGCCCTTCGTATCCCTGCTCCTTCGTGAAGTCCGATCCCGAGAATCGCCCCATCACCGGCGGAAGCGAACGCTCGTCGTAGCCATTGACGAGCTCGACGCGATAGCGATGCGCGAGCCGGTGATACGCGGGATCGAGGTTCCGTCCGTGATAGAGCTGCGGTTGATCGCTGGAGTAGTACAGCATCGCGTTCATGCTGTTCTCGTCGGCCAGCGTGAAATCGAAGAGCGTCAGTTCGATGGGCACGGTGCGCTCGGTGCCGTCGGCCGAGATCCGAATCGATCCGCGATACGTGCCGGCCGGGCGTTTCCGGCCCGTGTACACCTCGATCCAGATCGACTGGTTCTCGTTCGGCTTGACGCGAATCGGAAGGCCTCCGCGTCCCGCGCGTGCGTTCTCGGGCACGAGCTGCACCGGCTTCCACCCCGTCGGATCCGGCGGCGCAGCCGGCGAACCGGGCTTGTAGACCCACGATGCGTGCGACGGCGTCGTGACGTTCATGTAGTGCACGGCAAAGAGCTGGATTGGACGATCGACGTAGTCGGTCGGATCGGCTGCTGGCGCGCGATACACGATGCGCTCGCGATCGAACGAAAGCTCCGCAAGGGTCGCGGACAGCTTGCCGATTCCGCGCGCGTCTGCCTCGACGATCACCTGAAAGGCGATGATTTCGTTGCGGGCGCCGAACACGCGTGCCACACGGCCGTCCCAGACCGCATTGCGCACGCTCAGGGGATGGTGTTGTGCGTCGCGTTCGATCTTGTCCCCATCGCTGACGGCCCACACACGGCGGACACCTGCTTGCGCGGTCGCGGCCACCAGGAGCAGTGCGGCGGCAATCAGCACGCGCATCATTGGGTCACCGACAGTTGCCGCGCGAGCGCGTGCGAAAGGTTCCTGTCCGGGTAGACGAACACCTGCTGCAACGCCTGCCGCGACTCGGCCGTGCGGCCGAGCGCCTCGAGGAGCAGCGCCCGCCCAAGCTCCAGGACGCTCGGGTTGCTCGTCCCACCCGTGTTCATCGTCTTCGTTGCCGAGTCCAGTGCGTTTTCGAGGCGCTGTCGTTCGGCGGCCGTTCTCTGACCTCCAAGCTGGCGGCGCGCTTCGTCCGCGATTGCGAGCACCAGCGGGTTGCCGCTGTCGCGTGACAACGCTTGCGTCAGACGCTGCCGAATCTGCTTCGCGTCCTCCTGGCGGCCGCACGCCGCATCGATCCGCGCAATCTGCCGTGCGTTCGCGGGAGACTGCAGCATCTCCGTATACCCGCCGGTAGTGAACGGCAGTCCTGGCCGTTCCCCGGCGAGTGAGCCGACCATGTCGAGCGCGTCCTGGCACTTGCCGTGTGTCGACGCCCATGCTGCCGACGTGAGGCGCGTCTGCAGATACACCGCTCGCGCGCTCGTGCCTCCCTCCTCGCTCGGGAAAAAGCGATCGTGAAAGAGCGCTTCAGCGCCGGCCGCATCTCCGGCCTCCGCGCGCGCGAGCGCGAGCTTGTAGACGAGCGCGGAGGGCATCCGATCCAGAGCGGGAAAACGCTCGAGCGCCGCAACGCGCCCCTCGGCGGGCGCGTGGGCCGCACTCAGCACACCGTCGAGCGCCAGATAGAGGTCCTGATTGTTGCTGTCCGCGGCAATCCCCTCTTCGAGCACGGTACGCGCACGGGTGAAATCGTGCCGGCCGTACAGCAGCGCCAGCGCGAGGTTGCGATGCAGCGTGGGAAGTGGCGGGTGCGACGAGCGGACCGCCTGCCACATGACGATCGCGGGATCGACGAGGCCGCTCGCCAGATAGTTCGATCCGAGGAGAAAGCGCGCGGTCGCGTCAGCGGGGTTTGCTTTCAGCGCCGCGTTCAGCACGGCGTATGCAGATCGACGGTGCGGAAAGACGTACGTCGTCGACAACCGGCTCGCCGTCTCGTAGTCGCGCACGCCGCTCTGTCGAAGGCGCTCGCGGACAAAACCCCGGTAGTAGGCGACGAGCGGTGACTTGTTGGGCGCGACCGCGCCTGGCTCGCGCTGTGGAGGGTCGACGGCCGGATATTCACGATCGAGCAGTGCGAGCGCGTCATCGTACGATCCGAGTGCGAGGTATTGATCGACCAGATCCAGAACGCGGTTCGCATCGGCGCCGAGGTGATCCCACAGGCGCGCGTCCTGTTCGCCCGATCGCACGAGCTCGTATCGCAGCAGGCTGCTGGTCGGATCGACTCGATGCCATCGTGTTGCCGCATCCCGCGCCTCGGTCGCCCGATGCAGACGCCGAAGCAGGGCGGACTCGACGGCGCCCGCGATTGAACATCCTTCGCACCGCGTCGCGGTTGCGGCTTCGTCGAGCGCGCGCTCCGGGTCCGTTGCCGCGTCGAGGCGCGCCAGCGCCAGCGACGCACTCGTCCGCGTCGACCGGAATCGCGCCGCCGCCTCGAGATGGGGACGCGCCTCGTCCGGATGTCCCGCAGCGGCGAGCGCAACGCCGAGGTAATAGCGGGTTTCGAAATCGGTCGTGTTCCTGGCGTACGCCGCGTCCAGCCAGTCGATCGCGCGCTGTGCCGAGTCACCGCCGGCGTCCGCCCACCCGAGCGCCACGGCCAGCCGTCCTCCTGACTGGAGCAGCGCCGTGCTCCGGGGCTCACGCGCGAGCGCCGCCTCGTACCTCGACATCGCGGCAAGACGCCGCCCCTCGAGTTCGTCGGTCGTGCCCAACTCGATCGTTGTCTCCGATGCTCGCGGGGTGACCTCGTTCGTCGCGCCGAGTCGGACGCTCGATACGGGCGTCAGATCGAACGAGTTCTCGGTGTGACGGAGGATCAGCCGGCCGGCTGAATCGGTCAGATCGAACGTGACGGGCCTACTCGACACCGTGACGTCGGCTCGCCACACGTCGCGCGGCGAGAGCGACACGCTGCGCTCCAGGAAATTGACGTCGCCCTGATGCACGTTCACGTGCGCACCGGGCAGATCGCGCGTGACATCGAGCGCGATTCGGACCGTCTCGGGAGACGGCCTCTCGATGTTGACGATGGCATCCTGCGTCGCGCGCGTGATGCCGCCAAGATCGCGCACCGGCAGCCACGATTCGGAGAAATGGACCGTCTCCTGCGGATCGAGGAACGCGTACGTCTCCTGGTTGCGGAACAGCCCCGACTGCAGCTCCACATACGCGCTGTCATCGTCCGACAGCGCGGTCCGCCATCCGGCCGCGTCGCGGTCCCACCCCCACGACCAGACCTTGTGGACCGGCAACTGCGCCGGAGACGCCACCGTGACGGTGCCGCTCTGCGTGTGCTGATGGTAGACGCCGACGAACCCCTCGCGCGTCTTGTAGGTGAAGAGCGAGACCGGGCCGTCTGTCTGGTTGCGAATGACGCTGAGGTCGCGTCCTTTGCGGTCGATCGGCCAGGGCACGACCGCCGTGAACCCGTGCGTGGCCATCACCTGCGTGGGATACACGAGATGCGAGTCTTCCCACGCCTGCACGCCAGCGTTCGTCCACCAGTAATACCGGTGACGGACGGCCGATTGGTTGTAGAGATCGACCTGCTCTTCCAGGACCGAACGGCCCGGACGCAGCCGCAGCTCGACGCGCCAGCGCGAGCCGTACACCTGATCGGTGTTGCCGACCGAAATGGATCCACTGCCGTCCGCGTCATGGCTCGTCGCGAAATCCACGGGCGACATCGACATCCAGTTGTGCGAGACCGGGAAATTGAACTCGACGCCAAACGCCGCCCATGCCCCGCGGTATCCGATCAGCGCCTTCTTGATCGAGGGGTTCGCGTAGAACATCTCGCGGCCGTTGCGCTTGTCGAGGCAGCTGTAGATGTGACCGCCGAGATCCGGGAGGACGGTCAGGCGGAGGTATTCGTTCTCGAGATGCAGCGCGCGCCAGCGGACGACCTCCCGCTTGTTCGTCAACGCATCGCGAATCGGATACGGGTAGTTGAAGCGCCCGAACGTGAAGAGGTCGAATGGCGGATTCGGGTTCGGGGCGCCCTCGGTGTAGGTCGGCAGCTCGATGACGTCCTGCCAGACACGGACGGCCGAGGGCTCGGGCGCGACGCCAAGCGCGAGAGTGCCGAGCAGCGCGAGCAGGATACGCCGCACGGTCGTCATTCTAGTGGAAACGCTGCCACGACGGATCTCACGCGGAGATCGCAGCGGAGCAGAGATCGCGAACGCCGAAGCGCTCGGCAGGCCGGCCTGTGGCGGGCCGATTGAGACCCGCGCGCCGCGCGGCGCCGAGCGCTTCGGCGTCCCGCGTCCTTTGCCCTTTGCGTCCTCCGCGTGAGATCCTGACAGCTGCCGCTACCTGGCCGCGTCCTTCGACGGCAGCGCGAACGCCACGATCTTCGATCCCGGGGGCGACACCAGCAAGCCGTCACCGCCCGCGGCAATCACGACGAACTGACGGCCATCGCGGCCGAGGAACGTCATCGGCGTCGCGTGCGCGCTGGCCTCCAGCGTCGTCGTCCACAGCTCGGAGCCGTTCCGCGCGTCGAACGCATGGAACCGCCGATCGATCGTGCCGCCGATGAAGATCAGCCCGCTCGCGGTGACGATCGTACCGCCGATGTTCGGCGTGCCGGTCTTCGGAATCCCCTTTGCCGCGAGATCGTCGAACACGCCGAGCGGCACGCGCCAGACGATCGACGCGCGATTGACGTCGACGGCGACGAGCTCCCCGAACGGCGGCGCCGAGCACGGGACGCGCGTCTCGGGATTCCAGAACCGCCCGATCGGGCGGCCCCAGGGCGTCGTTCGTTTGTATTCCGCCTCTCCAGGCTTGGGGTGCCCGCGACGCTCCATGCGCGCGACCTGACCGAGATTCATGATGTTCGCGAACACGAGCCCGTGCGCCGGATCGTAGGAGAGGCCGCTCCAGTTGCCGCCGCCAAGCGTGCTGGGAAACATCACCATCGTGCGGTCGGTTTCGGGCGGCGTGAACATGCCTCGCGTGTACATCCGGTTCTTCTCCCAGAGATCGCGGCAATACGCGGCGTGCTCGGGGGTGAGATCGTAGAAATCCTTCGCAGGATCGAAGGTCGTTCGCGACAACGGCGGCGGTGCAACCGGAAACGGCTGCGTTGGTGACGTCGCTTCGCCAGCGACGCCGCCCTGCGGCACGGGACGCTCCTCGAGGCCGAACAACGGTTCGCCCGTCTCGCGATTGAAGATGAACAGCAGGCTCATCTTCGTGATCTGCGCGACGGCGGGAATGCGACGCCCGTCCTTCTCGACGTCGATCAACGTCGGTGCAGCCGGCGTGTCCCAGTCCCAGATGTCATGGTGCACGAGCTGCTGAAACCATTTCAGCTTCCCGGTCGTCGCGTCGATCGCGAGCAGGCAGTTGCCGTACAGATTGCGTCCTTTGCGATCGGCACCGTAGAAATCAGCAGTCGGTGATCCGGTCGGCGCGAAGACGAGGCCGCGATCGACGTCGACGGTCAGGTACGACCACGCGTTCGTGCCGGAGCGGCTCTTCCAGCTCTCGCCCTCCCAGGTCTCGATGCCGGGCTCGCCGGGACGCGGCACCGTGTGGAAGGACCAGAGCAGCTTCCCCGTCCTCGCGTCCCATCCGCGAATGTCTCCGTAGAGGCCCTTTGCGGGCTCCCCTTCTTCGTTCGCGCCGCCGGTGATGACGATGTCCTTGTAGATGACGGGAGGTGTGATCAGCTTGAACTGCCCGTCGGCCTCGTCGCGGACCGTCGCCTTCAGATTGACGCTGCCCTCGTCGCCGAACGACTTCACGAGGGCTCCGCTCTGCGCGTCGACGGCGATCATGCGGCCGTCCCCGGCGCCCGTAAAGAGACGCGGAGGTGTGCTCGCGTCGCCGGGCCAATAGGCCACGCCGCGGCGGCTGACCGCGCCACCGGCGTCATACCGCCACCGCACCTTTCCTGTCTCGGGTTCGAGCGCGAAGATCGTCGAACCCGCCGTGACGTACATCAAGCCGTTCACGACGGTCGGCGTGACCTGGAGATCGTGGACGCCCGTATCGAACGTCCACGCTTCCTCGAGCTTCGTGACGTTGTCCGGAGTGATCTGCGTCAGCGGCGAGTATCGCTGTGCGCCGGGATCGCGGCCGAACGTGCGCCACTCGCCGTCGCCATCGTCGGGAGGACGGCCGGCGAACAAGAACGCGAGCAGCGCAACGGCGGCGAGAAGTGGTCTGGTCATCGTGATTGTCCTGACGCGGCGATCTTCCTACAATCCGCTCCGATGCGCAGATTATTGCAGCATGCCGCCCTGATTGCTCTGGCCTTCGGAATCACGGCTGCGCCCCGCTCCCAGGAGCACCTGCTCGTGCTCGAGAACGTCCGCATCATCGACGGCAGGGGCGGGCCCCCGATCGAGCGCGGAACGATCGTCGTCAGGGGCGAGCGCATTCAGGATGCCGGCCCCATGAACGCCGTCTCGATTCCCGGGGACGCTGAGCGGATCGATTTGGCTGGCCAGACCGTCATCCCCGGCCTCATCGACCTGCACTTCCACATCGAGGACGACCCGAAGCTGGCGCTGCGGCAGCTGAGTCACGGTGTTACGTCGTTTCGTGATCCCGGGCAGTGGGACGACAAGTTCGTCGAGCTGCGCCGGATGATCGCGGCTGACGGACTTCCCGGACCTCGGATTTTCACGGCCGGGCCGCACATCGACGGCGAGCATCCCGCGTATCCGGCGGACTCGGTCGTCGCACGCGATCCGGAGGAGGCCCGTCGGGAGGCCGAGATCAACGTGTCGAACGGCGCGTCGGCGCTGAAGATCTACTTCCGGCTTCCCTTCGCGAGCGCGAAGGCGGTGATCGACGTCTGCAATGCGCATCACATCCCGTGCACGGCGCACCTGGAGATTCTCGACGCGCGTGCGCTCATCGACGCGGGGCTGCACGGCATCGAGCACATCACGTCATTTGGCACGAGCATCGTGTCGCGGAGAGAGGCGCAGGCGTACGGCCAGGCCGTGCTCGCCGACAACACCGCGCGGCGGTTCGGCCGGTACAAGACGTTCGCGGGCGCGGATCTCGATGGTCCGGAAGCACAGAAACTGTACGGCGTCCTGAAGGCACGACGACCGTGGGTCGATCCGACGCTCGCTGTTTTCGAGCGCCGTGCGGGACGGCCGGTCGAGGGTGCGACTGCCGCGCAGGTCCCCGCGATGGTGGAAGGCTTCGCGAAGATGAAAGCGCTCACTCGTCGCGTGGCGCTGGCAGGTGCGCGCGTCGTGATGGGGGGCCACTCGACGGTGCCGTACGCGGCCCGCGGCGAAGCGCCCTGGCGCGAGCTGGAGCTGCTCGTCGAGAGCGGGTTCACGCCGCTCGAAGCTATCACCGCGGCGACGAGCACCGCTGCCGGGTTCTTGTACCGCGCCGACGACCTCGGCGTCATTCGTCCCGGGACCTACGCCGACCTCGTCGTCCTTCGAGACAATCCAGGCCGGAACATCGCGGGCATCCGAACCGTAGAGCGCGTCATGGTCGGGGGCCGCTGGATAGACGCGTCCCGGTACCGCACCTACTGAAGATCCCAGCGGTGCCAGGGTACGGGGTCAGACCCAATCCAGAGCTCAGACTGACGCAGGCCCAGACTTCACTCGGTTGCGCCTGCGCGACGAATTTCGGCAAGCGCGCGAGCGATGTCAGGCTGGTTGGGATCGAGCCCGAGCGACTTGCGGAAGGCGGTTGCCGCTCCCGCCGTGTCGCCGAGCGCCAGGCGTGTCAGCCCCAACCCGTTCAACGCCATGGTCGAGGGAGGGCCGGCGTCGAGCGCTCGCTCGAAGTACGGCAAGGCGTCCGCGGGACGGCCCCCCGATGCGAGCGCACCCGCAAGGTACAACAGGGCTTCAGCGTTTCTGGGTTCGCGCTCGATCGCGTGGTGAAAGAGCTGGATGGCTTGATCCGCGCGCCCGCTCCTCATGCGGACGATACCGAGCTTGGTCAGCGCTGACGCGTCGCCAGGATCCAGCTCGAGGATGCGATCGTAGCGCAGACCGGCGGCAGCCAGATCGCCTCGGAGCAGACCGAGATCCCCCAGACGCCGGAGGGCCTCGATGTGGTCGGGAGCAAGCTTGAGCACTCCCTCGCACAACGCGGCCGCCTGCTCGTACTGACGCTCCTGAATGCGCACTTCCGCGAGCGAAATCCAGGGTTGGGCAAACGTCGGGTTTTCGCGTCCGGCGCGTTCCAGGATCAGCGCCGCCTCCTCGAGCCGCCCTGCGGATCGCAGATTGTCCCCGAGCACAACGGCGTCTTCCGGTGTGAGCTGCCCTTCCTTGTCGAGGGCGCGCAGGTCCGCGATCGCGAGATCGTGGCGCCCGGCGGCGGCGTAGGCGACCGCCCGGGTGCGGCGAGCCATGAAGAGACCTGGATCCTCCGCGAGTACGGCGGTCAGCTCCCGAATCGCAAGCTCTGGCTCGGTGCGCGCTGCAGACATGCCGCGGTTCAGGCGTGGCAGCACGCGGATGCCATCCTTTGGATCGCGCTGCGAAGCACCGGCGTCACGCGCGACGCGGCCTCCGCTCACATACCCCAGCGCGCGTAGGCGCTCCGCCGTTTCCGCGTCAACCGAAGATGCCGCGGCTGGCGCCGGCGTACGAAGCAGCGCTTCTTCGAGCGTGCGCTGCAACTCGTTCGCACGCGCGTGCTGCTCCTCCACCCGATTCTTCGTTTCTGACGCATCGCCCTGCAGGTCGTACAACTCCGGATGCGGGGCCTTGATGAATTTGAACGCGGCTGTCCGCCAGGCGTGAAGCGGCGCCCATCCCAGCTCGAGCTCGGGGTACAGCGACTCGGCGTAAGACGGAGCGTCCGACATCTCCTGTCCATCTGCGGCCGCGCGAAGCGAACGCCCGTCGACGTCCGCGGGCCGGGAAATCCCGGCGTAATCCGCCAGCGTTGGCAAGACGTCGATCGACCGGGCGACGGTCCGGGAGACCTGACCCGCGGGAATCTGCGGGCCCGCCATGACCCACGGCACTCGGAGCGTCGCGTCGTAGAGGAAGATGCCGTGCGTCCCTTCACCATGCTCGCCAAGGCTTTCTCCATGGTCCGCCGTCACCAGGACGATCGTACGCGCGCGTTCGTTCCTGACATCGAGCATCTCCAGCAGGCGCGCGAGCTGGCGATCGACGAACGCGATCTCGCCGTCGTATGGCAGTCGGCGATATCGCTCGGCCAGATCCGCCGGCGGCTCGTACGGCGCGTGTGGATCGTAATAGTGAACCCAGAGAAACCAGGGCGACTGCGGCCCTGCGGCGGAGCGCGATGGTCCGAACCAGCGAAGGGCCGCATCAGTGGTCGCATCGGCAAACCGCTCGACATACGGCGTCCGGCGGCGATCGTTCCCTTTAGGCAGATGGTCGTCGTAGGTGTCGAATCCGCGATCGAATCCGAACCGACGATCGAGCGGGAAGCCGGACACGAACGCCGCCGTGTGGTAGCCGGCCTTCCGGAAGTCCTCGGCTGCCATCGTGACCCGCGGCGACAGCGTGAAGCCGCTGTTGTTCCGGAAGCCATGGCCGAGCGGAGTCTGGCCCGTCAGGATCGATGCGTGGGACGGCCCGGTCAGCGGCGCCTGGACGACCGCTGTCTCGAAACGAACGCCGCGCTTTGCCAGCCCATCGATTGTGGGCGTGGACGCGTCGTGATATCCGTAACACCCGACGTGGTCGGCCCGCAGCGTATCAATCGTGACCAGAAGTACGTTGGGCCGATCCGGGGCACGGGAACGGGAAGCGCCCGGGCGACACCCGCCAGCGATCGTCAGTGTCGTGAGAGCGGCGGCGAGCGCGACGAAAGATCTCATGGGCCCTGCGGAAAGCGTAACGGCAAAAGGACCGCTGCTCAAGGGCGATGGCAAGAAACTGGTTGACAGCGGGCAACGCAAAGTAGAAATTCACCCGTTGTGAGGTAGAAGATGCTGAGGCGAGTCTTCGCCAGATTGTCTGAAACGCGATCTACCGGATGCAGTGCCGTCGGGTTGTTCGTGCTCGTGATTGCGGCTGGGTTGAGCACGCCTGTCTTTGCGCAATCCTTCCTTGGGACGATTCGCGGGACGGTCACCGATCCCCAGGGACAGGTCGTCCCAGGGGCCGCCGTACTGATCACCGACGAGGCCACCGGGGTGCCCCGCGCGCTCGAGACGGATGCGCAGGGCCGCTACGAGGCGACGAACGTCAGACCCGGGACCTATCGTATCGAGGTCATCACGCAGAGCTTCAAGAAGTTCGAACGGACCGGCATTGTGCTGCGCGCCGCCGGCACCGCTTTGGTGGATGTCGCGCTCGAGGTCGGCAACTTGAGCGAGACCGTCACCGTTACCGGTGATGCGGTCAACAACATCACGCTCGACAACCCCGCGATAGCCCGGGGGTTCGACGAAGAGCAGTTGCACGATCTTCCACGAGACAGCCGCGATATCCAGTCGTTCCTGCTCCTCAATCCCAACGTGGTCGGCGGCACCGATGACATCCAGTTCCTGGGCGGCAAGACCTACGGGGTGTCGTACATCCAGGACGGCCAGGCGTCGACGAACGCCATCTTCGGCACGATCGGCAACTCTGCTCCGGGTCTCGACGCGGTGTCGGAGATCAGCGTGCTGTCGAACTCCTACAGCGCCGAGTACGGCGGCCTGGCTGGCGTTGTCGTGACCACGAAACGGGGCGCGAGCCGTTACCGCGGCACGGCGTTCTATGACTTCAACAGCAACGGCCTGAATGCGTTGACCTACAACCAGACACTGGCGGGCGTTCAGCGCGGCGATCCGCTCTCGGACACGCACGAGTATCGCTGGGGCGCGAGCACGGGCGGGCCTCTGGTTCAGGGAAAGCTCTTTTTCTACGCGAACTACGAGGGATCGAACAACAAGAGCATTTTCGGAGGGGGCCGGGCAACCGTTCCGACCGCGGCCATGCGGAACGGGGACTTCCGTGGAACGGCGATCGTGCCCAAGGACCCCGATACCGGGCTGCCCTTCCCAGATCAGGTGATTCCCAGCGATCGGATCGATCCGGCCGCGCGGGCCGTCATGAACTTCTTCTATCCGCTGCCCAATCAGGGAACGACCATTAACGGCGGCTACGGCGTCTTCCAGCAGTTCGTGCCGGAGACGCGCCGGCGGCAGCGCGCCGACGTGCGGGTCGACGTCGAAGCGAGCAAGAGCGATTCGCTGTTCGTCCGCTCGAGCTATCAGAACCGCGATCCCAACAGCATCACCTTCGAAGGCGGCGGAGCCCTCACGAACCTGCCGATCCTGAATACGCGCCTCGATACGGCGTCCCTCATCGGCGGGTGGACGAAGATCTTTTCACCCACGATCGTCAACGAGCTTCGCGCGGGCTACAACTACGACAACTCGCGACGAGAGAGCACGTATGAAGCGGCGAGCGTAGCCAGCCAGCTTGGTCTCGAGAATGCGCCGAGCCTCTCACCCGACCGCCGCGGGTTTCCGTCGTTTCAGTTCACCGCGGGTTTGAACCGCCCGTTGAACATCGCCGACGCCGGCCGCAACGTGGACCGCACCGTGCGCCAGAACGCCTTCTCCATCAGCGACAACGCCACCGCAATCATCGGGGCGCACACGCTGAAGAGCGGCGGCCTCTGGACCCGCAACACCGCGCGCGACGGGTTTGGCTTCGGAGTCAATTTCCGCGGCCAGTACCGCTTCCGCGGCACGTTCACCGGGAACGCGTTCACAGACTTCCTGCTGGGGATGCCCTTCGACGTCCGCGATCAGGTGACCAATCGCGGGCCGCTCCAGGGGCACTCCAACGATATCGCCGTCTTCAGCCAGGACGACTGGCGAGTGAACAAGAGCCTGACGATCTTTCTCGGACTGCGCTACGAGGTCATCGGCGCATGGCACGAGAACGATCACACCCTCGCGAATTTCCTGCCTGTCGACGGCGGCCATCACGTCGTGCCCAATCAACAGGTCGCCGCGCTGCTGCCGCCGGGCTTGATTGCGCTCGGCCGCACGCTGACGGCAGATGAAGCAGGCCTGCCGGACACCCTGGTTCGTACGGACAAGAACAACTTCAGTCCCCGATTGGGCTACGCCTGGCGTCTCGACGAGAACAACAAGACCGTGCTGCGCGGCGGCTTCGGCTTGTTCCACCCGACCGTCGCGGTGCAGGGCATCCGCGACCTGCTCGCCACGAACGAATTCCGCTTCGTCAACACGCGTCGTGGCGGTGGGCTCGCCAACGGTTTTTCCGGGGGCACGCCGTCGGTGGATTTGGCGGATTTCGGGAATCAGGGAATCGACCCGAACCTTCAGAGTCCCGACATTTATCAATACAACGTCACGCTCGAGCGCGAGTTGTTTGGCGGGATGGGACTGCGCGCCAGCTACATCGGCTCGACCATGCGCAAGCTGCTGGTGGACAACGACCACAACACCCTGCGGGCCAGCACCGTCCCCTTCGATCCGTCCGTTCCCGAAGACTACGCGCGGCTGCCGTTCCCGCAATACGGCTACTACATGGACATCGTGTCGAACGCGGGGAGTGGCCAGTTTCACGCGGCGCAGTTCGAGCTGCTGCGCCGCTGGCGGCATGGGCTCGCGTTCAATGCGGCCTACACGCTCGCGCACTCCGACAGCAACGCGCCGGACACGGGCAACAGCACCATCGGTCCCGTTCAGTTCGATCCGTACGACATCGAGAAGGACCGCGGTCCCGATCCCAACGTGGTGACGCACCGATTGGTCGCGAATGCAACGTGGGACGTCCCGGTCGGGCGCGGCCATACTGTCGGTGCGAACATGGCGCGGTGGGCCGACGAGCTCTTCGGTGGCTGGACCGTATCGACGCTGGTCCAGGCGCGCAGCGGTCAGCATCTCACGCCATTCTTCAGCGGCTTCTACACCACGAGCCCGTGGAATACGGGGAAGCCGCTGGACGGGCTGGGCAACGCCTTCTGTTGTGCCTGGCGGCCCGATCAGATTCGCGATCCGAACACCGGCGGACCGCGCGACGCGTTTTTCGATCAGACCGCCTACGCCATCCCGGCCCCGGGCCTGCTCGGCAACGCGAAGAAGGGCAGCCTGACGGGCCCCGGCACGTGGGTCGTGAACTTCGCGATCTACAAGGACATCATCGCGCACGGCTCGTTCCGGCTGCAGTTCTCGACGCTGCTCGACAATGCATTCAACCATCCGCAGTTTTTCGCCGGGTATGGAAGCGGCTTCGTCGATCTCACGAATTACCTCATAGACGGAGAGCCCAACAACGGCACAACCGGTGTGTTGGGCGCAGATGCGATAGCAAACGTGGAAGATTTCTCGCCCGGGCGGGTCATACGCCTGGGCCTCAGGGCGACGTTCTGAACATGGGCGTGCTGTAGGGCGGGTCTCTTGGACCCGCCTCGGCGAACGGCGCACGTGAGAGGTGCGCCCTACTGAACCTGGTTCAACACCGCCTCCGCCGCAGCAACCGTCTGCGGCGGGGTCGGGCCGCTCCCATCCTGGACGAGGCCGTAGATCCTCATGAGCTGCGCCGATAGAGCGCTGCGGCGATCGTCCTTTGCGCTCGTCAGCGTCTGCTGGACCTTCACGACGGCATCATACAAACGCTTCGACAGCGCGAACTGCTGCTGCAGCGCGGCGGTACCGCTCTTTACGCGCGGATCCATGCGAATCGTCAACGGCTGGGTGTAGCTCTTCCCCCCCACCGTGAGCCGTGCCGTGTACGTCCCCGGCACAACCCAGGGACCTTTGGGTTCCGAAGCCGTGTCGTGCGGAGTCGCCGCGATCGGATAGGTGCGCGGCACGCCTGGCGGCGGCGGATAGTGCAGATCCCAGACGAACCGGTGAAGTCCCCCCGTTGCCGCCAGGATCCGGGACGGACGCATCCAGTACGCGGGGACCTCCCCTTCGTCCTTCAGTTCGATCGGCTTGTCGTCGCTCGCATACCGCCGAATGACCTGTCCCGCCGCGTCGCGGATCTCGAGCGTCACGAGGCCGGATGCATCATGCTGCAGGTAGTAATTGAGGATGGCGCCGTCAGGTGGATTCTCTCCCGCCGGCTCGTCGGGCGGCAGCGGCGTGTCCGTGTTCCTGTTCCACTCGAACCGGGTTGCCGTCTCAGGCTTGAACAGCACCGCTGCCGTGTTGAGCGCCTCCGGCGTGATCTGCCGCAGCGGCGTGATGTCGTCGAGAATCCAGAATCCCCGTCCGTGCGTGCCGACGACGAGGTCGTCGTCTTTGACGACGAGGTCGCGAATCGAGGTCGCGGGCATGTTGACGCGCAGCGATTGCCAGTGATCCCCATCGTCGAACGAAACGTACACCTCGTTCTCGGTGCCCGCGAACAGCAGACCCTTGCGTTTGGGATCCTCTTTCACCGTGTTCACGATCGCGCCGTCGGGAATGCCGTTCGTGATGTGCGTCCACGTCTTCCCGCCGTCCCGCGTGCGATAGATGTGCGGCCGCAGATCGTCGAGCCTGAACGTGTTGATTGCCGCGTACGCGGCCAGTGGATCCGTATGGGACGCGTCCATCATCGACACCTTCGCCCACGGCTTCAGTTCCGGCGGCGTCACGTTCTGCCAGGTCTTGCCGCCGTCCTCGGTCAGGTGAATCAGGCCGTCGTCGGTGCCGATCCATATGCGGTTTACCGACAACGGCGACGGCGCGATGGTGTAGATGACGCCGCGCTGCGACGGCTCCGCCGCGGGGGTCCCGATGTATTTCCCGACGCTGGCCGGAACCTCCCAGGTCTTGCGCGTCAGATCCGGGCTGATCTGCGTCCAGCCCTTGGCGGCGTTCGTCGTCTTCCACAGCGTGTTCGACGCGAAATACAGGATGTGCGGATCCACCGGGGAGAACAGCACCGGCTGCGTGCGAATCGT
Source organism: Acidobacteriota bacterium (assembly GCA_046735335.1). Lineage (GTDB taxonomy): Bacteria > Acidobacteriota > Vicinamibacteria > Vicinamibacterales > 2-12-FULL-66-21 > JBKPQB01. Next base: position 12,010 of record JBKPTE010000030.1, on the reverse strand, counting down.
TCGATGCTCGCCACCGCCGCGGCCGCGGCCGACGATGCGCGGCGGCACCTGAACGACTTCACCCGTCCGGCGGTCGTATCGAGACACCTTCCCGCCGTAGACGATGTCCGGATCGAGCGGGTCCGGGGCGACGTAGCCGTATTCCTCGACGCCGACCGGGTGCCATTCCCTGAAGGTGATGCGGCCATCGTCGCTTCGACTCTGCACGCAGGCCGATCCGCTCTCCTGCTGGCCCCCGCAGACTCGGTACGGAAACGCGTTGTCCGTGCTGACGTGGTAGAACTGCGCCGTCGGCTGGTTGTACCAGGAGCTCCAGGTCTGCCCGCCGTTGACGGTGATCGTCGCACCTTGATCGGAGGCAATCAGGATGATGTCCCGGTTGTCCGGATTGATCCAGATGCGATGGTAGTCGTCTCCGCCTGGTGCGCCGCGGAGCGCGTGAAACGTCCGGCCGCCATCCGTTGATTTCCACGACACGATGCTCGCGGTGTAGACGATGTCGGGATTCTTCGGGTCGACCTTTACCTCGGCAAAGTCGTCTCCGCGCGTGACCACGCGCGGGTCGTCGGTCACTTTGAACCAGCTCTGCCCCGCATCGTCCGACCGATAGAGGCCGCCGGTCTCTCCCGATTCGACGGCCGCGTACATGCGTCGCGGATCGCTCGGCGCGACGGTGATGCCGATTCGCCCCAGGCCTTCGTCGAACGTCGGCAGTCCCTTCGTCAACGGCCTCCACGTGCCGCCGCCGTCGGTCGATTCGAAGAGGCCGCTGCCAGGCCCGCGGAACTGCCCGTTTTCCCACGGCCCTTGCCGCGCTTCCCACAGGACGGCATAGACGTGACTTGGATTCGATGGATCGAAGGCGATGTCGATCCCGCCGGTGTTCTCGTCCCTGTAGAGGACCTTCTGGAACGTTCGTCCGCCATCGGTCGATCGGAAGACTCCGCGCTCCTCGTTCGGCCCGTACGGGTGCCCCAGCACGGCGGCGAACAATCGGTCAGGATTCTTCGGGTCGACGATGATCTGCGGGATCTGCTGGCCGTCGCGAAGGCCCAGGTGCGTCCACGTCCTCCCCGCGTCTCTCGACTTGTAGATGCCGTTACCTGTCGAGAGGTCCGGCCGCTGCAGCCCTTCCCCGCTGCCGACGTAAATGATGTTCGGGTTCGACGGCGCGATCGCGATAGCGCCGATCGAGCCGGTCGGTTGATCGTCGAAGATCGGCTTCCACGTGATGCCGTAGTCGATCGATTTCCATACCCCCCCGTTCACCGCGCCGATGTAGAAGACGTTCGGCTGCGACGGAATGCCTGTCGCCGCCTTCGTACGGCCCCCGCGGTAGGGACCGATCGAGCGCCAGTGCAGTTCCTTGAAGAGCGCCGGATCTGCTGTCTGCGCCAGGGGAATTCCAATTGAGGTGAGACACAGCGCAGCGACGGCGGCGAGGGTGAAAAGAGTGTTCCGTGCGGAAGCTGTCATAGTTGTTGCGCGCCATCAACTTTCGCGAGTGCCCGATCGAGCGTGCCCATTGGTATGTGGCCGGCTTTTCGCGCAAGCTCCACGGCGAGGCAATCGGAGAATTCCAGCGCGGGGCGCTTTCGAAACAGCGCGAGCCCTTCGGCGACGACCGTGGGCTCCTGCACCGCCAGTTCGCGATGGTTGAGCAGCATCTCGATCGCAGCCGCGACATCATCCGGTTTGCGGTCGTAGACAGCCGTCAACACCCACGCAGCTTCAGCCAGCACTACGTGCGAAATCCACGCGCCGCGCTCGATGAACGCTTCTGCAGCAGCGACCTGCGCCGCATCGTCGCGTGTCAGCAGCCGCACGAGGACGTTGGCGTCAACGGCGCGCATGCCGCCTCTTCACGTACGTGCGCACTCCGACCTTCAGTTCACCCAAGGTCCTGGACCTCGGGACGTTTCGAAACAGCCGCCGATGGACATCTTGCGAAGTGAAGCGGCCGGCGCGACGCACCACGATTTCGCCTTCGGTTTCGTCCCATTCGAGTACTGATCCGGGCCCGACGCCGAGGCGGCGCCGAATCTCCGCCGGCACGGATATCTGGCCCTGGGCCGTCAGTCGCGAGCGTGCGAGAAGCATTCCGTCGCATATTACCACGGTAATGAGAGAAGGAGCGTGGCGACATGCTACGATGCCCGTCTGCTCCAAACACGTACGTTTTCTGGGCGTCGGGTTCCGAACCGCTGTCTCAACAAGCTCACCGCGGACGAATGCCGCCAGACCGTCGTGAGCCGTGGCTTCTACTGGACATCCGATGAAGGTCGAGAGCGGCCTGCCGTCCATCCTGCGGCGCCTGTGGTGGCATCGGCCGACAGAGCTCACCGCGTTGCGCGTTCTACCGATCCGCGTCAGTCACGCCACTGCGCTGGCCGCGCCTCCCAGCGACTCAGAAGGATCCCTCCGATCGAATCCTCCTCACAACCACCCGCCGAGGGGCTCGGCTTCGTTTCGCAAACGACAAATGGACCGACTATGCCCTTAAGACGATCTGGCAAATGTGCCGGGTAGGCCGCATGCGGGGACGCGACTTGTTGATCAGGACGGCGCCTGCACTCGTTTTGGTATCGGCTGCGTGGGCACTCAGCCTCTTCGGGCGCTATGCGTTCTCGATCGGCTCGATCCGGCGACACCACGTGGAATCCGCGGTGTTCGTGCTGACCGCCCTGTGCATTGTCCGTCTGTCGCTCGTGCCACGCTCAACAGGTGGGCCGCCGCGAGTGTATGAGCCTTGGCACTGGATCGCCGCCGGCGTAGCGACGGTTGCCGTCCTGCTGTACTTGCCGACGCTGTCGATCGGATTTCTTTCTGACGATTTCGTGCTCGCGGAATGGGCCCGGCACGGCGATTTCGTCGGGCCGGCGCACGCGTTCGTCCGACCGGTTCCCTTGGTGCTCTGGAGCGTTCTCCTGCGTGCTGGCGGGGGCCCCGGCTCGATTCACGCCATGAACCTGCTCCTACATGCAGCGAATGGCGCGCTCGTCGTCGTTCTATGTCGATCGTTCGGCCTGAATGCGATCCACAGCGCTCTCGCGGGTCTGTTGTTCGTCGTCTGGCCGACGCAGGTCGAAGCTGTTGCGTGGGTCTCGGCGATGTCCGACGTGCTCGTGACCACGCTGGCGCTGATCGTCGTGATCCTGTACGTCCGCATGAGTGCACCCCGAGCCGGTCGCCTGATGCTGCTCATCGCGGTCACCGCCCTTGCGCTGTTCACGAAAGAGTCGGCACTGACGATCGCTCCACTGCTTGCTGCTGTCGCGATCTGCCGCGGTCACGGACGACTCGCCAGGAGCGAGCTTAGCGTGCTCGCGACCGCGTTCGTCATGTGCGGCGCATTCCTCGTCTGGCGAGTCTGGATCCGAACTCCATACGCAGATGAAATCCGTCCCGTATTGACGCGTTACGTTTTCAAGGAGCAGATCTCGCGCACGTTCGGCGGACTAGGCGTCCCGTTGCCGGCCAATGCATCACCGTGGTTGATCCTTGTTTTCGGAACGGTTGCCATCGTGCTGCCAGCATGTGCCGTCCTCCTGGCGCGCCGGCGCGAGCCGGCGCACGCGGTCATGTGCATGGGCGCATTCTGGGCGCTGATCGCCGCCGTTCCCGCTCTTGGGTACCTCTTCGTCGGGAACGAACTCGAGGGCTCACGTTACTTGTATCTGTCCACAGTGGGTTGGGCCGTCCTCTTCACGGCCGGTTCGACGGCAGCGGCAGCCGGACGTATTCCGATGCGTGTGGTGTGCAGTTCGGCGATTGCTTTGAGCGCCGTCCTCTCGGTGCAGCAGTCACGAGAACTAATCTTGAACTGGCGGGCCGCGGGGATCGAACGGGATGTCATTCTGCTGAGGGCTCGAACCGCCGGGTCCGAACGCGGTTGCGACCGCGTGCGCGCAACGGGGTTGCCCGCCGTCTACCACGGCGCCCAATTGTTCAGGAATGGGTTCGAAGACGCTTATGCGGCAGCCCTTGCACCGGGCACAAGGACATGTGACCTGCACTGGGACGGGCATGAATTCCGCTGATCCGGCGCTAACGCCGAATCGCTGCCGTGGAAGGCACGCCTGTCTGAAGGCCGCGCAGGTAACGGAAGATGTCTACCAAGAGACTCGTTTGCGTGTACGCATCTCCATCAGGAAGGTTCGCCGGGGTGATATTCAGCCCGGTACTGCTCTGGACCCAGCTGTCGAACATTAGATGGTCGGGCATGTCGTCCCATCGCAGGAACGTAGCACCGATCATGCGTGCCATGCCGTAGGCGTCGTCCGCAAACAAAGCATTCGAGTCGCCGTTGTATCCCGTGATGATGATCCCGAATGGAACGTCCTCCGCTCGGCAGAAGTCTCGCAGCGCTTTCATGTCCCGCTCGAAATCACCCGGTTTCAGCGCATGCCAGTCGACGTCCATGTGGAGGAACGACGGCGGGAGACCACGTGCCCGCATCATTGCAATCATCGATTCGATCTGCTCGGCGCTCGAGAACGGGTAAGCTTCGATGAGACCGATACGGATCCTGGGATAGGCGCGGTTCACGGCGGACATGTAGAACTGAACGCGATCGGCCGTCGGCTCCAGTGCGGGGCCGCCGCATCGTCGTGAGCGGCCCGACACCCAGGGCTCATCCATCGACAGATAATTGACGAACCCGCCCGCTGAAATCACGGCCTTGATCGCGTTGAGGGTGTCCGTGACAGACTGCTGCATGCCGCTGCCGTCCGTCGTGCAATAGAAGTCCTTCACGGCTCCCACGCCGATGGAGATCTTCTTTCCCCAACGCCCAAGCTTACGGAACGCGTCCACGCGAACCAGCGCGTCGTACGTGTTGGGCCCTACGATTGAGTCCGGAATTGCATGCGTGTGCTGCTGCGTGAAGTTGTAGACGCTCATCAACGCTCGGGCATGCTGCCACTCGTCGGGCCGCTCGAACATGTCGAGGAGATCGAGCGTCCCGGGATTGGGGCTGAACCAGATTCGATCCGCCGCAACCGGGTTCGTCGGCTGCTTCCCGAGCCCGGACACACCGAGGAGCAGGCACGCCAGCACCGTGGAGAGCACGCGTCGCATGATGTCTACGTGGTTGCCGCAGCGGACGAGGTCCGGTACCATTCGACGGTCCGTCGAAGGCCTTCCTCGAACGACACGGTCGGCTCGTAACCGAGCACGCGCCGCGCCTTGCTGATGTCGGCCTGCGAGTCGCGGACGTCGCCGGGCCGCGGATCGGCATAGGTCGGCTCGAGGCTCCCGCCGATCAGCTCGCGCATCGTCCGAAAGAGCTGGTTGAGCGAGATCCGTCCGCCGGTCGCGACGTTGATGATCTCGCCGCTCACGGCGGGCGCCTCGCACGCGCGCAGCACGCCGTCGACGACGTTCGCGACGTACGTGAAGTCGCGCGTCTGCTCGCCGTCGCCGTAGATCTTCGGAGAGCGCCCGTCGAGGAGAGCGGTTGCAAACACGGAGATCACCCCGGAGTACGGCGACGAAGGATCCTGCCGCGGACCGAACACGTTGAAGTACCGGATCGTCACGGTCTCGAGGCCGTACAGCTTCGTGAACATCTGCAGATACTGCTCGCCGATGACCTTCTGCAGCGCATAGGGCGACAGCGGGCCGTTCGGCATGTCTTCCCGCTTCGGCAGCGTCGGAGTATCCCCGTACGCAGACGACGAGCCGGCGAAGACGAGCCGCTTGACGCCCCCATCGCGTGCCGCAATCAGCATGTTGACGGTCGCATCCACGTTCGCGCGATGCGACGTCAGGGGATCCTTCACCGATCGAGGCACCGACGGGATCGCCGCCTGATGGAGCACGTACTGACAGCCCTCGACGACGCGCCGTGCCGTCGCGAGATCGGCGAGATCCCCCTCGACGAACTCGACGCCCTTCCGAAGATTGCCGCGCTTGCCGGTGCTCAAATCGTCCGCGACGCGTACCTGATGCCCACGGCGCAGGAGCTCTTCACAGAGATGCGACCCGATGAAGCCCGCGCCGCCGGTGACCAGGTAGTGAGACATGGGGATAGCTTAGCAGGGTGCGGGTGCGCCGTGCGGGGTGCGGTGCGGCGTGCGGCGCGCGGGGTGCGGGGTGCGGGGTGCGGGATCCGGATTGTGGATTGCGGATTAGCGATTCGGGATCAGGGATTCGGGATCAGGGATGAGCGATGAAGGATTGAGCAGCTTCCGCATGACGCGCCCCACCCGACGCGCCCGCCGCTCCCCGAGCGACGCGTAGACGGGAAGCTGGACGACCTCGGCGGCGCGTTCGGTGTTCGGGGCCGGCGGATGCGTCCCGAAGAGCGGCAGTGACGAACACACGTCGACGTGCAGCGTCTCGACGTCGATGCCTCGATGCAGCGCACGCCGCACGACCCGATCCCGATTCGACGCGTACACACAGTATTGGTAGTAGACGTGCTCCGCGCCCGGCGTCACGTGCGGCGTGCGAATGCCGGGGACGCCCGAGAGGAAGCTGTTCATGATCGCCGCGTGCGCGCGCGTCGCGCGCGTCCAGGCGTCGAGCTGCTCGAGGCCCGCGAGGCCGAGCGACGCCTGCACGTTCGTGTATCGCTCACGGTAACTATCCGGCATCGGGGAGAGCGGCCGGATCTTTTCCCAGAGGTAGACGTCCGGACGCGGCACGAACATCGACGCCGTGAGGAGCGCCGGAAACGCGGTCATCGTGAACGCCAGCGGGCTGCTGAAGATGCGCTGCGCGGTCCCAACTTTCAAGCGGTTGTTCACGCGTTCCAGGCTCGGCCACGGCTCCGCGTCCGCCTGCGTCCGCACGCGCGCGAGGAGGTCCGGGTCGCGCGCCACGGCCATTCCCCCGCCATAGGTGTTCAGCGGCTTCAGGGTTTGAAAGCTGAAGAACGCGGCGTCGCCGAACGTGCCGGCTTGTTGACCCTGGTAGGTTGCGCCCAGCGCGTGGGCGCAATCCTCGATGACGCGCAGGCGGTGCTTGCCAGCAATGGACAGGATCGCGTCCATCCGGCAGGGCTGGCCATACAAGTGCGTTGGAACCACGGCGACGGTGCGGTCCGTGATCGTGCGCTCGAACGCGGACGGATCGAGATTGAACGTATGCGGATCGATGTCCGCGAACACCGGCGTCAGGCCGGCGACACGAACCATCTCCGGCACGACCCAGAACGTCAGCGCCGGCAGGATCACCTCCCCACCAGTTGGAAGCTGCATCGCCCTCAACAGGTAGTAGAAGGCGACGCGGCCGTATGAAGCGCTGACGGCGTCCGGCATGCCGAGGCGCGCCGCGAACGCCGATTCGAACCGCCGGATATCCGGCCCCTGAATCAGCTCGCCGCGGGCGCGCGCGCGACGCACGATCGCGCGCGTCTCCGGCAACACGCGCGGCCCGTAGCGGCAGATAGCCGTCAGCACGTCACCGTCCTCGACATCAGTTCGAACTCCTCGCGCGCATGACGGCGCGCGACGCGTGCGTCCATCCGCCGCACGACCGATCTTACCGGCTTGGCGTCGATCTGCGCCCAGTTCGTGAGCCACGACGGCCGCATGTAGAACCGCGTGTAAGCGGCCCCGAGCAGGAAGCGCAGCTCCGCGGGCTTGAGGTTCGGGTGCTCGAACGTCGGGGTGAACCCGTCGAACTTCTGCCAGTCCGTCTCGTAGATGCGCGGCGCGAGCTGCTTCCAGAGCGGCGTTGCCGGATACGGCGTCAGCAGCTTGAACTGCGCCACCGTCGAGCCGAGATCGATCGCGTAGTCGATTGTCGCCGCGATGGACGTCCAGTCGTCCTGCAGGAACCCGAGCACGTAGAACGCCGCCGTTACCACGCCGTGGTCGCGGCACCAGCCGATGATCGCGCGCTGATGCGCTTCGGGGATCGGGCGCCTGCCGACGCGCCGGAGGATCTCCGGCGACATCGATTCCACGCCGAAGCTGATCGCGCGGAGTCCCGCCGCGTGCAGCGACTCGAGCAGCGCCTCGTCCAGCCGGTCGAGCCGCGTTTCGCACTCGAACCGGAGATCCAGCCCGCGCGCGCGGATCTCGTCGGCAAGCCCGAGGGCGCGGTCGCGATCGTTCGTGAACAGCGGATCGCGGAACACGATGTACGGACGCCGGAACATCTCGCACAGCAGCGTCAGCTCGTCGGCGATGTTCCGAATGGAGCGCGATCGGTGCCCCGCCAGAATCCGGTGCGGACAGTACGTGCAGAACTCGGGGCAGCCGCGGCTCGCGAGCAGCGGAATGCGCCCGCCGAGCGACAGGTTCGCAAACGGCCGCTTCCGCTTCGCGGCGATCTCGAAATCCCACCGCGGAAACGGCAGCGCGTCCAGGTCCGCCGTGGGCTCGCTGACGCACTCACCCTCGAGCCGTTCGCCGCGCGCCAGCCTGCGGATCGCGGACTCCGGCTCGCCGTTGATGACGAAGTCTGCGTGGGCGCGGAACAGCTCGGGCATCTTCGACGCGGTGAGCCCCACGAACCCCACGCGCGTGCCGCGCGCACGTATCGCGTCCGCCCACCCCGCCTCGTGCTCGTAATCCACGAGCGAGCTGAGCACGATGGCGACGTCGGCGCGGACCATCTCGCCTCGCGACCACACGACGTCGTGGCCGTACTGCGCCAGCACGGCCGACACGTACGCGAGCTGGACGCTCGGGACGTCGTAAATGCGTCTCTTCAGTGCACCGATGACGCGGGTGACCCTGGAAAACGGAAGCAGCCGGGAGCCATAGCCCCCGACGACGGTGTCCTTCGCAACCACGCCTTCGCGGGCTGAAAGGTCCGCCAACAGAACGCGCATGTGTACCCTCCGAGAGAAACCGGCCGAAATGGGATCCCGCTGCGTTCGCCAGCATCGGCGTACGCGGGCAGGTCACGGACGATCAGAGGGTGAGGACGGGCGGCGCTCTGCCGGGCTGTGGATGGGGAACCGGGCGCGATTGGAAAACGGTGAGGAGAGCGGAAAAGCGAGTCGCGAGCTCGGCCTTTGCAGGCCCAGGCCCGCGCGGCGCGGTCGCGTCATACCGGTCGTCCGACGCCGCCGGACCGTCCTTGTCGACGGCATGATGCCGCACGTCTTGCAGCGGCGGACGCCCCGATGCCCTCTGCGGCCGTTCGGCCAGGACGAAATGACCGCGGCCTGCGTTCCGCCACAGCAGCAGCCCGCGCGTGGTCGAGGATGCGAGGATGTCGAGGTCGCCGTCGTTGTCGACGTCGCGGACAACGAAGGCGTCGACGCGCTCGGTGAACCGCAGCAGCCGCGGGCGCGTGCGATCGACGAAACGGATGGAGATCAGGGTCCCCGCGCCGTCCGGCTTCAGGGTGACCGAATGGATGCGGCGCTCGTGGCGCGAATGGGCCGCCGCGACGCCTGGGACGGCAATCGCCAGCAACAACAGGAGCGTTCCCGCAAGAAGCCGCCGGGGGATCACCCTCAAACCATAACGCGCCTCAGGCAGACGGGTCAAAACGGAGGTTGGTAGTTGGAGGTTGGAGGTTGGAGGTTGCGCGATCTCAGGTGCGCGGGCTCTTGCTATCATAGAAAGACCACCGTAGAGCGCCAGACGATCGTCTCTCGAATCGGCTTGGCCGACTCGAGGGGAGGAAAGTCCGAACTCCGCAGGGCAGTGCGCCGGGTAACGCCCGGTCGGGGCAACCCGAAGGAAAGTGGCACAGAAAATACACAGCCAACGGCAGGTCGCAAGGCCTGCCGCGCCGACGCGCGAGAGCGCGGAGGCGGGCAATGGTGAAAAGGTGCGGTAAGAGCGCACCGCGCCCGTGGCAACACAGGTGGCAGGCAAAACCCCGCACGGAGCAAGGCCAAATAGGGGGGCAAACCGGACGGCCCGTCCGACCGCTCCCGGGTAGGCTGCTCGATCCCGTCAGCAATGACGGGGCTAGAGGAATGATCGTCGCCCCGAGCGAGGCCGCAAGGCCGACACGAAGGGAACAGAATTCGGCTTACGGCGCTCTGCGGTGGCCTTTTTCGGCGGGCCTGAGAGGCCCGCCCTACGATCAGCCGTCGCTCTCCTGGCTGATCGCGTACTGCTCCAGCTTCTTGTACAGATTGCTGCGCGGCGTGCCGATGACTTCGGCCGTCTTCGAGATGTTCCACGCGTTCTCGCGCAGCTTCTCGACGAGAAACGCGCGCTCTGCGGACTCTTTGAACTCACGGAGCGTCCCGGGACGCTCGCCGGCGGGCTCCGGCGCGGGACCCGCCGCCTTCCCCGCCTCGATCCGGACGGCATCGCGGAGATCGTCGGCGTCGATCACGTCCCCGGGCGTCATGATCAGCAGCCGCTCGACGGTGTTCCGGAGCTCGCGGACGTTCCCCTTCCAGCGCGCCTTCTGCAGGTATTCGAGCGCCGCGGCGGTGAACCGCTGCGGACGGCGGTTGTTCTCGCGGCTGAACAGATCGACGAAGTGGCGCACGAGCGGCGGGATGTCTTCGCGGCGATCGCGCAGCGGCGGCACGCGAATGGGAATCACGCTGAGGCGGAAGTACAAGTCCTCCCGGAAGGTCCCCTTCTCGATCTCGGCTTCCAAATCCTTGTTCGTGGCGGCAATCACGCGGACGTCGACCTTGATCGTCCGTGCCGAGCCGAGCCGCTCGACTTCTCCCTCCTGCAGCACGCGAAGGACCTTCGCCTGTGTCTTCGCGCTCATGTCGCCGACTTCGTCGAGGAAGATCGTCCCGCGGTCCGCCTGCTCGAACTTGCCGATCTGCTTTTCGGTCGCGCCCGTGAACGATCCCTTCTCGTGCCCGAACAGCTCGGACTCGATCAGCTCCTCGGGAATCGCCGCGCAGTTGACCTGCACGAACCGTTCGCGGCTGCGAAGGCTGTTGCGATGGATCGATCGCGCGACCAGCTCTTTTCCGACGCCGCTCTCGCCGAGCAGCAGGACCGTTGCGTTCGTCGGCGCCGCGCGCTTGACCGCGTCCCAGACGTGGCGCAGCGCCGGGCTCTCACCCACCATCTGATGGCGGGCTTCGGCGGCCCGCTTCAGCGTGCGGTTCTCGGTCTGCAGCCGCGTCTGGTCGAGGGCGTTCCGGATCGTGACCAGCACGCGCTCGCTCGCCAGCGGCTTCTCGATGAAGTCGAACGCCCCGAGTTTGGTGGCTTCGACCGCGGTGCTGACGGTGCCGTGACCCGAGATGATGACGACCGGCAGCGACTCGTTCGTCTGCCGGACGCGCTGCAGCGCCTCGAGGCCGTCGAGGCCGGGCATCTTGATGTCGAGAAACACGAGATCGGGCGGTTCGCGCTCGATCATCGCCAGCCCCTCGGGACCGCTCGACGCCTCCAGGACGTCGTAGCCTTCGTACTCGAGGATCATCCTCACCGACCGCCGGATTTCCGCCTCGTCGTCTATGACGAGAATCCGTGGTTTCATCGGGCCTCGTCCACGCTGACGGTGACGAAGGCGCGCTGGCTGATCCCCGGGTCATACCCGTAGAACGCCAGCGCCTCGCCCGACCGTGCGCCGGACACGAGCCGCTGGAAGTCGGCGGCCGAGCGAACGGGCTGTCGATTGATCTCCATGATGATGAACCCGCGCCGGATCGACGGCACGAACGACGCGCGCGCGGGCTCCACCCGGGTGACGACGACGCCCTGGACGGAGGACGGGATCTCGAGACGCCGCGCGAACGCCGCGTCGAATTCGCGGACGCTCAGGCCCAGCGGCGAATCGTCCGGCGCGGCGCCCGCGGCCGGACGCTGCGGCAGCCCGGAGTCCGACTGATCGCCCGACCGCTCCGCGAGCGGCCGCTCGACCAGCTTCACCGTCGTCGGCACGTGCCGCCCGTCGCGCAGGACGTCGAGGCGCACCAGCGTGCCAGGCTGACGCCCGGAGATGTCGCGGATCAGCTCCTCGTTCGTCCAGATTTCGCGGCCGTCGGCCGACAGGATGACGTCGTACGCGCGAATGCCGGAACGCTCCGCGGGCGAGTCGCTCGTGACGTCCTGCACGAGCGCGCCGCGCGAGACGGGGAGCTTGAGCGACCGCTGCAGGTCGGCGG
>JBKPTE010000029.1:0-45600 GCA_046735335.1 Acidobacteriota bacterium | reverse complement strand
GCGCTGATCGACCACTTCTTCCCCGGCAGCACTTCGCCCGTCGGCACGTACCACAACCCCGTGTCCCCGAGAAACGTCGTCGTCGCGCGGCGCGTGTGCGCGTCATCGGCCGGCGGCGTCGTCTCCCCCGGCGGCTGCGTGTTACTTGCCGTCTGTGAGGGCGTGGGCGTTTGTGCGGGGGCCTGGGCGAAGGCGGGCGCCGAGAGGACCGCGATCAGGCCAGCTGTCGTCGCAAGGGATCTCATGAAGACAGACCTCATCTATTGAAATGATACTACCGCGGGCCTCGCGGATCACACTGAAATCTGGCCGCGGACGATTGCGACCTCGCGGAGGGTCCACGTGATTTCGCGGCACCCGCGTTCGCTCGCGCGCGCGGCCGCGTCAATCGGCGGCGAGCTCGCGCCGCTTCCCGAAGATCGCGGCGATCACGATGCTGATGACGTACAGCGCAAGCATGGGCACTGCCATGATCAACTGGGACATCATGTCGGTCCCGGGACTCACGACGGCGGCGACGATGAAGATCACGAGGACCGCGTACTTGAAATACCGCAGCAGGAACCGGGCCGTGACCACGCCCATGCGCGCGAGGAAGAAGACGAGCGTCGGCATCTCGAAAATCAACCCGAAGCCGAGCAGCATCTTCGTGTAGAGCGCGAAGGCTTCGTCGATCTTCGGCAGGAAGACCATGTAGTCCGTGCTGAAGCTGATGAAGAACTTCCACGTCCACGGAAACGCGATGTAGTGCGCGAACAGCCCGCCGAGCACGAAGAACACCGTCGAGAGGAACACGAAGGGGATCGCGAACTTCTTCTCGTGGGTGTACAGCCCGGGCGCGATGAACTTCCACACCTGCCAGAGGACGAGCGGCGACGAGAAGAAGATGCCGGCGATGAGGCCGATCTTCAGATAGAGCATGAACGGCTCGGCGCCGGCCGTGTAAATCAGCTTGTTGCCCTGCGGCAGCATGTGCTGCATCGGGGCCATGATGAAGTCGAAGATGCGGCCGATGAAGATGAACGCGACCGCGCATCCGCCGAGGACGGAGAAGACCGCGTAGATCAGCCGCTTCCGGAGCTCGTCCAGGTGCTCCAGAAACGACATCTTCGCGCCCGGTTCCTCCTCGAGGTCGGACGAGTCGGCAGAGCCCAGCCGGCGCGAGGCTTCGTCGGGATCCTGCGGAAGCTCTCGCTGCGCACCGGACGCAGGTCCGGGAAAAGGCACGAGCGCCATAGGGCGTCAGGCGTTGCTGCTGGAGCGCGGCACGCTTGCCGCGTGATCGTCCTCGACGGGGGTGGTGGATGGGGGCGTGTGGATCGTCTGCTGCTCGGCGGCGCGCTGACTGGTGCGCTGATCTTCCATCCTGATCTCTTCGTCGAGCGTGTTCTTCAGTTCATTCGACGCGCGCTTGAACTCGGCAAGACTCTTTCCCAGCGACTTGCCCAGCTCCGGCAGCTTGCGCGGCCCGAAGATGATCAGCGCGATCGTGAAGATGATGATCAGCTCGGGAACCCCGACGGAGCCCAACATAACGCAAATCCTTGCAAAGCTGGCAGTTAAACGAGGCGTGCGGGTGCACGCATCCGCACTGGCCCATTATAGGAAGCGCTTGGACCGGGGTCAAGCGAGCCGCCGCCCGCGAGTGGCCGGATCTCGTTGCGGCGTCGGTACTTGTCTGTTACGATTCGGTCATATGCGTACCCGCCGCTTCGTGCTCGTGGCGCTCCTTGCCGTTCTCCTGTCCGCGCTCGCGGGGGGCTTCTTCGGCAGCACGGCCCAGGCCACCCAGGACCAGGTCACGCAACAGTACAAGGTGTTCACGTCGGCGCTGGCCGCGATCGATCGCGAGTACGTGGAGGACGTGCCATCCGATCGGCTCGTCTACGGGGCGATCGACGGGATGTTGAAGACGCTCGATCCGCACTCGAGCTTCTTCGACCCGAAGGCGTACGCGCAGCTGCGCGAGCGGCAGGAGGGACGCTACTACGGCCTCGGCATCTCGATTTCCGTGATCGACGGCGACATCACGGTGATGTCGCTGTTCGAGGGATCGCCCGCGTATCGTGCCGGCATCCGCCGCGGCGACGTCATTGCGCGCATCGAAGGTCCCGACCCGACGAGCGGCAAGACGGAGCTGCTGGACACGAAGAACTGGACCAGCGACCAGGCGGTCCGACGCCTGAAAGGGCCGAAGGGCACGAAGGTGCGGATCGCGATCCGCCGTCCGGGCTACGACAAGCTGATCGACATGGACGTCGAGCGCGACGAGGTGAACATCACCACCGTGCGCGGCGCGTTCATGATCGACGCGCAGACCGGCTACATCAAGCTTGGCGATTTCTCCGAGACCTCCGATCGCGAGGTCGGCGACGCGCTCGAGAAGCTGTCCGCGCAGGGCATGAAGCGCCTGGTGTTCGACCTGCGCGACAACCCCGGCGGACCGCTCGATCAGGCGATCCGCATCGCCAACCGATTCCTCGCGCGCGGCGATCTGATCGTCTATACGCGCGGTCGCATCGCGAACGCCGATCAGGATTACCGCGGGACCGACACGCCGGACTACAACGGTCCGATGCTCGTGCTCGTGAATCGCAACAGCGCGAGCGCATCGGAGATCGTGACGGGCTCGCTGCAGGATCACGATCGCGCGCTCGTCGTCGGCGAAACGACGTTCGGCAAGGCGCTCGTGCAGTCGGTCTACACCATCAGCGAGAAGGCCGGCCTGGCGCTGACGACGGGGCGCTACTTCACGCCGAGCGGCCGCATGATTCAGCGTCCGTGGGACGGCGCGTTCGACGAGTACCTCACCTACACGCTTCGCGAGCAGACAGGCGAGCGCGAGCACCAGGCATCGCAGCTCAAATACACCGACGCGGGCCGCAAGGTGTACAGCGGCGGCGGCATCGAGCCCGACAAGTTCTTCGCCGGTCCGGTGCAGGGCTTCAACCCGTCGCGGTTCGGACGCTCGCTCTACGCGCGGTCCGCGTTCGCGAACTTCGCCGAGCGCTTTTCCGCCGAGGGCGACACGCGCATGAGCAGCGCCAGCGAAGGACGCAAGCGTCTCGCCCGCGGCTTCGTCGTCACCGACGCGATGGTCGACGACTTCAAGGCGTTTCTGCAGCGCGAGAAGATCAAGGTCGACGAGGCGGCGTTCGCGAAGGACGTCGAGTTCATCAAGGCGATGATCCGCTTCGAGATCGACGTCGCGCTCTTCGGCGTGGCCGAAGGCCAGAAGAATTTGATTGCGAAAGACCCGCAGGCGCAGTTCGCGCTCGCCCAGTTCGCGGATGCCGTGAAACTGACCGAGTTGTCGAAAGTGCGGACGAACGCCAAGGGAGGGAACTAGGGCATTCAGCCCCACATTTTGTGGGGCCAGATTGTCCTTGCCCCTAGGTATAGGGGCTGTTAGACTGACCGCCGTCCGCCGGCCCCAGGGGCCATCCTGCTTCGGGCAGGGTGTGGGTCGCCGGCACCAACGGTCGTTGCCAGTCACATCGCATCCAAACAAGTCATCGTTCGAAGCGAACCCAGCCGCTTCCCGGCCGTGCTCTCAGCACGGAAGGGCAGCGGCTTTTTTTTGAGCCATCGACTATGCGCTTGCAGCGTCTCGAGATTGCCGGTTTCAAGAGCTTCCCCGATCGCTCCGAGCTCGCCTTCGATCACGGCGTCACGGCGATCGTCGGCCCCAACGGCTGCGGAAAGAGCAACGTCGTCGACGCGATCACGTGGGTGCTCGGTGAGCAGAGCGCGAAGAGCCTGCGCGGCGACCGGATGGAGGACGTCATCTTCGGTGGAAGCGACGCGCGCAAGCCGACGGCGGCGGCGGAAGTGCGGCTGCGGCTGGCGGGGGTCGCGGCGCGGGTCCCGGGAAACGGCGCATCCGGCGGGCTCAGGCCGATTCGGCCTTCGGCGCACATTGCCGCTCCCTCGGAAGCCGGAGAGATGCTCGCCAGCGACGCAGTCGCCGTCCTGGAGGAACCGCCGCTCATCGTCCGCGACGTCGAGCTGTCGCGGCGTCTGTATCGATCCGGCGAGAGCGAATACCTGATCGACGGCGAAGTGTGCCGGCTCAAGGACGTGCAGGACCTGCTCATGGACGCCGGACTTGGGGTGAAGGCCTACGCCGTGATCGAGCAGGGAAAGATCGGCCAGATCCTGAGCGCGCGCCCGACGGATCGGCGCCAGCTGATCGAGGAGGCTGCCGGCGTCACGAAGTACAAGAGCCGGCGGCGGACCGCGGAGCTGAAGCTCGAGGCGGCGCAGCAGAACCTCACGCGCGTCGACGACATCATCTTCGAGGTCGAGAAGCAGCGCGGCACGCTGAAGCGGCAGGCGGCCAAAGCACGCCGGTACCGGCGCCTCCGCGAGGAGCTGCGCCGCTGGGAAAAGGTGCAGTTCGCGCTGCGCTATCGTCTGCTCGCGCAGGCGATTGAAGCGGCGCGCGCGCGGCTCGACGAAGCACGCGCTCGGGAGTCCGGGGCGGCGGCGCGGCTCGCGGAGCTCGAGACGACGCTGGAACGGCTCCGCCTGGAGCTGACGGAAGCTGACGGACGGACGACGGCCGCGCGTGAAGCCGCGCATGCGCGCGAGCTGTCCATCGGACGACTGCAGCAGCAGATCGCCTTCGACAAGCAGCACTCGGCCGATCTCTCGTCAGCCGCGGCGGCGCTCGAGACGGAGCTGAGCGCGCTCGAGTCGCGCCGCGAGCCGGCGCGTCTGGCGCTCGAGACGCGCCGGTCCGCCGCCGAAACGGCGGTGCAGGAGCGCGACGCGGCGGCGGCGATGCTGATGGAGCAGGAAGACGTCTACGCCGCGGCGCACCGCAACATCGAAGGGCTCGAGGGGGATGTCGAAGCCGCGCGCAGCGAGGTGTTCGCAGCGGTCAACGCCGCCACGGCGCTGCGCCATGCGATGGAGCATGCCGCGGCCTCCCGGACGCGGATCGTGGAGCTGCTCGCGAAGCTCGACGTCGAGCGCTCGGATCTCGATATCGAGGCGCAGCGTGCCGCCGGCGAACGGAGCACCGCGGAAGATTCGCTGCGCCGCGCGCGCGCGGCGATGGAGGATTTGCGTGTGGCGCGCGCCGAGCGCGAAACCGAGATGGCCGCCGCGCGCGCAACGCGCGACACCCTCGGCCGCGACCTGCGGTCGAGAGAGCACGAGGCCGCCGGCGCGGTCGCGCGCCTCAAATCGCTCGAGGAGCTGGACGCTGCCCGCGCCGAATACGGCGAAGGAGCCCGCGTCATCCTGGCCGAGTCGGGAGGGGCCGTCTCTCACGCGGGATCCGTCGCCGATTACTTCGAGATCGATCAGCGCGACGAGCGGGCCGTGGAAGCCGTGCTCGCGGACTACCTGCAGCACGTGATCGTCGAGACCCATGAGGAGGCGGCACGAGGGCTTGCGTTCGCCAAGAGGCAGGACGCCGGACGCGTCGGGTTCGTGATCGCGTCCGCGCCAGCCACGGCACCTCCGGTTGCTCTGAGTCGCGACTTACAGGTGACGCCGCTGTCGTCGCTCGCTCGCATTTCGGGACCCGCGGCCGATGCGATTCTCGGCGTGTGCCGCAGCGTGTTCGTCGCCGAGACAGCGGAGCTCGCGTTCGCGGCGTCGCAGCACACCGCGCTGCCTGTCGTGACGCTCGAAGGGGACGTCTACCGCGGCGCGCAGCGCGTCGAGGGGGGCCTGCGATCCGAAGCGCGCGGCATCCTGACCACGAAGCGTGAAATCAAGGAGCTGCGCGAACGGATCGATCGGGACCAGACGCAGCTCGCGCGCATGCGGGAAGAGTCCGGCGAGCTCGACCTGGCGATTGCGGCCGCGGAAACAGCCATTGCGTCGTTGAGCGGAGAGCTTCACCGTCAGGAGAAAGCGGTTGTCGGCTTCGAGCTGCAGGCGTCGGGCGCGAGCGAGGCATCTGAGCGCGTGAGCCGCAAACAGGAGCAGATTGCCGTCGAGCGGCGCAGCCTGGAAGAAGAGATCGGAACGCAGGAACGGCGGCAGGACGAAGCACGCGAATCGATTCGGCGGATCGAGCTGGAGCAGCGGACGGCCGACGAGCAGCTGTCCACCGCACAACGTACGCTCTTCGAAGCGCGCGATTCGGTCGAAGCGCAGGCCCGGCGCACGGCGGAGGCCAAGGCGGTGCACGCCGCGCTCGTCGAGCGCACGGCGGGTCTCATGACGGAGGTGCAGCGGCTCGAGGAGGCGGCGCATGAGCTCGAGGGGCGCGCATCCGACCGGCGCGCCGAGCTGCAGCGCAACGCGGCGCGGCGGCAGGAACTGGAGGAGGCGGTTGTCTCGTCCGAGACGCAGCTCGCCGCCGACCTTCGCGCCTTCGACGATTTGCGCGAGCAGGTTCGGGCGGCTGACGAAGCCTCGCAGGCGCGCAAGTCCCAGTTCGATGCGCAGGAGGGCACGATTCGCGACGCACGGCACGCGCTGGAAACCGCCCGCTCGGAGGTCTCGAAGCTCGACGTCGAGCGCGCGACGGCCGAATCCGACCTTTCTCACCTCTCCGTGTCGTGCGTCGAGAACATCCAGGCGACGCTCGACGAAGTCGCCGCGGACGTCGAGCAGATGGAGCGCGAGGGGGTCCTCGCGAGCCCGCAGCCCGTCGAAGATGCTCCGGACAGCGCCGAGATGGAAGACGAGGCGCCGGCCGCCGCGGCTCAGGAAGCCGCCGCCGCGCCGCCCGCCCGCGCGCTCACGCCCGACGAAATGGTCGGAGACCTGAAAGCGAAAATCGATCGCATGGGCGCGGTCAACATGATGGCCATCGATCAGTTCGACGACCTCGAGTCGCGCCACACGTTCCTCACCGCGCAGCGCAAGGATCTCGTGGACTCGATCGCGGCGACGAACGAAGCCATCAAGAAGATCGACAAGACCACGCGCGAGCGCTTCCAGGACGCCTTCACCGTCATCAACCAGAACTTCGAGGGGACGTTCACGACGCTCTTCGGCGGCGGCCGCGCCGGCCTCGTCCTCCTGGACGAGAGCGATGCGCTCGAGAGCGGCATCGACATCATCGCGCAGCCGCCCGGCAAACGGCTGCAGAGCGTGCAGCTCCTCTCCGGCGGCGAGAAGGCGCTGACGGCGATGGCCCTCATGTTCGCAATCTTCAAGTACCGCCCGAGCCCGTTCTGCCTGCTCGACGAGATCGATGCGCCGCTCGACGATGCGAACATCGGCCGGTTCGTCGAGATGCTGCAGGGCATGCAGGAGCACACCCAGTTCATCCTGATCACGCACAACCGCAAGACGATGGAGATCGCGGACCGGCTGTACGGGGTGACAATGGAGGAGCCCGGCGTCTCGAAATTGATCTCCGTTCAGCTGAACTGACCCCGCGTCATGAACGAGGACCGCGCTTCGCGGTATCACCGGCTGCGGCGCCGCGCGGCCCTGGCGTCCGCCGGAGCGACGGCAGTCTGGGTGATGGCGCTCCTGCTGACGCGAGCCAGCCTCGGTCTCGAGCGCTGGATCTCGGCGTCCGCCTCCGCGCTCCGGCCGACCCTTGCCGCCATTCTCGCCCTCTCCCTGTTCGTCGCGGCGATCGCGCTGAGCGTCGAGGCCGTCAAGCTGCCGTTCGCGCTGTATCGCGGCCTGGTGCTCGAGCGCAGATACGGGTTGTCGACGACGTCGGCGTCCACGTGGATGGCGGACCACGCGAAGGCCTCCGCGCTTGGGCTGCTCCTGACGATCGGGGCGGCCCTTGCCATCCACTTCACGATGGTTGCGCTGCCGCGTGCGTGGTGGGCCGCGTGTGCGGTGCTGTTCGGCTTCGCCGGCGCGGCGCTGGCCGGCATCGCGCCGGTGGTGCTGATGCCGCTGTTCTACCGGTTCCGGCCGCTCGAGCGCGAGACGCTGCGCGATCGTCTCCTCTCGCTGTCCACGCGCGCCGGCGTCCGCGTGCTCGGTGCGTTCGAGTGGGGCCTCGGGGAGAAGACGCGCAGGGCGAACGCCGCCCTCGTCGGCCTCGGGCGGACGCGGCGCATCCTCGTCTCCGACACGCTGCTCAGCGAGTACTCGGAAGACGAGATTGAAGTGATCCTCGCGCACGAGATCGCGCACCACAAGCACCACGATCTGTGGTCGGCGCTTGGCGTCGAAGTCGCGGTCAGCGCTGCGGCGCTCCTGGCCGGCCACATCGTAGCCGTACGGTGGGCGGGGGCGATCGGGGCGAGCGGTCCATCGGATCCCGCGGCGCTTCCGCTCATCGCGCTCGCCGCCGGTGTCACGTCCGTGCTGCTGACCCCCGCCGCGAACGCGTGGTCCCGGTACAACGAACGCCGCGCGGATCGAACGGCGCTCGCGCTCACCGGAAACGCGTCCGCCTTCATCTCGGCAATGCGCCGGCTCGGCGCGCAGAACCTTGCCGACCAGCGGCCGTCCCCGCCGGCGTTCTGGTTCTTCCACACCCATCCCACCATTGACGAGCGCATCGAGGCCGCCAGGCAGGTGAAGCGGCACGCCGCGCGCCGCGCTGGAACGCCGGCGGCCTAGCGAATTCATCGATGCGCGCACCGCTCGGGGCCATTGCGCTTGCAACCATTGCGCTTGCGTTCGGCGAACCCGATCGAGGGAGCGTCCTTGCGGCGCATGCGCAGATGCGCCCCACAGCTGGCGCACACCTGACCACACGCGATCCAATCCCCCCTCCCGATTCCGTCTTCGGCTTCGCGCCGGGCGCCGACTACGAGCTCGCGACGTACGATCAAGTCGTCGAGTACCTGCGAACGCTGTCGAAGGCGAGCAGGTACATCACGCTGTACGACGCCGGCCCGACCACTCAGGGACGGCGCATGTACTTCGCGCTCATCTCGTCGCCGGCGAACCTCGCGCGCATCGAGCGCCACCGTGAGATCTGGCAGCGCCTGGCGCACCCGGACGGCTTGGCGGATTCGGACGCGCAGCGGCTCGCGCGCGACGGGAAGGCGCTCGTCGACATCGACGGCGGCATGCATTCGACCGAAGTGGCCGGCGGCCAGCACGTGCCGCTGCTCGCCTACGACCTCGTTCGCCGCGCCGCAGAGCCGTCCATCCGCACCATTCTGGACAACGTCGTGCTCATGCTGTGGCCGACGATGAACCCGGACGGAGAGCAGATGATCGCCGACTGGTACATGCGCAACGTCGGCACGCCGTACGAATTGTCGGCCCTGCCGCGTCTCTATCAGGAGTACGTCGGCCACGACAACAATCGCGACGCCTACATGCTCAACATGATCGAGTCCCGGGTCGTCGAGCACGCGTGGCGGCAGTGGGAGCCGCAGATCGTCTACGTCCATCATCAGACCGGCCCGTTCCCAGCGCGCATCTGGATTCCGCCGTTCTCGGAGCCGGTCGGCGCCGAGGCGCCGCCGCTCGTCGCGCGCGAGGTGAATCAGATCGGCATGTCGATCGCGACGGCGCTCGACGAGCACGGGCAGACAGGCGCCACCCACATGGGGACCGCCTTCGACGCGTGGTATCCCGGCTACGTCGACTACGCGCCCATGTTCAAGAACGTCGCCGCGTTCTGGACGGAGACGGCGCTCTTCCACTACGCCACGCCGCACGAGTACACGATCGACGACTTCCCGCCGGCCATGCGCGATCTTCGTCCGCGGAGCCTGTACTCGAGCCCGTGGCGGCCCGGCTGGTGGCGGCTGCGCGATGCGGTCGCGTATGACGAGACCGCGTCGCTCGCGGTGCTCGAGTTCGCCGCGAAGTACAAGGAATCGATCCTCCTCGACCGAGCTCGATCGGGCCGCGATCAGATTGCGCGCGGCCGCCGCGAACCGCCGTACGCGTACGTCGTTCGGCAGCAGCAGCGCGATCCCGTTGCGGCCGTCGAGCTCCTTCGCCGTCTTGCGTTCGGCGGGGTCCGCATCTTTCAGCTCACGGCGCCTGGCGAGCTCGGCGATGCGAGCTATCCAGCAGGGACGTGGGTGATTCCGACGGACCAGGAGTTCGCGGCGCTCGCGCGCGAGGTGCTGGATGTGCAGCACTATCCCGACGTGCGCCAGGAGGGCGGGGGGACGCGCGATCTGCCGTACGACGCAGCAGGGTGGACGCTGCCGCTGCAAATGGGCGTCGAGGTCGTGACGATCTCGACTCCGCTTCCCGATACATTTCGCGCAAGATTGAAAGGCCTCTCGCCGAAGGCGCCGATCAGGCGATCGCCGACCCCGTACGATCCTCTCGAGGGCGATCCGGCGCCGTTCGACAGCGTGCCGGGACGAGGGTTCGACACCAATCCCGCAGCGGCGGCGATCGTACCTCCTTCGGGTTCGGTTACCGGGCCCACCAATCAGACGATCTTCCTCGATCCCGCACAGAACAATACGTTCCGGATGCTGAACCGCGCCTGGTCGGAAGGCGCGACGGTCTGGTCCAGCAACCGCGGCTATGTCGTGGGCGGCCTCGCAGCCGATCGTCAGGACACGCTCCTGCGCTCGCTCGCGCTGTCCGCCGAGCGAACGAGCCCTTTCGGCATCCCGATCAGAAGACCACGCATCGCCACGTTTCAGCCCTGGACGGCAAGCATCGATGAAGGCTGGACGCGCTGGGTCCTCGAGCGATACGGGTTCGACGTCATCGGGCTGCACGCGGCGGATATCGCGCCGGGTCTCAAAAGCAAAATCGACGTTCTCGTGCTCGCGGATGACGCCACGCTGGCCGTTGGACCCGTAGGACCTGCGGCGCGTTCATCGCAGCCAGTACGCCCTGAGTTCGCGTCAAGACTCGATGCAGATGGCATTCAGGCGATCGAGAGCTTCGTGCGCGGTGGCGGCACCCTCGTCTGCCTCAACCGCGCGAGTGTCGCCGCGATCGACGCCTTCCGGCTGCCGGTGCGCAACGTGACCGAGGGCCTCTCGTCCGATACGTTCTTCGTGCCCGGCAGCATCGTCCAGGTGATGTCCAATCCGAACAGCCCCGTGATGGCCGGCATGCCACCACTGGCCGCAGTGTTTGCCGACAAGAGTCCCGTGTTCGAGCCACTTGACGGGTTCGTTGGCACGGTGCTCGCGCTTTATCCTCCGAGCGGTTCAATCCTGCTGTCGGGCCTGCTCGTAGGGGAGCAGTATCTGGATGGAAAGGCAGCCGCGCTCGACGTTCAACTCGACCGCGGCCACATCATCCTGATTGGATTCCGTCCGCAGTGGCGGGGGCAATCGTTCGGATCGTTCCGCGTGCTGTTCAACGCAGTCCTTCGCTGAATTGCGAGTAGGTTGGAGGTTGGCTTGTCCGCCGTAGTCCGGAGGGCGAAGGCGAAGGTTGGCTTGTCGCGCCGTAGCCCGGAGGGCGAAGGCGGATGGTTGCGGCCCTTTATGCGCGGCCGAAGTCGATGAAGCCCCGCCGCGGATCGGTGCTGAGTAGGCGGACGCGCAGGCGATCTCCGACGTCTGCGCCTTCGAACCCGCGTTCCAGCCGGCCCTCCACGGGCATCCCGGTCAGCCGCACCCACGTGCCCTTCGGGCCAGCCCCGGTCACGACACCGGTGAAGGTCTCGCCGATGCGGTCGGCGAGCAGCAGCGCCGCGGCCGCCTTGCGCGTCAGCCGCTCGACCTTGTTCGCCGCGTCCTCCTGACGCGTGCAGTGTTCCGCGAGTTGAGAGAGCTCCGGTAGCGCGTAGGACGCTGACGTCCTGGCGATCGCGGCCTTCAGCAGCCGTTGCGTGATGAGATCCGGGAATCTGCGGTTCGGCGCGGTCGAGTGCGTGTAGTTGCCGACCGCAAGCGCGAAATGGGCGCTCGGCTGGCCGGCGGCCTCCGCCACGTACTCGCCGCGGCCGAGCAGCTTGATGACGCTCAGCGAGAGATCGCCGAAATCTTCGGGATCCGCCGCGCGCTGCGCCTTCAGAAACGCCTGCAGCGCCCGCGCGTCCGGCTGCGCCGGCAGGCGCCCGCCCCGCGTGGAGGCGAGATCGACGATGCGGGTCCAGCGTTCGGGCGTCTTCACGACGCGGCGGACCGACGGCAGGCCGCGGGCGCTCAGGAAGCGCGCCGTCGCGCCGTTCGCCGTGACCATGAAGTTTTCGATGATCTCCTTCGCGCGGTTGGATGTCTCCGTTTTGAGCTCGCGAACGCCGCTCTCGTCGACCACGGGGCGCAGCTCCGATCGATCGAATTCGAGCGCGCCCTCCTCGTCGCGCAGCGCCTGGAGCTGCGAGGCGATTCGATCCTGCACGCGTATCTGATCCTGCAGCCCGCGATCGCCGGCGATCGGCGCCGGCGCAGCTCCGCTCCCGTCGAGCCACGCGGCCACGGCGGAGTACGACAGGCGCGCCTGGTTTCTCACCGTCGCGCCGTACACGTCGAAGTCGACGAGAACGCCCTGGCCGTCGAGGTGCAGTTCGACGACCATCGCCGCTCGATCCTGTCCCTCGTTGAGCGACGTGCGATCGGTCGAAAGCTCCGGCGGCAGCATCGGAAAGTTGACGGCGGGCGTGTAGACGGAAGTGGTGTTGGTCCTCGCGTGCGCGTCGAGCGGCGAGTCCTTCGCGACGAGCGCATCGACGTCGGCAACGCCGATGAGCAGGCGCATCCGCGATCCATCCTTCACGCAGACCTCGATCTGATCGAGATCGCGCGAGTCGTCGTTGTCGATCGACGACCATGGAAGGGATCGCAGATCTCTGAGGGCGTTGACGGACGGCGCGTGCAGCGCCGCGAGCTGGGACCGTGCTCCCTGGGGAAAGTCCGGCTCGAGGCCGTACGTGCGCATCGCCTGGCGCGCAATGGCTTGGAGCTCCTGTCGATCGTCGCGGCTGTCGTGCGAATGTGTCATTGTGGTGAGCTCCGTCGACTCGTCAGCGCGGGGCGGTCACGGGCGCGGGCACCCGCTGACGAACGTCGCGCAGCCACTGGACGGCAACGCGCGCGGGGCGCGCGGCCTCCACGCGTTCCACCAGGAGACGCCCCTGGGCCGTGGAACCGATGACGCGGGCATCCCCGCGTTCGAAGACCGTTTCGGGTTTACCGGCGCGAGGGTCTCCATTCGCAGCGAAGCTCGCACGCTGAAGCCTGTTGCCGTGGTGAAACACGATCGAGTGGCCGTCCGCGCTCCAGGATGGCATCGCGCCGCCGCTGGAGGAAATCGTCATCCGCCGGCCGCCTTCAACGGCTCGGACGGAGATCTGCCACGTGCCGGATTCGTCGGATTCGACCGCGAGCCAGGCACCGTCAGGCGAGAACGCCGCCGCGCGTTCGTCGTATGGACCGCTCGCGAGCCAATCGATCCGTCCCGTGGATCTCGACAGAATGCCGATTGTCGATCGCTCACCCGGCCGGAGCCGGGTAACCGCGATGCGGCCGTCGGAAGCTGCCGAGGTTGGAAACAGATGGCCGTCCGCGGAAGCAATCACGCGCGGCCCACGCCCGTCGAGGGCGTCAGCGGCGATCCGGAACGACGACTCCTTGCGCGCGAAAATCAGTTCGCGTCCGTTCGCGGACCAGACGGGTGCGACGTTCACGCCGCCGTACGTCACGCGGGCGACGGTACCGGTCGAGAGATCCGCAACCCAGATGTCGGACCCGGAACCGTCGGCCACGACGCCGGCGGCGCGCCGGCCGTCCGGCGAGATCGCGATCGAGTGAAGCCGTTCGACTCCCGCCAGCGCGGTTTCGGGGGCGTCCGCCCATGCAACGCGGCGCGGCGCCTCCGAGCGCTCGAGCGCGATCGCCGTGCCCGCGCTGCCGACGGCAAACTGGGGCACGCCCGAGGCCATCGCGAGCCGCTGCCAGACCGAGTCGGCCGAACCCGTCGTCGTCAGCGTTCTCGCGTCGAAGGTGATGGCCTCGACGTCGCCGCCAACCGACGCGAGCAGGTATCCCGGCGCCGAAGTCAGGCCACGGGCGGCGCCGCTCCGCAGCGCACGAATCGCGCGCGACGGCAGCGCGAGCAGCGCAAGCTCCGTCGACGCGCCGGGCAAAGGGGAGCCGGCGATCGTGAAGACGAGACCGTTTCCACCCGGAAGCCACGCCGGCCATGCATGACGCACCTCGCCGCGGTCGATGCGCGGCGTTGTTACGCGGCGGACGTCGCCTCCTTGATCGCTGACGATCGACAGGCCGCCTCCCGGAGCGCCCGCGAAGACGATGCGTCCATCGCTGCTCCAGTCGGCGCCAGCCGGCTCGGGCGCGGCGGCGAGGGTGATCGCAGATCCTCCGGCAATCGAGGTCTTCTCGAGCTTTCCATCCGCGAAAAACCCGACCCATCGTCCGTCCGCTGACAAGAACGGGGCGGAGGCGTTCTCGGTGCCGGCCAGGCGTGTCGCGTCGTTTCGATCCAGCGGCCGCACGTACAACGCGCAGGACGTTTCCGACGGGTCGCACGCGGACCACACGACGATACGTCCGTCCCTGGAGATCGCGAACGCGGGCGCGCGCGGATCGAACGACGTCCCTGCTTCCGGCGCGATCGTGAACCTGACGAGCGGGGGCGCTTCAGGGGAAGGCTGCCGCGCGAGCTGCCAGAGGGCCGCGGCTGCGAGTACACCACAGAGGACGGCAATGCTCCACGGCAACAGCTCGCGCGCGATTGACGGCCTGGCCGGCGCATCTACGGGCGCCGCGGCCGGCGGCTGCCCGTGCGGAACGACCAGACCCGGCAGGAACCGGTACCCCCGCCGATGCACCGTCTGGACGAAACGCGGGTTCTGCGGGTCGTCCCCCAGCGCCTGGCGCAGGAAGCTGATGGCTTCGGCGAGCGACGTATCCGTGACGTAGGCGTCCTTCCAGACGGACTCGTGCAGCTCCTGGCGGGAGACGATCTCGCCGGGCCGGCTCAGGAGCAATTCGAGGACGGCCAAGACGCGCGGCGGCAGGGGAATCTCGACCTCGTCGCGGAAGAGCAGCCGGTTCTGGCCATCGAAGGCGAACGGGCCGAAGCGGACGCTGGGTCGACGGGCCTCGACGGCTGGGAGGTCGAGCATTACGGGAATGCTAGCAGAGGCGCGGACTTCAGAAGTTCTTCAGACATGATTCCGCACATCTTCAGGTGCATTTCACGACATTCGGGCGCCCGCGGGAAACGATTGCCGAATGTCGTTGTTTGCCACAAAGTCCATTGAACAGCTAGAAGCGGAGCAGATTGGCGCCGGCGAGGAGGCGCTGAAGCGAGTGCTGGGGCCGGGGCAGCTCGTGATGCTCGGCGTCGGAGCAATTATCGGCACCGGAATCTTCGTCCTCACGGGACAGGCGGCCGCGGCAAATGCCGGACCGGCGATCGTCCTCTCGATGGTGATTGCGGGCGTCACCAGCGTCCTTGCCGCGTTGTGCTATTCCGAGTTCGCCGCGTCCGTTCCCGTCGCGGGGTCGGCGTACACCTACGCCTACGCCACGCTCGGCGAGCTCATCGCATGGATCATCGGCTGGGATCTGATTCTCGAGTACGCGCTGGGGGCGGCAACCGTCGCGGTTGGATGGTCGGGAAACCTGGTCACGCTCCTGGGGCAGCTCGGCATCGCGTTTCCGGCAGCCGTGAGCGCCGCGCCCGGGATCGTCGTGCCGGTCCCCGGCGGTCAGCCGGTGACAGCCGTGTTCAACCTGCCCGCGGTCCTCATCACGATCGCCGTCACGCTGCTGCTCATCCGAGGCGTGCGCGAATCGGCCACCGTGAACGCGGTGATCGTGTTCCTCAAGATCGCCGTCCTGCTCGTCGTGATTGGCGCGGGCGCGATCTTCATCCAGCCCGCCAACTGGCATCCGTTCATCCCACCCAACAGCGGCCACTTCGGTGAGTTCGGGTGGAGCGGGGTGCTGCGCGGCGCCGGCGTGATCTTCTTCGCCTACATCGGGTTCGACGCGGTGTCCACGTCAGCCCAGGAAGCGCGCAATCCGCAGCGCGACATGCCGCGCGGCATCTTCGGATCGCTGGCGATCTGCACGATTCTGTTCGTCCTGGTTTCGGGCGTCATGGTCGGGATCGTCCACTACCGCGAGATGCTCAATCAGGCCGCGCCGCTCGTCGTGGCGACCGAGGCGGCGGCACAGCGCGCCGTGGGGACGCGATGGGAGACGCTGATGGACGCGGTCAAGATCCTCGTCACGGTCGGCGCGCTCGCGGCGCTCAGCTCCGTCATGGTGGTGATGATGCTCGCCCAGCCGCGCATATTCCTCGCGATGTCGCGGGACGGGCTGCTGCCGGAGTGGGCAGGCCGCGTGCATCCTCGCTTCAGAACGCCTCATGTCTCGACGATCGTGACCGGGATCGTCGTCGCGCTCGCGGCCGGGCTGACGCCCATCGGCGCGCTCGGCGCGCTCGTCAGCATCGGGACGCTCATGGCGTTCGTCATCGTCTCGATCGCGATTATCGTGCTGCGCCGCACGCGTCCGGACCTCCCGCGGCCGTTCAGGGTCCCGATGGTGCCGCTGCTGCCGGCGCTGTCCGCGCTCGTCGCGTTCGTACTGATGCTGGGTCTGCCGCGCGCAACGTGGGAGCGGCTGGTGATCTGGATGGTTCTGGGGCTGCTGCTCTATGCAGCCTACGGCCGTCGGAGAAGCCTGCTTCGATTGCAGAATGCCGATTGCAGAATGCCGATTGAATTGCCGATTGACGATTGTTGATTGCGGATTGGATTGTGTGATTGATGATTTGATTGATGATTGGTCGATTGTCCATTGAATCGTCGATTGTCAATTATCGACAATCGTCAATCAAATCGACACTCGACAATCGTCAATCGAATCGACAATCGTCAATCGAATCGACAATCATCAATCCCCAATCGGCAATTCAATCGGCATTCTGCAATCGGCAATCGGCAATGATTAGCGAACCACCAACTGCCCTTTCATCTCCTTGCACTTCGGGTCCTGGGTCAGATTGCAGTAGTAGTCGAAGGTGCCGGACTGATCGGCGCGGAACTCGAACGTCACCGACTGGCCGGAGCCGGCGCGCTTGGCGATGCGGTACCGATCGATCGTGAAGCTGTGGGGGATGTCCTGCGCCGTGAACGTGATCTTCACCACGTCGTCGCGGTCGACGGTAATCGTCCGCGGCGCGAAGGCGTAATGGTCGCCGACGACGGAGAACTCGCGGGTGGCGCCTTGCCCGCGTGCATCGACGCGCGCGGCGGCCAGCACCAGGAGCAGCACCGAGACACTCAGTCCTGCGAAAAGCGGCGCCGTCTTCTGCAAGCGTGCGCGCATGGAGTCCCTCCTGTAAAAAAGGGGCAAGCCGAAGCCACCCCTCTTCTTTAGACGCGTTGGCGGGCCGGACGGCCGGTCACCAGCTCAGCAGTAAGGACGTCCGCATTTCCGCGTAAGTCGCGTAAGTCCGCGTAAGTCCGCGTAAGTCCGCGGCTCTATTCCTTCTGCGCGGGCTCCCGGTCCCGCCGGTCTCCGCCGTGGCGGTGTCCGCGCCCGTGGCCCTGGCGCTCGCGCCGCTCGCCACGATCCGCCCCCTGGCCGCCGTCACCGCCCGCCGGCGCAGCCTGCTGCCCCTCTTCCGGCGCGATCAAGGCCTTGCGGCTGAGGCGAATCTTGCCCGAGGGATCGATGTTGATCACCTTGACCATCACCTGATCCCCTTCCTTCAGCTCGTCGCGGACGTCCCTGACGCGGTAGTGCGCGATCTCCGAGACGTGCAGCAGGCCGTCGAGCCCGGGCATGATCTCGACGAACGCGCCGAAATCCGTGATGCGCTGCACCTTGCCCAGGTACGTCTTGTTGAGCTCCGGCGTCGCCGTCAGCTCCTGGATGATCCCGATGGCCTTCTGCGCCGAGGCTTCGTCCGCCGACGCGACGTTGACGCGTCCGTCGTCTTCCACGTCGATCTTCACGCCCGTCCGCTCGATGATGCTGCGGATCATCTTGCCTCCCGGGCCGATGACGTCGCGAATCTTGTCCACCGGGATCCGGATGGTGACGATGCGCGGGGCGTACGACGAGACGTCCGCGCGCGGACCCTCCAGGGTCTGTACCATCTTGTCCAGGATGAACAGCCGGCCGCGCAGCGCCTGTTCGAGCGCCTTACGCATGATCTCGGTCGTAATGCCCGAGACCTTGATATCCATCTGCAGGGCGGTGATGCCGTCGCGCGTGCCGGCCACCTTGAAGTCCATGTCGCCGTAGTGATCTTCCGCGCCCGCGATGTCCGACAGGATCGCGTAGCGGCCGCTCGACTCGTCCATGATCAGGCCCATGGCGACGCCCGCCACCGGCGCTTTCAGCGGCACGCCCGCGTCCATCATCGCCAGGGAGCCGCCGCACACGGACGCCATCGAGGACGACCCATTCGATTCGAGGATGTCCGACACCACGCGGATCGTGTAGGGGAACTGCTCTTCGGCGGGGACCATCGACGCGAGCGCGCGCTCCGCGAGGGCGCCGTGGCCGACCTCGCGCCGCCCGGGGCCGCGCAGGAACGCGACCTCGCCGACCGAGAACGGCGGGAAGTTGTAGTGGAGCATGAAGCGCTTCCACGTCTCGCCCTCGACCATCTCGATCTTCTGCTGATCCTCGGCCGTGCCGAGCGTGGCGGTGACGAGCGCCTGCGTCTCGCCGCGCGTGAAGACGGTGGACCCGTGCGTCCGCGGCAGCACGCCGACTTCGATCGTGATCGGACGGATCTGATCGAAGGCACGGCCATCGAGCCGCTTTCCGCGGTCGAGCACCTCGTCGCGCATGACCTTCTCCTTCAATTCCTTGAAGATGGCCTTCGCGTCGGTCCGCCGTTCGACTTCTTCTTCGGGGATGCTCGCGATCAGGTCGTCGAGCACCTGATCAACGCTGCTGTAGTTCTCGAGCTTGTCCTTAATCCGCATCGCGTCGGCGAGCGGGGTGTAGACCT
Organism: Acidobacteriota bacterium; assembly: GCA_046735335.1. Taxonomy (GTDB): domain Bacteria; phylum Acidobacteriota; class Vicinamibacteria; order Vicinamibacterales; family 2-12-FULL-66-21; genus JBKPQB01. The sequence goes on along the minus strand of JBKPTE010000029.1, from coordinate 26,817 downwards.
TCTCTTCGACGTCGCGGTAGAACTCCTTGCCGATCTGCTTTGCCTGGACCTCGATCTTCGCCTTGCCGGCGTCGCGTTTCATCGCGTCGATGCCCGCGACGATCTCCTTGATCGCGGCGTGCGCGTGCTCGAGCGCCTGTACGACCTCTTCCTCCGTCACTTCCTTCGCGCCGGCTTCCACCATGACTATCGCGTCGGCGCTCCCGGCGACGATGAGATCGAGCCGGCTGCGGCGCCGCTGCTCGAATGTGGGGTTGATGACGAACGACCCGTCGACGTGTCCGACGCGCACCCCCGCAATCGTGCGCGTGAAGGGGACGCTCGACACGCCGAGCGCCGCGGACGCGCCGGTGATGGCCAGCACGTCGGAGTCGTTCTCCGCGTCGGCCGAGAGGACGAGGGCGATGATCTGCGTCTCGTGGCGCCAGCCTGACGGGAACAGCGGCCGGATCGGACGATCGATCAGGCGGCTCGTCAGGACTTCCTTCTCGCTCGGCTTGCCTTCGCGCTTGAAGAAGCCGCCCGGGATGCGGCCGGATGCGTAGGTGTACTCCCGGTAGTCAACGGTCAGCGGCAGAAAGTCGATGCCTTCGCGCGCGTTCGAAGCGGCGCAGGCGGTGACGAGGACGACGGTGTCGCCGGAGCGGACGAGAACGGCGCCGTCGGCCTGCTTGGCCAGCCGTCCCGTCTCAATCGAGATCGTGCGGCCGCCGACGGAAATTTCGCGTGTGTGCATGATGAATCTTTCTCTGGTCTACAGCGCTGGCGTTCGGGGGGCGTCCATCTGTCCGCGTGCGGCAGTCGGGGCGCGCCCGAGGTCCGGGCGCCCGTCTACTTGCGAATGCCGAGGCGGCGGATCAACTCGGAGTACCGATCAGAATCCTTCCGCTTCAGATAATCGAGGAGCCGGCGCCGCTGGCCAACGAGCTTCAGCAGCCCGCGTCGCGAATGGTGATCCTTTGCGTGCGCCTTGAAGTGTTCCGTCAGGTAATTGATTCGCTCGCTGAGGAGGGCGACCTGAACTTCCGGAGAGCCCGTATCCGCGTCGTGCGTGCGATAACTGCCGATGACTTCGGTCTTGCGGTCCTTACTCAGCACTGCTGGTCCTCCACGCGCGGCCCAGAAGACTCGATGGTCCGCTTCCGGAGGACATCGCACCGGGCCGCCGTACAACCACGCGGCCGCCCGTGGCGCGGCATTTGTGGCGTATTGTCAAACAAATCAATATCTTACACCAGGACGAGCCGGGGATGCAAAAGCGCGTCGTCCCGTCGATCGGCGATCGCCAGCAGCTCGCCGCGCTCATCGAGCACGCGAACCGTGCCTGCCTCGGCAGGCGCCCCCGACGCAAGCTGACGAGGTGAGAGGGCGTGCCCGTGCGCGGCGAGCGCGGCACCCTCGGGCGACACGGTGACCGCGGGCATCTGATCCAGCAGCGATGCCAGCGGCAGCAGCCGATCGGCAGCGGCTGGTCCCGCGCGCTCGACCCGTTCGAGCGGCACGGCGTCCGTGACCGTGTACCTGCCGGCGCGCGTTCGTCGAAGCCGCTCGAGATGTGCACCGCACCCGAGGCGCGTCCCGAGATCGTGCGCCAGTGATCGCACGTAGAAGCCGGAGCTCGTGACGATGCGGAGGCGCACCAGCGTCGCGTCCTCTGTCGCGAGGCGCTCGAGCTCGTGGACGGTGACTTCGACGGGTTCGAGCGCGATCGGCGTCTCGCGCCGGGCGTGCCGGTAAGCGCGCGTCCCGTGCACCTTCTTCGCCGAGTACGGGGGCGGCACCTGCATGAACGTGCCCCGGAACGCGTCGAGCGCGCGGTCGATCGCTCCGGGCGGCAGGTCTTCCGGCTGATGCCGGAAGCCAGGAGTGGGTTGTCCATCTTCCGCCTGAAGGCGGAAGTCCAGGCCCTCGGCGTCGTACGTCGGCGTCGCGACACCGAGCCGCACGTCGGCGACGTACTCCTTCTCCTCGCCAGTCAGGAACTGGGCGAGTCGCGTGGCGCGGCCGACGAGGAGGACGAGCACGCCCGTCGCGAGCGGATCGAGCGTGCCCGTGTGCCCGACGCGCGTCTCACCAAGCGCGCGCCGCACGCGCGCGACGACGTCGTGCGACGTCGGACCTGATGGCTTATCGACAACTAGGCCGCCGGAAAGCTGAACGTGTGGCATCAACGACGAACGACGAACGGCGAAGGACGAATGGGGCATCCTGAAACGACCCTACGGTTCGGCGCGCGCGATTCGTCGTTCGGCATTCGTCGTTCGAAATTGACTAGGGGCGACTCTGAAGCCCGAGCGCGATTGCTTCCGTCAGCTCGCGGATGATCCCGCTCCGCACCGCGTTGAGCGGTCCCGGCACGCTGAAGCCGGCCGCGTTCTTGTGTCCGCCGCCGCCGTGCCGGCTCGCGACGGCGCGGACGTCGACGTCGTACTTCGATCGCATGCTCACGCGGATCTCGCCGCCTGCCGCGGCCCTGAAGAACACCACCGCCTGGATCTCGCGCGCCGTGAGCGGCAGGTTGATCAGGCCTTCCGTGTCGTTCGCCGTCGTGCCCGTCGCCGCGAGGATTTCGTCGTTCAGGTAGAGCACCGCGAGGCGCCCTTCGTCCATCAAGTCCATCTCGTCGAGCAGCGCGCCAATCAGCTTCAGCTTGCCGAAGCTGTTGCTGTCGAAGACGCGCCGCGCCATCGCGGCGGGGTTCACGCCCGCTTCGACCGTCTGGCGGCAGATGTCGAACGTGCGCGGCGTGATGTTCGAGTGATGGAAGGATCCCGTGTCCGTGAGGATGGCGAGATAGATGTGCGTCGCGATCTCCAGCGTGAGCGGCACGCCGAGCGATCGAATCAGCTCGAACACCAGCTCTCCGCACGCGGCGGCGGACTCGTCGAGCCAGTTGAGCGAGCCGTAGGACGTGTTGCCCTGATGGTGGTCGATGTTGATCGTGAAGAACCCATCGAGGCCGGAGACGCCGGTTCGGGCGAGATCGCCCGATTCCATCACGATCACCGCGTCGACGTTGCGATCCTCCAGCTTCCGCGAAATCCTGATGCGATTGACGCCGGGGAAGTCGAGATAGTGATCGGGCGCGGGGTCGGCGTTCACGAGCCGCACGTCCTTGCCGAGCGCATCCAGCGCGAACGCCATGGCGAGCTGCGAGCCGATCGAGTCGCCGTCGGGACGCGCGTGGGCCGTGATGAGAAAGCGCCGCCGGGTCTTGATCGCGTCGCGGATCTGCGCGAGCGTCGAATCAGTCGTCGCCGGGCTCGTCATCCGCAGAGTCGCCATGCGCAGGTGAGGCCTCCGACTTCAGCTCCTGCAAGATTTGTTCGATGCGGTCCTGGTGGGCAACGGACTCATCATAGAAGAATTCCAGCTCGGGCACGCGGCGGAGCCGCAGCCGCTGTCCGACCTGCCGGCGGAGGAATGGCGCCGCCCGGCCCATCGCGCGGGCGGTCTCCCCCCGCGCCTTCTCGTCGCCAAGCGACGTGTAGTACACGCGCGCGAGCTGCAGATCCGGGGTGACGCGGACGCGCGTGATCGTCACGAACCCTACGCCGGGATCGTGGACCTCACGCGCGATGAGCTGCGCCACTTCCGCGCGAATCTGGTCCGCAACGCGCTCGGGGCGGGAGTTCACACCGTCGCGGCCACCCGCTCGACGACGAACGCCTCGATGACGTCACCCACCTTGAGGTCGTTGTAGCGCTCGAAGCCAATCCCGCACTCGAAGCCCGCCTTCACCTCGGAGACATCGTCCTTGAAGCGGCGCAGCGAGCCGATCTTGCCCTCGAACACCACGACGTTGTCGCGCACCAGCCGCGCCTGCGTGTCGCCCGCGCGCGTGATGCGTCCTTCGGTGACCATGCAGCCGGCAATCGTCCCGAACTTCGGCACCTTGAACGTCTCGCGGACTTCCGCGGACCCGATCCGCACCTCGCGCAGCGTCGGCTCGAGCAGCCCCGACATCGCCTTCTTCATCTCGTCGACGACGTTGTAGATGACGGAGTGGAGGCGGATGTCGACCTTGTCGCGCTCGGCGACGTCCGACGCGTTCCGATCCGGCCGCACGTTGAAGCCGATCACGATCGCGTTCGACGCGGCCGCCAGCAGGACGTCCGATTCGTTGATGGCGCCGACGCCGCTGTGGATGATCCGGATCTTCACGCGCTCGTCGCTCAGCTTGGTGAGCGTGTCCGCCAGCACTTCGGCCGAGCCCTGCACGTCGGCCTTGATGATGATCGGTAGCTCCTTCATGCCGCCTTCGGCGATCTGCTGCTGCAGCGATTCGAGCGTGAGGCGGCCGCCCTTGGCGCCGAGCGCCTTGTCCTTCGCCTGGCTCTGGCGATAGTGAGCGATCTGCCGCGCTTTCGCCGCGTCGGCGAGCGCCTGGAAGGCGTCGCCCGGCTGCGGGAGGCCGCCGAGACCGAGCACTTCGACCGGAGTGGCGGGCGCCGCCGCCTTGATCGGCCGTCCGCGGTCGTCCATCAGCGCGCGTACCTTGCCGACGATCGTGCCCGCGATGAACGTGTCGCCCACGTGCAGCGTCCCGTCCTGGACGAGAATCGTGGCGACGGGGCCGCGGCCCTTGTCCAGCTTCGCCTCGAGCACCGTGCCCGACGCGTTCCGCTTCGGATTGGCCTTCAGCTCGCTCAACTCGGTCACGAGCAGCACCATCTCGAGCAGCAGGGGAATGTTCTCGCGCTTCTTGGCCGAGACGGGAACCATCACGGTCTGCCCGCCCCAGTCCTCCGGGACCAGCCCGAGATCCGACAGCTCCTTCTTCACGCGATCCGGATTCGCGTTCGGCTTGTCGATCTTGTTGATGGCCACGAGAATCGGGACGTTCGCCGCGCGCGCGTGATCGATCGCTTCCTTCGTCTGCGGCATCACTCCATCGTCGGCCGCCACCACGAGGACGACGACGTCCGTGACGCGCGCGCCGCGGGCGCGCATCATCGTGAACGCCTCGTGGCCCGGCGTGTCGAGGAACACGACGTTGCGATCGTTGACCTGGACGGAGTACGCCCCGATGTGCTGCGTGATCCCGCCCGCCTCGCGCTCGGCGACGCGCGTTTCACGAATCGCGTCGAGCAGCGTCGTCTTGCCGTGGTCGACGTGGCCCATGACCGTCACCACCGGCGCGCGGGTGACGAGATCCTCGGCGTTGTAGTCCTCGGCCTCGACCTGCAGCAGTTCCTCTTCGAACGTCTGCATCTTGACGTCGGCGCCGAACTCCCGCGCGATGGCCGTCGCGGTTTCGTTGTCGAGCGTGCTGTTGATCGTCATCATCAGACGGCGATCCATCAGCTTCTTCAGCACGTCCTTGGCCTTCACGTCCAGCTTGATCGCGAGGTCCGCGACCGTCATGCCTTCGGCCAGCGTGATCGTCCGCGTGATCGGCGGCGGCGCCGCGGGTGCCGTGGCTGCGGGCGACGAGCGCGGCGCTTCACGGCGTGGCCCCGACGGACGCGGGCCGGACGGACGCGGCGGCGGCGGACGATACCCCGGCACCTGCGGACGCTGCGGTTGTGACGGACGAACCGGCTGCGACGGGAGCGGACGCGGGCCGCCCATCGGCGCGCTCGGGCGCACCGGCAGAGGTCCTCCCGGGCGTGGACCAGCGGGACGCGCGGACGGTCCGGCAGGGCGCGGCGCAGCAGGACGGCTCAGGTTGCCGGTCGGTGCGGCTGGCGGTGTCGTTGGCTGCGGCGGCCGGACGAGGACCGGGCGGCGCGGCGGCGCCGGAGGCGCCTGTCCCGTTCGCGGATCCTCGACGCGCAACCGAAGCGTTGGCGGTACGAAACGACCGGCCGGAGGTGCCGCCGGTCGGGGCGGCGGAGCGGCTGCCGCGGGGATTTCCGGCGCCGCAGGTTCGGCAGCCGGCGGTTCGGGCGCGGGCTGCGGAGGTTCGAGCGCTTCGGGCGCGCGCACTTCTGCGGCCGGTGCTGCGACGACGGGTTCCGGCTCCGGCGCGGGCGCAACGGGGGGCGGCTCGGGTTCGACGGCAACCGGCGCCGCAACAGGCTCGGGCGGGGGTGGCGGAGCGGCAACCGGCGGCTCGACAGGGGGCGGCGCGGCAGGCTTGGCCGTCTTCACGAGGCGCGGCGCGGGCATTGCCGGAGCGGCGGGCTTTGGGGGCTCCGGTGCGCGGCCGGCCGGCTTTCTGACCGTGCCGCGGGACGCGGCGGGCGTGTCAGCAAATGACGCGTTCGACGGCACCTTGATCCCGCGCTGTCGCGCGAGGCGCCCGACGAACTCCCGCGCGACGACCTCCTCAATCGTGCTCGATGCGCTCTTCACTTCTATCCCGTGATCGCGCTTGAGCAGCGCGATCACTTCCTGGCTCGTCGTGTTGAGCAGCTCCGCAACTTTGTAGATCCGAACTGTTGCCAAATAGAACCTCGTGGTGCTCTTTGATCTTCCGCCTGAAGGCGGAAGCTACGGGATTGCTCTCCTACGGGATTGCTTCCTACAGGATTGCTCTACTCGATCTTCGCCGGGTGCTCCTCCGCGGTGGCCGCTTCTTCGGAGGGCGCCGCGGCTTCGGTCAGCGCGGCGGCCGCCGCGGTATCCTCGGCGCTCTCCCCTTCCACCCCCGCAGGCGATTCGGCGCCTTCGGCCGCCGCTTCGGTCGTCCCAATCTCGAGCGCGCCGAACTGCGCCTCGACCTCGCGGCGCTTCTCCTCCTCGCTCTTGATATCGATCTTCCAGCCCGTCAGCTTGGCCGCGAGCCGCACGTTCTGACCCTTCTTCCCGATCGCGAGCGACAACTGCTTGTCCTCGACGATGACCTCCATCACCTTTTCCGCATCGTCGATGATCGAGACGCGCTGCACCTTCGCGGGGCTGATCGCGTTCGTCACGAAGACGACGGGATCCTCCGACCATTCGACGATGTCGATCTTTTCGCCGCGCAGCTCGCGGATGATCGACTGCACGCGCGTGCCCTTCATGCCGACGCAGGCGCCGACGGGGTCGACGTCGCGCTCGCGCGAGTAGACCGCCACTTTCGCGCGATCGCCGGCCTCCCGGACCGCGCCGCGGATCATCACGGTGCCGTCGTAGATCTCCGGCACCTCCTGTTCGAACAGCTTGATCAGCAGGGCGGGATCCGTGCGCGAGAGCACGATCTGCGGCCCCTTCGCGCTGCGGTTCACCCCGCGGATCACGGCGCGCACGCGGTCGCCCACGGCGTAGTTCTCGGCGCGCGACTGCTCCTTGCGCGGAAGCTGCGCCTCGATGCGCCCGAGCTCCATGATGATGTCGCCGTTCTCGAAGCGCTTGACGATGCCGCTGACGACCTCGCCGACGCGCTGGCTGTACTCCGCGTAGACGTTCTCGCGCTCGGCCTCTCGGACCTTCTGGAAGATCACCTGCTTGGCCGTCTGGGCGGCGATCCGACCCAGATCCTCCGTCGGCCGCGGGAACTCGATCTCCATGTCGACTTCCGCTTCGTCGCCATAGAGCTGCTGCGCCTCGGCCAGCGAAATCTGGTTCGGCGGGTCCGTGACTTCGTCGACGATCCGCTTCACCGCGCAGAGCTCGATCTGGCCGGTCTCCTGGTTGAACCGTGCGCGGAGCGTCTCGTTCTTGTAGCGCTTGCGCGCGGCCGCCTCGATCGCGTCCTGCACGGCACCGATGATGATTTCGGGTTCGACGCCCTTCTCTTTGGCAATCGCGTCGATCTGCTGCAACAGCGGATTCTGCATAACACTTCTCTTGTAGGGCGGACCGCTCAGGTCCGCCGCGTGAGGCGGGTCTGAGAGACCCGCCCTACGACCGCTAGAACTCCACGTCGAGCTGCGCGCGCTTGATCTTCCCGAGCGGCACCCGGTGCGTCTTGCGCCCTTCCTCGAGTACGACGTTTCCCGTTTCCACACCCCGGAGCCGTCCGGCGAACGCCGACTGCCGCTCGATCGGCTCCGTCGTGACGAGCTTGGCCAGCCGTCCCGCAAATCGACGGAAATCCTCTTCGTTCCGCAGCGGGCGATCGAGGCCGGGCGACGAAACCTCGAGCGTGTACTTCTCGCCCAGCTCGGGCGCGCCGAACTCGTCTTCGACGTCCAGCAGCGGACCGAGATCCTGACTCACGCGCTGGCAGTCCTCGATCCCGACGCTGTCTTCCGGGCGCTCCACCTGTCCGGTCGCCGGCTTGTCGATCACGATGCGCAGCACCATGCCGATGGGCTCCCGCCGGAGCTGCACGTCGAACACCTCGAGCCCATGGGTTGCCGCCACTCGCGCGGCTGCTTCACGCAGGCGTGCGACGCGCGCGTCGCCCTGTTGATGGGAACCGGTGTGCTGTGGCGTACTTACTGCCCTTAAAAACAAAAAGTGGGCACCGGCCCACTGTGGAAAACCCTCGGAACAGCCACCTGAAAGTATAGCACACGGTGGTAGCGCGGAACGTCAGTCCGCGGACACGCCCCGCTCGTCGCGTGGAACTTCAGTTGCGTGGAGAGGGCGCCGCGACGAGGTCGTAGCCGTTCACGGCAACGACGCGTGCACGGATGAGGTCTCCAGGCCGCACAGCGGTCGTATCGACGTCCGTCAGATACACGACCGGGTCGATGTCCGGCGCCTGCCCTTCGACTCTGCCCTGGAGGACCAGCTCGTGCTCGGCGGATGGGCCGTCGACGAGCACGCGGGCCTCGTGGCCGATGCGCGCGCGCTGCAGCTCAGCCGCAATTCGCTGCTGGCGGCGCATGATGCGATTTCGCCGCTGCCGCTTCACGCGCGGGGGGACGTCGTCGCGGTTCGAAAATGCTCGAGTGCCTTCCTCGTGGGAGTACGTGAACACGCCAACGTGATCGAACCGCGTGTCCTCGACGAAGCGCTCCAGTTCGGCGACGTCGGCGTCGGTTTCACCAGGGAATCCGACGATGAAGGTCGTCCTCATTGTGACGCCGGGAACGCGGTCGCGGACCCGCGCGAGCAGCGCGTCGTACACGCGGCGATTGCCCGGACGCCGCATCCGCCGGAGGACGTCCGCTGACGCGTGCTGCAGCGGCAGGTCCACGTAGCGGCAGACCTTCTCGCACTCGGCCATCGCATCGAGCACATCGTCGGTGATCGTGGTGGGATACAGGTACAGCAATCGAATCCATTCGAGCCCGTCGATCCGATTCAGATCGCGCAGCAGGCGCGCGAGGGCGCCGCGCTCGCCGCGATCGATCCCGTAGAAGGTCGTGTCCTGCGAGATGAGGAGCAGTTCCTTGACGCCGCGCTCCGCCAGCGCGCGCGCCTCGCGGAGGATCGAGTCCGGCGTGCGGCTCCGGTACTTGCCGCGCAGCGTTGGGATGATGCAGAACGCGCACGTATAGTCGCAGCCTTCCGCGATCTTCACGTACGCGAAGTGCCGCGGGGTCGTGTGCAGTCTCGGCGTGTCGGCGTCGTAGAGATACGTGGGGAGTGTCGGGATCCGGGATCCGGGAGCCGGGGTTCGCGATGGGTTTCGGAAGAATGTTACGGGCGATGCGGCAAGGGGCTGCGACAGCGGATCGCAGACCCCGGATTCCGGTTCCCCGCCCGCGACCGCATCGACGATTCCCTCGACCTCGCCTGTCCCGAGCACTGCGTCGATCTCGGGGATCTCGCGTCGAAGCTCGTCGCGGTAGCGCTCGGCGAGGCAGCCGGTGACCACGAGCCGCGAGCAGCGGCCGTCGCGCTTCTGCTGCGCCATCTCGAGGATCGCGTCGATCGACTCCTGCTTCGCGCGATCGATGAACGCACACGTGTTGACGACGAGGACGTCCGCGTCGGCCGCGGCGGACGTGATCTCGTGTCCGGCCTGCTGCGCGAGCCCCAGCATCACCTCGCCGTCGACGAGGTTCTTGGGGCAGCCGAGAGAGACGAAGCCAATCTTCAAGAGACGAAGTCCTCTGCCGGCCGTGATCTCTTCACGGATACAGCCGATACACCATGCGCGGATAGGGGATCGCTTCGCGCAGGTGCTCCAGCCCGCAAATCCACGACACGACGCGCTCGATCCCCATCCCGAAGCCGCCATGCGGCACGGAGCCGAACCGGCGCAGGTCCAGATACCACTCGAACGCTTCCTGCGGCAGGTTGTGATCCTTGATGCGCTCGAGGAGGAGATCGTAGTCGGCGATACGTTCGCCGCCGCCGATGATCTCGCCATATCCTTCGGGCGCGAGCACGTCGACCCCGAGCGCGACCTCCGGGCGCTCCGGATCGGGCTTCATGTAGAACGCCTTCACCTTCGACGGATACCGGTGGACGCAGATCGGCCGATCGAACTCTTCGGAGAGCGCCGTCTCGTCCGGCGCGCCGAAGTCGCCGCCCCATTCGAACGGCAGCCCTTTCTTCTTCAGAATGCCGGCGGCCTCGTCATAGGAGATGCGCGGAAACGGGGCCTGCACCTTCTCGAGCTTCGATGTGTCCCGCTCGAGCGCCTGCAGCTCGCGGCGCCGCCGTTCGAGCGCGCGCTGAACGACATAGACGACGAGCCCTTCGGCGAGCTCCATCACGTCGTCGAGCGTCGCGTACGCAACCTCCGGCTCGACCATCCAGAACTCGGTCAGATGGCGTCGCGTCTTCGACTTCTCGGCGCGGAACGTCGGTCCGAACGAGTACACGCGTCCCAGCGCCATCGCATTCGCTTCGTTGTACAACTGCCCGCTCTGGGTGAGGTATGCCGTGTTGTCCTCGAAATACTGAACGGGAAACAGCGTCGTCGTGCCCTCGCAGGCAGCCGGCGTGAAGATGGGCGTATCGGCCAGCACGAAGCCGCGGCCGTTGAAGAAGTCGCGGACGGCGTTGATGACCTCGTGGCGCACGCGGAGGATCGCCTGCTGCCGCTGCGATCGAATCCAGAGATGCCGGCGGTCCATCAGGTAGTCGACGCCGTGCTCTTTCGGCGTGATCGGGTAGTCCTTCGCGTCCGACACGACCTCGATGGCGCTCACGTCGATCTCGTATCCGCCCGGCGCGCGCGAATCGGCGCGCACGGTCCCGTCCACGATGACCGCGCTTTCCTGCGTCAGGTGATCGGCACGCGTGAACATCTCGTCGCCGACGGCCTTCTTCGAGATCACGCACTGGATGAATCCGGATCCGTCGCGCACCGTGAGGAAGTGAATCTTGCCGCTGGAGCGCCGGTTGTGCACCCACCCGCGGAGGCGCACGGCCTGTCCGTCGTACCGCGCGATGTCTTCGATGTATGCGGTCTGCATGTTGTTCGCCGTCGCGGAACTGAAGTTGCGCGCTACAGTTCCGCGCTACGGAAGGGCGAGGATTCGTTCGAACCGCTCGCGTGCCGTGCGCGCCGCCGCCAGCGCCGCGTCCGTGGACCCCGGGTTCGCGATCTCCATCAGATACGTGCCGTCGTAGCCGATCTTCTGCATCGACATCAGCGCGGCGTCCCAGTCGATGTTTCCTTCGAACGGGACGAGATGCTCGTCCTGCTTGCGCCGGTTGTCGTGCACATGGGTGGTGATCAGGTGCTCGGCGGCGGTCTCGACGGCATCTGCGATGTCACCCATCAGAAACGCGTGCCCGAAGTCCATGCAGATGCCGGCGCGGCGCGACTCGAGATCGCGTTCGAGCAGCGTGACGAGCGCCTGCGCCCGGGAGATGTCGTTCGGGATGACCTCGAACGCGACGCGCACACCCGCAGATTCCGCAAGCCCGCAGATCTCGTCCGCGCTTTTCAGCGCGGCGCCGCGGCTGTTCTCTCCGCCCTTCGAGGCCGGGGTCCCGAGGTGCACGACGAAGACCTCGGTCGGAATCCGCCGTGCGATGTTCAGCGCCGTGTCAGCCTCCCGGACCGCGTGCTGACGGCGGGCGTTGTCGGGAACGGCGTTGGAAATCACCTCACCCCACTGATCGCCCGCCCCGAGTCGATCCGTAATCGGCGCGTGAATGCCGTGCAGCGCGAGTTGCGTCTCGGACAGCCACGCCGCAAGCTGCTCGATCGCGGCCGGGTCGTGGTAGTCGAAGTGGCTCCGGGTCGCGAACACTTCCACGGCCTCGAAGCCGTGCGATCGAATCGCGGCCAGGTGATCGCGGCTCAGCCGCTGATCGTGAAACAGATGTGTCGAGATCCCGAAGCGCATGGGCACTGCCGCAGATTATGCGGGCGCGCGAACCATTCATTGTACCACCTTGCGCTGACGACGATCTCACGCAGAGGCCGCAGAGGAGCAAAGCACGCGATTGATGGTCACGACGACTGACGCCCGCGCGCACACGCCTTGCGTCCTTTGCCCTTTGCGAGCCCCGCGTGCGTGTTCAGCGGAACTCTTCGACGTGCGCCGCGAGCAGTTCCCGCATGCGGGCGAACCGCGGCTGATGATCAAGGTTGTCGCGCACGTACTTGAGCGTCCGCGGGATGTACTGAATGTAGACCGGGTTGCGCCGCGCGGTCGTCTGATAGCCGAACGTGCCGAGCGCCTTCAGGTTGCGCTGCAGCGCCATGCGGTCGAACCGCTGGCGGAAGTCGCGCTCGGTCCCCGTGGCGCCTTTCAGCGCGAGGAAGTATGCGATCAGCTCGTCGACGGTCTGTTCGGGCAGGTCGACATACGAATCACGGAGCAGCGAGACGAGGTCGTAGGTATCGGGACCGAGCCGGGCGTCCTGGAAATCGATGATGTAGAGCCGCGCCTCGTGCAGCATCAGATTGCGGCTGTGGTAATCGCGATGGCACAGCACGCGGGACTCCGAGGCAAGCTCCTGCACGAGCGCCGCGAACTCCGCGCGAAGGGCGTCGCGCTCGGAAGCCCCCAGCGTCACGCCTCGATACGCTTCGAGGAAGTGCTTCGTGAAGAAGTCGAGCTCCCACGTGAGCTTCTCGACGTCGAACGCGATGCCGTAAGGCAGAAAGGCGGAGGAGGCGAGGTCGGATCCCCGGCGCTGCAGCGTCTCGATGAGCGCCACCGCCTGACGATAGAGTGCGGCATGTTCCGCCGGACTCTCGGCGCCCAGATGCGCCTGCAGCGTCACGTCGCCGAGATCCTCGAGCGCGAGAACGCCAAGATCGTCGGCGTGCCCGAGCACCGCAGGAATCGGAACGGGCATCTTCTCGAGCAGTGTCGCGACGTTGACGAAGGGAAGCGTCCGCACGTCGAATGCCGACGAGTACAGCGCCAGCACGATGGACTGCGTCTCGGGGAGGAGCACGCGAAAGTACCGCCGGTCGGACGCATCGCCCGTCAGCGGAACCACGCGCGGCGATCGGGAGGAGAGCCCGCTCTGCTGAAGATAGCCGTTGATTCTGTCGCGTGCGTCCGAAGCGGCTGTGTGACGCCGTTCCATGCGGTCCTTTCGATATGAGGCGCCTCTAAAGAGGCGCCGTGTCCTACGCCTTCAGAGCGGCGCGACGAGCAAGCCGGCCGCGGACCCGTGCGGAAGACGGGCCGCGGACTCACCCGGATTACGCGGAGCAAGCTCTTCCTGGTTCGCGCGGACGATCGCGCGGCGCGTGAACGCCGCGCCAGCCGGAATCGTGACGCCGTCCGCGACGATGCACTCGACGAGGCGCGCGCCGGATCCGACCACCACCTCGTCCCACAAGAGTGATCGCTCCACGAGCGCCGAATCGTCGACGCGGACGTCTCGACCCCAGCGCGGACGCCCCGGACGGCCTCCCTCCGCGGCGAGCTCCAGCGACGTACGAAGCAGGTCCGCGGGGGTGCCGATGTCCTGGAACGACGCGCGGCTCACGAAGCCCATGACGGATCCAGGCCGCTCCGCCATCAATCGCGGATAGAGCTCCACGACGGATTCCGCGGGGATGCCGTCCGGCAGGCGCGCGAACGCGTCCGCGTCCGCGGCCTGCACGCCGATGAAATGAAACGACGGCGTGGAGCTGCCGCGCCGCGTGAACCCCGTCACGCGCCCCTCGTCATCGAGCAGGACGCCGCCGTACTTGTCGGGCCAGTTGTTCGGAATGAGCGCCATCGTGACGAGCGCCCCCGATCGGCGATGCAGGTCCGCGAGCGCCTCGAGGTCCACGTCGGTCAGCGTGTCGCCATTCACCAGCAGCACCGAGCGGGATCCGCCGTCGAGCAGCAGGGGAAGCGCCCGGCGGGGACCACCGGCGGAGCCGAGCACCGGGGATTCCCAGGAATAGCGCACGCGCGCGCCGAGATCGGTTCCGTCTCCAACCGTGCGCGTGATGGACTCGGGCCGATGGTGCAGGTTGAGCACGAGATCCGCGATGCCGCACGACACGAGCCACGCGATCACGCGGCGAACGAGCGGCTCGCCGTCGACCGGCACGGCGGCCTTCGCGCGGACGAGCGTCAGCGGACGCAGGCGCGTGCCGAGGCCGGCGCTCAGCACGAGCGCCCGGCCGAAGGACGCCGCGCTCAAGGCCGATCGAACACCATGTCCGTTCGGGTGAGGCCGAACTGCTCCCGATGCTTCAGGAAGAGCCCGCGATACGAGTCGAGCACGTAGTCGTCCGGCGTACGGCCGAGCGCGTCGGCCATCGCCATGATGCCGTTCTCGGTGCCTTCGATCTCGACGAACACGCCCACCGGCGTCTCGTCCACGGCCACGATCACGTCCTCGTGCGAGAACTCCTCGCGGTACTTCTCGTAGCGGAACCACACGTGGAGGCCAAGCTCCTCGAGGATGTGCAGCAGCACCTCGCCGTCGCCGACAACGGTCTCCAGCTCTTCGCGCAGCTTCACCGCCGACGGCTGCACAGGGCCCTTGAACGTGATCCGGCTCTTCCCGTTCTCCACTCTCACCCGCAGGACGCACCGGCGCCGCCGAAGCGTTTCGTCCTCGCTGTCCAGCAGCGAGTCCTCCTGCAGCCGCCGGCCGTGCAGCGGCGTCGCGCCCGCGGCGAGGATCGCCGCGCGCGCCTCTTCAGCGGATTCGAAGCGCAGCTTGATTTCCCGCTCGAGGGTCGTCGTCATCGGCATAGCAACTCCCAACCTCCAACTCCCAACCTCCAACCTCCGGCTGGAAATTGGGGATTATAGTGCGATCGGGCGCCAGGCTCCACGCCAGATGAGATGGCGCACGAAGACATACATCGCGAAGCACTCGACCGCAAAGGCGGGGAAGCCGCCGTAGCCAGCCAGCGGCATCTCGAAAATCTTGATGTCAGGCGGAACCGGGACGTTGTAGATCCACTTCGTGTGGGCCCAGTAGTTCCAGCACTCCCACACCAAGCCGCACACCAGACCGCCAATCAGCAGGTTGAGCAGGCGCTCGCGATGCCCTTCACGCAGATCGCCGCGGATGGACTCGGCTCCCGCTGCCGCGTTGATCGGATCGAGCAGCAGGATGAAGCCGAGCCAGACGAGCGCGGAGATCCAGGTCGAGGGATGCAGGAAGGGATAGACGAGGAACGCGGCGCCTACGATGACGGCAAGCGCGCCCGTCGCGCCGGGCGGAATCCGCGGCGGGACGCTGCGCCTGAAGTACGGCGTTCGCTCGCGTAAGGCACCCACCACCTCGCTCGTCTCGAAGATGCCGGGAAGGATCGTCGCGAACGCCCACGCATATCCAATCGCGCGCACGATGGGGTTCTCCGGCAGTCCGGCGTAGTACCAGTTGTGCAGCGCGTACTTGTTGTAAATCTCGAACAGCACCCACAACGGGATGCTGACGCCGGCCATGAAGACGGCTTCCGCCGGGTTGGTGCGCAGGAGCGAATCGGCGCGCCGCTGCCAGACGATGCCGTCGGTGAAGAGGATGTAGCCGGTCCAGGCAATGGGCGTGTGCCACGACCAGAACGGCTCGAGGTGCGCGAGCATCCCCGCCTCCGACACTGCGATCAGCGCGAGGCCGATCCAGGCGTAGGCGGGGAGTCTCCGTCCTGGCAATTGGGAGTTGGCCTTAGCGCTTCGTCATCGTGACGAACACCTGCTGGCCATCGCGCCAGACGAGCACGAACGCCGGCGTGCCCGCGGGCACCTTCTGCAGCTCGCGCGTCACCTGGCTGACGGTGCTCACCTTCTGCCGGTTGACCTCGAGGATCACGTCCCCCGGCGCGATGCCGGCGTTCCCCGCCGCGCTGTCGCGATCGACGTCGCTGACGATCGCCGCGCCCTGGTTGGACGGCAGGTCCAGCCGCCGCGCCACATCCGGCGTGATCGGATCCAGCGTCATGCCGAAGCCGGTCGTTGCCGGCTGCTCGGCGCCCGAGTCGTTGCGCCGCGCCGAACGTCCCTGTTCCGCCTCGAGATCCAGCTCGTCGATCGTCAGGTTGAGCTGCTTGCGCTGGTTGTTGCGGTAGATCGTGACCGGCACCGACGTGCCCGGCTTCGTGCCGACGACCATCGCGACGAGCGAGTCGCTGTCCTTCACGGGCTTGCCGTTGAACTCCACGATGACGTCGCCCGGCTGCAGCCCCGCTTTGTCGGCAGGGCCGTTGGCGTTCACGGCGCTGATGAGCGCGCCGCTGTTGTTCGGCAATCCGAACGCCCGCGCCGTTTCGGACGTCAGGTGATCGCGCGAGACCTGCACGCCGATGACGCCGCGGACGACCTTGCCGTTGCGAAGCTGCGGAAGGAGATCCCGGACCGCGTTGATCGGCGTCGCGAAGCCGATGCCGATGTTCGCCGAGCGCTGATCGGTGTAGATCGCCGTGTTCATGCCGATCACTTCGCCTCGGATGTTCAGCAGCGGTCCGCCCGAGTTGCCGGGATTGATCGCCGCGTCGGTCTGGAGCATCGGCTGTTCGCGCTGCGGCACGCCGCCGAGCGGACGTCCGAGCGCGCTGATGACACCGACCGTGACCGTGTGTCCGAGCTGGAACGGGTTTCCAATCGCCATCACCCAGTCGCCGGGCTGCATCTGCTCGGAGTCGCCGAACTTCACCTCGGTCAACGCCTGCTGCGGCATCTCGGTGATCTGGATGAGCGCGGTGTCGGTGAGCGTGTCGTGCCCGACGACCTTCGCGGCATACGTTTGACCGCGCTCGGCGCCGTACAGGCTGACCGTGATCTTCTCGGCGCCTTCCACCACGTGGTTGTTGGTGAGGATGAAGCCGGACTTGTCGATGATGAATCCCGTGCCCGCGCCCTGGAGCTGCGGCGCGTCGTTGCGCCCGCGATTGCCTCGGCCTCTCGGCTGCGGCGCCTGGTCGTCGTCGCCGCCGCCGCCGAAGAATCGCCGGAGCAGGTCGTCGCCCTGACCGCCGAAGTACTCCGTCAGCTCGCGGCCGCGCGCGTGCGCGAGCGTCTGGATGTTGACGACCGCCGGCGCCGTGGCCTTCGCGATGTTCCGGAACGTGGTCGCGTCGATCGGCCCGGTGAGCGGCGCGCTATTGGCGGCGGGGACGGCAACCGTCTGTGCCGCCGACGAGGGCGTGAGGTCCATCTTCGAGGTGATGACCACGGTGACGGCCATCGAGGCAACCGCGATCAGGATGGCGTAAAAGAGCGAAATCTTGCGCGTGGACATGGGTACTTTCTCCAAGAGCGGTCCGGCCGGACCCCTTCCTTTATAACAGCACGAATTCCCTCTGCAGGGGACCCGTCACGGTCGCCTCCTGCTCGCCGACGAACATGTTCACCTCGGTGCGGACGCCGAAATCGGATTCGTAGATGCCCGGTTCGATCGTGAACCCCGTGCCGGGGATCAGGCGCCGCTCGTCGTGGGTCTCGTAGTCGTCCATATGGACGCCGTTACCATGGACGTCCGTCCCCAGGCTATGGCCGGTTCGGTGGATGAACGCCTTTCCGTACCCCGCGCGCTCGATGACGGCGCGGCACGCCCGATCCACCTCGAACCCCCTCAACTGCCGATGAGCTGCGGCTGCCTCTTTGACGAGCGCCACGGCAGCGTCCCTCGCATCCCGGGCCGCGGCAAACGCTCTGGCGTATCGGTCCGGAACCTCGAGGCCTGTAAAACCAACCCAGGTGATGTCAGCAAACACTGCGCCGGCATCAGGCAATTTGCCCCACAAATCCAGGAGCACGACCTCGCGGTCGCCTATCCGGCGGTGCCGCTCGCGGGTGGGCTGATAGTGGGGGTCCGCCGAGTCCTCCTGAGCGGCGACGACCGGGGCGGCGTCGGTGACGAGCCCCTCTTCCTCGAACCAGCCGAGCATGGCCTGCTGAACGTCGAACTCCGTCAGTTCGCGGCCGTTCCGCCGCGCGTCACGGATCAGCTCGAAGGCCTTGTCCTTGACACGATACAGGCGATCGGACGCCGACCGGTGCGTCTGCAGCGCCTCGTCGGACCAGACCGCTTCGAAGCGCTGCACGAGATCGCCCGAGGACGCGACCTCGACACCGAGCTGCCGGACGGATTCCACGGTTCCGGCGTCCACGCGGGAAATATAGGGAATCGCGTTCCCCGGCGAGTATTCCATCGCGACGCGGTGATACCCGTTCAGCAGCTCGCCGAGCCCGGCGCTCAGACGTTCGCGCTGCGAGTAGATCGTCTTGTCGCCGGGCAGGTGATCCAGATTGTGCGACTCGATCGCGTGGACCAGCTTCTTCGGCGTGCCGCTCGCGGGAATGAGGTAGTACCACCGGCGCGACGCCATCTTTCCAGCTTCGAGGCCCGCCAGCCGCCGTGCGATCGGATTCGATCCGTGGAAGTCGTAGAGTAGCCAGGCGTCGAGGCCCTCCTCCTTCAACGCGCGCTGGACTGCGGGGATCGACAACGCCATCGAGTGAGTATAGCGCGGCACTATAATCGAGGCGGGATCCGCGGAACTGAAGTTCCGCGCTACGAACGATTTATGCGCAACCTAACCTGCTTTCTCCTGACGCTCGCGCTCGTGTCCGTTGCCGTGCGCGCGCAGCAGCCTGCGGCGCAAACGCAGGCACAGTCCGCCGCCCAGGGCCCCGCCGTCACCTTCAAGGTCGAAATCAATTACGTCGAGGTCGACGCCGTCGTCACCGACCCGCAGGGGAACTTCGCGGGCGATCTGAAGAAGGAGGACTTCCAGGTCCTCGAGGACGGCAAGCCGCAGACGCTCTCGATCTTCGCGCCCGTGGAGATTCCGATCGAGCGCGTGGATCCGCCGCTGTTCGCGAAGGCCGCGATCCGACCCGACGTGGCGTCCAACCGGGTGCCCTTCGAAGGGCGCGTCTTCGTCATCGTCCTCGACGACGAGAACACGCGGTTCCAGCGGACCCCGCGTTCGCGCGCTGCCGCGAAGCAGTTCGTCGAGCGCTACGTCGGCGCGAACGATCTCGTCGCCGTCGTGAATACGAGCGGGCGAGCCGGCGCCATGCAGGATTTCACCGACGATCGCCAGCGGCTGATCGCGGCGATCGACCGCGCGATGGGCGCAGGAGCCGATTCCTCGACGAAGGCCGCGCTGGCCGACTACTTCAACAACCGCGACGTCCGCGGCGGCGGCACGAGCCGGATGAACGCGTCGATGAGCGATCTCGAGCGGAGCATGAAGGCGCGGAACACGCTCAGCACGCTCAAGAACGTCGCGGACTATCTCGCGGGCATGCGCGGGCGCCGCAAGGCGGTCGTCTGGTTTACCGAAGGCATCAACTACGACGTCGTCAACGTGATGCAGAACCAGTACGCGACCGAGATCCGCCAGCAGACGCAGGACGTGATTGCCGCGGCCACGCGCGCCAACGTCAGCTTCTATGCCGTCGATCCGCGCGGGCTGACGTCGGGCATGGACGACTCGATCGACATCCAGGCGTTTGCCGATGACAACTCGATTGGTCCGACCAGCCTGCAGGACGAGCTGCGGCTGCAGCACGACAGCATGCGCGCCGTCTCGGAGCAGACGGGCGGGTTTGCGATGCTCAACAGCAACGACTATCGCGACGGGTTCGCCCGCATCCAGCGCGAGAACAGCAACTATTACGTCCTCGGCTATTACCCGACGAACGAGAAGCGGGACGGCAGGTTTCGCGCGATTTCGGTCAAGGTATCGAAGCCCGGGTTGAACGTCCGCGCGAGGAGCGGGTACGTGGCGCCGAAGGGAAAGAGCGAGCCTCCGAAGCTCGCGCCCGGTGCCGCCACATCGCCGGAGCTGCGCGATGCGCTCAGCAGCCCCATCCCGATCAGTGGCTTGACGGTCTCGGCGTTCACGGCGCCGTTCAAGGGCGCCGGCCAGAACGACGCGATTGCGCTCGCGATCGAGATCGATGGATCGAAGCTCACCTTCGCGCAGAGTCCGGAAGGGCTGTTCCTGAACGATCTGGAAGTATCGCTCTTCGCGTCCGACAGCGCGTCCGGCAAGGTGAAGGACGGCGGCCACGACGTCATCGGCCTGAAGCTCCGGCCGCAGACGCGGGAGGCGCTCGTGAACGGCGGCTCCTTCCGGATCATCAGGCGCCTGCAGCTGCCGCCCGGCAAATACCAGCTGCGCGTCGGCGCGCGCGAGAAGAACGGAGGCCTCACCGGCACCGTGGTGACGGAAGTGGACGCGCCAGATTTCTCGAAGGCGCCGCTGACAATGAGCGGTATCGCGCTGACGTCCGTCGCGGCGAGCCACGTGCCGACGGCGAGTCCGGATCCCAACGTCAACGAGTTCAAGGACGTGCTGCCGGCGCCGCCGACCGCGGCGCGCGAGTTCGTGCAGGCCGACACGCTCACGCTTTTCACGGAGATCTACGACAACGCGGTCTCCACGCCGCATCGCGTCGCGATCACGGCATCGGTCCTGGCCGACGATGGCAAGGTCGTGTTCACGACGTCCGACGAGCGCAAGAGCGAGGAGCTCCAGGGATCGACCGGCGGCTACGGCTACCGCACGCAGATTCCGCTGAGCGGGATCGCGGCCGGACGCTACGTGCTGCGCGTGGAAGCGAAGTCGCTCCTCGGCAACAGTACTCCGATCAAGCGCGAGCTCGAGTTCCGCGTCAGATGACGGCGCCAGATTTGGTGCCGCCGGCGGTTCCCGTCAACCCGCCGTCCTCGACGGGGCTCTCGCCGACGACGGCCTCCGCCCTCGCGTACGCCGCCGGACCCGTGTCGGGCGCGATCATGCTGCTGGCGGAATCCACCAACCCGGACGTCCGCTTTCACGCGTGGCAATCGGTCCTGGCGATCGGAGGCCTCGGCGTGCTCGTGTTTCTCGGCTATGTCGCAGCCGTGGTGTCGCTGTTCGTTTCCGCGACGGCGGTCGCGCTGATCGTGCGGCTCTCGATGGCGCTGTGGATCGTGCTGCTGCTGGTATGGGCGTTCTGCCTGTGGAAGGCGCTCGCCGGCGAGCGCGTGAAGCTGCCACTCGCCGGCGACTGGGCGGAACGGATGCTGAAGGCTACTGGCCCGCGAACCTCTTGACCGGCTTCGCGTCGATCTTGCCGTTGGCGTGCGAGAACTGCATCTGGCTCTTGTAGAGATTCGGCTTGATCGGTGACTTCGTCGTGACCTCCACTACCTCGCCGGGCATGATCGGCTGGCGCACTTTCTCGGTATCGCCGCTCACTTCCTTCAGGTTCTTGTCGTACCAGTATTCGTCGACGCGGAGCAGGCCGATCGCTCCGTCGGAGACGTTCTTGATCTTCGTCACGGTCACCATGTCGGTGCCAACCTTTTTCGGCATACCCTGGATGACCTCGATTTTCGCAACGCCCTTCACGAGCGGCGCGAACTTCGCTTTGGCGGCAGGAGCAGCGGTTCTGGTCGGCGTGGCCGGCTTGGCGGCTTGAGCGGTCTGGGCGAAGGAAGCGGACGCGAGCGCGAGAGAGCAGAGGAGCGCGGCGGAAAACACGAACGCGCGTTTCATGGGACTACCTCCCGGAAGAGCCGGTCCAACCTGTAGGAGCTTTCCGGAATTATAGGCCCTTACATCTCGCCGTTCCAGTCCTCCGGCTCCGGATTCGTGGCGCGGAAGATCTCGAGGTGCCACTTGCCGCCGCCCCACGGCTCGATGACCTCGGCCGCGACGACGTCGACCAGGATTTCGGCGAAGCTGCGCCCTTCGGGGTCGCCTTCGAGGTGATAGGCGGCCTCGTCCCACGCGAAGCTCGGATAGAGGACGATCGTCAGGAAGAGATCGTAGCCGTCGTCGACAACGATGAGCTGTCCGCAGGGACGCTTGAGCGTCGAGTGGTAGACGAGATATTTCTCGGCGCTGTGCGCGCGGATGTAGCGCTTGAGCGCGAACTCGCGCGCGACGATCTCTTCGACGGCTATTTTCTTGTCCCAGCAGTCGCGGCAGTACTTTTCCTCGCCGCGCGGCTCGGAGATTTCCTTGGCGCCGCACAGCGCGCACCGCGACTGCGCGACGGACTTTCGTGGCATGGATCCGATTGTAGCAGGCTTGCCGCGGCAAGCGCCCGCCGTCGCGCTAGCGAGTCCTCCAGGCGACATGCGCCGCCGCCGCCGCTCGACGCGAATGACGCCGCGGCCGGGAGCGGGCCGCCGCCGCGTTCCGGCGAGCCCACTTGCGGTATCCGTCCTCGGAAGTTGTGCGCCGCAGGCGGTATCGGCGGCCGGGCCGCCGTCTTCCGGACGCCGGGAAATCGTCTCGTCTCGTCCGGCCGGCTGATACCGCCCGCGTCACACAAGACGTGCAACTTTCCGCAGAGGAGAGGGGCGCTGGCTGCGTTCGGGCGATGCCCTTTGCAGCGAGCCGACATCAGTCCGTCACCGGAAACGGCGCGCCCCGATTCAGCGCAGCGCGTTCCGTCCCGGTGATCTGCACCGTGGCTAATCAGCAAAGGCGGTCGAGGGCGTCGGGACAGATGTCGCGACTCGCCATCCCTTACGCGCTGCGGAACCCAGCGCAGCGAGAGCGTCAGGCGCGCGCCGTTTCCCGGCTCGCGGAGCGGGATCGCCCGAAGGCAGGCAGCGCGCCACTCCGTGCAGCCGGCCGGCGTGCGGAAGACGGCGGCACGGGCGCGGATGCCCGTCCGCGCCACAGGGGGGAGCGTCGCCCGGCGCCTTTACCGCGTCGCTTCCGCTCCGCTCCGCAGCGCCGGCGCGTACATGTACTCCACGTACTCCTTCACCATCCGCCGCGCGCTGAAGCGCGGCGCGACGGTCGCCATGGCCTGGCGCACGACGGTGAGCCACCGGCGCGGGATCCCGTTCGTGTCGCGCTCGTAAAAGGCGGGGACGACCTCGCGTTCGAGCAAATCGTAGAGCGCGGCCGCATCCGCCGCGTCGATCGCGTCCAGGTCGTCTGACGTCGGACGCCCGTCGATCTGCCACCCATTGGCGCCGGTGAAGCCTTCCGCCCACCAGCCGTCGCCAATCGAGAGGTGCGGGACGCCGTTGACCGAGGCCTTCATCCCGCTCGTGCCGCTCGCTTCGAGCGGCTTGCGGGGGTTGTTCAGCCACACGTCGCAGCCCTGCACGAGGAAGTGCGCGACGTGGAGGTCGTAATCGTCGACGAACGCGATGCGGCCGGCGAACGTCGGATCGATGGCGCGGCGATAGACCTGCTGAATGTGGTGCTTGCCCGTCTCGTCGGCCGGGTGCGCCTTCCCGGCGAACACGATCTGCACGGGACGCCGCGCCGCATTCAGGATCCCTTGGAGCCGCTCGGGGTCGCGGAAGATCAGCTCGGCGCGCTTGTAACCCGTGAAGCGCCGCGCGAATCCGATCGTGAGCGCGTTCGGATCGAGGAGCGTGCCCGCGACGACCACCCGCGCGGCGGTGACGTGCTCGTCGCGCCAGCGGTGCCGCGCCCGCTCGCGGATGAACGCGAAGAGATACTGCCGCAGCGCCTGGCGCGCGCTCCAGAGCGCTTCGTCCGGAATGTTCTGCACGCCCTCCCAGACGGACGGGTCGTCGTGCCGCTCGCGCCAGTCCGTCGGCAGGTATTCGTCGAACAGACGAATCATCTCGTGCGACAGCCACGTCGGCAGGTGGATGCCGTTGGTGATCGTGCGGACGGGCCGCTGGTCTTCCGGCGTGCCGGGCCAGATCGGCCCCCACATTTCGCGCGTGACGATCCCGTGCATGCGGCTGACCGCGTTGACGCCGTTTGCCGTGCGGAGCGCCAGCGCCGTCATGTTGAACTGCACGCCCGCGCCGTTGTCGTACGCGCCGAGCTGCATGAAGCGGTCACGATACGTTCCGAGCGTCCCCCAGCACCCGGCGAGGTGCGTTTCGACGAGGTTGAACGGAAACGCGTCGTGGCCGGCGGGCACCGGCGTGTGCGTCGTGAACACCGTCGTGCGGCGGACCTCCTCGAGCGCGGCGTCGAACGTCATCCCGCTCTCGATCAGATCGCGTATCCGCTGCAGCACGACGAACGCGGCGTGCCCTTCGTTCAGGTGCCACACCGCCGGACTCGAGCCGAGCGCCTTGAGCGCGCGCACGCCGCCCACGCCGAGGATGATCTCCTGCTGGATGCGCGTTTCACGATCCCCGCCGTACAGACGCGCCGACAGCTCGCGGTCCCACGGCGCGTTCTCTTCCAGATCCGTGTCGAGCAGATAGAGCTTCACGCGTCCGAGCCGCACGCGCCACACCGACACAAGCACGGAGCGGTTGCCGAGCGGGACCGGGACGATACAGGGACTGCCGTCGGCCGTGACGGCGGGCTCGATCGCCGCGTCGGCCCAGTTCAGGCGCTCGTAGGATTCCTGCTGCCATCCTTCGGGCGAGACGCTCTGATGGAAGTAGCCCTGTGGATACATGAAGCCCACGCCGATCAGCGGAAGCCCGAGGTCGCTCGCTTCCTTGCAATGGTCGCCGGCCAGCACGCCAAGGCCGCCCGCGTAAATCGGCAGCGACTGGTGCAGCGCGAACTCCGCCGAGAAGTAGGCGATCGGGCCGGGCTCGCCGTACTGATGCTGCCACCACGTGTCGCGCGCCGCGCGGGCGCGATCGAGCGCGTCGATGGCCGCGTCGTAGAAGCGGAGGAACTCGGGATCGCGCCCGCCGGCGGTGAACGCCTCCGGCGCGACGTTGCGCAGCATCAGCACCGGGTTGTGCGCGGTCTGGCGCCATAGCGCATAGTCGATGCGACGGAACACTTCGCGCGCCGGTGTGTTCCACGTCCACCACAGGTCGTTCGCCAGCTCGGGAAGACGGCGGATTCGTTCGGGGAGATTCAGGTTCAGGGGGTCCATGATCATAGGATGAGTGACGTCTAGCTCCTGCCCGCGCCTACGAGCTGCGCGAATCTCGGCAGATCGATGTTGCCGCCCGACACGACGGCGACGATGCGCCGATGCCCTCGCGCGGCGATGCGAGGGGAAACCGCGGCGGCCACCGCACACGCGGCGGCGCCTTCGGCAATGACGTGCGCCCGTTCCGCGGTCAGGCGCATCGCCTGCGCCGCCTCGTCGAGCGACACGACGATCGACTCGTCGACGTGCGCGCGGAGCAGCGGCCACATGGACGTGAGCACTGATTTGCCGCCGGCGCCGTCCACGAACGACGCCGTCCACTCGTCGAAGCGGCTGGCCGAGTCCCGCTCGAACGAGCGCGCGAGCGGCGCGGCGGTCTCGGGTTCGGCCGCGTAGACCTTCGCGCCGGGCCGCAGGGCGTTGAGCGCAGCCCCGATCCCGGCGAGCAGCCCGCCGCCGCCGATCGGGGCTATGACGGCGTCGAGGTCGGGAAGATCCTCGACGATCTCCAGACCGAGCGTCCCGTTGCCGCTGATGAAATCGTCGTCGTCGAACGGGTGGACGAAATGCCCGGTCATGCGCGGCGAGCCGTGCGCCTCGACCGTCCGCCAGCACTCGTCGTAAGACGCCTTCACGATCGCGGCGCCCAGCCGATCGATCGCGCGCAGCTTCGTCTCCGGCGCGGTATCCATCACCATGACGCTGCACCGGGCGCCCATCTTTCGCGCGGCCAGCGCGACGCCCTGGGCGGCGTTTCCGGCGCTCACCGTCCACACGCCTTCGGCGAGCTGCTGCGGCGTCAGCCGGCGGACGGCGTTGTACGCGCCTCGAATCTTGAACGATCCGATTGGCTGCAGCGTTTCGAGCTTGAGAAAGATCTCCGGCGACCCCTGGGGCCGCAGGCCGAGCGGCACGAGCGGCGTACGCACCGCGGCCGCATACACGTACTTCGCGGCATCGCGAATCGTGTCGAGGGTGACCGAACGCTGCGTCACAGAGCGCTGAGACAGAAGTGTGATCGTAACGGGCGAACGCCCGATGGTCAATGTGCAGGCGCGATTCTTGCCCCTTCCGGGCTGCCGTGGTGCGTCCGGACCGACGCGCCGGGCTCGGTGATGGCGCCGCGGCGCCAGGTGCTTGAGCCGGCGCGTCATAGCGGCGGCCGCGGCGAAGCGGATGGACGGTGCACATTCCGGCAACGCGACGCGATTACATTTCTGAGAACGGCGAGCCAGGGTTGAACGCGCCAGAGGTGCGATCCGAGGGGCCGCGTGCGGACGCGCCCGCGTTCCTGCTGCTCCTCGCGCGCGCAATCCACCAGTTCCACACCTATCCCTCGACGAGCCCGATGTGCGAGCAGGCGGTCGACGCCTGCCTGCGCGCTCTGGTCTCAATCGACGCCGAGCACGTCGCCTTCCGCGTTTCGCCGCACGAACTGATCGTCGACGAGGCCGGCGTCGGCCGCGGAACGCTGATCGAGCTGGAGCTTGCCCGGCGCCTGCAGGCGGCCGACATCGCCGACGTGACGGTCGGGCGCGCGACGACGGCACGGGAGCTGGCGCGGTTCTGCGCAGATCTCGTGAGCGCGGCCGACCGGCGCCTCCCGCGAGCAGGGTTGATCGAGGTCCTCGCCGACCACGGCGTCGAGCGGATTGCGCTGCGGCCGGCGTACCGCCCTGAAGTGCTCGCCGTGAAACCTGCGGACGAGCCCGTCCAGCAGTTGATCGATCACGAGCGCGAGCGCCGCCGCCAGTTCGCGGACGGCCCCACGAATCATCTCTATCCGCCAGGGAAGGGATGGATCCGCGTCGATCCATCGGCGCGGATCGGGACCGTGTCGCTCATCGACCTCGCGCTCCTCGCCGACGACCCC
>JBKPTE010000028.1:0-114989 GCA_046735335.1 Acidobacteriota bacterium | reverse complement strand
TCGTAGAGGACATCCTCGTACGCCTCGTCCGAAATGAGCCACAGACCATGCCGCGCCGTGAGCGCCGCGATGGCTTCAACGTCGGCGCGTGTCAAGACGCCGCCGGTCGGATTGTGCGGCGAGTTGATGTAGATCGCGCGCGTGCGTGGCGTAACGGCGGCGGCGAGCTGGTCGAGATCGTACCGCCAGCCCAGTCGATCGTGCAGCGGGCACCCGACGGGGACACCTTGCGCCGAGCGGATGTTCCCCATGCACGGCGGCCATTCGGGGTCCGGCACGATCACCTCGTCGCCGGGCTCCAGAAGCGCCTGACACACGATGTACAGGCCGTGGATGCCGCCCGTGGTGACCATGATCTCGTCCGGGCTCTCGATGGGAATTCCGTTCTGCCGCCGCAGCTTCGCCGCCAGCAGTTCCAGGAGCCGCGGCACCCCCGTCGTCTGCAGGTAGTGGCTCCGGTTCTCGTCGATCGCGCGCCGCATGGCGTCCTTCACGGACTCGGGCGCCTCGAAGCTGACGTCTCCCTGATCGAGCCGGAAGGGATCCCTGACGGAATACATCATGTCGCGGATGCGAATGATCCCGGAGAACGGCACGTTGTCGAGATGTCGACCCATAAACTAGTCCGCGTCGTCCGCGGCCCGCTCCAGGATGCGGTTCAGCGTCAGCGCCGCGCGGCCGATCGGCAGGTTGCTGATGTAGAAGTGCCGAACGCCCGCGGCCCGCAGCTCGCGAATCGATCGCGCGCAAATGTCCTCCGCCGACGCGCCGTTCGCGAATTCCGCCTGCAGCTCCGCGACCGGAACGGGAAGGAATTCACGGAGCGTCTCCAGCGTTCGCGCGTTGGCGGAGCGGTAATAGAACAAGCCGAACAGGCCGGGAATCGAGAGGCCGCGTCTCGCGGCTGTCTCGAGGAACCGTTCGACGGCCGGCCGGCTGTGATGCGACACGATCTGCGTCAGAAAGAACTCCGCGGTCGCGCGGGCGTCGAGCAGATGTCCGACCTGCGTTTCGGGACTCCCGTGGGGGTTCGCCCAGCCTCCGAGCGCCAGGCCCGCCTCTCGCGCGCGGATCATCTCGCGCAGCTGCCACGCGTGCTCGACGCACCGCGGAGGGCCGACATGCCGATCGCCGCCCAGCACGACGAGGCCCTCGAAGCCGTGCTCGCGCGCGCGGTCGGCATAGGCGAGGCAGTATTCCGTGGTGTGCTTGCACGTCAGAAACGGGACGACGCGCGAGCGAGAGAGGTCGGCGCCCAGGTTCGTCACGAGATGCCGCAGGTTGTCTTCTTCGCGCAGCCCCACGGCGCTGTCCGTCAGGAAGACGAACGTGCCCGACTTCGTGAGGCCGCGCACGGCATGGTACGTATCGATCCACGCGTCCATGCTGGCCGCTGCCGCCAGTTCCGCACGCGGCGGACGGAGCTCCGCGGCGATGACCGAGTCCTGGGACGCAAGGCGCTCGAGAAGGTCCGACATCGATCCCTCTATAGTAGAGGCAAATGCTGACAATCACGTTTCTTGGCGCCGCTCGAACGGTGACGGGCTCGAAGTATCTCGTCGAAGCGAACGGCGCGCGAGTGCTGGTCGACGCGGGGCTGTTTCAAGGGCTCAAGGAGCTGCGCGAACGCAACTGGCAGGACCTGCCGATTGCGGCCGCGGATATCCAGACGATCGTCCTGACGCACGCGCATCTGGATCACTGCGGCTACCTGCCGCGGCTGGTCGCGCACGGGTTTCGGGGACGGGTCTTCTGCACGCAGGGCACGCAGGATCTGTGTCGGATCGTGCTCCCGGATGCAGGGCGGCTTCAGGAAGAGGACGCCGATTACGCAAACCGCCGCGGGTTCTCGAAGCATCATCCGGCGCTGCCGCTCTACCTCGAGACCGACGCGTTCCGCGCGATCTCGCAGCTCCAGCCCTGCGGCTACGAACGGGTCTTCCCCGTCGCTGACGGCATGGATATCGAGTTCATCAACGCCGGCCACCTGCTCGGATCGTCGTACGTGCGGATGCGCGTCGCGGGACGCACGATCCTGTTCGGCGGCGACCTCGGCCGCTTCTCGCGTCCGGTGCTTCCCGATCCGACGATGGTCGCCGAGGCGGACTACCTGCTGGTCGAGTCCACGTACGGCGATCGCGTGCACGAGCCGGAGGACGGCGGGGCGCGGCTCGCCCGGATCGTGACGGAGACGGCGGACCGCGGAGGAAAACTGATCGTGCCGGCTTTCGCGATCGGCCGCGTGGAGGAGCTGATCTACTGGTTCCGGCGGCTCGAAGCGGAGCGGCGCATTCCGATCCTCCCCGTCTTCCTGGACAGCCCGATGGCCGCTGCCGCCCTCGCACGGTACCGCGAGCGGCTGCACGAGCTCGATCCGGAGCTGCAGCCGGAGCGGACGGACGACAAGGCGCCGCACGATCCCGCGGCGCACGAGCCGCAGAGCGACCGCGAGCGCCATTCGCGGGAGGAGCGCGATCTGTGCGCGTTCTGCACGGAACGCTTCCACGTGATCGCCAACGTGGAGGAGTCCAAGCAGCTCACGGCGTCGAAGGCGCCGGCGATCGTGATCTCATCGAGCGGCATGGCCGAAGGCGGCCGCGTCCTGCACCACCTGAAGGCGGCGCTCCCGAACGCGCGCAATACCGTGCTCTTCGCCGGCTACCAGGCAGCCGGGACGCGCGGCCGGCGGCTCGTCGACGGCGAGAAGAGCGTGAAGATGCACGGCGAATGGATTCCGGTGGCCGCGTCGATCCAGCGCATCGACTCGATGTCGGCGCATGCCGATTCGACGGAGATCATGCGATGGCTCCGCGGCTTCACGCGCGCGCCTCGCGAGACCTTCATCGTGCACGGCGAGCCGCCGGCGATGGAGGCGCTGTCGAGCAGCATCATGCGGGAGCTCGACTGGACGACGCGCATGCCCGAACATCGCCAAACCATCGAACTACAATGAAAACATGAAGGCACGCCTCATCGTTCCGGCGCTTCTTGCTTGCTGGGTGATGCCCGCTTTCGCGCAGGCGCCCACACCGGCGCGGCCCGATCCCGTCGTGCTCCGCGTCGGCGACACGGGATTCCTGCAGATCGAGGCGGAGAGCTTCCGTCAGCTCGACGCGAAGCACCAGGCGCTGGCCTACTGGCTGACGCGCGCGTCGATTGCGATCGATCCGATCATCTACGACCAGTTGTCGCAATACGGCCTTCGGCAGAAGCGCCTCCTCGAAGGCATCGTCGCGCACCCGTCGGGTGTGGCGCCTGCGGCGCTCGACAAGGTCCGCAACTTCGCGCTGCTGTTCTGGGCGAATCGGGGGAATCACAACGAGACGACCGGTCAGAAGTTCCTGCCCTCTTTCACCCCTGAGGGACTGCGCGGCGCCGCGCTCAAAGCACTCGCGAACGGCGCCTTCAGGAATGCGTACGCGGACTTGCCGCCGCTCGCCACCGCCGCAGCGTTGACGAAGGAGCTCGACGCGCTGCAGCAGGCGTTCTTCGACGCCTCGTTCGAACCGATCGTGACCGCCAAGACGCCGCCGGCAGGCAAGGACATCATCCAGGCGAGCGCAAACACGTTCTACCGCGGCGTCACGGTCCAGGACCTGAACGCGCTTCAGGAGAAGTACCCGCTGAACTCGCGCGTGGTCAAGGACGCCAGCGGCAGGATTCAGGAAGAGATCTACCGCGCCGGCACGCCGGATGGCCGTGTGCCGCCAGGGTTGTATGCGGCCTATCTGAAGAAGGCGATCTCATATCTCGAAAAGGCGCGTGCAGTAGCTGATCCCGCGCAGGCGAAGGTCATCGCCGATCTCATCCGGTTCTATCAGACGGGCGACCCGCAGGATTGGCTGACGTTTGGCGGCGACTGGGTGCGAAACGACGCGACGGTCGATTTCGTGAACGGCTTCATCGAGGTGTATCGCGACGCGCGCGGCGCGAAGGGCAGTTCCCAGAGCTTCGTGACGGTGACGGACAAGCCTGTGACCGACGCGATGGTCAAGCTCGCGAGAGACGCAGCGTATTTCGAGCAGAAGGCGCCGTGGGACGCGAAATACAAGAAGCAGAGCTTCCAGGCGCCGGTCGTCAAGGCAGTCGAGGTGCTGATCGAAACGGGTGATTTCCATGTGACGACGATCGGGGACAACCTGCCGAACGAGAACGAGATTCACGAGAAGTACGGCACGAAGAACTTCCTCTTCCTCGGCAGCAGCCACGCGCTCGACGCCGCCACTGCGGACAAGGTCCTCCAGGAATTCGCCGCGACGCCCGAGGAAGCGCAGCGAGACGCGAAGTACGGCGAGCAGGCCGAGGACCTCCTGACGGCGATGCACGAGGTGATCGGTCATGGATCGGGCAAGCTGAGCGATCGGCTGCAGGGCGGTGCGCAGGCCTACCTGAAGGAGTACTTCTCGACGCTCGAAGAGGCGCGGGCCGATCTGATGGGGCTCTGGAACATTTGGGACCCGAAGCTGAAGGAGCTGGGGCTCGTCACGGATCAGGAAGCCGTGGCCCGCACGATGTACGACAGCGCGGCGCGGGCGCCGCTCACGCAACTCCGGCGCATTCCGCGCGGCGACACGATCGAGGAGGATCACCAGCGCGACCGCCAGCTCATCGTGAACTACATCATGGAGACCACGGGCGGGATTGAGCGCGTGGAGCGAAACGGCAAGACCTATATGCACGTGTCGGACTACGCCCGCATGCGGAAGGGCGTCGGCCTGCTCCTCGCCGAGCTGATGCGCATCAAGGCCGAGGGCGATTACGCGGCCATCAAGGCGCTCGTCGACAAGTACGGCGTCCACTTCGATCCGAAGCTGCGCGACCAGGTCATCGCTCGCTACAAAACGCTCGATGTGCCCACGTATTGGGCGGGCGTGAACCCCGCGCTGTCCGCGCAGGTGGACTCGAGCGGCAACGCAGAGGCGGTGCGCATGACGTATCCGCGCAATCCTGTCTGGCAGTATCTCGACTACGCGTCGATGTACGACACGTCGCTCGCGCCTCGGACGGGAACGGGCAGCCGATGACCGCACCGGCCGCACGCGATATCGACGCGAGACCCTATCTGCTCGAACAGGTGGAAGACGCCGCCGTCGTTCAGCTGTACGCCGACGGGTTCCAGGACGTTCCGCTCGACCAGCAAATCCTGATCTATCACCTCTACCAGGCTGCGATCGCGGGCCGCGACATCTATTACGACCAGCGCTACGCCCACAATCTCGAGATGCGTGCGATCCTCGAGGAGATTCTCACGCACCCCGAGGGCATCGACGCCGCCACCCTCGACGCGATCACGCGCTATACGAAGCTGTTCTGGATCAACACGGGTCCCTACAACAACCTGACCGCGCGAAAGTTCGTCCTCAAGTGCGATCGAGAGTCGTTCGCGGCAGCGATCCGGATCGCGGCGAGCCATGGGGCGCGATTCCCCGCCCGTGCCGGCGAAGGCCTCGATGGGATGATCGCCCGCGTCGCGCCGCTCTTCTTCGATGCATCGGTCGATCCGATCGTCACGAGCAAGACGCCCGAAGGCGGCAGAGACATCCTGCAGGCGAGTGCGAACAACCTGTATGCCGACGTCTCCCTTCGCGATCTCGAGGGCTTCGAGGAGCAGTACCCGCTCAATTCACGTCTCGTGAAGAAGGGTTCGACGCTCGTCGAAGAGGTCTACAGGATCGGCGGCAAGTACGACGAGTACATCCGCCGGATCGTGCAGCATCTCGAGGCGGCTGTTCCGTACGCGACGGAGGAGATGGCAGCGGCGCTTCGCGCTCTGATCCGGTTCTACGAGACCGGTGATGACTCCGATCGGATCGCGTACGACGTCGCGTGGCTGCGGGATCGGCACTCGCCCGTGGACACCATCAACGGCTTCGTGGAGGTGTACATGGACGCCCGAGGCATCAAGGGTGCCTGGGAAGCGCTCGTGTACTACGTCAACCCGCACAAGACGGAAGGTATCCGGAAGCTCGCGGATGCGGCGCAGTGGTTCGAGGATCGCATGCCGTGGGATCCGCGATACCGCAAGGAAGGCGTTCGCGGGGTCTCCGCCAACGCCATCGACGTCGTCATCGAAACCGGCGACTCCGGCCCCGTGACGCCCGTCGGCATCAACCTGCCGAACGACCAGAGCATCCGCGAAAAATACGGGAGCAAGTCGGTGTCGCTGTCGAACGTGAACGAGGCGTACCACAGATCGACGCTGCCCGAGTTCCGCCGCGAGTTCGCGTGGACGAGGGAGGAGGCGGAGCGCGCGGAGAAGTGGAGCAGCCTCGCCTCGGAGTTGACGACGAACATGCACGAGGTGATCGGACACGGATCGGGCCGTGTGGCGGACGCGCTGCGGGGCAGTCCGCAGACCGCGCTCAAAGAGCAATACTCCGCGCTCGAGGAATCGCGGGCGGATCTCGTGGCGCTCTATTTCCTGCCGGACCCGTATCTCGTGGAGCTAGGACTCGTGGACGGCGGCGATCACGCCGAGATCGTTCGCGCGGAGTACGAAGCCTACGCGAGGAATGCCCTCGTGCAGCTTCGGCGCGTCCGCGAGGGGACGCAGATCGAAGAGGATCACATGCGCAATCGCCAGATGATCGTGGGCTGGCTCATGCGCAATTCGACCGCGATCGAGGTGCGCCGCCGAAGCGGAAAGACGTACTACGTCCTGACGGACGTGGCCGCTTTCAGGGACGGCGTCGCGCGGCTCCTCGCCGAAGTCCAGCTGATCAAGGCGGAAGGGGATTACGCGGCAGCGAAGGCGCTGTTCGAGACCTACGGCGTCCACTTCGATCCGGCGCTCCGCGACGAGGTGGTGGAGCGCGTCGATCGGCTGCAGATGCCGTCCTATACCGGGTTCGTGCAGCCGCGTCTCGATGCCGTGCGGGACGCGAGCGGGACGATCACGGACGTCGTCATTTCCTATCCGCAGGATCTGATGCAGCAGATGCTGGAGTATTCGGGGCATACGCGGGCCTGACCGCCTTCGCCAAGGCTTCGGCGAGTCCGCCGTTGCTTCAGCGGAGGCGGAAAGGACCGTACTACGATCGCGGCCGCCGATCGACCTCCAGCCACACTTCTTTCGAGATGGCGGCCATCAGCGCCGCGGTCTTCTTGTCATCCTCTGGTCCGCGGACGAGCACGACCAGCACGTAGGGACGCGGGCCATACACGATCGCGGCGTCGTGCAGAATGCCCGTGATGTTGCCGGTCTTGTGGCCGACGGCGATGTCCGGCGGGACGCCCGCGCGGATCGCATCCGGCAGCTCGCGCTGGCGCTTCAGAATCGCCGCCATCTCCGCGTCCGCCTTCGCGTTTACCGCGCGTCCGCTCGCAATGCGCTCGAGAAGCACCATCAGGGCGCGGGCGGTCGTCGTGTTGTTCAGACCTTTGTCGAACGCCTTCTGATCCTCGACGCCGCGGAGCACCGTCATCCCGTTTGCGCCCAGCTTCGTCATCGTGCCCTGGATGTTCTCGACGCCGAGCCGCTCGATCAACAGGTTCGCCGCGAGATTGCTGCTCACGGTGATCATCGCCTCGCACAGCTCGCGCAGCGTCAACGTGCGTCCGACCGCTTTGTAGACCTCCTCGTCCGAATCGTCCTTGACGTCGAGCGCGTAGACGCTGCCGTCGACGATGCTGTGGAATTCGTTGCGGACGAGCAGCGGTTCGTCGAGAGAGAGGCGGCCGGCGGCCGCCTGGCGGAACAACTCGATCATCACCGGCACTTTCATCGTGCTCGCCGCGTGAAAGGACGTGTCGGCGTTCAGGAGGAGCGTCGTCCTGCCGTCGACCGTCCGGAACGCGACGGCGACGTCGGCGCCGCTCGCCGCGACGATCTGCCGAACGCGATCGCGGAGCGGCACCTCACGCACGGGGCGCTGCCAGAGAAGGGTCAGAGCAATCGCAAAGCTGAGCATTGCTGCGGATGGCCCTGATTGTATGCTTCACCGATGGCGTCGCGAAGCCTCGCTGGGACCACCGTTGTCGTTGCCGGAGCGGGCCTTGCCGGCTTGACTGCCGCACGCGACCTCGAGTCGCGAGGCGCCGCCGTCACCGTCGTCGAGGCGCGCGATCGCGTTGGCGGCCGGGTCTGGACGGTGCGCGCGCCGTTCGCGGCCGGTCAGCACGCCGAGGCAGGCGCCGACCTGATCGAGGAAGAACAGGAGGCGCTTCGCCTCCTTGCAGGTGAGCTGGGGCTCGAGCCCGTGCGCATCCTGCGCGAGGGCTTCGGGTTCTACGGCGTGGACGCGCGCGGGCGGCGTCGCATCCATTCCGGCCCGGGCGCGTTCGAGATACTGCCGAAGCTGCTCGGCGAGGAAATCCGCGACTTCAAGATCTCCGAGCAGCGATGGGACTCTGCCATCGCGGTGCGGCTGGCGCGGACGTCCGTCGCCGAGTGGCTTGCGTCCGCGCACGTCCCCGCGCATCTTCGTGCGGCCGCGCGCGCGTTTCG
The DNA here is from genome assembly GCA_046735335.1 of Acidobacteriota bacterium. Taxonomy (GTDB): domain Bacteria; phylum Acidobacteriota; class Vicinamibacteria; order Vicinamibacterales; family 2-12-FULL-66-21; genus JBKPQB01. The sequence continues at coordinate 106,543 of JBKPTE010000028.1, read as the reverse complement.
AGGATTCTTCCTTGCGGACCCGGAGGACCTCTCCGTCCTCGTGCTCGTCGAGCAGTTCGCGTCGAGCGGAACGCCCGGGCAGGGACGGATCTATCGCATCCCCGAAGGCAACGATCGGCTCGCAACGACGATCGCGCGGAAGCTGCGGGGGCGCGTGCTGCTGCAGGCGATCGTCCGGCGCGTCGCGCAGACCGGAACAGGCGTCACGGTTGCGATCGAGGACGGCAGGGGCGAGCGCGCCGAGCTGTCGGCGCAGTACGTCGTCTGCACGCTTCCGACATCCACGCTCCGCGACGTCGTCTTCGAGCCGGCGTTGCCGTCCGCTCAGCGCGACGCCATTTCCCACCTGGCGTACGGACCGGCGACCCGTCTGCTGCTGCAGTTCGAGACACGGTTCTGGAAGCAGCGCGGACGGCCGGTCGCGTTCGGCAGCGATCTCCCCGTCGGCGCGGTCTGGGACGGCAACGAACAGCAGCAGCGATCGCCCGGCGTCCTGAGTTTTCTTGCCGGCGGACAGGCATCGAAGGAGTTGCAGGACGTCCTGCGCGCTGAGGGCGACCAGGGCGTCGTCGATCGCATTCGGTGGCTCGGCGATCCAGGCCGCGTGATCGCGTCGAAGGCCGTCGTGTGGGAAGACGATCCCTGGGCGCGCGGCGGATACGCGTACTTCGATCCCGCGTTCAATCCGCTCTGGCGTGAATGGCTCGCGCGCCCGGCCGGGCGCGTCGTCTTCGCCGGCGAGCACACGAGCATCCGGTGGCAGGGCTACATGAACGGCGCCGTCGAGACCGGACGTCGCGCCGCCGCCGAAATCGCCGCCCTCGCCGCTTCCGAGCTCTGACCCTCGACCCCGGGCTCTGACCCCAGAGTGAGGCGATTTTGATCGCAGAACCTGCGTACGAGCGCGCACTTCTTCCATTGGGGTTTTGACCCCAGACGCCCCCGGGTACGGGTCAGACCACTTTTTCGGTGCGGGATTCGGGAAGGTCGGCGAGGGTTCCCCAGGTATCCGGATCCTGTGACACGAGAGTGCCGAGATAGAGAGAGACGTCCTCGGCGGGAAAGCGAGTGGCGAGCTCGCTGACGGCGTGCTTCACCTTGTCCGTCTCCGGCTTCGCGACCGTCTCTTCGCTGATCAATCCGTTCTCGTGCGGGATGCCGAGGAGATCGAGAAAGGCTCCCATCATCGGGCGCTGCTGATCGAGGTGATAGTTCACGAGCGCGCGCGCCGCGACGGAGTCGGACACGTTCGGAAGGGTCGCGAGATACTTGGCTTTCTTCTCGGGAGGCAGCGCAACGACGCTGCGAGGGCGGAACTTCATGTGCGTCGCGATGGACCCGACAGCTTCCAGCTGCTGATCCGCTGAATGCTCGTCGGCCCAGAACAGCTCTGCTGCGAGAAGCCGGCGCGCAAGCGGCATCCGCCGCCAGAGACGCGAGGGTCGATAGCTCGAGAGGTCGTCCGTCATGGGCGCGATCTTAACGCGCAACGAAAGGTGCGCGCTACGAGCGGGTTACAATTGAGAGCGTTTGAGCGATCGCCTGTTCACGCCGCGCTTCTTCGTGATGTGCGGCTTCACCTTCACGGTCTTCCTCTCCGCGCTGCAAATCCTGCCGACCGCGCCTTTTCACATCCTGGCGCTCGGCGGAAGCACGTTTGCCTCCGGCCTGTTCCTCGGCTTCCTGACGTATGCGTCCGCGTTCAGCGCGCCGCTGACCGGCGCGCTCGCCGACAGGCTTGGAACGCGGCGCATCCTCATCGTCTCGAGTCTCACCATCGCGGCGTTCTCCGCGGCATACGCCGTGATTCCCGGGTACCGGCTGATCCTCGCGCTCGTGCTCGTGCACGGCGTGTTCTGGTCCGGCCTGCTATCGGCGTCGGCCGCGTATCTGACGAGCATGCTGCCCGAGCGCCGGCGCGCGGAAGGCGTCGGCTACTGGGGGCTCTCATCGGTCGCCGCAATCGCGGTGGCGCCGCCGATTGGATTCTGGATCTTTCAATTCGGATGGCGTGCGCTGTGCCTCGAAGCCGCATGCCTGAACCTCATCATGGCGGCAATCGCCTGGCGTCTGCCGCCGCAGATCGTCACCGCGCACGCGCCGGCGCACCCGAAGGAGGGCATTCTCGAGCGCCGTGTCCTCGTGCTCTCGCTGACGCTGTTCCTGTATTCGTTCGGATACGGGGGCATCACGAGCTTCACCGCGCTCTACGCGGACGTCCACGGCATCCATCCCAAGGGGCTCTATCTGACGTCCCTCGCGATCGTGATCCTGCTGACGCGCCCGCTCGCGGGACGGCTCGGCGATCGATTCGGCTACCGCCGCGTGTTCCTTCCGTGTCTCGTGCTGATCGCGATCGGACTCGCATGCCTTGCGATCGGCAACTCGCGGACGATGCTGGTGGTGTCGGCCGTCGTATTCGGCGTCGGGTTCGGGACGGCGTACCCGGTGTTCGTCGCGTACGTGATTCAGCACGTGCCCGCCAGCCGCCGCGGCGCGGCGTTCGGGGCAATTCTCGCGGCATTCGACACCGGGATCGGAACGGGATCGACGGCGGCGGGGTGGCTGATCGGACGGTATGGCTTCTCCGCGGCCTTTGGAACCGCGGCGGCGTTGTCGGGATTGTCGCTTCCGTACTTTCTGATCGCGGAGCGCGTTCTCAGGTCGCGAACCGGCCGTGCTGCCCCTGCGCGCATGGAGCGGGCATCCTGATCCCTACAGCCAGAGAATGTCGACCTCCGGTCGCGAATCCTCGATCGTCAACCTCGCGACGCTGGGTTTCAGATTGAATCGCCGCGGGCCGGCGGCGCCAGGATTGATCACGAGGCGGCTGCTCGATCGCTCCACGAGCGGCTTGTGCGTGTGCCCGTAGACGATCACATCCGCATCGTAGGCCGCGAGCAGGCGCGCCGGCGCGGGACTGCCAAGCTCGTGGCCGTGGCTGACGTGAACGGTCAGGCCGGCGAGCGTCAAATCGAGGCGCGCCGGCAGCGAGGGATCCCCAGGCGGATCGGTGTTCCCAAAGACCGCGTGGACCGGCGCAATCGCGCGCAGCTCGTCGAGGACACTGCGTCCTCCCACGTCACCAGCGTGCAGGATCAGCTCGACGCCGCGAAGCCGATCGAACACTTCCGGCCGCACTAAGCTATGGGTATCGGAAATCAGGCCGACGACCATGATCAACGATAGCCATTGTCACTTCTTCTCGTCGCGCTTTCTCGAGCTGCTGACGCGCGACGGCCGATCGGCCACGGACCTCGCGTCCGCGCTCGGCTGGGATCCGCCTGGGACGGCGGCGGAGCTGGCGGATCGGTGGGCCGGCGAACTGGAGCGCCACGGCGTCTCCAGGGCCGCGCTGATTGCCAGCATTCCCGGCGACGAAACCTCCGTCTCCGACGCCGTCGCACGGCACCCGGACCGGTTCGTCGGCTTTTTCATGCACAATCCGGCCGCGCCCGATGCGGACGCCTCGCTTCGGCGCGCGCTGGTCGACCTTCGCCTGCGAGCGGTGTGTCTGTTTCCTGCCATGCACGGCTACCGCCTGGACGACCAGCGCGTAGAACGCGTCTTCGCGGCGGCCGCGGAACATCACGCCGCGATTTTTGCCCACTGCGGCGTCCTGACGGTTGGCGTCCGGAAGAAGCTCGGGCTGCCGAGCCGATTCGATCTGCGCCTCGGCGATCCGCTGGCGCTGGCCACGGTCGCGCTCCGGTTTCCAGACGTGCCCGTCATCATTCCGCACTTCGGCGCGGGCTTCCTTCGGGAGGCGCTCATGGCTGCCGACCAGTGCCCGACGATTCACCTCGACACCTCCAGCTCGAACAGCTGGACGAGGTTCCACCCGGGCGTCTCCCTCGACGACGTGTTCTGGCAGGCCGTGTCGGCGGCCGGTGCGGACCGCCTGTTGTTCGGGACGGATTCCTCCTTCTTTCCGCGCGGCTGGCAGCGCGTCATCTACGACGCGCAGCAGCGCATCGTCGAAAAGCTGGGGATCGGGGCCACCGACCGGGACAAGATTTTCGGCGGCAACTTCGAGCGGCTGTTTCCGATGCGTTCCGCCTAAAGGCGGGCCGCGGACGACGCGGACGAACGCGGACGTCTATCCTATAATCCGCGCATGCGCACCAGATTCCGCTCCGCCATCCCCCTCCTCATCGGGCTGCTTGCCTTGTCGGCCGCTGCCCTCGACACGCGACTCCGGGCCGCCGCCCAACAGGGTGAGGGCACGCCGCTTCCGGCGTCGGATCTCGTCCTCATCAACGGGCGCATCCTGACGCTGGAGCGCGCACAGCCCGAGGTGCAGGCAATCGCGATCCGGGACGACAGGATCTACGCGCTGGGGACGAGGGCCCAGATCAAGCAGTACGTGGGACCCAGCACGGAGACGATCGATCTGCAGGGACGCCTCGCCATACCAGGCTTCATCGAGAGCCACGGCCACTTCATGGGCGTCGGCGAGATGAAGATGGAGCTGGATCTCACGACGGCCAAGTCATGGGACGACATCGTCGCCATGGTGGGGGAGGCGGCGAAGAAGGCGAAGCCTGGCGAGTGGATCCGCGGCCGCGGCTGGCATCAGGAGAAGTGGACGGCGCGGCCCGAGCCGAACGTCGAGGGATTTCCGACGCACGCGTCGCTCGACAAGGTCTCGCCCAACAATCCGGTCGTGCTGACGCACGCCAGCGGGCACGCGACCTTCGTGAACGGCCAGGCGCTGCGCGCGTCCAATATCACGAGCGCGACGAAGAGCCCGGCTGGCGGCGAGATCCTGATGGACGCATCCGGTGCGCCGACCGGATTGCTTCGGGAGTCCGCGGATAGTCTCGTGCACGAGCCGGCATTGAGCCCGGCCGACGCCGAGGCGCGCGCGCGCAAGGCGCTGCAGCTCGCGGACAAGGAAGCGCTCTCGAAGGGGATCACGACGTTCGAGGACGCGGGCTCTCCCCTCGCCACGATCGACCTGATGAAGAAGATGGTCGACGAGCGCGCCCTCGGCGTACGTCTCTGGGTGATGGTGCGCCAGCCGAACGACGTGATCGCGCCAAAGCTGAAGCAGTACCGCATGATCGACTACGGCGAGGGGCATCTCACCGTCCGCGCGATCAAGAAGCAGATCGACGGCGCGCTCGGATCGCGCGGCGCGTGGCTGCTCGAGCCGTACACCGACAAGCCCGACAGCACGGGTCTGAACACGACGCCGGTCGAGGACATCGCCGAGACCGCGCGCCTCGCGATGGCGAACAATTTTCAGCTGTGCGTCCACGCGATTGGCGATCGCGCGAATCGCGAGACGCTCGACATCTACGAGCATGCCTTTCTCGCGAATCCCACGAAGAAGAACCTGCGATGGCGCATCGAGCACGCGCAGCACCTGAGTGCGGCTGACATTCCGCGGTTCGGCAAACTGGGCGTGATTGCGTCGATGCAGGGGATTCACTGCACGTCGGACGCTCCGTTCGTGCTCGCCCGGCTCGGCCCGAAGCGCGCCGAGGAGGGCGCCTACGTCTGGCAGAAACTGATCAAGACGGGCGCGATGATCGCCAACGGAACCGACGCGCCCGTCGAGGACGTGGATCCGATCGCGAACTTCTATGCGAGCGTGACGCGCCGCCTGAAGGACGGAACCGTCTTCTATCCGGATCAGCGCATGACCCGCATGGAAGCCCTCAGATCCCTCACCACGAACGGCGCGTATGCGGCATTCGAAGAGACGAACCGCGGGACGCTTCGCAAGGGCAAGTACGCCGACATCACGGTTCTGTCGAAGGACATTATGAAGGTTCCGGAATCGGAGATCCCGACTGCGAAAGTGGACTACACGATCGTTGCGGGCAAGGTCGCTTACAAGAGGGTTCCCGCGCCCGCGCACACCAACACCGGCGCGCAGCGCGTCCAGGTAACGGACCGGCCAGCCGACCGGCGCGTCGATATCGTGATCGATGGGCGCCCGTTCACGTCGTACATCTATCCGGCGTCGCTGAAGAAGCCCGTCCTGTACCCGCTCCGCTCCGCCGCCGAGGTCGTGGTCACGCGGGGCTTTCCGCTCGAGCCGAGACCTGGCGACAGCACGGATCATCCGCATCACGTCGGCCACTGGTTCGACTACGGCGACGTGAACGGCTTCGACTTCTGGGGACATTCGAATGCGACGCCCGCCGCGGACGCGCCGCACATGGGCACGATCGTGCACACCGGCGTGACGCGCGCGGAGGGGGGCGCCGATCACGGAGTGCTGGCCGTGACGGCGGACTGGCGCGTCCCCGACGGTTCGTCGCTGCTGAAAGAACGAACGGAGTTCGTGTTCTCGGGAGCCCCGGGACGCCGCGTCATCGACCGCACGACGACATGGACCGCCACCGACAAGGCGGTGACGTTCAACGACACCAAAGAAGGAGCGTTCGGGATCCGCGTTGCGCGCGCGCTCGAGCACCCCTCAACGGAACCGCAGGTATTCGTCAACGATCGCGGCGAGAAGGAGCGCGTCTCGCGGCCCGACAACATCGGCGTGACCGGCAACTACATCGGGAGCGATGGCAAGACCGGGGAAGCCGTCTGGGGGACGCGTGGACCGTGGATGGGGCTCACCGGCACCGTGGACGGCAAGCCGGTGACGCTTGCCATCCTCGATCATCCGTCGAACCACGGATTTCCCACGTACTGGCACGCGCGCGGCTACGGCCTGTTCGCGGCAAACCCGTTCGGCCGGCACGGATACGACCCGAAGCAGCCGGCCGTTACGTTTACGCTTTCACCCGGCCAGTCGGTCACGTTCCATCATCGGATCCTCATCGTGGACGCACACCTCACGCGCGAGAATCTGCAGAAGGAATTCGACGAGTTCTCAGCTCCCTTCCGGGAGTGAATACGGCGCCCGGTAGGCGCGTCCGAGAAGCCGGTTCGCTTCCTCGTCCCCGACGAACCGTTCGGCCGTGCCATCGAACTTCAGCGAACGGCCCATCCGGTACGAGATGTTCGCCAGATGGCAGAGCGTCGTCGAGAAATGGCCCTGTTCGAGCGGAGCCCGGAGCTCCGACGACTTGCGGGAGCGGACGGCCTCGATGAAGTTCTCGAAATGGCTCTGGCCCGCGTCGCCCTTTTCTTCAGTGCTCAGCGTCGGCCCAGGTTCGTTCTTCCGTCCGAGGAACACCTGCGCCTTGTCCTCGCCGATCTTCATCCAGCCCTTGGACCCGTACACGAACAGGCCCTGCGCCTCTGTCGGTCCCGTGTACCAGTTGCGTAGATCGGAGTGAAGCTCCGTGCCGTCGGCGTACTGGTAGGTGGCGTACTGCGTGTTCGGCGTCTGTTGATCCGTTGGAGCGCCGGCTTCGTGCAGGCCGCCGATCGCGAACGCCGTCTGCGGATGTTCGTCCTTTCCGAGGAGCCAGCGCGCGGCGTCGAGGGAGTGCACCGCCGTATTTCCCATGTCGCCCGTGCCGTAGTCCCACAGAAAGTGCCAGTGATAGTGGAAGCGGTTCTCGTTGAACGGGCGCTCCGCCGCCGGGCCCATCCAGAGGTCGTAGTGCACGCCTGGCGGAACAGGACCGTCTGACGCAACGCCGATCGGATCGCGGCCGCGGTAGACCACTGTTTTCGCAGCGTACACATGGCCCAGTCCGCCGTCGCGCAGGAACTGCACCGACTTGCCGAGCAGTTCACCGCTGCGGCGCTGCGTCCCGACCTGGACGACGCGGTTGGTGCGATGCGCCGTCTCGATCATGCGGCGGCCTTCGACGATGTTGTGGCTGATGGGCTTCTCGACGTACACGTCCTTGCCGGCCTGGCACGCCCAGATCGTCATCAGCGCGTGCCAGTGGTCGGGCGCGGCGATCGTCACGGCATCGATGTCGCGATTGTCGAGCAGGCGGCGGAAATCCGTTTCCGGCTTTGGACTGCCGCCCCACTTCTCCATCGCAAACGGCAGCGACGACTTGAAGTGCCGTTCGTCGATGTCGGCGATGTGGGTGATGCGGACGTTCGCGATGCGCGACAAGTGCTCGTAATGATCGAGGCCGCGCCCGCGTGCCGTCCATGTCGGGTGGCCCTTGTTGTCGCCGCGCAGACCGATGATCGCGACGTTGACGGTCTCGTTCGCGCGCTGGCGCGCGCGCAGACCCGCCGGCCGCGCCGCCAAGGCGGCGGTCGCCACCGCAGTCTTCGTCAGGAATTCTCGTCGATTCATTTTCAACCTCCTGCGGCGCAAGACGGAATCACGGCCGACGGCCATTCACGAAGACCTCCAAGGGCACGAAGACCTCAAAGAATAACCCATTGTTCGAGAGTAGCCGTCGGCCGTGATCTCTCGGTTACGAACTCGGGCTGGTGAGCTTCTTGTACGGCGGCCTCTTCGGCGACGCCGGCGGATTCTTCTTCAGCTCCTCCATCACGATCGCAATGGCTTTCTCGAGCTGCGGATCGCGGCCGTCGATCACCTCCGCGGGCGTCTGTTCCACCTCGATGTCGGGGGGAACTCCTTCGTTCTCCACGACCCAGCCGTCTTCGGTCCAAATCGCCAGGTTGGGCGCGGTGATCCCGCCGCCGTCGATGAACTCCGGGAACCCGAGAATGCCGACGAGGCCGCCCCACGTTCGCTTGCCAACGATCGGTCCGACCTTGAACTTCCGGAACATCCAGGGAAGCAGATCTCCGCCGGAGCCGGCGGTCTCGTCCGCGATCATGACCTTCGGCCCCTGAATCGACGCGACAGGCGTCTTGAGATCAGCGCCGTAGCGCATCGCCCAGTGGCTGATGAGCGGGCGGCGCAGGATGTCGATGTAGTAGTCGGCCACCTGTCCACCCCCGTTGAAGCGCTCGTCGATGATGACGGCGTCCTTGTGCGCCTGCGGGTAGAAGTACCGCTTGAAGTCGTCGTAGCCCGCCTGCGCGGTGTTCGGCACGTACACGTACGCGACCCGGCCGTCCGTCGCCTGATTCACCTTGCGGAGGTTTCCTTCGATCCAGTCGCGATTGCGTAGCGCCAGCTCCGACGCGATCGGAACGACCTGCACGGTCCGCGATCCGGTTCCGTCCGGATTCGGCCCGACGGTGATCTCGACGAGCTTGCCCGCCGTGTTCTCGAACGGGCTGAACAGGTTTTCCGTCGATCGCAGGTCGTGGCCATTCACTGCGAGCAGGTACTCGCCCGCGCGCACGTTGACGCCAGGCTCGGTCAGCGGAGATCGGAGCTGGGGATTCCAGTTCAGGCCGCCGAACACCTTCCGGAAGCGGTACCGCCCGTTCTCGACCGAGTAGTCGGCGCCCAGCAAGCCGCCTTGTACTGGATGGTCGGACGACGGCACGTCGCCCGGTCCCGTGAGGCGGTGATGACCGACGCTCAGTTCGCTCGCCATCCACTGGATGACGCGATTCAGGTCGCTTCGTGTCGTGACATCGGGCAGGAACGCGGCGTACTTCGCGCGCATGGCCGTCCAGTTCACGCCGTGCATGCCGGGATCGTAGAAGTAGTCGCGATTCGTGCGCCACGCTTCGGTGAAGATCTCGTTCCACTCCGCCCGAGGATCCACCTTGGCCTCGATCGAGTCCGTGGCGATCTTTCCGTCGCCGGCCTTGACCTCTTTCGCAGTGGACGCAATGAACCAGGCGTCGTGCGACCGATACAGGAGCTTCTTCGCGTCCGCCGAGAGGCGGTAGTCAGGCACGTCGGCGAGGACGGTCTCGGGCTTCCGCTTTTCGAGGTCGAAGCGCTGCAGCGCGGGCTTGTCGTCAATCTGGCGGATGAAATAGATCTGTCCGGCGTTCCCGGCCTGGAGGTTCGAGAGATCCCCCGCCGGAATCGGCATGTCGAGGATGCGGAACTGAATATCCTCCACGTCGATGCGGAACGGCGCTTCGGCCGCACCTGCAGGGACGTCTTTGGTCGCCCCTCCGCCATGCGGCGCCGCCGCCGAGCCCGGCTCCTTGGTATCCTTGCTGTCCTTCTTTTCATCCGCATCGGCGGGCTTCTTCGCGCCCTCCTCGTCGCTCTCCTTCGCGAGCGGCGAGGGAAGGTCCTTTCGCAAGACAGTCAGGTACGCGTTGCGCGTCTCGTGCATGTCCTGGCCGGACTGCGCGAACCAGTCGAGCACGGGTCCGGCGTTCGTCGAGCCGAAGAAGTACAGGTACTTTCCGCTCCGATCGAACACCGGTTCCGTGACCTCGGCCAGACCGTCGGTGATCGGAAACGACTTGTTCTGCTCGACCGAGTACACGGAGACGGTCATCACGAGCGGCTCGGTCCCGATCGTGTACGCGAGCCATTTCGAATCCGGCGACCACGCGTGCCGAACTTCGGGTGCGGGCGTGTAGGTCTCCTGCGATGCGACTCTCGTGCAGCGGCCGGAGTTCAGATCGATCCAGTAGATCGACTGCGAGTTGTCGGTGTACGAGATCTTCCGGCTGTCGGGGGACCACACCGGATCCTGGTAGAACCCGTGCCCTTCGAGGGCGTACGCCTTCGGCGCGCCTTTCCCGTCCTGAGGCTCGACGAACAGTTGATACTCGCCGCTCTTGTCGGAGAAGTAGGCGAGGCGCGTGCCGTCCGGCGACCACGCCGGCGATCGCTCGTGAACGCCCGTCGTCGCGGTCAGGTTGCGCACGTCTCCCTTTTCGGCAGGGACGGTGACGATGTCGCCGCGGAAATCGAACGCGGCGCGCGCGCCGGACGGGGACAGCGTGGCCGTCCGAATCCACTTCGCGCCGCGGACGTACCGCTCGCGGGTCTCGCGCATGTCCGTCGGCACTGCCAGCGTGAGGCGCCTGGCCTGCGCGGTACCCGGATCGAGGACATGGAGATATCCCGCCTGCTCGTAGACGATGTGGCCGCCGCCGGCGGCGGCGCTGAGGACGGGGAAGTCTTCGTGGCGTGTGAGCTGCCGGATCTGCTTCGATTTCGTGTCGTACGCGTACAGGTTGAACTCGCCGGCGCGATCCGAGCGGAAATACACGGCATCGCCCATCCACACCGGATCGACGTCGTTCGCGCGCCCCGCGGGCTGTTCGACTTTCTCGACCGCGTGCGACTGTAGGTCGAAGAGGTTGATCGTGGAGACCTGTCCGCCGCGATAGTGCTTCCACTGGAGGAACTGGGGCGGCAGCGGGTTGTACGCGATCCTCCGTCCGTCGGCCGAGTACGACGCGCGGTTCGCGTGCGGGATCGGCAGCGGCTGTTCGACGCCTCCGTCGACAGGCACCGTGAAGAGCTGCGTGTAGCGTCCTGTGAAGACCGCCCGGGGCGACGTGAACACGACCTGGCGTCCATCTGGCGTGAAGCCCTGCACGACATCCGCACCGGGATGCCACGTGAGGCGCTTCGGGGCGCCGCCCTCGACGGGGACGATGTAGACGTCGGTGTTGCCGTCGTACTGCGCGCTGAACGCGATGGCCTGGCCATCGGGCGCGAACGCCGGGTTCGAGACCGGTCCTTCGCTCGTCGTCAGGCGCCGCACGTCGGATCCGTCCAGCCGTGCGGACCAGAGGTCGCCGGCGTACACGAACGCGACATGCGTCGCGCTCACCGCCGGCTGCGCGAGCAGCCGGGTGTCGGAGACCGCGCGCGTATGCGTCGCGAGCGTAAAGAGGAACGAGCACGCAAGACAGATCCCGACGCGAATGCGCATGACAGACCTCTTCGAGTCGTACCGGGGAATGTGTGAACCGATACTATACCGCTCAACAGGTGGGCAATTTGTGCAGCCGTCCGCGGCACTAAAGTGCCGCGCTGCGGAAACGCCGTCGCGCGCAACCGCCGTGGCGCGCAACCCTTCGTAGCGCGCAACTTCAGTTGCGCGGACCGCGCTATCTCGTCGTTTGCACCGCCCGCCCGCGATGCGGCTGTTGCTGCTGCGGCATGCGGCGGCGGTACTGGTCGAAGAACCGGTTGCAGGCCTTGTGGAAGCGCTCGGTGAGCTGGCGCCCGGATTCACCGGGGACGGGCACGAGACGCGCCCATGAGGCCTGCGCCTGACGCACCTCGTCGGCCATCGAGCGCCACTTCGATTCCTCCCCCGCGCGTCCGCCGATCGTGTTGGCGGCGAGCGCCTCCCGCAGCATCGCGGCGAGCGCCTGTGACGAGCCCGGGGGCGGCGCCTCGTGATCCGCGGCGAACCCTTCGATGCGCGCGCACAGCTTCTCCATCCGGTGGCGGCTGGCGTCGACGTCCAGCTCGGTCCCGCGGAACGCGTCCGGGTAGGTGGTCAACAATCGCTCCATCGCCGCCACGAAGCGGCCGCTGAGCGGATCCGCGCCCTGGCGAACGGCGGGCGTCGACTGGTTCCAACGCGTCCGCAGCGATCGCACGCTATCGAGCAGATCGGAAGGGATGGCAGCGTCGCTGTCCTCGGCGGGAAGCAGCGCCTCGAGCTCCTGCGCGAGCGCCTCGCGATCCGCCTGCCGTGCTTCCAGCTCGATCTCGTCGCGCCGCTTGTAGCGATCGAAGAATCGATCGCACGCGGCGCGGAACCGCTGCCAGAGCGCTTCGGACTTGGTGCGCCGCACGGGACCGATCGTCTTCCACTCGGCCTGCAGCCGGCGGATCTCCGCCGCCGCGCGCTCCCACTCGCGCGACTCGGCGAGCTGCTCCGCCCGCGCGCAGAGCGCTTCCTTCTTCGTCTGGTTGGCGGCCCAGACTTCCTTGCGCTGCGCGAGGTCCTGATTGCGGCGCGTGAAGAACCGATCACACGCATCGCGGAACCGCTTCCAGACGACGCGGGTGTCGGGGCGCGGAACGGGCCCGATAGCCTGCCATTCGAGCTGGAGCTTCTTCAGCTCGTCGGCGGTGCGGATCCAGTCGGTGGAATCGGCAAGGGCTTCCGCGCGCTCGCAGAGCGCGATCTTCTTCTGCAGGCTCTCCTGCCGTTCCTCCGCGCGGTGCGCGAAGAACTCGCGCGCTTTTGCCTGGATGGGATCCGCGGCCTGGCGGTAGCGGTGCCACAGCGTCTGCGCCTGGGCGCGCGGCGCTTCGGCCGCCTGCTTCCAGCGCTCCTGGATCTCGTGCAGCTCGTGCGCGGCCTTCTCGAGATCCTCCGGCTTCTCGAGATCGAACTTCGTGCGGAGCGCCTCGGTGTGCGCGATCAATTCCTCCTGCACGGCGGCGTTGGCGAAGCGCTTCCACTCGTCCATCTCCCGCAGCTCGTGGAGCCGCGGCGCGAGGAGGGCGAGGACGGCCTTGAGACGCTCAACGAGCGCGTCGCGGTCCGCGTGCGGCAGCATCGGCGGCGCTTCGATCGCGCCGCGGAGATCGCGCGCCATCTTGTCCGCTTCCCGCAGCGTGAGGTCTTCGGCGCCGACGCGCTTCTGCACGCGATCGACGAGCTGCTCGAGCCGCGTGACCTGCTGGCGGAGCGCCTTATCCGCCGCGGCGCGTTTTGCGTCGGCACGCTCGCGAATGGTGGCCTCGGCGCGGGCGAACCGTTCCGCCGCCGCCGGATCGGCGGCGCCCGTGCGCGGCAGCAGGTCGTTCCACTCGCGCGCGATGGACTCCCACGCGTATGCCGGGCTGTCTTCCTGCGCCGCCAGCGCGTCGGCCTCCTGCGAGAGCGCATCGAGCCGCGCGTTCACGCGGGCGATCTCCTCGCGCTGTTCGTGGCGCTCGCCCGCACGTCGGCACGCCTCTTCGAAGCGCGTGAGCAGCCCGGTGTCGACGGCTTCTTCGTCCGCCATCGACGGCAGCCCTTCCCACTCCGCTCGCGCCCTGGCGACATCGTCGAGGATCGTCTCGCCGCGCAGCGCTTCCACGCCCTCGCAGAGCGACAGCTTCCGGCCCCGCACGTCGGCCAGGCGTGCTGCGAGCTCGCGCTGGCTGGTCACCTCGCGTTCCGCGCGCGCGATCGCCTCGCGCGCCGCCGACGCGGCGGACGCGAATCGACCCTGCTCGTCGCCGTCCGCGGCGACGAGGTTGGCCGCGACCAACTCGCGCCACTCGGTCTCCGCTTCGTCGAGCTGCTGCGGCGTTTGCTCGCCCGCGGGCGTCGCGGCAAGCGCTTCGACGCGGGCAAGGGCGGCCGCCACACGCTGCTGTTGTCGTTCGAGCGCCGCCTTGCGGGCTGCTTCTTCTGCTTCGAGTTCCTGAATCACCGTACGTGCCTTCTTTCCGACCGACTTGTTCTTCGCGCGCGTGGCAATCTCCTCGAGCGTATCGCGCTCGACAGGTCCCGCCGCCATCGCGCGTTCGAGCGCCGAGATGCCCGCGTCCTTGTGTTCCGTCTTGAGCGCCACGTTGAGCAGCTCTGCCCCGTCCTGAATCCTCTCGACCGCGATCATCGCAGCGCGCGGATCCGCCGCGTGCCGCGCCGCGGAGCTGAGCGCCTTCACGTCCGTCAGGCGCCCGAGCGCCTCGGCGCGAATCGCATCGAGCGGCGATTGCCGGACGACGACCGCAAGGTACTTCTGATCGCGCAGCGCGCCGAGTGCCAGGCGCGCCGCATCGGCGCGTTCGCCGCTGGCGATCGCCGTCAGCCTCTCCGCTGTCTCGTCGCGGATGCCTTCGTCGGGATCCGACAACGCGACCGCCGCCAGCACGCTGACGTTGTCGACGCGCGCGGCCGCCGCACGGCGCACCCTCGCATCCGTGTCCTCGCGCGCCAGCCCGGCCAGCGTCGCGAGATCCTCCGGATCAGTACCCAGTTCCTCAACGGCGGCCAGTCTCACGGCGGGATCCGGTGACTTGTGTTTGGGCTGGGGCTTGAAGCGATCGAGGAAAGACATGGAGAGCCTTACCAGCGGGTGAACCGGAGGGCCGGCGTGCCTGCAGCCGGTCCACCCGCCGCGATGTCAAGTAGCCGATTCCTGCGTGAGCCAGTCCGCGATACTCTCGCGCGTCCACCGATGATCGTCGTTCAGGTGAACGAGCATCGGCGCGAGCGGCAATTGCTTCCTGCAATTTTCATGCGGACACCGCTTCGTGACCTCGTCCAGGCACCGGAACAGCCGCTCGAGATGATCCGGAATCAGCTTTCCATGCTGGCGGGGCAGGTGATACACGCCCTCGTAGACGGCGCCCAGCGCGCACGAGCCGCCCTTCTCGTCGAAATAACTGCCGAAGCACTGGGGTCCACGCTGCGATCCGACGCGAATGAAGTCGGCGAGCTCTTTCTGTTCGCTCTGAAGCGGTGTGACCATGGTCGCCCTCCGGCGAAGAATCCTCATTGTAACGCACGCCTCGTTGACGCAGGGCGCGGCCCCCGCCTAACATCAAGGATCCATTCGCTTGAATAACGCTCAACGGTCTTTTGGTCTCCGGACGCCGGTATACCTCGATTGATCATCGCCGCCGTGCCGCCCGTCCCAGGTCGCCGCGCATGCTGATACCAGGGTTCCTGTTCCTGCTGTTGCTCCAGACGCAGACCGCCACACAACCGCCGGCCGCCGCCGCGAACCCGCAGGTGGTCGTCGAGACGTCGTTCGGGTCGTTCACGATCGAGTTGTTCCAGGACAAAGCGCCCGTCTCGGTCGAGAACTTTCTGCAGTACGTGCACGAGGGCTTCTACGCGGGAACCATCTTTCATCGTGTCGTCGCAGGCTACGTCGTACAGGGCGGAGGCTACACGCCGGACCTCAACGAGAAGCCGACGCGTCCGCCGATCCAGAACGAGGCGACGAACGGACTGAGCAACCAGCGCGGGACCGTCGCGATGGCGCGCACGCGCATGGTCCGGAGCGGGACGTCGCAGTTTTTCGTCAACGTCGTCGACAATCGCCGTCTCGATCACACGGGCTACTCGCCCGACGATTTCGGCTACGCCGTCTTCGGGCGCGTCGTCGAGGGCATGGACGTCGTCGATCGAATCTCCAAGCTGCCGACGACGATCAAGGACGGGATGGAGAGCGTCCCGATCGATCCGGTGATCATCAAGGGGATCACGGTGAAGCGGTGAGCCGTCCGCTTCTCGTCATCTTCCTGACCATCCTCGTCAACCTGATCGGCTTCGGGATCATCATCCCGCTCCTGCCGTTCTATGCGGAGACGTTCGGCGCGTCGCCGCTCGCGATCGGCTTGCTGTTCGCGTCGTTCTCGGTCTGCCAGTTGATCGCGTCGCCGCTGCTCGGCCACTGGTCCGATCGCGTGGGGCGGCGGCCCATCCTGATCTTCAGCCTGATCGGGACCGTCGTGAGCTTCGTGATGCTCGCGCTCGCGCACAGTTTGACGCTGTTGTTCGTCGCGCGGATCGTCGACGGACTGTCGGGGGGGAACATCACGACCGCCCGCGCGTACATCGGCGACGTTACGACGGAGGAGAATCGCGCCCGCGCGTTCGGGATGCTCGGCGCCGCGTTCGGTCTGGGATTCATCATCGGCCCCGGCCTTGGCGGCCTGTTCGCGCGCATCAGCTACACGGCGCCGATCTGGGCCGCGGCGATCATCACCGTAGTCGCCACCGTCCTCGCGTGGCTCTGGCTGCCGGAAACGGTCCACCGCGTGCACGCCGTTGCCGGCTCGCCGTGGAAGGCGCTGCGCGACCTGCGCCACCGCCCGGCCTTGCGGCTGCTCTTCACGATTGATTTCCTGTACTGGGGTTCGTTCGCCGTCTATCAGACGACGTTCGCGCTCTTCGGAGAGCGGCGGTTCGGATTCGACGCGACGCACATCGGGTATCTGTTGAGCGCGTTCGGATTCCTCGGCGTCGTCGTGCAGGGGGGCTTCGTCGGATCCGTCGTCCAGCGGATTGGGGAGCGCCGCACGTTGACGATCGGACTCCTCTGTGCCGCCGTCGGGTGGGGCGGCAGCGCGATGACGCATTCGCTGCCGGTCTTCATCGCCCTGCTGGTGCCTGGCGCAATCGGCATCGGGTTCTGCAATCCGTCGCTCACGTCGCTGGTGAGCGGCGCGGCCGGACGGCACGAACAGGGACGCGTGCAGGGGGCTGCGGGCGCCCTCGAAAGCCTGGGCCGGACGCTCGGCCCCGTGTGGGGGAACGGCGCGCTGCAGTGGTTCGGCGAGGGGACGGCGTACGGATCAGCGGCGCTCGTGCTCATCGGCACGGCCGTGCTGAGCACGAGATATCACGCGCGAGAGAGCTCGGTCTCGAGCCTCGACACCAATCCGTCCAGCTGATCGACGATGGCGCGGACGGTGTCCGGCTGGCTGAGATCCACGCCTGCCTTCCGCAGCAGCTCCATCGGGTAATCGTTCCCGCCCGAGCGCAGCAGCGTCAGGTAGCGTTCCCGCGCATCCGCGGCATCCGCGCCGTTCCCCATGATCTGCTGCGCGATCTTTGCGGCCGAAGCGAAGCACGTCGCGTATTGATAGACGTAGTACGGCGAATTGAAGAAGTGCGGGATGCGCGACCACGTAATCCCCGTCAGCGCATTCATGTCGATGGCGTCGCCGTAATAATCCTTCAGGAGCTGCGTGTACAGCTCGGTCAGGATTTCGGACGTGATCGGCTGATCGTTCTCGGCCAGGCGGTGCGCGCGCAGCTCGTAGTCTGCGAAGAGGACCTGCGTATAGAACGTGCCGGTGATGTTGTCGATCGCATGCTGCAGCAGCACGATGCGCTCCGCCGGATCCGTCGATCGCGCCAGCATGTACTCGAGCAGAAGCGCCTCGCTCAGCGTGGAGGGCACCTCGGCGACGAAGATCGTGTAGTTCGAGTAGATGAAGGGCTGCGTCTCGTGCGACAGGATCGTGTGCATCGAGTGGCCCATCTCGTGCGCCGTCGTGAACACGTCGTCCAGTGTGTCGGTGTAGTTCAGCAGCATGTACGGGTGCGTGCCGTACACCGGCGCCGAGTACGCGCCGGAGCGCTTGCCGTCGTTCTCGTACACATCGATCCACCTGCCGCCGAATCCCGTCTGCAGCCGGGACTGGTATTCGGGACCGAGCGGCGCGACGGAGTCGACGATCCAGTCGAGCACGTCGTCGTACTGGTACTTCTTCTCGAACGTCACGAGCGGAATCGAGAAGTCGTACACGTGGTACGAGGGCACGCCGAGCACCTTCCGGCGGAGCCGGTGGTAGCGGCGCAGCGGTTCCGTCCCGGCGCGCGTCGTCTCGATCAGGTTTTCGACGACGGAGGTCGGGATGTTGTCGCCGTGCAGCGCGGCCTCGAGCGTGCTGGCGTATCCGCGCGCGCGAGCCTGGAACAGGTCCCGTTGGCAGACGCCGTTGTAGAGCGTCGCGTAGGTGTTCAGGCTGGCGCGATACGTTTCGTGCAGCGCAGTGAACGCCTTTTCACGATCGCTCTGCTCGCGGCGCGTCGCGAGGATGGCGCGGTACTGGCCGTACGACACCGTCACCGTCTCTCCCGTCGAGAGCGTGATGGACGGGAAGGTGGCGTCAGCGGTCGAGAGCGCCCAGTACGAGTCGTTCGGTGAAGACGCGAGCCGGCTGGCGAGCGACATCAGGCGTTCGCCTTCTTCGTCGAGCACGTGCTCCTGCTGGCGATAGAGATCTTCGATGGCGAAGCGATAGAGCCGGAGCGGCTCCTCGCGATCCATCCACCCGCGGACCGTCTCGAGCGGTATCTGCAACAGCTCGGGGTTGAACCACGACTCGGCCTGCTTCCATTTGGCGAAGAGAATCTGTACCTGCTGCCGTCGCGCGTTGACGGCGTTGTCGCGCTGGTCCTCGTCGTAGTGAAGCGACGGGTAATACCACACGCGATACGCGAGGTGACCCAGCTCTTCGGAGAGGCGGAACGCCTGCAGCAGGCGATCCGGTCCCTCAGCCAGCGTTCCTCTCCGTGCCGCGTAGCGCTCGATGCCGGCTTCGAGCTGCGCGTACGCGGCCTGCCACGCGTCCCAGCTCGGGAAGATGTCCGCCAGATTCCACTTGAACCGCTCGGGAATGTCCTCGCGCCGCCGGCTGCGGGCCTGCGGAGCTTGCGCCACTGCGTCTGTCGCCATGCACTCACTATATCGCCGACGCCTCGGCGGTCCTTTCAGGGCGACCTGAAGAGGGACGACCTAGGGCGGCCCTTTCAAGGCTGCCAGCGCTCGATTAGCATCTCTCTCCGGAGGTCGAGATGGGCCGCAGGAGGCGCGAAGGCATCGGAAGCTGGTTCGAGCGATTTTCGACGACGGTGACGGTCTGGACCGGCAGCAGCACGGCGTTCGGCATCGCGTGCGCGACGATCATCGTCTGGGCCGCGCTCGGGCCCGTCTTTCACTTCTCGGATACGTGGCAGCTCGTCATCAACACGGGCACGACGATCGTCACGTTCCTGATGGTCTTCCTGATTCAGCGCACGCAGAACAAGGATTCGCTCGCGCTGCAGTTGAAGCTGAACGAGCTGGTCGCGGCGATCGAGGGGGCGAGCAACCGCCTGATCGACGTCGAGGATCTCGGCGAGGACGAGCTGCGCCTGCTCCACGAGTACTACACGCGGCTCGCGGGAATGGCGAAGAAGGACGAGCGCCTCGGCGAATCGCACTCCGTCGAGGAGGCCGAAGAGCGCCATACGTCGAAGGCAACGTCGCGCAAGAAGAATCGAAACTCGATGTAGGGCGAACCGGTACCCGCTGAAGGGGTGCCCTACAACACAGCGCGAACGAAACTCGCGACGGCGTCGAGCACGTCTTTCATCACATCCGATGGAGTGCGGCCGGTGCGCGCGGGCACCTTGAACGAGTGATCGCCTGACGCGATCTCGTGGAGCACGGATCCGCGGCTCAGGCGCGGAAGGAGCGCGCGGATCTCGTCTGCGGTTCCAAACGCGTCGGCGCTCCCCTGCACGAACATCATGGGCTGCGCGATTGCCGGCAGGTGCGCGTCGCGGCGCTGCGCAGGTTTTCCGGGTGGGTGCAGCGGATAGCCGAGGAACACGAGGCCGGCGACCGGCGGCGCGATGCTGGCCGCGACCTGCGACGCGATCCGTCCGCCCATCGACTTGCCGCCGACGAACAGCGGCCGCGCGCGAAACCCATCGTCCGCACGCGCGCGATCGATTGCCTCCCGCCACGCCGCTTCCAGTACCGGTCCCTTGTCCGGAACCTTTCGTCCCATTGCCATGTACGGGAAGTCGAATGTTGCGGTAACGATTCCACGAGCGGCGAGTCCGCGCGCCGCGGCGATCATGAACGCGCTCTTCTGCCCTGCGCCCGCGCCGTGCGCGAGCACGAGCCCGGCGACCGGAGTTTCCGTGCGATAGACTGACAGTCTGGCCTCGTATGACACACGATGATTATGCGATGCGCAACTAAAGTTGCGCGCTAGACGTTATGAAGACGCTCCTGTTGTCCCTCCTCGCCGTAGCAGTTGCTGTTGACGCGGCAGCTCAGCGGCTGCCAGGCACTGCAATTCCTTCGCATTACGACCTGACCCTTGCGCCGGATCTCGCGACGGCAACGTTCGCCGGCGACGAGACGATCGCCGTGAATGTGCCCAAACCCACAGATCGGATCGTTCTGAACGCCGCCGAGATTACGTTCGAGCGCGTGACGATCGAATCGAACGGCCGTTCGTTCACCGCGTCGACGTCGCTCGATGCCGAGCGTCAGCAGGCGACTCTGACGCCGCCGCAGCAGCTCCCTGCCGGTGCGGCGACGATCCACATCAGGTATCGAGGAATCCTCAACGATCAGCTGCGCGGGTTCTATCTGAGCAAGACCGCGAAGCGCCGGTACGCGGTTACGCAGCTCGAGGCGACCGATGCGCGCCGCATGTTCCCCTCGTTCGACGAGCCGGCGCTGAAGGCGACGTTCTCCATCACCGCGCTCATCGACGCGGGGGATCACGCGATCTCGAACGGCGCGGTTACCTCCGACGCGCCCGGACCGGCCGCAGGCAAGCACACCGTGAAGTTCGAAACGTCGCCGAAGATGTCGACGTATCTCGTGGCGCTCGTCGTGGGCGACTTCGTGTGCCGCGACGGAGGCGCGGACGGCATCCCGATCCGCGTCTGCGCGACGCCGGAGAATCAGGCCCTCACGGGGTTCGCGCTGGAAGCGGCCGAGAAGAACATGACGTTCTTCAACCGCTATTACGCCATCAAATATCCGTTCAAGAAGCTCGACGTCGTTGCCGTGCCGGACTTCTCGGCGGGCGCGATGGAGAACACGGCAGCGATCTTCTACCGCGAATCGCTGCTGCTCGCCGATCCGAAGGCGGCCACGCCCGAGGCCAGGGAGAACATCGCCGAAGTGCTGGCGCACGAGATGGCGCACCAGTGGTTTGGCGATCTCGTGACGATGGGGTGGTGGGACGACATCTGGCTGAACGAGGGCTTCGCGAACTGGATGGCCACGAAGCCGCTCCAGGAGTGGATGCCGCAGGCGAACCCAAAGGTGAAGGAGGTCGAAGCCAATCAGACGGCGCTCGGCCTCGATGCGCTGCAGTCCACGCGTCCGATCCACAAGAGCGCCTCCACGCCCGAGGAAATCAACGAGCTGTTTGACGGAATCGCCTACGAGAAAGGCGCCGCGGTGCTCCGGATGGTGGAGCGCTATCTCGGGAGCGACGTGTTCCGCGCCGCCGTGAATGCGTACTTGCAGCGTTTTCAGTATGGAAACGCCGCGGCCGCCGACTTCTGGGGCACGCTCGCGAAAACGAGCGGAAAGCCGGTCGACACGATCATGGCGGACTTCGTGACCAAGCCGGGCGCCCCGCTCGTCGCGTTGCGGATCGCATGTGCAAATGGCCAGGGCAGGGTCGCGCTCGGGGAGCGTCGCTACACGATTGCCGGCGAGACGGCGTCTTCGGAACAGACGTGGCACGTGCCCGTGTGCCTCAGGCTGCCCGACGGCAGCACCCGCTGCGAGGTCATCACGAACACGGGCGGCAATGCCATCGATCTCAACGGCACGTGTCCGGCATGGGTGATGGGCAACGCGGACGGGCTGGGCTACTACCGCGTCGAACATCCGGCGGACATGATTCCGCCCATTGCAAGAGACGTGGGCAAGCTGACCGCTGGGGAGCGGCTGTCGCTGCTTTCGGACGAGTGGGCGATTGTTCGTGCGGGGCACCATCACATCGGCTCGTGGCTGGACCTCGCGGACGGGTTCGCCGGCGAGCGCGACCCCGACGTCATGGAGACGCTGACGTCTCACCTCCGGTCCGTCGACGATCTGACGACCTCGGCGACACGGGACGCCTATCGTGCGTGGGTTCGCGCGCTGCTCGCGCCCGCATCGACCGAGTTGGGATGGACACCGGCACCGAACGAGCCGGCCGCGAGACGCACACTTCGCGCAGAAGTGTTGATGGCGCTGGGCGATGCGGGCGACCCGGGCGTTCTGCAGACCGCGCGGGCGAAGATCGACGACCTCCTGCGCGATCCGGCATCGATCGATCCCACGCTGCGCACGCCAATCGCCTACATGGCCGCCGTCCATGGTGATGCGGCGTTGTACGCGCGGTATCAGGCGGCGTACCGCAGCGCCGAGACTCCGGAAGAGCGCTACCGATTCCTCTACGGGCTCACGCGCTTCACCGATCCTGCCCTCGTTCGGCGGACGATGGAGTACGCACTCGGGCCCGAAGTGCGCACGCAGGATACGAAGCTGCTCGTGGCGTCGATGATTGGCCATGACGACACGCGCGCGCTGGCGTGGCACCTGCTGCAGCAGCAGTGGGACGATCTGCAGAAGAAGGCCGGCGAGAGTACATCGAACGGGAGCATCGTTTCGGCCGCGGGCACGTTCTGCGACGCAAAGGCCGAGCAGCAGGTAGACCAGTTCTTCTCCGCGCACCCCGTGCCTGACGCCGCACGCAGGCTGCAGCAGGCCAAGGAGCGCATCCGCTCGTGCGTCGCGCTGCGCGATGCCGAGGCCCCGCATCTCTCTGCCTGGCTGGAGGCACACCGATGAGGAAGCGCGCGTTCTGGATGTTCGCGGTGCCGCTGGCCGCGGCAATGGCGTTGTTCGATTCCGGGCTGCGCGCCGCCCCTGCGGGCCAGACGCAGACGCCGGCGCCGAGCCGCTCCGGCATCGAGTTGGAGTCGCTCGACAAGACGGCCAATCCGTGCACGGATTTCTACCAGTTCGCCTGCGGCGGATGGATGGCGAAGCATCCGCTGCCGGCGGACCAGCCACGCTACGGACGGTTCGAGGAGCTGCAGGATCGGAACAACGCGATCCTCCGCAACATCCTCGAGACGGCGGCAAAGCCGGACAGCGATCCGGGCATGCGCCAGATCGGCGACTACTACGCGACCTGCATGGATCGGCAGACGATCGACTCGAAAGGCCTGGCCCCTCTGAAGCCGGAACTGGACAGCGTCGCGGCGCTCCGATCCGTCGCCGATCTGCCGCCGCTCATCGGCCATCTGCACACGCTCGGGTACGGCGTCCTCTTCGGCTTCGGGGCCGCGCCGGACTTCAAAGACGCCTCGCAGTACATCGCGACGTTCGGCCAGGGCGGCATGGGGCTTCCCGATCGGGACTACTACCTGAAAGACGACGAGAACTCGAAGAAGGTGCGCGACGGATACGTGGAGCACGTCGCGAACATGCTGCAGCTCGCGGGCGATACGTCGGAGCAGGCCGCGGCGGGCGCGAAGACCGTCATGCAGATCGAGACTGCGCTCGCGCAGCACGCGCTCGACCGCGTCAGTGTGCGCAATCCGCAGAACATCTACCACAAGATGTCGATCGACGAGGCGCGGAAGCTGGTTCCCTCGATCGATCTCACCGCGTACCTGAAGGCGGCCGAAGCGCCGCAGGTGGCCGCCGCGAACGTGACCGAGCCGGAGTTCATGAAGGGCCTCGACGCCGTCCTCTCGTCGACGTCCATCGCGGATCTGAAGACGTATCTCCGGTGGCATCTCATACATGGCCAGTCGCAGGTCCTGCCCACGAAATTCGACGAGGAGACGTTCAGGTTCTACGGCCGTTCGCTCACCGGGGCGCAGGAGCAGCGTCCGCGCTGGAAGCGCTGCGTCGACGCCGTGGACTCCGATCTCGGCGAAGCGCTCGGCAAGGTGTACGTGGAGCGCACGTTCGGCGCGGAAGGAAAGGAGCGCACGCTCAGGATGGTGCAGGCGATCGAGAGCGCGCTGGACGTCGACATCAAGGACATCCCGTGGATGTCGGACGAGACGAAGAAGCAGGCGGAGGTGAAGCTGCGCGCGGTCGCGAACAAGATCGGCTATCCCGATCGGTGGCGGGACTACTCGTCGCTGAAGATCGAGCGCGGCGATGCGCTCGGCAACTCGCTGCGTTCGAACACGTTCGCCTACCGCCGTCAGCTCGCGAAGATCGGCAGGCCGGTGGACAAGACCGAGTGGCTCATGACGCCACCCACCGTCAACGCGTACTACAACCCGTTCGAGAACAACATCAACTTCCCCGCGGGCATCCTGCAGCCGCCCTTCTTCATCAAGGAAGCGGATGACGCGGTGAACTTCGGCGCGGCGGGGGCCGTCGTCGGCCACGAGCTGACGCACGGGTTCGACGATCAGGGGCGCCGCTTCGACGCCGAAGGCAACCTGCGCGACTGGTGGACGCCGGCCGACGGCAAGGCATTCGAGGAGCGCGTGAGCTGCGTGGCCGATCAGTATTCGGGCTACACCGCCGTCGACGATCTGAAGGTGAACGGGCGCCTGACCCTCGGCGAGAACGTCGCGGACAACGGCGGCCTGCGTCTCGCCTGGATGGCGCTCATGGAAGATCTCAAGAACAAGCACCTGGCCGAAGCGGACGGCTTTACGCCGGAGCAGCGGTTCTTCATCGGGTGGGCGCAGATGTGGTGCGAGAACCGAACCGACGAGCTCGCCCGGCTCCACGTCCGCACGAACGTCCACTCACCCGGCCGGTACCGCGCGATCGGCGTCGTCTCGAACATGCCCGAGTTCCAGAAGGCGTTCAGCTGTCCGGCGAACGCGAAGATGGTGAACCAGAAGATCTGCCGCGTCTGGTGAAACCTGCCGGGGCTCGGGGCCCCGCGTTCCGTAGGCCGGGTCTGTGAGACCCGGCTCGAACCCCGCCGTGACAACTCATATCAACTGATGTAGATTAGTTGATATGGCCATGGGCGCCCCGCTGTTCCGCCTCCTTGGGGACGAGGCGCGCCTCCGCCTCCTGCGCCTCCTCTCCCTCGACCAGCTCAACGTCAGCGAGCTGACCGCGATCCTCGGCCTCGCTCAATCCGGCGTCTCGCGCCACCTGGGTCTCCTCAAGGACGCGGGGATCGTCACGGAACAACGCGAGGGCGGCTACAGCTACTACGCCCTCGCAGACGCTCTCCGCCAGGGCCAGAACGGCTCCGCCGAGCTATGGCGCCTGCTGGCGGCCCAATTTGCTGTTGCCGCGGCCACGCCCGAAGGACGTGCCGATGACGCGCGCCTGGAAGAAATACGCCGCGTCCGCACGGAAGACTTCGACGAGCACGGCGCGAGCGACGAACGCAGGCAGATCGTCCCCGGACGAAGCTGGGCCGCATGGTCGCGCGCCATCGGCCACCTGCTGCCCGCCATGGACGTTGCGGATCTCGGGTGCGGCGAAGGCTACCTGACGATTGAAGCCGGCCGCTTCGCGCGTCGCGTGATTGCGGTGGATCGATCCGAGGCTGTCCTCGCGCGCGCGCAGGACCTTGCGCGCCGCCGCGGGCTGCAGAACATCCAGTGGAAGCGCGGCGACATCGAAGCGCTCCCGCTGCGCGACGCCTCTGTTGATCTCGCGCTGCTCTCACAGACGCTGCACCACGCGGACGATCCCTCACGCGCCCTCGGCGAAGCCGTCCGCATCGTCAGGCCCGGCGGGCGCGTGCTCGTGCTCGATCTGCGAAGCCACGATCAGGCGTGGGTGCGCGAGCGCCTGGACGACCGGTGGCTCGGGTTCGATGACAAGGAACTGGCGGCGCTGCTGGAGACCGCGGGCCTGAAGGACGTCCGCGTCTCCGTCGGCGCGCGCCGTGCGCGCGACCCCTTTACGGTTCTCATTGCAAGCGGGACGAAGCCCGCTCCACAAGGCAGACACAAACGATGACTTCCCGGACGCCGGACGCATTCTCACAGCTGACATCGCTCGTCGATCGCCACATCCTCGTCCTCGACGGCGCAATGGGGACGATGATTCAGCGCCGCGGCCTCTCGGAAGAGGACTTCCGCGGCGAGCGATTCCGCGAGCACCCCAAAGACCTGAAAGGCAACAACGACCTGCTGATCCTGACGCGGCCGGACGTCGTTCGCGAGATACACGAGGAATACCTCGCCGCGGGCGCCGACATCATCGAGACGAACACCTTCAGCAGCACGTCGATCGTGCAGGCAGACTACGCGCTCGAGGCGTTCGCGTACGAATTGAACCTCGAAGGCGCGAAGCTCGCGCGCGCCGCGTGCGACGCATGGTCGGCACGGACGCCCGACAAGCCGCGCTTCGCCGCGGGTTCAATCGGTCCCGCAAACCGCACGCTTTCCATCTCTCCGGACGTCAACGATCCGGCGTTTCGCGCGACGACGTTCGACGCCCTCAGCGCGGCGTACGAGGAGCAGGTTCGCGGCCTCATCGACGGCGGCTGCGACGTTCTGCTCCTCGAGACGATCTTCGACACGCTGAACGCGAAGGCCGGGCTCGTCGCGATCGACCGCGTGTTCCAGGAGAAGGGCGCGCGTCTGCCGCTGATGATTTCCTTCACCATCACGGACCGCAGCGGCCGCACGCTTTCTGGCCAGACGCTCGAGGCGTTCTACCTCTCCATTCGCCACGCGCAGCCGTTCAGCGTCGGCATCAACTGCGCGCTGGGCGCCCGCGACATGCGCCCGTATCTCGAGGACCTCTCGCGCATCGCCGAGCGCTACGTCAGCTGCTACCCGAATGCCGGCCTTCCGAACGCGTTCGGCCAGTACGACGAGGTTCCCGCGGAGACCGCGTCGCTCGTGCGCGAGTTCGCCACCAGCGGGCTCGTCAACATCGTCGGCGGCTGCTGCGGGACGACGCCGGAGCACATCGCGGCGATTGCGGAAGCGGTGAAGGACGTCGCGCCGCGCGCCATTCCCGCTCCAGGCCCAGGCTACACGCGCCTGTCAGGGCTGGAGCCGCTCGTGATTCGGCCCGACAGCAACTTCCAGATGATCGGCGAGCGCACGAACGTCACCGGGTCGGCGCGATTCGCGCGTCTCATCAAAGCAGGGAACTACGCGGAGGCGGCGCACGTGGCGCTCGATCAGGTGCGCGGGGGCGCGAATCTGATCGACGTGAACATGGACGAGGGGATGCTCGACTCCGAGCGCGCGATGACGACGTTCCTCAATTACATCGCAACCGAGCCGGAGATCGCCCGCGTGCCGATCGTGATCGACAGCTCGAAATGGTCCGTCCTCGAAGCCGGCCTGAAGTGCGTGCAGGGCAAGGGCGTGGTCAACTCGATCAGCCTCAAGGAAGGAGAGGCGGACTTCCTCGAGAAGGCGCGGCGTATCCGCCAGTACGGCGCCGCCGTCGTCGTCATGGCGTTCGACGAGACGGGCCAGGCGGACACCGTCCAGCGCAAAGTCGAGATCTGCCAGCGGGCGTATCGCCTGCTCACCGAGCAGGCGGGATTCGATCCGTCGGACATCATCTTCGACCCGAACATCCTCGCGATCGCCACCGGGCTCGACGAGCACAACGCATATGCGGTGAACTACATCGAGGGGACGCGCGCCATCAAGGAGACGTGCCCGGGCGTGAAGGTCAGCGGGGGCGTCAGCAACCTGTCCTTCTCGTTCCGCGGCAACGACATCGTGCGCGAGGCGATGCACTCCGCCTTCCTGTTCCACGCCATCAAGGCCGGCATGGACATGGGAATCGTCAACGCCGGCCAGCTCGCCGTCTACGAAGACATACCCAAGAATCTCCTCGAGCACGTCGAGGACGTCATCTTCAACCGCCGCCCCGACGCGACCGAGCGTCTGGTGCAGTTCGCGGACACGGTAAAGGGCTCGGGCATGAAGCGCGAGGCGGATCTCGCCTGGCGCAGCGGGACGGTCGAAGAGCGGCTCGCGCACGCGCTCGTGCACGGCACCGTCGAGTACATCGAGGAGGACACGGAGGAAGCGCGGCAGAAGTACCCGCGCCCGCTCGACATCATCGAAGGCCCGCTGATGGACGGGATGAAGATCGTCGGCGATCTGTTCGGCTCCGGGAAGATGTTCCTGCCGCAGGTCGTCAAGAGCGCGCGCGCCATGAAGAAGGCCGTCGCCTATCTCGAGCCGTTCATGGAGGCGCAGAAGGCGGCAGGCGGCCCCCGTTCACAGGGCCGCATCGTCATGGCGACCGTCAAGGGGGACGTCCACGACATCGGCAAGAACATCGTCGGCGTCGT
Organism: Acidobacteriota bacterium; assembly: GCA_046735335.1. Taxonomy (GTDB): domain Bacteria; phylum Acidobacteriota; class Vicinamibacteria; order Vicinamibacterales; family 2-12-FULL-66-21; genus JBKPQB01. Next base: position 78,372 of record JBKPTE010000028.1, on the reverse strand, counting down.
GCTCGGCTGCAACAATTACGAGGTGATCGATCTCGGCGTGATGGTGCCTGCCGCGAAGATCCTCGACACGGCAGCCGAGCGAAAGGCGCACATGGTCGGGTTGAGCGGCCTGATCACGCCGTCACTCGACGAGATGGTGAACGCCGCGCGCGAGATGGCGCGCCGCAACCTGGATCTGCCGCTGCTCATCGGCGGCGCGACGACGAGCCGCCAGCATACCGCGGTGAAGATCGCGCCGGAGTACTCGCAACCCGTCGTTCACGTGCTGGATGCGTCGCGCGTTGTCGATGTCGTCGCGAGCCTCATGAACCCGGAGCGCGCCGCGGCATTCGATCAAAGCAATCGCGATGCGCAGGAGGCAATCCGCCGGCGTTACAAGGCGCGCAGCGAGAAGCCGCTGCTCTCGTACGAGAAGGCGCGCGCGAACCGGCTCCAGTACGACTGGGAGGAGCACTTCATCGCGACGCCCGCGTTCGTCGGACGGAAATATCTGAACGATGTGTCGCTCGCGGAGCTCGCGAAGTACATCGACTGGACCTATTTCTTCTCGGCCTGGGAGCTGAAGGGGCGGTACCCCGCCATTCTCGAGCATCCGCAATACGGCGCGGCGGCGCGAGAGCTGTACGGCCACGCGCAGGAACTCTTGAAGGAGATCATCGACGGCAGACTGATTCACGCGCGCGGGGTATACGCGTTCTGGCCGGCGGCGACGGAAGGCGACGACATCATCGTCTACAAGGATGAAGATCGCCGAGCGCCGCTCGGGCGGCTCCCGATGCTGCGGCAGCAGGAGGTGCAGCCCGACGAGCGCCCCAATCTCTGCCTCTCCGATTACATCGCGCCGCGCGGAAGCGGGGTGCCCGATTACATCGGCATGTTCGCGGTCACGGGCGGCTTGGACGCGGACGTCCTCGTCAAGCGCTTCGAGGCGGATCACGACGACTACCGCGCGATCATCGTCAAGGCTCTGGCCGATCGTTTCGCGGAGGCGTTTGCGACGTGGCTGCACGCGCAGGCGCGCGACGACTGGGGCCACCCGGATGCGGGTGGGACGGCGGTGGACGACCTGTTCGTGGAGAAGCACCGCGGGATACGGCCCGCCTACGGCTACCCAGCCTGCCCGGACCACAGCGGCAAGTTCGATCTGTTCCGGATGCTCGACGCCGAGCGGCAGGGGATCACGCTGACCGAACACGGAGCCATGTCACCCCCGGCGAGCGTCAGCGGCCTGTACTTCTCGCATCCCCTCGCGAAGTACTTCAGCGTAGGGCGGATCGGCCGCGACCAGATCGAATCCTACGCGGGGCGGCGGGGCGTCTCGATCGAAGAGGTGGAGCGCTGGCTGTCCTCGAACCTCAGCTACGAGCCGGCCGAATTCGGCGTGAAGTGCTGAAACGGCACACCCGCCGTCAGGGTGTCTCATCGCAACTGGCACGCTGAATCCGGGCCGAGTGGCGGTATTCTGAATCGTTCTCAACCAACCATCGGTCTCCGGTCCTCGTCTGATATCCGGGACCGTTGCGCGTATCCATGGTGAAACCTGTCTATCTGATCGCCGCCGTAGCCGTCGCGGGGGTCGCTGCCGCCGGCCTGTACGTGCACGCCCGCGGGCCGGAGCCGCAGGCCGACGCCCAGGCGCGGATCTATAAGGTGACGCGCCGCGACTTCGTGCGGAGCCTCCGGTTGAGCGGGACCGTGGAAGCGGTCCAGGCGACGACAATCTCGGCACCCAGGCTCGCGGGGCAGAACAACAACAGTCTCATCGTGACGCGGCTCGTGCCGGCTGGCCTGAAGGTGCGTCCGGGCGATCTGCTGGTCGAATTCGACCGCCAGGATCAGATTCGGAACGCTCTCGACAAGCAGGCGGAGCTGACGGATCTCGAGCAGCAGATCCGCAAGCGGAAGGCGCAGGAGGCGGCGGCGCGCGCCGCGGACGACAGCACGATGAAGCAGGCCGAGAGCGCGCTCGAGCGCGCGAAGCTCGAGATGCTCAAGAACGAGATGCTGCCGAAGATCGAGGCCGAGAAGAACAAGCTCGCGCTCGAGGAAGCGGATGCGCACCTGAAGCAGCTCCAGGAAACCTACGATCTCAAGCGGCGCGCGGCCGAAGCGGATATCCGCGTGCTCGAGATTCGCCGCGACCGCGCCGATACCGCCATGCGCCAGGCGTCGTCGAACGCCGAGCGAATGCTGATCAAGTCGCCCATCGAAGGCATCGCCGTGATCAAGATGACCTGGAAGGGCCAGAACATGGCCGAGATCCAGGAAGGGGACGAAGTCCGATCGGGGCTGCCGGTCGTGGACGTCGTGAACCCCGCGATGATGCGCGTCCGCGCGCGCGTGAACCAGGCCGACATCGGCGATCTGCGGGTCGGCCAGGCCGTTGGCATCGGGCTCGATGCGTATCCCGATCTATCCTTCCGCGGCCGCATCGCGCAGATCTCGCCGATCGGCGTGGCCTCGACGCTCTCGCCGAAAGTCCGGAACTTCGTCGTCATCGTCGAGGTGGACGGCTCGCATCCGAACCTGATGCCGGATCTGACCGCCTCGCTCGACGTCGAGCTTCGCCGCTCGCCGGGCGCACTCGTGATCCCGCGCGATTCGCTCGGCTACGACGGCGAGCAGCCGTTCGTCCGCGTGCAGCGCAGCGGGCGCTACGAACGCCAGGATGTGTCCGTCGGGGACATGAGCACGCACGAAGTCGTCGTGGCCAATGGTCTCGGTGAGGGATCGCTCGTCGCCCGTAACATCGGACAGGCGCAGTGATGAAGCGACCGCACCTTCGCGGGTGGCGCCTGGCCGCGGTGATCGCCGCGGCGGTCGCCGTCGTGGCCGGTGGATTCGCGATCGCGAGCCGCGCGGCCGTGGCCCCCGACGTCCCGACCGCGAACGTGACACGCGGCGACTTCGTGGACTACGTGCAGCTCCGCGGCGACATCCGTCCAGCGAGGTCGATCGTCCTCTCCGCTCCCACACAGGCCGGCGAGCTCCAGATCCTGAAGCTCGCGAAGAACGGCACCGCCGTGAAGACCGGCGACGTGCTCGTCGAGTTCGACGCGACGAACCTTCGTCAGCGCATGCAGGAGAAGCAGTCGGAGCTGAAGCAGTCCGACGCCGAGATCGCGCAGGCGAAGGCGCAGCAGCACATCACACAGGAGCAGGATCAGACCGCCGTCATGAAGGCGCGGTACGACCTCGATCGCGCGAAGCTCGATCTCGGCAAGCGTGACATCGTCTCGAAGCTGGAGTACGAGCAGGCGAAGCTCACCGTGGCCGATGCGGAACAGAAGCTCCGCGAGGCGGAGGAGAAGGCGCGCTCGAACCGCACGGCCGCCGAAGCAGAGCTCGTCGGCAAGGAGCGAAAGCGCGAAAAGGCGCAACTCGACGTGGATCGCGCCAAGGCGGGCCTCGACGCGCTCGTGATCAAGGCGCCCACCGGCGGCGTCGTCAACATTCTGCCGAACTACCGGACGGGCGGCATGTTCGGCGGCCAGGTGGAGTTCCGCGAAGGCGATCGCGCCTGGCCGGGCGCGAACGTCGTCGAGCTGCCCGACCTCTCGTCGATTCACCTCGAAGCGCGGCTCGACGAGTCGGACCGCGGCCGCCTGCGCGTTGGCCAGAACGCCACGGTGAAGATCGAGGCCGTTCCCGGCACGGATTTCACCGCGACAGTCGATCTCATTTCGGTGCTCGCGAAAGTCGATTTCAGCTCCGGCTGGCCGCCGGTCCGCAACTTCGATCTGGGGCTCGTCCTGAAGAATCCGGATCCGCGCATCCGTCCTGGCATGACGGCTACCGCGCGCATCGCAACCGACACTGTCCCGAGCGTGCTGCTGGCGCCTTCGGAAGCGGTGTTTCAGCGCGACGGTCATTCGGTCGTGTACAAGCTGCGCGGATCGATGTTCGATGAAACGCGAATCGACGTCAGCCGGCGCGGACGCGAGCAGGTCGCGATTGGGTCGGGCGTCTCGTCCGGCGACAAGCTGGCGACGCGGCGTCCTGAAGCGGAGCTCGTCCGGAGGCAGCCGTGAGCGGCCGCGGACCCGGGCTGAGATCGCGAAAGCTCTGGTTGTGGGTCGCGATCGCGGCGGCGGTCGCGGTGGTCGGAACGTCGTTCGCGCTGGCGGTCCCGAGCCTCCCGGAGCGCCGCCAGGAGGTCCCGACGACGCGCGTCGTGCGCGGGCCGCTGAAGCTCACGGTGTATGCGACGGGTGAGCTGCTCGCCGGACGCACCGCGACGCTCGTGGCGCCTCCCGCGGGCGGCACGCTGCGGATCGTGAAGCTGCTCACCACGGGCACCGCCGCCAGGAAGGACGAAGTCGTTTTCGAGATCGATCCCGCCGATCAGCAGTTCGCGCTCGAGCAGGCGAAGTCGGAGCTCGCCGAGGCCGAGCAGCAGATCGTGAAGATCAAGGCAGACGCGGCCGTGCAGGCCGCGGAGGATCAGGTAGCGCTCCTCACGGCGAGATACGACGTGCGCCGGGGTGAGCTGAATACCGCGGCGAACGATCTGATTGGGGCGATCGAAGCGCAGAAGAACGTCCTCACGCTGGAAGAAGCGCGCCGACGGCTCGCCCAGCTCGAACAGGACGTGAAGTCGCGCACGGCCACGAACCAGGCGGCGCTGGAGGTCGTCCTGGAACAGCGGAACAAGGCGCAGCTCGCCATGGAGCGCGCGCAGAGGATCATCGACGGGCTCGTCGTGAAGGCGCCGCTCGACGGAATCGTCGCGGTGAAGGAGAACCGAGACGCCGCGGGCAATTTCTTCTTCTACGGGATGGTGCTGCCCGAGTTCCGCCAGGGGGACACGACGTTCGCCGGGCGCCCGATCGCCGATGTGATCGAAGCGGGTCAGATGGAGGTTCGCGCGAAGATCAACGAAACGGACCGCGACAACCTGCAGAGCGGCCAGTCGGCGGTCGTGCGGTCGGATGCCCTTCCGGGCGAAACGTTCCTCGCGAAGGTCGGCGCCCTGAGCGGTCTCGCATCGCGGGGCAATTTCTTCGAGACGTCCGCCGTCCGGCAGTTCGACGTCAGGTTCACGTTCGACAAACCGGATCCGCGTCTGCGCGCCGGCTCCTCCGTCCAGCTCGTGATCGACGGGCGCGTGATCGACAACGCGCTGCAGGTCCCGAGGCAGGCGGTGTTCGAGAAGGCCGGAAAGACGTTCGTGTACGTGCGCGGCGGCGATCGGTTCGAGCGCCGCGACGTGAAGGTCACGAACGCGACGGAGAGCCGGGCCGTCGTGAACGGCGTCAACGACGGGGACGTCATCGCGCTCATCGATCCTGAAGTCGCGGCTCGCCGATCCACCACGTCATCGGCCGCGCCGATGCCGCCGGCCTCCGGCCCCTCCCGATGAGCGTTCGTACGCATCTCTGGTCCACCGACTTCCTGCCGGAGCTGATGCTCGGGCTCGAAAACCTCCGCGCCCACAAGCTGCGCTCGATGCTGACGATGCTCGGCATGATCTTCGGGGTCGCGGCAGTTGTGGCGATGCTGTCCATCGGTGCGGGGGCGCAGCAGGAAGTCATGGCGTTCATCGAGCAGCTCGGCGTTCGCAACCTGATCGTCGAGGCGCGTGAGGCGCCCGACAATCAGGTGCTCCAGAAGGTGCGCCAGCTCTCCGCGGGCCTCTCGTTCAAGGACCTGCGCGTCATCGAGTCGAACCTCGAGAACATCAGCGCGGTCACGGCGCGCAAGCGATTCACGCCGACGAAGCTCCTGCCGCGGCCGATCGGCGGCGACATGCCGTTGGTGTACGGCATCAGTCCGGTCTACGCGACCATCGCGAACCTGCGCGTGGCGTCCGGCCGATTCTTCGACGAGGCGGAGACCGCTGCCGCGGCCCCGGTCGCCGTGGTGGGCGAAGCGGCCGCCGCGAGCGTCTTCGGGGCCGACGATCCGGTCGGCCGGTACATCAAGATCAACGAGCAGTGGTTCCAGGTGATCGGCGTGGCAGGGCCGCAGCTCACCGTGCAGTCCGACGTCGCGGGCCTCCCGGCGCAGGATCGCAACAACCTCATTTACGTGCCGCTGTATTCGTCGGTGTTCCGGCTCGAGGACGGCCAGAGCGCGCGCAAGGACGAAATCGACGGCATCTACCTGCAGATGAAGCAGGGAGCCGATATTCCCGGCGCGGCGGCGCTCCTTCGAGGCATCCTCGACGTCGCGCACCGCGGCGCCGGCGACTTCACGATCGTCTCGCCCGCGGAGCTGCTCGCGGAGCAGCGCCGCACGCAGCGCATCTTCGAGATGGTCATGGTTGCCATCGCGTCCATCTCGCTGCTCGTCGGCGGCATCGGGATCATGAACATCATGCTCGCGAGCGTCCTGGAGCGGACGCGCGAGATCGGCGTCCGCCGAGCGATCGGCGCGCGTCAGAAGGATGTCGTCCGTCAGTTCCTGATCGAAACGACGATCATTTCGCTCTCGGGCGGCGTTGCGGGGATCCTGCTCGGCGTCGGGCTGTCGCAGTTGATCGGCGTGCTCGCGGGATGGTCGACGATCGTGACCACGACGTCGATCGTGCTCGCGTTCGGCGTGTCTGTCGCCATCGGGATCGTCTTCGGCTTGTATCCCGCCGTCCGCGCGTCGCGGCTGGATCCCGTGAAGGCGCTGCACTACGAGTAGGGGCGGCGTCAGAGTAGGGCGGGCCTCTCAGGCTCGCCTGGCGGGCGCCCTAAAAGGGCCGCCCGACAACACGCCGTGCGTACTCGCGTGCGGCGGCGCGATCGCTCACGATCTCGGGGTCCCCCCAGACGGCTGTCGCGGGCGTGCCCCCGACGGCATCGGCGCTGAGGACGAGGCGCCAGGAATAGCGTTCGGGGCGATAGAACAGGCTCCATTTCCACCCGGCGTAGGCGGACAAGTCGGCCTGGATTCCGGTCCACCCGCTCCCCGGGGTCGACTGCACGGACGCGAGCCCTTCGTAGATCCGATCGTCGCTGACGCCCACGCGGAAGCGCGCCGGAGCGGCGCCGTCGACCGCCGCCATCGCGCGAAAGACGCCGCGGCGCGGAATCGGGAGCGTCCAGATGATGCGTCCCGGAGCGGGTCCGGCAATCGCGCGGATGCCGTTGCGGTCGCTCAGCGTGAACGCGCCGGCCGGGCGCTGTTCGGCGCGATTCAATTGCCCGACGAGATCGACGATGCGGATCGGCGGAGCGGATGGAGACGTGCGGCAGGCCGCGGTGAGCAGCAGGATGCAGAGGATCTGCGTCGGCATCGCGATCGTGCTGGTGCTGATTTTTTTGGCGAGCGTCGCGAAATTCTATCATCGCGGCACCGGCTTCACTGCGCTCATCGCGTTTCCTGAAGGCAACGAGGACGAAGCACCGGCGCTTCGCGCGGTCCCGCACGAGGTCGTCCCCGCGTGGGGGAGCTACGACGGCCAGTTCTACGCGCAGCGGGGGCTGGATCCGCTCGTGCGCGATCCGGCGGTGGATCGTGCGATGGACCTCGCGCCCTTCCGTGCGCGGCGGATCCTCTTCAGTTGGACCGCGTGGCTGCTGGGGCTCGGCCGGCCCTCGTGGATTCTCCAAGCCTACGCGCTGCAGAACGTCGCGAGCTGGATTCTGATCGCCGTCCTGCTGACGCGATGGCTGCCCGTCCGCTCGCCTCGGACGCTTGTGCCCTGGGCGGCGTGCCTCTTCTCACACGGGCTTCTGTGGTCCGTCAGGTTCGCGCTGCTCGACGGCCCCAGCCTGTTGCTGACGCTTCTCGTGATCCGGTTCTCGGAGAAAGGCCGCTATCTCGCGTCCGCAGCGCTGGCGGGCATCAACGGCCTCGGTCGCGAGACGAACGTCCTCGGCGTGCTCGCGCAGCCGCTTCCGCAGTCCAGGCGCGACTGGGCGCGCGCCGGGGCCGCGGCCGCCCTCACCGTGCTGCCGCTGCTGATGTGGGAGGACTACCTGCGATCGATCTACAGGTCGACGATCTTTGCGGGCGGCGATCAGTTCGGCGTACCCGGTGCGGCAATGATCGAGACGTTGCACCGGTCGATCGTGATGGTCCGGACCTCGGGGCTGTTCTCGCCCGCGGGCGTGCAGCTCTGCATCGTGGCTTCACTCATCGTCGAGGCGATATATCTGGTGCTCCGGCACGAGGTACGCAACCCATGGTGGCGGATTGCCCTCGGCTACATCGCGTTGATGCTCGTCATCGATCGCGTGCTGTGGGATCCGGCCACGGGCGCGATTACGCGCGTCATGTTGCCGCTGACGGCTGCGTTCAACGTGCTGCTCGCCCGGGAGCCTCGCGGGTCGCGATTGGTGCCGTGGTTCGTCGCCGGCAACCTGCACGTCGTCGCGTCGCTCTGGGTCCTCTGGTGACAGGCGCGCGAAGCGCGCCATACGCTAGGATGTCCGCAACACAAGGAGCCGCCTCGAATGATGATCCGTGCCCTTTTCGTCACGCTGATTGCCTTCGCCGGGACCGCTGCGCTGAGCTCTGAACAAGCGCCGGCGGCGCAGCAGCCTCCCGCCGCTGCACCGGCACCCGTCGAATCGTGTCCGGAGCTGGCCACCGCGCTGCAGGCGCTCATGCGCAACGACCTGCGGCTGCGCGACTGGGCGCAACTCGCACGCTACCGTGACGCGAACCGCGATCTCGCGGCGCCGGCCGCCGGCAGTGCGCGCGTCGTGTTCATGGGCGACTCCATCACGGATGCCTGGCAACAGCCGCGCTACGGCGATTTCTTCGCCAACAAGGCCTACGTCGATCGAGGCATCAGCGGCCAGACCACCCCGCAGATGCTCGTCCGGTTCAAGCCGGACGTCATCGATCTGAAGCCGAAGGTCGTCGTGATCCTGGCGGGCACGAACGACATCGCGGGCAACACCGGCCCGATGACGAATGAAGAGATCCAGGGCAACCTGGCGTCCATGAGCGATCTCGCGAAGGCGCACGACATTCGCGTCGTGCTCGCGAGCGTGACGCCGGTGAGCAACTACCATGTCGGGCCGAGCGGCATCCCGCAGACCACGTCCAGGCCGATGGCGCGCATCCGCGCGCTCAACGACTGGATCAAGTCCTACGCATCCGAGCACAACCACGTCTATCTGGACTACTTCTCGGCGATGACGGATCCGTCGGGCCTTCTTCGCGAGGACCTGAGCGCGGACGATCTGCATCCGAACGCGAAGGGCTACGCGATCATGGGACCGCTCGCGGAAACGGCGATTGCAAGGGCAGCCAAATAGATTGCGCGATACCACATGAAGACCGCTGTTGTTCTCCTCCTTGCGCTGAGCGCGGTTCCACAAGCGCGCCGGCCCGCGCAGCCCGCGCCGTTCACGACCACGCTGACGGTAGCGCAGATGACCGGCAAGCAGGCGGTCGTGGAAACGGCCGTCGGGACGCTGATCATCGATCTGCGGCCGGATCTCGCGCCGAATCACGTGGGCTACTTCATGAAGACCGCCGGCGACCACGGCTACGACGGCACGGTGTTTCACAGGATCATCCGCAACGGCATCGTCCAGGGCGGCGATCCGCTGTCGAAGGATCCGGCAAAGAAGGCGCAATACGGGACCGGGGGCCTGGGTCTGCTCCAGGCGGAGCACAGCAACGAGCCATTCACGCGAGGGACCGTCGCCGCCGTGATCCGGCCAGGTCAGCCGGACAGCGCGGGCGCGCAGTTCTTCGTCTGCATCTCGGACCAGCCGGCCCTGAGGGGGGAGTACACCATCTTCGGACGCGTGAGCGAAGGACTCGACGTCCTGCAGAAGATCTCCGAGGCGCCGGCAGACGCGAAGGGCGCACCGGCGGAGCGCATCGAGATCAGCTCCGTGACGATCCGCGACGCGCCGCCGCCCGAGCCGCTCGCGTTCTCCACCGAGTCCGTCGAGCAGTTGGCGAATTACCAGGCCGTGCTCGAGACGCCGCTCGGCAACGTGACGATCGCGTTCCTCACCGAGAAGGCGCCCGAGCACGTCCGCAACTTCCTTCGTCTCGCTCAGGCAGGCGTGCTCGACGGCACGGCGTTTCATCGCATCGTGCGCGGGTTCGTCGTGCAGGCGGGTTACCTCGCCACGCGCGGTCCGCTCACCCAGAAGCAGCAGACGCTCGTGCACCCGCTCGTGCCCGAATTCAACGACACGAAGCACGTGAAGGGTATCGTCTCGATGGCGCACGGCGACGACCCGGGGAGCGCGACCTCGTCCTTCTTCATCGTCACCGGAGATGCACCGTCGCTCGACGGCAAGTACACGGCCTTCGGTCGTGTCGTGGACGGTATGGATGTGGTGGAGAAGATCGCAGCCACGCCGGTGAACGGCGAGACGCCGGTGAACCGGATCGATCTCGTCAGAGTCCGGGTGGAGCAGAAGAAGTGAGGAGGCCGCGGGGCCGCGTGGGATAATGATCGGATGGCCGGAATGGCCGGAAGGGAATTCAGGAAGAGTTTGGCAGACACACGGTTCAAAATCGCAGTATTCATCGACTTCGACAACATCGAGATCGGCGTAAAGAGCACGCTGAACGCGCAGTTCGACGTCGGGGTCGTCCTCGAGGCCCTGAAGGAGCGGGGAGAGGTCGTTTCGAAGATCGCCTATGGCGACTGGACGCGCGCGGGGGACTACAGCCGCTCGCTGACGCAGCATGCCACGAAGCTGGTCCAGCGCAACCTGACGCCGGGCGGCGACAAGAACGGCGCAGACATCAACCTGGCGCTCGACGCGCTGGAGATGGCCTTCACGCATCCGCACATCAACGCCTACGTCATCGTCGGCGGCGACAGCGACTTCATCTCCCTCGTCGAAAAGCTGAAGCAGTACGACAAGCAGGTGTTCATCGTCGGCGGGCGCGCGTTCACGAGCGTCGTGATGCAGCGCAACTGCCACGAGTTCATCGCCTACGAGAACCTGACCGGCGGCCGCCGCCAGGATCGCGGCCGGGCGAGCGGCCCCGCGGCATCGGCCTCCGGCATCGATCAGATCGTGCCCCTCGTGCGGCGCGCCCTCAAGCTGCTGAGCGATCGCGAGGTTTCGCCGCAGCTCGGGCTTCTGAAGAGCACGCTTCTGCAGCTCGACTCGACGTTCTCCGAGCGGACGTACGGCGCGAGCAGCTTCCGCGATTTCGCGCAGAAGCTGGCGTCTGCCGGCTACGTGACGCTGCGCGAATCGGGGCGCAACGTGCTCGTGGAGCTGAGCGAGGACGGCCATTCGCGCCCCGCGCCTGCGGAGCCCGCGCGGCCAGCCGCTCAGGAGGAGCGGCCGGCCGGTGAGCCTCGGCTTGCCGACGGGATTCGCGAAGTACGGCGCCTGTTCCAGGCAGCGCAGAACCCGCCGCGCTGGCCGATGTACCTGCGCCAAGTGAAGCAGTTCCTGCGCGGCGTCGATCCGACCTTCGACGAGCGCCGGTTCGGCTTCGCGACGCTGAACGATCTGCTTCGCGCATGCCAGCGCGAGGGGCTGTTCCGCATGGAGCGCGATCGCCAGGGCGTGATGCGGTTCTTTTCCGGCAACGTGATGAAGCCTCTCGAGACGGAGCCGACGCAGCCGGCCGAGCCGGAGGTCGTCGAGAGCGCCGTCGAGCCGCAGGAGCACATGCCCGCGCGGCCGCAGGAGATCGTGGACGGCGACGTCGTTCAGGAAGTCGAGCCCGCACCGATCATCGACGTGGAAGAGCCGCCGGCGGACGCGTCGCCGGAGGCCGCCGACGCGGGACAGGACGGCGAGCCCAAGCCGTCGCGCCGGCGCCGCGGCGCGAAGAGTGGCAACGCCCGGGCGCCGAAGGACAAGAAGACCGCGAAGCCGCGCGGCTCCCGAAGGAAAGCGCCGGTTCCGGCGAACGCCTGAAGGGCGTGCGGCGCGGCTGCGTGCGCGTCCCCGTTTTGCGACAATAGCGGCGGTGTATGCGCCGCATCCTGCACGTCGACATGGACGCGTTCTACGCGTCGGTCGAGCAGCGCGACAATCCGTCCTTGCGCGGCCGGCCCGTCGCGGTGGGCGGCGATCCTGACAAGCGCGGGGTCGTCGCCGCGGCGAGCTACGAGGCGCGCGCGTACGGGGTCCGCTCCGCGATTCCGATGGCGCGCGCCGTCCGCCTCTGTCCCGACCTCGTCATCGTCCGTCCCGATTTCCAGCGATATCGCGCGGCGTCTCAGGCGGTGTTCGCGCTCTTCCGATCGGTGACGCCGCTCGTCGAGCCGCTGTCGCTCGACGAAGCGTATCTGGATGTCACCGAGAACGCCTGGGGCGAGCCGCTCGGCAAGGCCGTCGCGCAGCGCCTGAAGACGGAGATTCGCGCGGCGACAGGGCTCACGGCGTCGGCGGGCGTCGCGCCCAACAAGTTTCTCGCCAAGATTGCATCCGGCTGGCGCAAGCCGGACGGCCTCACCGTCATCGCGCCGGCGCGCGTCGAGCCCTTCCTCCAGAAGCTGCCCGTCGACGCGCTGTGGGGCGTCGGCCCGGTGACGGCGCAGCGCCTGCGCGAGCGCGGCATCGAGCGGCTCGTCGACGTCCGCAGCGCCGATCCGTCGCTGCTCCGCGAGGCCGTCGGCAGCCAGGTCGAGTGGCTGCGGCGGCTGGCCGACGGCATCGACGAGCGCCGCGTCGAGCCCAATCACGTCACGAAGTCATCGGGCAGCGAGTACACCTACACGAACGATCTCACCGACATCGCGGAGATCCGCCGCGAGATCGACGAGATGGCCCGCGACGCGGCGGCCTGGCTCGCACGGAAGGAGATCCTCTGCCGCACCGTGACGATCAAGGTGCGGTACGCGGACTTCACCACTATCACGCGCAGTCACTCGAAGTCGCCCGCTACGCGCGACCCCGACGATCTCACCGCCCGCGCCATCGCCCTGCTCGATCGCACCGACGCCGCGCACCGCCCGGTCCGCCTGCTCGGCGTCAGCGTCCACAACCTGGAGGACCCTTCGGCGCCGTTCTCGGCCGACGATCCGCTGCTGCCGTTCTTGTAGGGCGCCTCACCCGCCCTCCCTTTCGACTATTCTGACGGGATGCACTACGTACGGCTTGGCTCAACAGGGCTCAAGGTATCGCGCCTCTGCCTCGGCGCGATGACATACGGGGATCCGAAGTGGCGCGCCTGGGTGCTGCCCGAGGATCAGTCGCGTCCGTTCATCAAGCGCGCGGTCGAGAGCGGCATCACGTTCTTCGACACGGCGGACATGTACTCGCTCGGCCGCAGCGAAGAAATTCTCGGCCGCGCGTTGAAGGATTTCGCGAAGCGCGACGAGGTCGTCATCGCGACGAAGGTCTTCAACGCGATGAGCGACCACCCCAACGATTGCGGCCTGTCGCGCAAGCACGTGCTCTCGTCGATCGACAAATCGCTGCGCCGGCTCGGGACGGACTACGTCGATCTCTATCAGATCCATCGGCTCGATCCCGACACGCCGATCGAGGAAACCCTCGGCGTGCTCGAGGACGTCGTCCGCAGCGGGAAGGCGCGCTACATCGGCGCTTCCTCGATGGCGGCCTGGCAGTTCGCAAAGGCGCTGTATGTAGCTGACCTGCGCGGCTGGACGCGGTTCGTCTCGATGCAGCCGCACTACAATCTCGCCTATCGTGAGGAGGAGCGCGAGATGCTGCCGCTCTGCCGAGCGGAAGGGGTCGGCGTGATCCCGTGGAGCCCTCTCGCGCGCGGATTCCTGACGGGGAATCGCAAACGGGGGTCCCAACGCACCGCGACGCCACGGGAGCAGACCGATCAGTACGCCCACAACCTGTATTACAGCGACGCGGACTTCGACGTCGCCGAGCGCCTGGTCGAAGTCGCGAATGACCTCGGCGTGACGCCCGCGCAGGTCGCCCTAGCGTGGGTACTGCGGCAGCCGGGCATCACCGCGCCGATCATCGGCGCGTCGAAGCTCGAACATCTCGATCAGGCGCTCGCCGCGCTGGATCTGCAGCTGTCGGACGAGGACTGCCGGCGGTTGGAGGAGCCATACGCGCCGCACGCGGTGCTGGGGATGTAGTGGCCTTGTAGCGCGCAACTGTAGTTGCGCGATCTCGCGCGACATTCACTCCGCTCTGAGGGCAACCATTGGATCGATGCGAGCCGCGCGGCGCGCGGGTACATACCCAGCGATCAGCGCGAGGCCAATCATCAAGGCGGCGGCCGCACTGAGGGTCAAGGCGTCGCGCGGCGGCAGCCCATAGAGCAGCGCTTCCAGCAGGCGCGTGCCTGCCAAAGCCGCGGGCACACCAGCGCACAGGCCGATCCCCGCGAGCACGAGCGAATCCCTCAGCACCATCCAATGGACGCTGCGTTGCGCCGCGCCGAGCGCCATCCGGATCCCAATTTCCTGCGTGCGCTGGACGACCGAGTAGGCCAGGATGCCGTAGACGCCCAGCGCCGACAACAGCAGTGCGACGACGCCGAGCAGCAGCGCGAGCGTGGCAAACAGTCGCTCGCGTTTGAGGAACGATGCGATCTGCTCTGCCTGCGTCGAGATGCTGGCAACCGGCAGCGTGGGATCGAGGCTGCGCACGATCTCCCGCACGTCCGAGGCCGTTGCCTTCGGCGGCCCCCACGTCTTGACGGCAAACGTCGGCGTGCTCTTCTCGTTCGCACGCTGGCGAAAGTACAGGTACGCGGTGGGCGCCATCGGGCGTCGCAGGGACGTGTAGCGCGCGTCCGCGCACATCCCGATCACCTCATAGATCGGCGACTCGCGCTGCAGGCCGACACGGAACCTCCGTCCGATCACGTCTTCCGTCCCCCAGAGCTGCCGCGCGAGGGAGCGGTTGATGACCGCGCCGAGGCCGTTACCGGCATCCGCGGTGGTGAACACCCGTCCCCGAACGAGCGGGATCGCAAGCGTCGAGAAGAACTGCTCGTCCACCGTGAGCAGGTAGACGCCGTGGTCCCGGATATACGAGCGTGCGGCGGCGGATCGGCGCTCCGGTGTGGTTTCCTCTGGGTGCGACGCCGCGCTGAACGCCGACGAGTTGCTGATGAGGCGGTTGCTCAACATCGACGCGTTCCGCACGCCTGGCGTCGCGCGCAGCCGGTCGAGGAGATCCGCGTACAGAGTCTGCGCGCGCGCCGTGTCGTAGCCGTTCTTCGAGGCGTCCACGCTGAACAGCAGAAGGTTGCTCGGATCGAACCCGAGCTCCACGTGCTCCAGATTGTGCAGCGAGCGCACGAGTAACCCCGCGGCGACAGCCAGCAGCAGCGTCAACCCTATCTGGACGGCAACGAGGCCGCCCGAAAGGACGCGTCTCTGCTTCGACGGGGTTGCACTTCGCCGCGCCTCCTCCAGACGCAACGCAAGCTGCCGGTCGGTGGAGCGCAGCGCAGGCAGCAGTCCGAAAACGACCGCTGCGGCGGTTCCAACGAGCACGGCAAAGCCCAGAACGCGAACGTCTGTCCCGGCGGCCTCCGCGAGCGCCGGCGCATCTCCGGAAACCGCCGGCAGAAGGACGCCGGTCATCCATCTCGCGAGCACGACGCCACACGTGCTCGCAGCCGCGGCAAGTAGAAGCGCCTCCGTCAACAGCTGACGGATGATGCGGGCCCGTGTAGCACCGATCGCGAGGCGGACGCCGAGCTCGCGAGCGCGCGCCCGTCCCCGGGCGAGCAGCAGGCTCGCGACATTCGCGCACGCAACCAGCAGCACGATGACCGTGACGATCGCCATCGTGCGGATCACCGGCACCATCCGCGCGCGGTCCTCCACCTGTCCACGCGAGCCGGGCAGGAGGCGCAGCTTCGGAAGATCCGGCGCGGCGAGCTGTGGCCGCGCATGGGCGACCGTTCGCTTGAGGAGCACGTCGAGCGCAGCCTGCGCATCCTCGACGCGCACGTTGGGCTTCAAACGGCCCATCATCAGAACCCACCAGAAATTCGGATCCGTGATCGGATCGTCGTTCGGCACCACGCGCGTTCGGAGCGCGAGCGGCACGTAGATATCGGGGTTGCTGCCGGCCTGCCCCGTCCCATGGAAGGGCGCCGGCAGCACGCCCGCAACCGTGAACGGCACGGCGTTGACGGTCACCGTCTGACCGATGGCGTCTTCGAATCGGGCGAAGTGCCGATCGGCGAACGAGCGGCTGATCGCAATCGCCGGAAGCGCGTCGACGCGGTCGTCGTCGGGCCCAAGCGTCCGTCCGGCGACGGAGCGGACGCCGAGGGTTTCGAAGTAGTTGCCGGACACGGCATGAGCCGTCCCCATTTCGGCGGCGGTCCCGCTCGCGATATTGACCGTGTAGAGATCCGCAAACGCGATGACGTCTACGAACCGTGATCCCTCTCCGCGGAAGGCTTCCAGCGCGGCTGACGAGAACGACGTACTGGTCAGGCCGTCGGCATTCTGTTCGCCCGTGCCGTTCAGCGAGCCGAACGGCATCGCGGGGCCGGAAAACCACTTCATGACGACGAGCCCGTCCGGATCTGCGACCGCGAGTCTCCGGAAGAGCACCGTATTCGCGAGGCTGAACACCGCTGCGCTCGAGCCGATGCCGATGGCGAGGGATCCCACGGCAATGATCGTGAGCGCCGTCGAACTCCGCAGCATCCGCACGCCGTAGCGCAGGTCCTGGACGATCCCGTCCCACAGCGGAAAGCCCCACGTCGCGCGGGCATCCTCCCTGAGCTTCGTCACGTTGCCCACGTCGATCGACGCGCGCCGCTTCGCCTCCGCCTCCGGCACACCGTGGTCGGCGTACATCTGCGCCTTCCAGGCGACGTGCTGCTCGAGCTCCCGTCGAAGCTGATCGTCGAGGGTGGGTCGCCGCACCGCCGCACGAACATGCCGAACGAACCGGAGTACACCCATAGATGTCCTATATGTCCGCGTTGTCCGCGGCGCCCCGTTGTCCGCGTGTTCCGCGTTAGTCCGCGGCCGGTTTCATCACGCGGCCGATCGCCGCGATGAGGCGGTCGAAGCTCGATTCGGCTTCTCCAAGCGCTCGGCGGCCCGCCCGAGTGAGACGGTAGTACCGCGCGCGGCGGTTGTTTGCCGAGTAGCCCCACTCCGACGCGACGAGCCCCTGAATCTCGAGACGCTGAAGGGCGGGGTACAGCGAGCCCTCCTCGACGCGCAGCACGTCGTCGGACACGGTCTTGATGTGCTGCGCGATGCCGTACCCGTGCATCACGCCGATTGACAGCGTCTTGAGGATCAGCATGTCGAGCGTGCCGGGCAGCAGCTCCTGGCGGCCTCGGGCCTTCCCCATAGCGTGTCTATTGATGCGAGCCTACGCCCGATCGAGTTGCGAGGTCAAGCGATGCGCTCTACAGCGCGTCCAGTTCCGATTCGACGCCGTCCGACATCACCTTGAAGGTGCGATACGCGCGTCCGAGCGCGCGTGCGCCTTCGGTATCCATCAGATAATGCCGGCGGCGGCGTCCGCCGCGCTGCGGCGTCGCCGGGCCGACGTACGAGACGACCATGCCCTTCTCTTCGAGGCGCTGCAGCGTCACGTACACCGCGCTTACCGAAGCCCTCCGCCCGGTGCGATCTTCGATGTGGCGCCGGATCGCCGCGCCGTAGGCGCCGTTGCCCAGCCGCAGCAGCGCCATCAGCACGATCTGCTCGAACTCGCCAATCGGCGCCGCGTAGTAGTCCTGGATATGTTTCACATCGTTTAGTATATAGCTGTCGATTTGGCTTGCCTCTGCCGGCGCGCCGTGCGCATAATGAGCCCTTCACGGCCGCGGCTTCATCCCCCTTCAATCGGAAAGGACGCACGCAATGGGCTCCTCAGCATCGAGCGAGGCACAACGGAATATTACCGACTGGGGCATGGCGATCCGGCACGCCCCCGTCTCCACGCAGGCCCCGCGCAAGGTCGTCGACGAATTCGGGTCCCTGACCTTCAACGAGGAGGTCCAGCGCGCGCGGCTGCCGAAGGACGTGTTCCGCGCGCTGCGGCGCTCGATCGCGCACGGCGAGTCCATCGACCCTTCCGTCGCCGACATCGTCGCCAGCGCGTTGAAGGACTGGGCCGTCGAGTACGGCGCCACTCATTACACGCACTGGTTCCAGCCGATGACCGGCATCACGGCGGAGAAGCACGATTCCTTTCTGAATCCCACGCCGGACGGCCGCGCCGTGGCCGAGTTCAGCGGCAAGGAGCTGGTGAGGGGAGAACCCGACGCCTCCAGCTTCCCCTCGGGCGGCATGCGGTCGACGTTCGAAGCGCGCGGCTATACCGCGTGGGATCCCACGAGCCCGCCGTGGCTGCTCGTCACGCCGCAGGGCACCACCCTGGTCATCCCGACGGCCTTCGTGAGCTGGACGGGTGAGGCGCTCGACAAGAAGACGCCGCTCCTGCGATCGCAGGAGGCGCTTTCGAAACAGGCCGTCCGCATCCTGAAGCTGTTCGGATCGAAGGGATCGCGGGTCGTCACCACGTGCGGTCCCGAGCAGGAATATTTCCTGATCGACCGGCAGTTCTATTTCAACCGCCCGGACCTGATCAACGCCGGCCGGACGCTCTTCGGCGCGAAACCCCCGAAGGGGCAGGAGATGGAGGACCACTACTTCGGGTCCATCCCCGATCGCGTCCTTGCGTTCATGATGGACGTCGAGCGCGAGCTGTACAAGGTCGGCGTGCCGGTGAAGACACGGCACAACGAGGTCGCGCCGAGCCAGTACGAGGTCGCGCCGATCTTCGAGAACGCGAACGTCGCCACCGATCACCAGATGATGACGATGGAGATGATGAGGAGGATGGCGCCGAAGTACGGCCTCGCGTGCCTGCTGCACGAGAAGCCGTTCGCGGGCGTCAACGGCTCCGGCAAGCATCTGAACTGGAGCATGAGCGACGATCTCGGGAACAACCTGCTGAATCCGGGCGACACGCCGCACGACAACATGCAGTTCCTCGTGTTCTGCGCGGCCGTGCTGCGCGCCGTGAACAAGCAGCAGGGGCTGCTGCGCTTCAGCATTGCGAGCGCCGGCAACGATCACCGGCTCGGCGCGAACGAGGCGCCTCCCGCGATCATCTCCGTCTTCCTCGGGGACATGCTCACGGACATCTTCGAGCAGATCGAGAAGGCGGGGAGCGCCAAGAGCACGAAGAGCGGCGGGATTCTCGACATCGGCGTCAACGTGCTGCCGAAGCTCCCGCGCGACGCGGGGGACCGCAACCGCACGAGCCCGTTCGCGTTCACGGGCAACAAGTTCGAGTTCCGCGCGGTTTCCGCGAACCAGAGCATCGCGCTGCCGAACGTCGCGCTGAACGTCGCCGTCACCGAATCGCTCGATTACTGCGCGACGGAGCTGGAGAAGGGGCTGAAAGAGGGCAAGAAGCTCCAGGCGGCGCTCCAGACGCTGCTGACGAAGTTGATCAAGGACAACAAGCGGATCATCTTCAATGGCAACAACTACGCACCCGAGTGGACGAAGGAAGCCGAGAAGCGCGGGCTGCTGAACCATCGGACGTCGGTCGATGCGTATGCCGAGGCCATCAAGCCGGACGTCATCAAGGCATTCGAGAAGTACGGCGTCCTGAACGAGCGCGAGCTGCGCGCGCGCTACGACGTCGCCCTCGAGCAGTACAACAAGACGATCAACATCGAGGCGCAGCTCATGGTCCTGATGGGCAATCGCTACATCCTGCCCGCGGCGTACCGGTATCAAACCGAAGTGGCGCAGACCGTGGCGGCGGTGAAGTCCGCCGGCGCGACGGCGAAGGAATCCCGTGCGCGGCTGAACGAGATGACCCGGCTGACCGACGAGTGCAAGTCGCGGGTCGATCATCTGCAGCACCTGCTGGAGCACGAGGGCAACGGCGATCCCATGAAGCACGCGAAGTACTTCCGGGACAAGGTCATTCCGTCGATGAACGACCTGCGGGAGACGGGCGATGCGCTGGAGGCGATCGTGCCGCACGACATCTGGCCCTTTCCCACCTACCGGGAAATGCTGTTTGTGAAATAGCGAGGTAGCGCGACGGCGGGAGGGTGGGATTTGAGGAGTTGAGGCATCGGGCCCGGCGAAAGCCGGGCCCTTTCTGTTTCGAGCGACCGTTCGCGTACACTCCTCACGCGGAGGGTGTCAATGATCTGGTCCGATCTCCTGGTGCCGGGCGTTCCGATCGTCGAGAAGATCGTCCGGCCGCTGCTGGTCTACGCGGCGCTGATGCTCCTGATCCGGCTGTTCGGCAAGCGCGAGCTGGCGCAGCTCAATCCTCTCGATCTCATCGTCCTCCTCACCATCTCCAACACCGTCCAGAACGCGATCATCGGCAACGACAACTCGGTCGTCGGCGGGTTGATAGGGGCGGCAACCCTGATGGCCGCCAACTATGCCATGGTGCGCTTCCTTTACCGCCACGAGCGCTTCGACCGGGTGATCGAGGGGAAGGCCGAAGTGCTGGTGGAGCACGGCCGCGTGTTGAAGGATCGGCTCGACGGTGAGCTGATCACGATGGCGGAGCTCGAGGCCGCGGCGCACCGCCAGGGATTCGAATCGCTCGACATGGTCGAACGCGCGGTGCTCGAAACCGGCGGCGGGCTCACGTTCGTGGGAAAGAGGCCGACCGACGACACGGTTCGTCAGCAGGACCTGCTGCGTCAGCTCGAGGAAATCAAGCAGCTGTTGAAAGCGCGGGCCTGAAAAGAGGCCCGGCTTTCGCCGGGCCCAATTCCCAACCTTCCACCTTCGCGCCATGAGGCGCTACGCCCTTCCACAGAGCTCAGGGCCGTCCCGAGCATCGTCGAGGGACGGTGGACCCGCCAACAACCAACCTCCAACAACCAACCTTCGCGCTAGTCGGTGGTGCGGCGCTTGATGTTCTTGTCGAGCGCCTTCGCCGCCGTCAGGTGCGCCTGGGCGGTCGGGTACGTGTCGGCTGCCCATTGATTGATCGAGGCCGTGATCGGGTTGTCGCTCTTCTCGGGAAGCACGGTCGTGGCGGTGCCCTTCACCTCGGGCTTCGTGCCGTCATCCGCCGTTCCGCTGGTCTTGGACTTCCATTCGTCCACGGTCTTCTTGTCGATGCGCGACTCGAGCTTGTCGACGAAGTCCTGGTGGCCGTCCACCATCTCGCTGGCGTACTCCTTGTCGAAATCGATGCCCTTCTTCTCGGCGAGCTTGTTGTGAAGGTCCTGGTGCTTGTCGTCGATCTGCGCCGGCACCTCGATGTTGTGCTGCGCCGCAATCGACTTGAGCGCATCGCCCGCCTTCGTGTGATCGTCGATCATCATCTGGGCGAACTTCTTCACGTCCGCGTTCGTGCTCTGTTGGAGGGCCAGCCTGGCGAGATCGATCTCCGCCATGTTCGCGATGGCGACGTCGTGCACGAAATCGCGGTCCCCGGCCGTGACGTTGTTGGTTCCGGCGGTCCCTACTGCCGACCCATTGGCCGGAGCGTTCGCGCTGGTGTCGTGGCTGGGGTTGCTGTTGCAGCCGAACGCGAGCGCCGTCGCGAAGACGAGGGACAGCAAACCGAAGCGTCTCATAACTCAACCTCCTGATTCATGTCAGGTCGATATGGTGTGCAATCGAGCTGACCTGAGCCGGAGGTCAGAAGCTCAGCGTTCCCTCGCCGACGATGACGCTTCGGCCTCCCACGCGAACACGGCTGACGTCGCGCTCCGTGCCGTCAATCGAGACATGCAGCCGGCTCGGCCGTCCCATCTGCACGCCCTGCAGGCTGACGAAGTGCTCGAGCGTTGTCGACGGCAGCAGCTGGTGGATCCAGAGATAGCACCCGAGCGGCCCGCTGGCGCTGCCTGTTGCCGGGTCTTCGCTGACGCCGAGGCCCGGCGCGAGCATGCGGCTGTAGACGGCCTCGTCCTGTGCGGCGCCCGGCCGGTCGAGCGTGAAGACGAACAGCGGCAGCTCGTCGATGCCGGACTGACGGAGCGCATCGCGGTACGCGCCCCGATTGATCGACGCTCGATCGACGGCAGATCGCGTGGTCAGCGGCGCAAAGAGGAACGGAACGCCGCACGAGACGGCCTCGATCGGCAGATCGCGTCGCAGGTCGTCGGGCGCGAGATCGAGCGCCGTGGCAAACGCGCCGACATCGCGAATCCGTCCGCTCACGACGGGCGGCTTCTGCGTCATCCAAACGAAGTCGAGCGCGTCTCCCTTCCACGACAGCGACACGGGGGTGGGCCCGACACCGAGGCCGAAGACGAATTGCTCGCGCCCGGCGGCGATGACGCCCTCCGCGGCGAGCGCGAACGTACTCCCGATCGTCGGGTGGCCGGCCATCGGCAGCTCTTCGCCCGGCGTGAAGATGCGCATGCGGATATCCGTGGCGGGCGACTCTCGCGGAAGGATGAACGTGCTCTCCGAGAAGGCCATCTCCTTCGCGATCCGCTGCATCTCGGCCGCGGTCAAGCCGGTTGGCTCGAGGAAGACGGCCAGCTGATTGCCCTCGAAGGGACGATCCGTGAAGACGTCCAGATGCAGGTAGCGATAGGTGCGCATGAAGGAATCGGGGCTGCGTCCCCGAAAGAATCAATCGTGGATCAATAGTCGGCCGCCGATCACTCCATTCGGTGAATGCTATCCTTTCTCAACCCATGGCCAAGAAGAGAAAGCCCTCCGACGTTTCGTTGTTCGATGCTCCCGTGGACGTCGACACGCCCTCGGGCCCGAGCGACGAAGCGGTCGCGCTGCACGAAGCGGCGCAGACGCGATACCTGAATTACGCGCTTTCCGTCATCACGTCCCGCGCGCTGCCGGACGTGCGCGACGGGCTGAAGCCGGTTCAGCGCCGCATCCTGTTCACGATGTGGCAGCAGAACCTGACGGCCGACGCGAAGCACCGCAAGTGCGCCAAGGTCGTGGGCGACGTGATGGGCAGCTATCACCCGCACGGGGACGCCGCCCTGTACGAAACGCTCGTGCGCATGGCGCAGCCCTTCTCGCTGCGCTATCCGCTCGTGGACGGCTCCGGCAACTTCGGCTCGCTCGACGGCGACAGCGCCGCGGCGATGCGCTACACCGAGTGCCGCCTCGCCCGCATCAGCGACGAGCTGCTCACCGAGATCGATCAGGCGACCGTCGCGTTCCGCCCGAACTACGACGGGACGAAGTCGGAACCGGTCGTGCTCCCCTCGCGGGTGCCGAACCTGCTGATCAACGGCGCGACGGGAATCGCGGTCGGCATGGCGACCAACATTCCGCCGCACAACCTGTCGGAGGTGTGCACGGCGCTCGTGAAGCTGCTCGACAATCCCGATTTGAGCAGCGTCCAGCTCTGTCGCTACGTCAAAGGGCCGGACTTCCCGACCGGCGGGCAGATCCTGAACTCCGCCGAAGAGCTGAAGGGGATCTACAAAACGGGATCCGGCGCGATCCGTCTGCGCGCGACCTGGGAGGAAGGCCCGTCCACGCGCGCGACGAAGACCATCTACGTCACGAGTATCCCCTACACGGTGAACAAGTCGACGCTCGTCGAGCGCATTGCGGAAGTGGCGCTCAGCCGGAAGCTGCCGCCGCTGCTCGACGTGAAGGACATCTCGACCGAGGACGTCCGCATCGCGCTCGAATTGAAGCGAGACGCCGACGAGCGGATGGTGATGGCGTATCTCTTCAAACATACGCCGCTCCAGACGAACTTCCTCGTCAACCTCACGTGCCTGATCCCCACGGAGAACCCGGAGGTTGGCAGGCCCGAACGCCTCGACCTTCACGCGATCCTGTGGCACTTCCTCCACTTCCGCCTCGAGGTCGTCACACGGCGCCTGGAGCACGAGCTGCAGGCGCTCAAAAAGCGCATCCACATCCTCGAAGGATTCGAGAAGGTCTTCGACGCGCTCGACGAGATCCTGAAGATCATCCGCAAGTCCGAAGGAAAGCAGGACGCGGCGCAGCAGATCATCAAGAAGTACGGGCTCGACGCCGAGCAGGCGGACGCGATCCTGGAACTGAAGCTGTATCGCATCGCGAGGCTCGAGATCCTGATCATCAGGAAGGAAGCCGAGGAGAAGCGGAAACGCGCGCGCCAGATCGGCGGCCTGCTCAGGGACGAAGACAGCCGGTGGGCGCTGGTACGCGAGGAAATCGAGCAGATTCAAAAGACGTACGGCGATCCTCGCCGTACCGCCATCGCGAGCGACGAAGGGGAGGCCGAGTACTCGGCCGAGGACTTCATCGTCGAAGAAGACAACGTCGTCATCGTCTCGCGCGACGGCTGGGTGAAGCGGCAGAAGGAGGTCAAGGATGTCGCCTCGACGCGCTTGCGCGAAGGGGACGAGGTGCTCGCCGTCCTCGCCGGTAGCACGCGCGCGACGGCTGCGTTCTTCAGCAACTTTGGCGTGGCATACAGCGCGCGTATTGCGGATGTGCCTGCGTCGACCGGTTACGGCGAGCCCATTCAGCGGCTGTTCAAGCTGAAGGATGGGGAGCGCATCGTTGCGGCGCTGGGCATGGATCCGCGCGTCGCCGGCGAGATCACGGCGCGGAAGGAAGGTGCGGAGCCTCGAGTGCAGGGCGTCGCCGTCTCGAGCGATGGCTACAGCATGCGCTTCAGCCTGGAACCGTTCGCGGAGCCGAGCACACGTGCGGGTCGACGGTTCGCGAAGGCGGGCAGCTCGGCCGAGATCGTTGGCGTGGCCCGCATCATTGGCAACGAGATCCTGATTGCGGCCACCCATGACGCGCGCGCAATCCTGACGAAGGTGGAGGAGGTCAACTTCCTTTCCGGCCCGGGCCGCGGCGTGATCCTGATCAAGCTGACGTCGAAGGACGACCGCGTCCTCGGGTTCATCGCCTCGTCAGGCGATCGCGACCTCCTGACCGTCGAAACGAGCCGCGGCGCCGAGCAGACCATCAGCACCGCGAAGTACGAGGTCACCGGACGCGGCGGCAAGGGGCGCGAGCTCCTGCAGCGCGGCCAGTTCACGCGCATCGTGCGGCCCGTACCGGAGGCGCCCGCGGATATGTAGCCGGGTCTGAGAGACCCGGCCTACAGGTGCCGCCCTGCATCGCGCCAATCTGCGCAAGATCCAGCAGTTACAACAACTTCCGGCCCGAAGACGGAAGCCCTGGGTTACGATAAGAAGGTCATGGCTTCGTGGCAGGGATTCGCGGGTCTCAATCGAGGGTACGTTCTCGAGCAGTACGAGCGATTCCGGCGCGACCCCTCGTCGGTCGACCCCGACACACGCGCAATTTTCGAGCGCTGGACGCCGCCCGCCGAGATCGTCGAAGAGCTGCCGACCGACGCCGGCACGCTTCGAAGGGTCGTCGAAGCCGTCTACCTCGCGCAGGCGATCCGCCGGTACGGGCACCTCGCCGCGCAGCTCGATCCGCTCGGCGCCCGGCCCCTCGGCGATCCGTCGCTGCTTCCCGAGACGCACAACCTCACCGACGAGGATCTTCGCCAGCTTCCGGCGACGCTGGTTTCCTCCCCGCTCGTGACCGAGTCGGCGACGATGCTGGATGTCGTCGAGGCGCTGAGGCGCGTCTACTGTTCGACGACCGGCTACGATTACGCACACATCTTCGTCCCGGAAGAGCGCCAGTGGCTCCGGCAGGCTGCGGAAGGCGGCCGCTTCCGCGCGCCCGCGGACCCGATCGATCCGCTCGCGCTGCTCGATCGCCTCACACAGGTCGAAGCGTTCGAGAAGTTCCTGCACCGCACGTTTCCCGGGAAGACGCGCTTCTCGATCGAAGGGCTCGACATGCTCGTGCCCGTCCTCGACGAGGTGATCGCCGAAGCGGCGGAATCCGGCATCCGTTCGATCCTGATCGGGATGGCGCACCGCGGCCGTCTGAACGTGATGGCGCATGTCCTGAACAAGCCGTACCAGCAGATTCTGGCGGAGTTCAAGGATCCGCTGTCGTCACGGAGTTTCCGAGAAGACATGGCATGGACGGGCGACGTGAAGTACCACGCGGGTGCGCATCGTGCGATCAAGGACGGCCGCGCGATGGAGCTCGTCGTCTCGATGCCGCCGAATCCGAGCCACCTCGAAGCCGTCGACCCTGTCGTCGAAGGGATGGCGCGCGCGGCCGGAACGACGACGGACGCGCCCGGAGCGCCGGTCTTCGATCCTGCGCGCAGCGTCCCGATCCTGATTCATGGCGACGCATCGTTCTCGGGACAGGGCATCGTCGCCGAGACGTTGAACCTGAGCCGGCTGCCGGGCTATCAGACGGGCGGCACGATCCACATCATCGTCAACAACCAGCTCGGGTTCACGGCCGATTCGCGCGACTCCTACAGTACGTCGTATGCGAGCGGGCTCGCGCGAGGGTTCAAGATTCCGATCGTCCACGTGAACGCGGACGATCCGGAGGCATGCGTCGAGGCGGCGCGGCTGGCGATTGCCTACCGGCGCACGTTCCACCGTGACTTCCTGATTGATCTGATCGGGTACCGGCGCTATGGGCACAACGAAGGGGACGAGCCGGGATTCACGCAACCGATCATGTACAAGAAGATTGCCGAGCATCCGACGGTCCGGGAGATCTGGGCGCGCACGCTGGTCGAGCGAGGCATCGTGCCGGCATCGCGTCCGGAGGAGATGAATGGGCGGCGGATGGCGGAGCTGCAGTCGGCGCTCGACACGCTGCAACCGGAGCAGCATTTCGTGGAACCGCAGCCCGAGACGCCGCCGCCAGGAGCCGCGGCGAGGGTGCAGACCGGCATTCCGCTCGAGCGCCTCAGAGAACTGAACGAAGCGCTCCTCGAGCTGCCGTCCGGCTTCACCATTCACAAGAAGCTCGAACGGGCGCGGGAGAAGCGGGCGCAGGTGCTCGCCGATCCGGACGAGCGGTCGGTGGAGTGGGCGACCGCTGAAGAGCTGGCCTTCGCGTCGATCCTTGCGGACGGCACCAGCATCCGCCTGACCGGCGAAGACGTCGAGCGTGGGACCTTCAGCCAGCGCCACGCGGTGTTTCACGACGTGCAGAGCGGCGGTGTGCATGTGGCGCTGCAGGCGTTCCCGCAGGCGCGCGCCGCGTTTGAAATCCACAACAGCCCCCTGTCGGAGAATGCGGCGCTCGGCTTCGAGTACGGCTACAACGTGCAGGAGCCGTCGCGCCTCGTCGTCTGGGAAGCGCAGTACGGCGATTTCATCAACGGCGCGCAGGGGATCATCGACGAGTTCGTCGTCTCCGCGCGCGCCAAGTGGGGCCAGCGTCCGTCGCTCGTCCTGCTGCTGCCGCACGCGCACGAAGGGCAGGGGCCCGATCACGCGAGCGCGCGGCCCGAACGGTTCCTGCAGCTCGCCGCCGACATCAACATGCGCATCGCGAACTGCACGACGGCCGCGCAGTATTTCCACTTGCTCCGCCGCCAGGCGGCGCTGCTGCTCACCGATCCGCTGCCGCTCGTCGTGCTCACGCCGAAGAGCCTGCTGCGGCATCCACTCGTCGCGTCGGCGCCGCGCGAGCTTGCCGAAGGGCGCTTCCGCATGCTCATCGACGATGACGAGGCGCGCGCGAGAGCCGCCGAGATTCGCCGCGTGATCCTGTGCAGCGGGAAGATGTACGTCGATCTCGCCGGCAGCGATCGGCGTGCGGCGGCGCGGGACATCGCGATCGGCCGCCTCGAGCAGTTGTATCCGCTGCCGATGCGGGAACTGCGATCGATGCTGGACGGCTACGCTGCCGCCGAGGAAATCGTCTGGGTCCAGGAAGAGCCGGAGAACATGGGCGCATGGGACTTCGTGCGGCCGCACCTGATCGACGTCGCGGGCGGCCGCCCCGTTCGCTGTATTGCGCGGCCGAGGAGCGCGAGTCCCGCCGAAGGCTCCGCCGCCAGGCACGCACGGCAACAGCGCGCGCTCGTGGACGCCGCGCTGGCGCCCTCCAGATCGCCAAAGGATCGAGCCGGACTCGGCGTCAAACCGGCGCCGGAGCAGGTCGCGGGATAGTCGTAGGGCGCCTCTGTCGGATGTGGGGCGCGCCTTCTATCGGATGTAGGGCGCCTCTTGAGAGGCGCCGCAGCGTACGTCATTCGATTTTGATCACCTATGTCATCGAACATCGTCGTCCCTGAAGTCGGCGAATCCATCGTCGACGCGCGCGTCGCGAAGTGGCTCAAGAAGGAAGGCGACGTCGTCGCCGCGGGGGATCCGCTCGTGGAGCTCGAGACCGACAAGATCGATCTCGAGGTCGCGGCGCCGCAGGCGGGCGTGCTCAGCCGCATCGCGCACCAGGACGGCGACGATGTGAAGGTCGGGGAGGTGCTTGGCGTGATCGACGAGAGCGCCGCCGCCGCTGCGCCGAAGCCACCCGCACCCGCACCGCCTCCTCAGGCCGCGGCACCCGCGGCCGCCGCCCCCGCACCCGATCGCACGCGCGCGACACCCGCAGCGCGCAAGGCGGCGCAGCAGAACGAGGTGAACCTGTCGGAGATTCGCGGCACCGGCGAGGCCGGACGCGTGATGCGGAGAGACGTCGAGTCGGCTGCGGCGAAGCCGCCTTCAGCCGCGGGGACGCGGAGCGGCGACGGACGCCCGGGCGCAGCCGCGGTCGCACCAGAGCCGGCCCCGCCATCAGGCCAGAAGGCGAAGCCAGCCCCACCTGTATCGGAGGTCGTACGGCGTCCTGAGTCGGAGCGGACCGAAGAGCGCGTGCGCATGTCGAAGCGCCGCGCGACGATCGCCCGGCGCCTCGTCGAGGCGCAGAGCACCGCGGCGATGCTCACGACCTTCAACGAGGTCGACATGTCAGCCGTTATGGCGCTCCGCGAACGGCACAAACAGAGCTTCAGAGATCGCTACGGCGTCGGCCTCGGCGTCTCCTCGTTTTTCGTCAAGGCCGCGATCGGCGCGCTCAGGGCGTTCCCCCGGATCAACGCGGAGATCCAGGGAGACGAGATGGTCCTGAAGCACTACTACGACATCGGGATCGCGGTAGGCGCGAGCGAAGGACTCGTCGTTCCGGTGCTGCGCGATGCCGATCGCATGACCTTCGCGGCCATCGAGCAGAAGATCCGCGCGTTCGCGAAAGCTGCGGAGGACGGGACGCTGTCGCTCGCGGACCTGAAGGGCGGCACGTTCACCATCACGAACGGCGGCGTGTTCGGATCGCTCCTCAGCACGCCCATCATCAACCCGCCGCAGGTCGGCATTCTCGGGCTGCACGCCATCAAGGACCGCGCGGTGGTGATCGGCGGGCAGGTCGTCATCCGTCCGATGATGTACGTCGCGCTCACCTACGACCACCGCATCGTCGACGGCTCGGAGGCGGTTCGCTTCCTCGTGCGGGTGAGAGAACTGATCGAAGATCCCGGTGCTCTGCTGCTCGACTAGCCCAACCTCGATGGAGAGCGGACAAGCTATCGCTTCACGTCTGCAAGCATCTGAACGAATTTCGTCAGCGGCATCTTGCCATGTGCAGCTTTCCAAGCGCCGTTGTACCGGGACATCTGCTCGACCTGCTCAGTTTCCAACGCAAACGCGCCTTGCCCTCCGCCGACCACGGCATACCCGTCTCGGGTGCCTTTCAGGAATAGGACGTACTCGGCACCAAGCTCGAAATCAGGGAAATCCGGTTCGCTCGCCTGCACCTGATGTCCTTCAAGAATCACCGAGCCACCGGGTCGGACTATCGTGATCTCTGCACCAACCTTCCGCGTCGAGTCGGCCTTCATATATACATCGAGCACTTGAGCCGTATACTGCGACACGACGTTTCGCTCGTCCGCAGTCACGTGAGACTCACGTCCCCTGATGAGCACGTGAGCGGTCAGGTCTGAACCACTCACGAGATCGCGAAGCGTCATCGGTGAAAACTCGCGCAAGACCATCGTGTTAGTGTCACCTGAACGTCGCACTACATCTCTCAACGTCTCTTGCGCGGCGACGGGTACCGCGGCGACGTTCAACACGATCCACGCGCCAAGAACCGTATGAGCATGACGAAGCATTTTGAACCTCTTCTCAATCGGTGGCGGGGCATGTTGCCGACGTCTGGGTTCCATAGGTGGAACGAACGACAGGACCATAATCACTCTGCGTTGGTGAGGTTGGATAATTACCAGGTGCAGCACCACAACTGACAGGCTTCATTACAGATCCGTCCGAGGTCGAAGGACAGAAACTCGAATTGTCCTGCAGGCCCAGATGGTGCGCGAGCTCGTGAGCCGCAGTACGCTGATCAAAGGCCAAGTTCCACGAAAAAGGTGCGTTCGGCCAGTAAGTGTTGGATGAAGTAATTTCTCCGGTGGACGGATCGTAAGTTAAGGGACCGCCGGCGCATTCACTTCCCGATGGTGTGCCCACATCCATATTGATGCAGTACGCGCCACCACACCGAGCGGCGGTTTCCGCGAAAGTCGGCAGCACAGTACTGCCGCGGTAAGGGTCTAAAGCAGCGTTCCAGGTTCGGATGGACTCCCTTATTCCTTGTTGTACATTGATGCCCAGCCCACTCGAGATGTAGACATAAATCGTCGTAGGTTGGACATGGACAATCGGCGAGGTGGCAGTGTTTCTGAGCCAAACCGGCAGACATCGAACTGCGTACACGTTTAAGGTCTGCTCCTTCGTATTTGGCTGTATTCCACAGTTCGTTAGCGAATAGGTCGCGCGGTAATTGAGAACGCGGTCTCCGATCGTCGAGAATGTCCACGCGACGTTCTCGGGAGACGTGGTACCGGTGACGGCGTATCAAATATGTGTGGCGGTGGGGCGTTGCTGGGATTATTAACAAACACCGCTTGGCCGGCAACTCCGACTTCCTGGACGTTGACGCCGACGACGCCGCGTTGCTCTGTACGGTCAAAGATGCAGTTACCGGTTGCCCCATCCAGAACGTAAACGTCGCACGAGCCCCATCCTTCGGAGTAAGCATCTACTGGATAGGACTGAAGCGTCTGCACATAGCTGTTCGGCGCACATTGCTGCCCGCTCCTCGAAAGCTTCGGGATCAACACGTCCGGTGCCCCAGTCGTAGCGATTGGAGGGCAGGCCAAGCCCTCGCATGGCCTCAGGCCTGTAGGAACCATCACCATGACCAACACGAAGACTAACGTCCCTGAACGGATCATGAGATGTCCTCAACGCGAGTGTGCCTCTGATTCTCAAGACAGACTCGCTCGGAGCGAGCGACTCTCCTCATCAAGTCTGAACGGCACTGACTGGGGAATGCCAGGTCGTGCGGCGCAGTATGTGCGGATCGCGCACACGCGATGCGCAGCATCTTTCAAAGGCTAGCGGAATCCTGAGGAATGAGGCGCGGCTACTGCCAGGTCGCCCCAAACATCGCCCGTCGTGTGTGCCCATCGTACGTCGCTGAAGGTATCGCGATTCGCCATAGCGCGCTGGCGTTGAGATTGCGGCACTTGTTGGCTCGCGCTCAGCGTTGAAGTAGTGCGATCTCCAGCTCCGGTCAGAGACGTAACGGCAACGATGCGTCCGTTTGAATCGCATCGGAGCGCTGGGGTGCGGATAGAATCGTTGACACGCTCGGCGCGCGTACATCCAAGTGGATGCGCAGGACTGGAGTCGCCTTCGCGGTGCTTTGAGCGATGACTTTGTGCCGTTCGGAACGTACGGTTACTAGGTGGCTCGCACGAGCCAAGCTCGGTCTGCAATGGTTCCAGACGCGAAGGCGTGCTGGTTTGTAAATCCGGCAACAGGAAAGCTGAGGTCCGTGCGAAGTACCATCGCATCGCCTGCGATCCCCATCGGTCAGCCTAAAATGTCGTGATTCAGTCGCCGCGAAGGTGCCCTGCTGCGGCGTAACGAAGCGCTTGTGCAGTGCCGTGCTGCGCCGTTGGAGCACTACGCCTTCGACTTTCGCGCCTCAGTTGACGGCACTCGGCCAACACCCGTCGCAATCGCGAAACTCGCCAAGATCGGTGAGTTTTGCGATACTCTTTAGAATCCTGGAAGCTGAACCCTAGAACCCTAGAACCGTAAGCGTGTCGGCAACTTACACCGCCAAAGACATCACCGTCCTCGAAGGCCTGGAACCCGTCCGCAAACGCCCCGGCATGTACATCGGGGGCGTCGGCAGCACGGGCCTGCATCACCTCGTCTGGGAGATTCTCGACAACGCGGTCGACGAGGCGATGAACGGCTACGCGTCGAACATCCGCGTCACGCTCCACGAGGACGGCACGTCGATCACGATCGAGGACGACGGGCGCGGGATCCCGGTCGACAAGCACCCGAAGACGAAGAAGAGCGCGCTCGAAGTGATCTTCACGACGCTTCATGCGGGCGGCAAGTTCGAGGCGGGCAACTACAAGACTGCTGGTGGCCTGCACGGCGTCGGCGCGAGCGTCGTCAACGCGCTCTCGAAGGAGCTGGTCGCGACGGTAAAGCGCGATGGCGCGAGTTGGGAGCAGCGCTTCAAGCAGGGTATCCCGGCCGGGACGCTGAAGAAGCTCGGGCCCGCGCGCGGCAGCGGGACGACCGTGTTCTTCCGGCCAGACACGACGATCTTCCCGAAGATCGAATTCGACGCCGACGTCATCAAGGAGCGGCTCGAGGTCTCGAGCTACCTGCACAAGGGCGTCCGGATCGCGTTCGAGGACGAATCGAAAGGCGAGAAGGCGGTCTTTCAGCACGAAGAGGGGCTCGCCGACTATCTGAAGAAGATTCTGGCCGAGCGCGGCGCGGCGCCGGTCCACGAAGCGCCGTTCACCCTCGCGCGCGAGAACGACGACAGCGGCATTCGCCTGGAGCTCGCGCTGCAATGGACGCAGTCCACCGACGAGCACGTGCGCAGCTACGTCAACGGGATTCCGACGGGATCCGGCGGCACGCACGAGAACGGCTTTCGAGCCGGTCTCGGAAAGGCCGTGCGCAATTTCATCGACACGCACAACCTCTCGCCGAAGGGCGTGACGCTCACCGCGGAGGACATCCGCGAAGGTCTCGTCGCCGTCCTCAGCGTGTTCCTGCAGGAGCCGCAGTTCCAGGGTCAGACGAAGGATCGGCTGAACAACCCGGAGGCAATGGCCGCGGTCGATTCGCAGGTGCGGCCTGCACTCGAGCACTGGCTCAACACGAACATCTCGGTGGCGGAATCGATCGTCGCGCGCATCATCCTGGCCGCCCGGGCGCGCGAGGCGAGCCGCGCGGCGCAGCAGGAAGTCGCGCGCAAGACGGCAACGTCGAACCGGTTGACGCTGCCTGGAAAGCTGAGCGACTGCTCGTCGCCCGGGCGCGAAGACAGCGAGCTGTTCGTCGTCGAAGGAGACTCCGCCGGCGGCTCCGCGAAGCAGGGGCGCGACCGCACGCGGCAGGCGATTCTCCCGCTTCGCGGCAAGGTGCTCAACACCGAAAGCGCGTCGCTCGCGAAGGTGCTCGAGAACAAGGAGCTCTCGGATCTGGTCACCGCGCTCGGATGCGGCCTCGGAAAGACCTTCGATCTCGCGCGGCTGCGGTACGGCAAGGTGATCATCCTTGCCGACGCCGACTCCGACGGCCATCACATCGCGACGCTGCTGCTCACGTTCATCTACCGGCACATGCCGCAGCTCATCACGTCGCACCGCGTCTTCCTCGCGCAGCCGCCTCTCTATCGCATCGACGTCGGCAAGGATACGTTCTGGGCGCTGGACGATGCGCACCGGGACCGGCTGCTGAAGGTGCACAGCAACGGCCGCGGCACGCCGGAGATCACGCGGTTCAAGGGACTGGGCGAGATGATGCCGAAGGTGCTGTGGGAGACCACGCTGAACCCGCGCACGCGCCGTCTGCTGCGCGTCGACATCGCAGATCAGATCGTCACCGACCGTGTGATCAACGAGTTGATGGGCAAAGATCCCTCCGCTCGGTTCCGTTTCATCATGGAGCGCGCCGAGGACGCTGTTGAACTCGATGTGTAGAAAGCGCCTGCGGCCGCGGCGAGCGAGCGGAGCGAGACGTGCCGCAGCGCGTCGGGGTGGGGCGCGCTCAGAAAAGATGTTTGATGGCCGGAGTTGAGTCGCGATGGCGCGTGCACAAGTTCGGCGGATCGAGCGTGGCGGACGCGGCGTGCATGGAGCGCGTCGCTACCATTCTCGACGCGGATCCTCGTCCGCGCATGGCCGCCGTGCTCTCGGCGTGCCGCGGCGTGACCGACGGCCTCCTGAATCTGATCGCCGCGGCCGAACGCGACGAGTCGATTGCCAGTCCGCTCGATGCGCTGCGTGAGCGCCACGTCGGCATCGCGCACACCCTTCTCGATCGCGCGGCGGCAGACGCTTACATCACCGAGCTCGACGCCGGCTGCCGGGATATTTCCGGCATTCTGCAAACCGTTCGCCTGATTCGATCGGCGCCGCAGGCCGTCCGGGATCTGGTCGTCGGCTTCGGCGAGATCTGGTCGACGCGCCTCTTCACGCCGTATCTCGCCGCTCGCGGTCGTCGGAAGAACGTGCGCTGGGTGGACGCCCGGGACCTCATCGTCGTCGACTGGGGCGCACTTGGCCCTTCCGTACGATGGCCGGAGTCCCGCGCCAACACCGCGCGAATGACACCCACGGATACGGACGCGACGCTCGTCGTGACCGGGTTCATCGCGCGCAATCCCGCCGGACTGCAGACGACGCTGGGGCGGAATGGCAGCGATTTCACCGGCTCTATCGTCGGCAGCTTGCTGGAGGCCGACGAGATCCACATCTGGACGGACGTCGACGGCGTCCTGAGCGCCGATCCGCGCCTCGTGCCCGAGGCCACGATCATCGACTCGTTGTCGTACGAAGAGGCGATGGAGCTGGCGTACTTCGGCGCCAAGGTGATCCACCCTCAGACGATGGCGCCGGCGGTGACGAAGGAGATTCCGATCTGGATCCGGAACACGTTTGCGCCGGAGAAGCCCGGAACGCTCATCTGCGCGCATCCCGTGTCGAGCCATCAGGTGAAGGGGATCACCAGCATCGATCGCCTGGCGCTCGTGAACGTCGAGGGCGCGGGCATGATTGGCGTTCCCGGCACGGCGCAGCGGCTCTTCGGCGCGCTTCGAGAGCACGGCATCTCGGTGGTGCTGATCTCGCAGGCCAGCTCCGAGCATTCGATCTGCTTCGCCGTCCCGCAGTCGGACGCGGAGCGGACGGCGGCGGTGGTGCGGGAGACGTTCGGCGCGGAGCTCGAACAAGGGCAGATTCAGAACGTCGACGTGGCGACCGGCTGCAGCATCCTTTCGGTCGTCGGGGACGGAATGGCGGGAACGCCCGGCATCGCCGCGAAGGTCTTTTCCTCGCTCGCGAACGCGGGCGTGAACGTGCGCGCCATCGCGCAGGGATCGTCCGAGCGGAACATCTCGTGCGTGGTCGATCAACGGCAGGCCAGCAAGGCGCTGGGAGCCGTGCACTCGGGCTTCTATCTGTCGCCGCACACGGTGTCGATTGGGCTCATCGGCCCAGGCCTGGTCGGAAGCGCCCTGCTCGGACAGTTGGCGTCGCAGGCGGAGAGACTTGCGCGCGATTTCCACCTCGATCTGCGCCTCCGCGGCGTGATGACGTCGACGCGCATGGCGCTTTCCGATGCGCAGATTCCGTTCACGTGCTGGCGTGACGCTCTCGATCGGGGAGAGGACCGTGACCTCGCGCGCTTCGAGTCGCACGTGAACACGGATCGCCTGCCGCACGCGGTCATCATCGACTGCTCCGCGAGCGCGGACGTTGCGAGCGCGTACCCGCGCTGGCTCGCGGCCGGCATTCACGTCGTGACGCCGAACAAGAAGGCGAACAGCGGCGCGCTGTCGTTGTATTCGGCCTTGAAGGACGCGCGGCGTCAGGGCGGGTCGCACTATCTGTACGAAGCGACCGTCGGGGCGGGCCTGCCGATCATCCAGACGCTGCGCGATCTGAGGGAAACGGGCGACGAGATTCGGCGGATCGAAGGCATCCTGTCGGGCACGCTCGCGTATCTCTTCAACGTGTGGGACGGCCGCGAGCCGTTCTCCGCTGTCGTGCGCGAAGCGAAGAAGAACGGCTATACCGAGCCGGATCCGCGCGACGATCTTTCGGGCATGGACGTCGCGCGAAAGCTGATCATTTTGGGACGCGAGATGGGCCGTTCGCTGGAGCTGAAGGACGTCGACCTCGAAGGCCTCGTCCCCAAGGGGCTCGACGGCTGTTCCGTCGCGGAGTTCATGGAGCGCCTTCCGGAGCTCGACACGCCGATGCTCGCCCGTCTCGAAGCGGCAAAGGCGAACAATCGGGTGCTTCGGTACGTCGGGAGGCTCGATGCGGCGAGCAGGCGTGCGTCCGTCGGGCTCGTCGAGCTGGACCGCACGCACCCGTTTGCCAACATCAATCTCACCGACAACGTCGTCCGCTTCGTGACGGGGCGGTACGACAGGAATCCGCTCGTCGTTCAAGGACCAGGCGCGGGACCCGGGGTCACCGCAGCCGGCGTATTTGCCGATCTGCTCCGAGTGTGCGCGTACCTCGGCGCGAGACTCTGAGATGAGCGGGGGGGGCCGCCGATCCGACGAGGCGGTGGCGTTCGCGCCTGCGAGCGTCGGCAATGTCGGCGTCGGATTCGACGTCCTCGGACACAGCGTCCACACGGTTGGCGATCGCGTGCGCGCACGGCGCATTGCCGATCGCACGGTACGCATCGCACGCATCACGGGCGTGGTGAGCGAACTGCCGCTCGAAAGCGGCCGCAACACGGCTGGAGTCGCGGTCGCGGCGCTGGTCGAATCGGTGGGCCTCGATCACGGGTTCGAGCTGACCATCGAAAAGGGAATTCCTCTTGGATCCGGCCTTGGGGGATCTGCGGCGTCGGCGGTCGCGGCCGTCGTCGCCGCCAATGCACTCCTGCCGGAGCCGGTGCCGAAGCTGGCGCTCCTCAAGTGCGCAATGCGCGGCGAGCAGATCGCGAGCGGCGCGGTCCATGTGGACAACGTGGCCCCTTCGCTCTACGGCGGACTCGTCCTCACAGTCGGGATCGACGATCCGAACGTGAAGCAGATCCCGGTCCCCGCGTCCGTTCGATGCGTCCTCGTACATCCGCACCTCGAGCTCCCGACGCGCAAGTCGCGCGAAGTGCTGAAGCAGAGCGTGTCGCTCTCCGACGTCATCTGGCAGCAGGCGAACCTCGCGGGATTCCTCACGGGCTGCTTCACGGGGGATCTGGATCTCATCAGGGTATCGCTCGAGGACGTCATCATCGAGCCGCAGCGCATGCTGCTGATTCCGGGGTTTCAATCGGTGAAGCGGGCGGCGCTTTCGAAGGGCGCGCTGGGCTGCTCCATTTCCGGCGCGGGGCCGACGGTGTTCGCCTGGTGCGAAGAGAACTGTGCGGCCGTCGTTCGGGACGCGATGGTCGCCGCCTTCGAGCTGCACGGGCTTCGCGCCGACCAGTGGATC
This sequence comes from Acidobacteriota bacterium, assembly GCA_046735335.1. Lineage (GTDB taxonomy): Bacteria > Acidobacteriota > Vicinamibacteria > Vicinamibacterales > 2-12-FULL-66-21 > JBKPQB01. The sequence continues at coordinate 41,212 of JBKPTE010000028.1, read as the reverse complement.
TCCCCGATCGAATCCGTCGGCGCGCAGGTCGTGGCGGAATGAAGTTCGTCAGCACGCGGACGGCGGATATGCACGTCAGCTTGAGCCAGGCGATCACGCAGGGGCTCGCTCCCGACGGGGGACTCTTCATTCCGGCCCAACTGCCTTCCGTCCCGCCCGACGTGTTCAGTCCGGATTCGGCGCTCGCCGGCACCGCCGCGACACTCCTGCGGCCATTCGCAGAAGGCGACAGGCTCGAAGCGGATCTCGACGAGATCTGCCGCGAGGCGTTCAACTTTCCCGCACCGCTCGTCCCGCTCGCCGGCGCTCCGGGTCCGGTCAGCGTGCTCGAGCTGTTCCACGGCCCGACCTGCGCGTTCAAGGACTTCGGCGCGCGGTTCGTCGCGTCGTGCCTGCAGCGTCTCCGTGCGGACGCGTCGCGCACGCTCACGATCCTCGTCGCGACATCGGGCGATACCGGCGGCGCGGTTGCGGCAGCATTCCAGGGGCGTCCCTTCGCGGATGTGGTGCTGCTCTATCCCAAAGGGCTCGTCTCGCCGCGGCAGGCGCACCAGTTGTCGTGCTGGGGCGGGAACGTCCGGACCTTTGCGGTTCGCGGGACGTTCGACGAGTGCCAGCGGATGGCGAAGGAAGCGTTTCGCGACCCGGAACTGGCGCGCCGCTTCGACTTGTCTTCCGCGAACAGCATCAACCTCGGACGGCTCCTGCCGCAGGCTGCGTATTACGCGTGGAGCAGCTTGCATATCTGGCGCGGCGAAGGACGGAAGGCAAACTTCATCGTCCCATCCGGCAATCTCGGGAACGCCATGGCGTGTGTGTTCGCGCGCGAGATGGGTCTCCCAATCGGAGATATCGTACTTGCGACGAACGCGAACCTGACGATCACCGATTACGTGAACGAAGGCGCCTGGCGGCCGCGTCCGAGCGTTGCGACCCTCGCGTCGGCGATGGATGTCGGCAACCCGTCCAACATGGAACGGCTGCGCGCGCTCATGCCGGACATCGAACGGCTTCGCTCGCACATTTTCGCGGCCCACGTGTCGGACGACGAGATCCGCGCGACGATTCGCGAGGATTGGGAGCGGTACGGACGCGCGTGGTGTCCGCACACCGCAACCGCCGCGAGGGTGTATCGCGATGTTGCCCGGACGCGCGCGAACGAGCACTGGGTGCTCGTCGCGACCGCGCATCCGGCGAAGTTCAACGAGATCGTCGAGCCGTTGATTGGCTGTCAGGTGCCGATCCCGCCGCAGCTCGAGCGCCTGCTGCGGCTTCCGAGTCACGAGTCGGAGCTCGATCCGACGCTCGATGCGTTGAAGACGGAGTTGCCGACGCACTCCTGAAGGGGTGCCGCCGCACGTGCCGCAGCGTACGATTGTTTGATGCGTTCCGGAACCGCCCATCTGCCGCTGCACAGCGGACGCGCGCCCGCGTGGCTCTTTTCGCGCATGATCCGCCTCTCGCGCGAGATCACCGCGCACGTCGTTGCCGAGTACGGCAGCGACGAGATGCTGCGCCGCCTCTCCGATCCGTTCTGGTTCCAGGCACTCGGGTGCGTGCTTGGTTTCGACTGGCACTCGAGCGGCGTGACCACGACCGTCACAGCAGCGCTGAAGGAAGGGATCCGCGGCCTCGAACACGAGCTTGGATTCTTCGCCGGCGGCGGGAAGGGAGCCGTCTCGAAGCGGACGCCATCGGAGATCGTCGGGTACTGCGACAAGCTTTCCATCGATCCGTCGCCGCTCGTCTACGCGAGCCGCATGTCGGCAAAGGTCGACAGCGCGGCGGTGCAGGACGGGTTTCAGCTGTATCACCACGCGTTCTTCTTCACGCCGCGCGGTGGCTGGTGCGTCGTCCAGCAGGGGATGAACGACGAAACGGGCATGGCGCGGCGATACCATTGGCTTGCCGAGAGCGTGCAGAGCTATGTGAACGAGCCGCATGCCGCGGTCTGCGCGGAAGCGATCGTCCCGACGCTGAACCTCGTCGCGTCGGAGAGCGCGGATGCTCGATCCGGGTCCACGGAACTTGCCCGCGAGAAGCCGCACGTCGTGCTTTCGGCGCTGAAGGACCTCCCGCTCCTCTCGATGCCGCGACGCCACGCCGTGCTGATCAGCGACGTCAGCGCGCGGCACCTCGAGCGGATTCTGCTGAAGACGTACGACAGGGCCCCGGAGAACTTCGAGGCTCTGCTCGGCCTGGAAGGCGTCGGCGCGCGGACGCTTCGCGCGCTGGCGCTCGCATCGGAGGTGATCTACGGCACGCCCGCGAGCACGCGCGACCCCGCACGGTTCTCGTTCGCGCACGGCGGCAAGGACGGCACGCCGTTCCCCGTGGACCTCGACACGTACGACAAGACGATCGAGGTCCTGAGAGCGGCCGTCAACAAGGCCAACATCGATCGATCGGAACGGGTGAAGGCGCTGAAGCGCCTCGTCGAGTACGGAAAGCAGAAGATCGCGTCGCGGACCAAAGGCACGTCGTGAGACGTGTGCTCGCGATCGTGCTCGCGCTGTGGCAGCCGCTCGCGTTTGCGTCCATCGCCGGCCCGTCGTGGTCGTCGCTCGGATTCCGCGGCGCGCTCGCCGCCCTCGAGCTCCTCGTGGCCGCGTGCGTCGCCGCGCTCAGCATGGCCGCGGCGTGGGCGCTCTGGACGCATGCGCCTCCCGCGGTACCGCTCGCACGCGCGGCGCTGCTGTCAGGCGCCGGGCGATCCGTGCAGGCGCTGTACTGGAGCCGCCTGCCTACTGATGTCCCGCCAGGAAGTGCGCCGGTCTACGCGGCCGTGATTGTCGGGCACGCGGCCTTCTGGCTGTGGTACTTGTCGCGTGCGGTAGCAGAGAGGGAAGAGGCGAAGCCCCCCGGATAAGAAAAAAATTGGCGGAACGCCGGAGCCCCCAAGCAACCGGCGTCCCGCCGTACCCGCCGAGAACGCCCTCGGCTGGCAGCGTCAATTAGGTGTGCAATCACGCTGCCCGCGCTCGCCCTGCGGCCGCCGATCGTCCGAATCCGGTAAACGACGACGATTCAGGCGGTTACGGCATTCGTGGCGCGCGGCCGCCTTCGCGCGCCGCTCGCAGGACCGCCACATAGGGGCGTCAAGGCACGAGCACGACTTTGCCGATGACCTCGCCTGCCTCGAGCGCACGGTGCGCGTCGGCGGCCCGCGCGAGCGGAAACACCTTGTCGACGATCGGTCGGACCTCGCCGCGCTCGAGCAGCGGCCAAACGGCCTGCTGCAGCGCGCGGCCGATGGCGCCCTTCTCGTCGGCCGTGCGCGCACGCAGCGTCGATCCGGTAATCGTCAGCCGCTTCTGCATGATCGGCGTGAGGTTCAACGCCGCCCTCGCTCCGCCGAGCAGGCCTATCTGAACCAGCCGTCCGTTCATCCGGAGGCTCTCGATGTTCTTCGCGAGGTACTCGCCGCCGACGATGTCGAGAATTACGTCCAGGCCGGCGCCGCTGGTGAAGTCTCGGACAGCCTGGACGAAGTCCTCCGTTCGATAGTTGATGGCGCGCGCCGCGCCGAGCCGCGCACATGCCGCGCACTTCTCGTCGGATCCGGCGGTGGCCAGCACCGTGGCGCCAAACGCCCGCGCCAGTTGAATCGCTGTCGTGCCGATTCCGCTCGATCCGCCGTGGATGAGGACGGTCTCGCCCCGTTTCAGCGCGCCGCGCTCGAAGAGGTTCGTCCAGACGGTGAAGAACGTTTCGGGAAGCGCGGCCGCCTCGCACTCGTCCATTCCGGACGGAATCGGCAGGCACTGCTGCCGCGGCACCACGCAGAACTCGGCGTAGCCACCGCCGGCGACCAGCGCGCAAACGCGCCGGCCGGCATCGCCCCGATCGTCGGCGACGACCGTGCCTGCGACCTCCAGCCCCGGCACGTCCGAGGCTCCCGCCGGCGGCGGATAGTGGCCGAGCCGCTGGAGGATATCGGGGCGGTTCACGCCCGCGGCAGCCACCCGAATCAGAACGTCATCGGCCGCGGGTCGCGGTACCGGACGATCGACGAGGCGCAGCACGTCGGGTCCGCCAGGCGTGGCGATTTCGATGGCGCGCATGGTTGCGGGAATTTCCGCCTGAAGTGGGGCTGGCATCGACGTCATGGGCGTCTCCTTCCGCAGCGTCTGCGCCCGCAGGCAGGTAGTAGCGTGTGAGCCATCGGCTCAGGCCGTCCAGATCGGGGAACAGGATGCGCTCGTTCACGTTTGCCTGATCGAGCTTGTCGCGGATCTCCCACTTCAGGCTCGCGGGCACGACCACGCGCCGCGACAGGTCGGGATGGCCCCGGAGCCATTCGTCAATCTGCGCCGTGGGGCTCGACATGAGCGAGAAGAGCGCGAACTGGTTGAGGATCCGCCGATCGATCGCTGGCGGCTCGAGAAAGACGAGGAACGGGTCGCGCGCGAGCTTGTCGAACGCACGAAGAGTTTCGAACGCGCTCAGCATGTCGACGGTGAGCGTCTCCGATCCCTCCTGCTCGAGGATCCGCTTCAGCCGCCGCGGGAGGCGCTTGTTCGCCTGGACGAAGTTGACGCACCACACGACGCCGTCCGCATCGAAGTCGGCCGGGTCCTCGGTTGCGAAGTGCAGCGCGACCAGCGGCGAATACGTCCAGTCCAGCAGGCGCGTCGGCAGCCCGCGGTGCTGCGCGAGCGCGAGCCAGTCCCAGATCGAGTCGGCGCCGAAGCCTTCCGAGTGCGCGTACTTTCTGAAGTTGCGGAGCAGCGCCATCTCGAGGCGCGCGGCATCGGCGCGTCCATCCGCGAGCCGGATGACCGAGCTGGTCAGCGAATGATCGGCGCGCGACAGCCCGCGAAACGCGAACGGCGATCGATAGCGCTGGATCGAGGGATTCCACGATTCCGCGTACAGGGCTTCGAGAATTTCGGTCCAGCCGGCCGGCTTGCCCAACGCGTCCCCCCTCATCCCTTCGTCGAGTGACTTCCGCCTGAAGGCGAAAGCTACGAGACTTGTTTCCTCCGCAGCTTCCGCCTTCAGGCGGAAGCTGCGGGAGCGGAAACCTTAATGTTAAATGTCACAGGACCTGTATGCCAGCGAGCGCGCTTTCCACCGATCTGTATCAGCTCACGATGATGGCCGGGTATTTCGCAACTGGCCGCCATCTGTCGACGACCGCCACATTCGAGCTGTTTGCGAGGCGGCTGCCGCCAAACCGGCAGTTTCTGATTGCCGCAGGCCTCGAGCCGTTCCTCGACTATCTGGAACGCCTCCGATTCACGGGCGAGGACGTCCGTGCGCTCCAGCGTGAGCCCGCGCTCGCGAAAGCGCCACCAGACTTCTTTGGCTATCTGCAGCAGTTCAGTTTCACCGGAACGTTGCGCGCGGTGCCGGAGGGAACGCCCGTCTTCGCGAACGAGCCGCTTCTCCAGATCACCGCTCCCATCCCGCAGGCACAGCTCGTCGAAACCGCGGCGCTGGCATTCCTGAACTTCCAGACATCGGTGGCAAGCAAGGCGGCGCGCGTCGTAATTGCCGCGGCGGGCCGGCCCGTCATGGAGTTCGGCGCACGCCGCGCGCACGGGCTGGAAGCGGCACTCTTCGCCGCGCGTGCCGCGTTCATCGCAGGCTGCGCGGGCACCTCGTACATCGAGGCAGGCATTCGTTTCGGGATCCCATTGTCCGGGACGATGGCGCACTCGTGGGTGCTGTCGGGCACAGACGAGTTGACGGCGTTCAAGGACTACGAACGCCTGTTCCCCGGGCATGCGGTCCTGCTCCTCGATACGTACGACACCGTTGCCGCGGCAAAGCTGATCGTTCGCGCCGGCATGACGCCCGCGGCCGTCCGTCTCGACAGCGGCAACCTCGATGCGCTCAGCCGCGAAGTGCGCGCAATCTTCGACGCGGCCGGGTTGGGGAGCACGCGCATCCTGGCGAGCGGTGATCTGGACGAGACGAGCATCGCGGATCTCGTCGCGCGCGCCGCGCCCGTCGACGGCTTCGGCGTCGGGACGAGCATCGTCACGTCCATCGATGCGCCTGCGCTGGGCGGCGTCTACAAGCTCGTCGAGGTGGAGGAGAACGGGAAGATTCGCGGCGTGATGAAGACCAGCCCCGGCAAAGGCACGTGGCCGGGCAAAAAGCAGGTGTGGCGAGTCCTGCAGCGCGGCACCGCGGTGCAGGACATCGTCGCATTCGAGACAGAGCCGGCGCCCGCCGGCGCGACGCCGCTGCTGCGCGTCGTGATGCGCGAGGGTGCGCGAGTGGACCCGCAGCCATCACTCGCGGATTCGCGGGAGTGGTGTGGTGCACGCCTCGCCGAGATGCCGGCGTTCGTGCGCGATCTCGCAGGGAGCGAAGCTTACCCTGTCAGACCGAGTGAAGCGCTGAAGCAGTCGGTCGAGTCTCGGTCGACGACGTGATCTTCGTGGTTGGCTGTCGACCGTAGACATCGGACGCTACCTCAAACCAGACGGCAGCCTGGGTGACGAGAGCAGGCGCTCGAACTCCTGCCAGCGCCGCTCGGGATTCGACGCCGTCCCGCCGCGTGATTCGATATAGCGCCGGACCATGTCCTTCCCGAGGTTGTAGTTGATCACGTAGCTGCGGTACTGATCGAAAAAGCGCACGCGCTGGACGGCGCGGTCGTGCGTCGTGAGCGCGTACTTCTCGAGCCACGCGGCCGCCGCGTCCCGATCGATCTCGCCGTTCAGATAGCGCCGCGCGGCCTCGTTGCCCGCGTACGACAACTGATCGGCGAGCGCCTGCACCTCGTAATAGCTCGCCGCCTTCGAGGCATCGAGGCCGGCGAGCGGGAAGAGCTGACTCGCCTCGAAATCGACGCGCTCGTGTCCAGGGAAGGCAACCTCTATACCGAAATTCGCCGTACCCTCCGCAATCAACGACTGCGGGGAGAAGAGCGGATACACGGTGAACTCGATCCACCCGCGGTCCCGCACGAGGTTCTTCTCGAGCAGCACGTTGTACACGTGATGTCCGGGATACCCCTCGTGGCACGCCAGATCAATCGCACGGTCGATGTAGATCGGCAGGTCCGTGTTGACCTGAATCAGGCTGCGGAAGTTCCCCTGATACCAGTTGTACCCGCTCCACGACTTGTTGGTGACGTATTCGACGGTGAAGTGCTCGCCTGGCGGAAGCTGGACGTGCGCCAGCGTTCTGGCGCGGCACGCATCGACAGCCGCCTTGAACACCGTGTCGAGCCGCTCGCGAGGAATCACGAAGGAGCGGCGCCAGCGGTCGTACCGCTCGACCAGCGGGCCCTCGCCTGGAAACCGCTGTTCGAGCTTGTCGAGGATGCCCTTGAAATGCGCGTCGGAATTCGTCGGTGCGACGGCGTCGTACAACGCACGCGACTCCTCGTCGAAGGACAGACGCTGGCCTTCGAGCATGTGGACGCGCGCGACCATCGACGCGAGCTGCCGATCAAGGTACTGACGCCGAAGCTGGCGCAGTTCGGCATCGTCGTCGCTGGCGTTCGACGCCGCGGAACGGCCGTTGCCAGCGGCCGGAATCTGCTTGCGAAGGGCCGCGGCGCGTTCGCCAATCGTGCGCAGATCGATCTTCGCGCTCTCTGCTTCCTTCTTCCACTCGGGCGGCCCGTAGTACGCGTCGACGTAGTCACGATCGTGCTGGCCGAGGGCGAGCACCAGACGTACGTACTGTTGTGCGATGGAATCCATGGAGGTCCGTGCCGGGGGCGTGGCGTGCTGCGGTGCGGCGCTCAGCGCGAGCGCAGCCAGGGCAACAGCCGCTCCGCAGGCTGCCAGCCGAGCCGGAATCGTACGCATACGCCCTTGTACCACGACGCGGCGGCGTCAGGTTTGCTTCCAGCACGTCCGGATGCGCGCGCTCTTCTTTTCCATCCTCGCCTGGTTCCTCACACCTCTGGGCGTTGTCCTGATGGGAATCCTCGACGCGTCGCTCGTGTTCTTCCTGCCCCTTGGGATCGACTTCGTCGTCATCGTGATGACGGCCCGAAAGCCGGAGCTCTTCTGGCTGTACGCCGTCCTGGCGACCTTCGGATCGGTGGTCGGCGGGCTCGCGACATTCTGGATCGGCCGGAAGGTCGGAGAGGTGGGGCTCACGCGTTTCGTGAACCCGAGGCGTCTCGAGCGCGCGAAGGCCCGCGTCGGGCGTGGCGCGGTCGTCGTCGCGGCGTTGGGGGTGATTCCGCCGCCGTTTCCCTTCACGCCGTTCGTGCTCACCGGCGGGGCGCTCAAGCTGAATCCCTGGCCGTTCTTCGGCACCCTCGCCGCCGCTCGCGCGCTGCGATTCGGCGTGGAGGCGGGGCTCGCGTCCCATTACGGCGGGCAGATCATCCGCTGGATGAAGACGCCGACCTTCGAAGCCGTGATCGGCTTCCTGATCGCCCTCGCGCTCATCGGCACGATCGCATCCGTGATCGCGCTGGCCCGCGGGACGCGGAGCGCTAGATCCGATAGCGGAGCAGCGCCGCCACGCCGCCGTACGGCTTCAGCAGCGTCCCGTCCTCAATGAACGTCACGCGCGCGCCGGTTTGCTGCGCCTTCGTGACGAGCTCGTCCGCGAGCCGCACCGTTCCGATGTCGCGTGCGGCAGGTTCGCCCGCGGCCACCTCGTCGACCGCCGGGTTCACGACGGCGGCGTCGTTGGCGAGCGCCATCTGGGCGGCGCGCGACCCCTCGCGCAGCCCTTCGAGCTGCGCAACGGACGCGGCAATGAGGAGCTCGTCGACCTGGCCGTTGGTCAGCGCGAGCAGCGTCTCGTCAGGACCTACGACCCCGAGGCCTCCCGCACGATAGGCGCCGACCGCGGCCTCCACCCGCTCGCGATCGGTTCTCTCGTTCAGCTTCTTCATCGCGTCGAGCGATGCTTCGACGACCTCGTCGTCGCCCGCGTTCGCGTCGACGGAGATGCGCTCGACGATCTTCTCCGCCAGATGCTTCGGCATCTGTTCGCGCAGCAGCGGAATCACCACGGGATCGCCGGCCACGAGAATCTGTTCGATGTGCTCGCGTGCGACGACTCGGTCGAGCGCCTCGATGACTTCCTTGACGTGCTGCAGGTGATAGTTTTCGAGGTGACGCTGGTAGCGCGCCTGCGACCATCCCCCCTGCGATTGCCGCCGCGTCTTGACGCCTTCGATCGACAGGGAATCCGCGACGCGCCCCTGGACGACGACAACGATGCGGGCGGACGTGGTGTCGGCGAGGAGCGCTGCATACACCGGGAACTGCGACGCCACGCGAGCGAGCGGATAGAGGTGGGGTCGATCCCCGATGTACAGCCAGTGATCGTCGAGTGGAGCATCCAGCTGAACGGTCTCGAAGAGCTCGCCGGCATCGCAGGCGAAGATTGCGACGCCGTTGGCTGACGGTTGCAGCTCAGTCTCGAGATATCGCTCGATCCGGTCGAAGTCTCGATCCAGTGACGCGCGCTCGGGGGAATTCGGCGCGTAGGTTTGCGCTCTGGCTTTGAATTCCTTCCGCACGAACGCCTGGTACTGGTCGCGCCCCCGTTCGTTGGGCTGAGTATTCAGATACAGACTGATGACGGGATAGGGGGCAGTTTCAAAGGCAGATAGCCGCTCGAGCTGGTCGTGTAGAGGCATAGGATTTCCTCAGCCTCCCGTTTACGCAAACGGCATGCTGGTCTCGAATCGACCTCATCCGATCAGCCTTGACATAGAATCTGCTGGCGAATGCGGACCGCTCCGTACTTTTTCGACACCTTCCCGAAAACCCGGCGCCCTGATTACCCGCGCTTCAAAGGTGACGGTCGAGCAACCCTGGTCATCGTGGGCGGAGGTTTGACGGGATGCGCCTCCGCCCTCGCCGGCGCGGCATCAGGCGTGCGCGTCGTGCTCCTCGAGGCGGACCGGATCGGGCGCGGGATGACCGCCGGCAGCGTGGGACTGTTGAGGCAAAGCTTCGACGCGTCGTTTCAGGAGACGGCGACGCGGCACGGTCTGCGAACGGCACGGCACCTGTGGGAGGCGATGCGGCGGGCCTCCCTCGATTTCGCTGCGGCGCTCCGTCGCTTCGGCATCCGCGCGGACCTGAGCGATCAGGATCTGTTGTACTTCACCCGCAACGGCCCCGCTGCGGAGCGGCGCCTCAAGCGCGAGTACCAGGCGAGGCGCGACGCGGGACTCGATCTCACCTGGCTCAACAAGGCGGCGCTCCGGCGTGAGTCCGCCGTTGACGCAGACGGGGCGGTTCGCACCGATGGGATGGCGCTCGATCCGTATCGCGCGTGCATCGGGCTTGCGGCTGCCGCGGAGGCTCGCGGCGCCGCAATCCATGAAGGAACGCGAGTGCGCCGGATCCGGTTCGGCCGCAAGTCGGCACAGGTCATTTGCGAGTCCGGTAGCCTTACGGCGGACACCGTCCTCGTCGCGACCGGCTCGCCGGCCGATTTTCTCGCCGCGCTGCGGCGGCACTTCACGTCCTCCGAAGTCTACGCGGTCGTGACGGAGCAGATGCCCGCGGCGGTTCGGCGCGAAACGGGACGCCGAGCCGCAGCGCTTCGCGATACGCAGACGCCGCCGCACGTGCTGCGCTGGATGAGAGAGGACCGCGTGCTGTTTGCCGGCGCTGATCAGCCGCCGGTCGCGTCGCGCCTTCACGACAAGGCTGTCGCGCAGCGGGCGATGCAATTGATGTACGAATTGTCCACGCTGTATCCGGCCATCTCCGGACTGCAGCCTGCCTGGGCATGGAGCGTGGCGCAGAGCGAGTCGGCCGACGCGCTCCCGATCATCGGACCGCATCGTAACTTCCCGCATCACTTTTTTTCGCTGGGGCACGGCCGCCACGGCGCGGGCGTCGCATGGCTGACGGCGCGCGTGTTGCTGCGGCACGTAACCGGCGATCCCGCACGCGGAGACGAGCTGTTCGGGTTTGCGCGGATTCTCTGAGACGTCGATCAGGGATTCTCGAAGATCCCGCGCAGCGCGATCTCGATCTCGGGATATCTGAAATGGAACCCCGCTTCCTGCGCGCGAGCGGGGACCGCGCGCTGGCCGGTGAGCAGCGCGTCCGCCATTTCGCCGACCACCGCCCTCAGGGCGAGACGAGGAACGGGGAAGAGAGCCGGACGGCGAAGCGCGCGACCCAGCACGCGCGTGAAGTGCGCGTTGGTGACAGGATGCGGCGCCGTCGCATTGACCGCGCCGCTCACCGATGGCGTGTCCACGATCCATCGCACCATCTCGATCCAGTCGAGGCGATGGATCCATGACAAGTACTGGCGGCCGGATCCCAGACGTCCGCCGACGAAGTAGCGGAACGGGCGCGCCATCTTCGGGAGCGCGCCGCCGCCGCGCTCGAGCACGACTCCCGAACGAAGCATGACGACGCGAACGGTGGGGCGGCGGGCGCGCTGCGCTTCGGCCTCCCAGTCCTGACAGAGCCGCGCCAGGAAATCGCCGCCTGCTGCAGCCGTTTCTGTCACCGGTGTGTTGCCGGTATCGCCGTAGAAGCCGACCGCGCTGCCGTTGACGAGCGCTGAGGGCGGACTGGCGCATCCCGCCACCGCTTCGACGAGGGATCGCGTGGGGAGGAGCCGGCTCTCACGCAATACCTGTTTTCGGGCCGTCGACCAACGCCGCCGATCGAGCGGATCCCCGGCGAGATTGACGATTGCCACCGCCCCGTCGATGACGGACGGGAGCATCCCCGCGGTCCCGTCGGGCGTCCAACCGACGCGCGTGATGCCCGGGACCCCCGTGCCGGAGTCGTGGCGGCTGACGCCCGGGGGGAGCGCGCGCGTCAGCATACGGACGTCGTGGCCATCTTCCGCCCACGCCTCGCAGAGCGGGGCGCCGAGGAAGCCGCTGCCGCCGGCAACGATGATCTTCATTGCCCCTGTTGGACGAACGCGCCGCCGCCGAAGTTTGCGGCAGAGGGTTGCTATAATGCGAGTGCACGCGTTCCCCAGCAGCCTTTTCGCTCACAGGCCGCCAATGCGTCACCTGCTTCGCATTGCGGTCCTCGCGCTGGTCCCGTCGGTGGCCGCCGCGCAGGCCCGCGTCATCCCCGTTCCGGACAAGATCAAGGCCGAAGGCGTTCCGCCGATCCCGCAATCGATCGCGGACGATCTGAGCAGGTACGCGAATTTCCGTGAAGCCCAGTTCGTGGCGTGGAGTCCGGCGAAGCGGCAGGTCCTGATCCAGACCGCCTTCGGCAACTTTCCCCAGCTCCACCTCGTGGATGGGCCCGGCAGGGCGCGGACGCAGCTCACGTTCTTCCCCGACGGCATTTCGCGTCAGTACGTTTGGGCCGAATTCGATCCGGCCGACGGCACGACATTCGTGCTTCGAAAGGATCTTGGCGGCGGCACGGAAACCAATCAGCTGTTCCGCTATGACCAGGCGAGCAGCGCGCCGGTCCTCATCACGGACGGCCGCTCGCGATATGGATTCCCGGCCTGGTCGCGGCAGGGGAAATGGATCGCCTACACGTCGACCGAGCGGAACGGCAAGGACTACGACCTCTATGTGATGCAGCCGTCCGATCCGAAAACCGCCCGACGCGTGGCCGAGCTGACCGGCAACTGGGAAGCCCTCGACTGGAGCCCCGACGGTGCGGCGCTTCTCGCAGAGCAGACCGTAGGCGATGCCGAGACGCACCTGTGGCGCGTCGACGTGAAGACCGGCGTGAAGAAGACGGTGACGCCGCAGAGCGACGCCCTCGCGTTCTGGGATCGCGGGCGCTTCAGCGCCGACGGCCGCTTCGTCTACGCGCTCAGCGACAGGGACAGCGATCGCCAGCGCCTGTGGCGGGGAGACGTGCGGACCGGCACCTGGGCGCCGTTGACCAGGGACACGGATTCCGTCGACCAGTTCAGCGTCTCGTCGGACGGGCAGATGATCGCGCTCGTCTTCGATCGCGGAAGCACGAGCGAGCTGCAGGTCCTCGATGCCGGAACGATGAAGCCGCGCGCATTGCCCGCGTTGCCCGCCGGCGTCATCAGCCGAATTGGCTGGCGTCCCGGCTCGCGAGAAGTGGGCTTTACGTTTGCGAACGTCAAGACGTTCGGCGACGTGTTCTCGATAGACGCGTCGCTCGGGACTCTCACGAGGTGGACGACGAGCGAGGTGAGCGGCTTCAACCCCGATTCGCTTCCGGCGCCCGAAGTCGTCGAGTGGAAGAGCTTCGACGGGCTCCCAATCAGCGGCATCCTCTATCGCCCGCCGGCGACGTTCACCGGTCCGCGGCCGGTCATGATCAACATCCACGGCGGCCCGATCGATCGGTCGCTGCCGAGGTTCATGGGGCGCAGCAACTACTTCCTCAACGAGCTCGGCATCGCGATCATCCTGCCGAACGTCCGCGGCTCCGGAGGGTTCGGCCGCCGGTTCGAGCAGGCGGACAACGGCCTCGCGCGAGAAGGGGCAATCAAGGACATCGGTGCGCTGCTCGACTGGATCGCGGCGCGCTCCGACCTCGACAAGGATCGCGTGATGCTGACGGGCGCGAGCTACGGTGGCTACCTCTCGCTCGAGGCTGGAATCGTCTATGCCGATCGAATCCGGTGCATCTATGAGGCCGCCGGCATGACGAACCTCGTCGCGTTTCTCGACGAGACGGATCCCTCGCGCCAGGCGGAGCGGCGCCCCGAGTACGGCGACGAGCGGGACGCGCAGATGCGTGCCTTCCTGACGTCCATCTCGCCGATCGCCCGCGCATCGGAGCTGAACAAGCCGGTCGCGGTGATTCACCCGTCGAAGGACACGCGCATTCCCGTCGGGCAGGCGACGGACTTCGCGAAGGCCGTGCGCGCCAACGGCGTTCCGGTGTGGTACATCGAATACACGGACGTCGGCCACGACAATTTCCCGGGATCGGCGGCGAATGCGAATTTCAATTTCTATTGCTGGATTCTCTTCGTGAAGACGTACCTCCTGAATTGATCATGCGCCGGCCAGCTCCAATCCTCCTGCTCGTTCTCGTGCCTTTCGTCGCGCCTGTCCGCGCGCAGAACGCCGACGTCGCCGCGATGGTCAAACAGGGACAGACGCTGCTCGGCGAAGGGAATCTCGACGCGGCCCTCGAGCAGTTCCGCGCGGCGGTCTCCGCGGATCCGCAGCGCTACGACGCGCAGGACGGCCTCGGCCGCGCGCTCGACCTCGCCGGCCAGTACCAGGAAGCGCGACAGCATCTCCAACGCGCGATCGCGCTGGCGCCGGACGACGAGAAGAACCAGGCGCTGGCGACGATGGCGGTATCGCTCGCGTTCGACGGCCCTGCGGAAGATGCGGCGCGCTATTACCGGCGTGCGTTCGATGCGCAGACGGCGGCAAAGGATCCGGCAGCGGCAGCGGCCACGGCCAACGCGATGGCGCGCGTGTATCTCGAGTCCGGGATCCTCGACAAGGCGGAGCAGTGGTACCGGACGGGATATGAAACCTCGAAGCGCCTCTCCCATCGCCCTGCCTCGCAGGCGCGGCTCTGGGAGCTCCGGTGGCAGCACGCGCTGGGACGGATTGCCGCCCGCAGGCATCGCAGGGGGGCGGCGCTGCAGCACGCCGCGGCGGTGAAGCGCCTCCTCGACCAGGGCGGCAACGAGAACCAGCGCGCCGCGTATCCGTACCTGCTCGGCTACATCGACTACCACACGCGGCACTATCGCGAGGCGGTCGCGGCCTTGAAGCGCGGCGATCAGAACGACGTGTTCGTGCTCGGGCTGATTGCGCAGAGTTACCGGAAGCTGGGCGATCGCGCTCACGCGCGCGAGTATTTCGAACGCGTGCTCGCGAGCACGGCGCACAACCTCCCCTCCGCGTTCATGCGTCCCGCCGCGCGCGAATACCTGAAATGAGCCGGGATCCGGGGCTCGGGATCCGGGATTACCGGTTATCTCGCACGGCGCGGCGGCCTTTCTCGACGTCGACGAACGTCAGCAGCACTGCCCCAAGGACGAAGAAGACAATCACGGACAGCACCGCATTGCGGCTCGTGCCGCTGCGCTCCACGACCCACGCGAAGATCGCCGGGCCGAGAATTCCGGCATACCGCTCGAACACGCTGAAGAACGCGAAGAACTCCGATGACTTGTGCCGCGGGATCATCGCCGCGAAGAGCGAGCGGCTCAGCGCCTGCGTACCGCCCTGCACCATGCCGACCAGGATGGCCAGCGCGAAGAACTGCGCCGCCGACTGCAGGAAGTAGCCCATCACGGTGATGACGGCGTAGACGGCGAGCCCCACGAAGATTGCCGCCTTGGCGCCAATCCGGCCCGCGAACATCCCGAACAGGAACGCGAACGGGATCCCGACGAACTGCGTCACCAGCAGCGCGCCGATCATCGCGTTGTCGTCGATGCCGATTTCGGCGCCATAGATCGTCGCCATCCGGATGATCGTTTGAATGCCGTCGTTGTAGATCAGGAACGCGAGCAGGAAGAGGAACGCCTGGCGATAGCGGCGGAGCTCGAAGAACGTTTCGTAGAGGCGTCGGAACGCCACGACCAACGCGTTTTCCACCGGCCGCTCGTCGGCCTCGAGCCGCCGCGGGGGTTCCGCCACATTGCGAAACAGCGGGATCGAAAACACGACCCACCACAGCGCGACGCTCGCAAGGCTTGCCCGGACTGCGACGCCGCGATCGGGCAGCCCGAACCAGGCCGGCCGGCTCATCATCACGATGTTGATCGCGAGGAGCACGCCGCCGCCGATGTACCCCACGGCGTAGCCAGCCGACGAGACGCGATCGAGCTCCTCCTCGCCCACCAGATGCGGCAGCAGCGATTCGTAGAAGACGATGCTGCCCGCGACGCCGACATTGCCGATGACGAACAGCACGAGGGCGAAGAGCCACTCTCCGCGCGTGATGAAGTACATCGCGCCGGTCGCGGCGGCGCCAATCGCCAGAAAGCTACCGAGCAGCTTCTTCTTGACGCCTGCGTAATCCGCAACAGCCCCGAGAACTGGCGCGATCACCGCGATGATCACGATCGACCAGGTCGTCGCCCACGCGAAGCGGCTGGTGGCCACCGGCCCCGGCAGGTCCGCCGCAGCGACCCGCTGGTAATAGATCGGAAACACGGCTGCGATGATCGTCGTCTGGAACGCGGAGTTCGCCCAGTCGTACATCGCCCACGCGCGCAGGTCGCGCCGTCCGAGTCCGAGTCGAGTAAGGAGCGCGCGCACGTTGGAGGTCGGAGGTCGGAGGTTGGAGGTTGGGAGGTGGCGTTCAGTACGTCCTGCGAGCGACCCATTCGCGGAGGAGCGAGTCGATTACGATGTAGCGGCCGCCCTCACGAGCCAGCACGTCGTCTCGCACGAGCGCGGCGAGCGAGGCCTGTACGCTGGACGGCCCGCTCAATCGGTGCCGTGCGCGGACGTCGGCGCTGAGCAGCTCTTTGCCGTCTTCGAGCACCACCGCCCGAAGCGCGCCGCGCTGCGGCACCGTGAGCCGCTGCCACATCGCCTCGAAGATCGCATGGTGCTCGTTGAGCAGCCGCCGCAGCGTCGTGTGCAGGTGTTCCAGGCCAACCCGCCTGGCGCCCTCCGCCCGCGCATCGTCCCACGTTTCGTGCGCCAGCCGCTGAACGTCGTAGGGCAGGTTGCCGGCCAGCTCGACGATCGCGCCGCCGAGACCGGCGTCGGGTTTGAACCCCGTCTTCTGAAACTTCTGGTCGACGAACGCCGCAAACTGATCCGCCGGAATTCGATCGAGGCGCAGCACCGGGCCCGCCTTGTAGAACGGCCGGCTGCGGCTCAACATGCGCTCCATGAGCGTCGGCTCGGAGCCGGAGAACACGTATCCGACCTGACGCTGGTGCTGAATGGCGGCCCTCAGGGAATGCTCGACTTCGTGCGAGCCCTCGTCGAACGCGTTGATCGCCTGAAACTCGTCCAGCGCGACCGCCAGCGGACGTCTGCGAAGCTCCGCGATCCGAGCGGGAAGAGCGAAGACCGCTTCGGCGAGCCGCGAGACGTCGCTCTTCGTGCGGATCGCCGGGAAGGAAATCGCCAGGCGGGATCCGGGCTCCACCCGGAGCTCGGGGCGGAGAGCGCCGAGCAGGTCGGCGATCCACGCGCGAACGCGGTCCGCTTTCGCCTCGATGGTCAGAAGGGCTCGCGCGTAGCCTTCCAGGAATGCGACGTACGAGCTGTAGCTGCTGACCGTCACGTCGACCGCCAGCGCGCCGCGTTTCGCTGCCGCCCGGAGTGCCTGCTGTACGAGGGACGATTTCCCATAGCGCCGGGGAGAAATCAGGAAGATCTTCTGTCCCGCGAGCAGATCGGCCTTCAGACGCTCGAGCTCGTGCTCGCGGTCCACGAAGGCAGAGGAGGGCACGACCTCGCCGTAGACGAAGGGGTTTTCCATTGGATACGTTACTTCACGTAACGGATACGTATCCTAACGTAACGGCGGCACCGGCGCAATGACCGGGGGCGGGGCGACCGCCCACCCGATCGTCAGGCTCCACACCGAGTGCTCCTGCGGGAGCCAGGCGGGCAGGCTCTGCCAGCCTGAGCCGCCCGGATAACGGCTCGAATAGATCACCGCGCGTGTGTCCGCGAGCGCCGCATCGTGCCCTTTCGAAAACGAGGCCCGCCATGTGATCCCGTCCGCGGGGACGGCCACGAAGGTCGCGCGCCATCGTTCACGGGAGACGCGGCCGGGCAGGTTCGTGCGAGCCGGCTGAACGCCCGCGGGGAGGACGAAGGAGACCGTGAGGCCCGGTGCCTGCGGAACGATCGTCATCGCGAGCTCCGTACCGGCGGCAACGGGTGTGAGCCCGAAATTCGTGATGGCCGCCGGCGCGGCTCCCGGCGACGGCGCCGTCGTGCGAAACACGAATGGCGAGACGAGACGTCCCCACGACACGCTGCCGGTTGGTGCGTCCGTCACGCGATACCATCCCGATGGCGCGCTCGGATCGAGGTCGAGCCCTGGTTCGAGCGAGGCGACCTCGTAGACGGCCTGCGTGCTGCCCGGTTCCACGAGCACACGCGCGTGTCGCCGCAGCGGCGCGCCAGGCGTGTACCCGGGTGCGGCGTACGACAGGGCGGCCGTCACGACCGTCACGGCGAAAAGCACCGCGGTCCCGAGCGAAGACCTGACGAGCGGCCGGACGGCGGCCGTCGCTGCAATGAACGGAGGCGCCATCATCGCCGCGCAGGCGGTGAGGAGCGCCGCATACGCGAACACCGGCGTGATGACCGGAAGGCGCCCCATCAGCGCCACGAGGAAGTAGAGCAGGTCGACCGTCGGGCGAAGCCACAGCGTTCCCGCGATCGCAAACACCACGACCGACACCGTGCGGACCGCCGGCACGACCGACACAGGAATGAGGAGCAGGCCGGCACCGACGGCGAGGAGCGGCAGACTCCAGAGAAAGCCCGCGGCAGGCGCCATCGACGCGCCGATGCCGCAGAGCGCGATCCACGCGGGCAGCGCGAGACTCCAGACGAGCATAGGGTGCCGCGGCGCGTGTGCGCGCGACGGCAGCCAGGCACCCGCGCGCATCGTTACCCATCCGGCCAGGATCCCGATCGAGACGAGCAGAAGGAACAGGCGCCCCGGATGTGCGTACCAGGGGTGATACACCGCACGCGTTTCGCGGAGCGCCCACGTGACCGCGATCATCGACCCGATCACCAGCGCCGTTCCCACGAGCGCCCAGACGAGATCCAGCAGCCACCGCCAGAGGCCCAGATATCTCACGCTCGCGGCGAGCACCTTGAACCACGCGAGCACGCCGCAGACGAGCGCGACGAGCGCAATGAGCCACGCGGTCACGGGTCCCCATGTTGCCGCCGACGTCTGCCCCATATCGAAGTACGTGGCGTCCGATGTAGAGCGCGCGGTCAGGTCCATCGCGTCCAGCGCCTCCATCGTCGTCACGACGTTCTCGCCGCTCCGGCGCAGAGTCGCGTTCGCGAGTCGATCCGGCGTGTCGCGCGCCGTGTGATAGGCGTAGCTGTCGCCGATCGGGGCAAAGTTCAGGCCGGGGATGTCGTATCGCTTCAGAATCGAGAAGTCGGTGTCGTTCGGCAGGCGGCGGTAGATTTCGAGCGCGTACGATGCGCCCGCCGGATGCGGCGCCCTGCGCGCCCATGGCTTCACGACCCACGAATTGCCAGGCCCGGTCTCGAAGAGCATCGCGGTTCCCGACGATCCCACCGCTTCCACGTTCACGTAGGCTTGGACTCGTTCCATGACTTCCCGATCCGCGGTCAACCCCGCGGCGCCCATGAGGCCGGCTTCTTCAGCGTCCGTGACGAGCACCATGAGGCTGTGCCGCCGGTTCGTCTTCGCCCCGAGCACGCGCGCGGCTTCGAGCGATACGGCGACGCCGAACGCATCGTCTGCAGCCCCGGGGGCTTCCGGGACGGAGTCGTAGTGCGACACGAGCGCCATGGCGCCGCGCTCCGCTCCTGCTTTCACCCCGATGATGTTCGCGACGTGCGCGGTGAGGCCAAGCTCGGGCCGGCGCGCGTCCGTCTCCTGCACGCGGACGTCGTAGCCGAAGAGGCGAAGCTGGTCGATGATGTATTGCCTGGCTCTTGCATTCTCAGGCGTGCCTGCGGCGCGGCTGCCGATCGTGCCGGCGAGCATCTCGACGTGGGCGCGGGCGTTGTCGACGGAAAAAAGAGCCGCGGGCCGTGCGCACGCGGCCAGGGCCGTGGTCAGGACGGCCGCGGATATGAGAGACACGCGTCTCGGCATGGTGGAAGGGTATATCACCGGCCGTAAAGGCCGCGCGCCAACGCGGACTAAATCTTCAGCCGGCCGGTATATACAGCCATTCCTACGACGGCGTCGACGCCGATCGAGTCCAGCCAGTCGATTTCCTGCTGCGTGGTGATGCCGCCGGCGGCCGTGATTTGTCGCTTCGTCGCCGCCCGCACCTGCTCGACTGCGGCGCGATTCGTACCCTGCATCAAACCTTCCACATCGACGTTGGTGAACAGGAACTCTCCGAAGAACGGCTCCAGGATGTGAATGGCTTCGACCGGCGTGAGGTCGAGCGCTGACCGCCAGCCGTGAACGACAACGCGGCCGCCGCGAGCATCGACGGCGGCAATGAGGCGCTCCTCTCCCAGCGTGTCGGAGAGCGGCCGCACCAGGTCGAGATCGGGCATGCCGTCGCGAAAGAGGGCCGAACCGAGGATTACCTTTCGCGCGCCGTTGACGACCGCCTCTGAGGCCCGCTCGACAGACCGAATGCCCCCGCCGACCCGGCAGGGAAGCCGCCCGCAGATCAACTGCACGAGCGTGCGGTTGTCCCCCTGACCCTTGGCTGCATCGAGATCGATCACCTGGACCTTGGGGAATCGTTCGAAGCGGTGTATCCAGCCGTCCAGATCATCGGAAGCGACGGCGAGCCGCTCGCCCTGCACGAGCTGGACGACGCGGCCGCCCTGAAGATCGATGGCTGGAATCAGCATGAGAGATCAAATCCGTACGGGGACGCCGCGGTCGCGCAAGAACAGCTTGAGCTCGGAGACCGCGTGCTCCGAGAAGTGAAAGACGGACGCCGCGAGCGCGGCATCGGCCTTGCCGATCGTGAACACCTCGTGAAAGTGCTCGAACGTGCCCGCACCTCCCGACGCAATTACCGGGATGTTCACGGCAGACGAGACGGCGGCCGTCAACGCGCAGTCGAACCCGGCGCGCGTCCCGTCCCGATCGATGGACGTAAGCAGGATCTCGCCCGCTCCTTCCTCCGCGGCGCGCTGCCCCCATTCGACCGCATCGAGGCGTGCGGGGTCACGCCCGCTGCGTGTGAACACATCCCAGCGCCCATCGGCCCGCTTCGCATCGATGGCGACAATGACGGCCTGCGATCCGTAGCGCGAGGCGAGGCGGCCAATGAGCGATGGATCCTTCACTGCTGCCGTGTTGATGCTGACCTTGTCAGCGCCCGCATCGATCACTGCCGCCGCATCGTCCTCCGACGCAATGCCGCCGCCGACCGCAAGCGGGATGAACAACTCGGCCGAGACCGCGCGAATCGTGCGCGCGAGCGCGCGACGCTTCTCGACGGTTGCCGTCACGTCGAGAATGACGAGCTCGTCGATGCCCTCGACGTTGTACCGGCGTGCGAGCGCCGCCGGATCGCCGGCGTTCGCAAGACCCTGGAAGTTGACGCCCTTGACCACGCAGCCGTCGCGGACGTCGAGGCAGGCGATCAGACGCTTCGCGAGCACAGGTCCACGAAGTTGCGAAGGACGCGCAGGCCGGCGTCGCCGGATTTCTCGGGATGGAACTGCACGCCGACCGTCCGGCCCCGCTCGACGACCGCGGCGAACGGCGCAGTGTAGGTGGTCAGGCCAACGCATGCGTCCGTGACGGGCGCGGCGAACGAATGCGTGAAGTAGAAGGAAGTGTCGGTGGCCAGCCCGTCGAGAATCACGGACGGGCGAACGATGTCGACCGTATTCCATCCGACGTGCGGCACCTTCTGCGTAGGTGGCAGACGGAAGCAGCGTCCAGCCAGCAGCTCGAGGCCGCTATCGCCGGGCGCTTCCTCGCTGCCCTCGAACAGGTACTGCAGGCCGAGGCAGATGCCGAGCAATGGCAGGTCCCGCTCCACGGCGTCCTTGATCGCCCGCGCCCATCGTTCGTCGAGCGCATTCGTCGCGGCGAAATGCCCAACGCCGGGCACGATGACGCCCGACGCGCGCGAGAGGTCGTCCGGCCCCGCAGGTGTGAACAGCTCCGCGCCAACGGCCGCGAGGCCCTTGCGCACCGACGTCAGATTGCCGGCGCCATAATCGACGAGCGCGATCACAGCAGTCCCTTCGTCGAGGGCAGCATCTTTCCAAGCTGCCGATCGCGCGAGCAGGCGACGCGCAGCGCCCGTGCGAACGCTTTGAACACAGCCTCGATCTGATGATGGCTGGAGCGGCCGTAGAGCACCTTCAGGTGAACGTTGGCGCGCGATCCCTGGGCGAAACCCTCGAAGAAGTCCTGGACGAGCTCCGACTGGAGATCGCCTACGCGCTCGACCGCGAGCTGAAGATCGACGACCGCATGCGGACGGCCGCCGAGATCGATCGCCGCGACGGCCAGCGTCTCGTCCATCGGCATCACGAAGTAGCCCGCACGGTTGATGCCGCGTCGCGTGCCGAGCGCCGCCGAGACCGCTTCGCCGAGCGCGATCCCGCAGTCCTCGACCGTGTGATGCTGATCGACGTCCAGATCGCCGTCCGCCTCGAGCGTCAGGTCGAACGCGCCGTGCCGCGCAACCAGCTCGAGCATGTGATCGAGGAACCGGATGCCCGTGCGGATCTCGTAGCGGCCGCGTCCTTCGAGCGTCAGCTTGATCCCGATCGACGTCTCGCGGGTTGCCCGCGTCAGCGTGGCGCGCCGCACCATGCCTCCTCCATGGCAGCGACGAGACGCTCGGTATCGCTCACGAGGCCCGTCGTCATCCGGATGCAGCCGGCGCAACCGGGATCCGACGATCGATCGCGCACGAATACCTGGCGCGCCGCAAGCGCCTCGACGAGCCAGCGTGCGTGGTCGCCGACGTTGACGAGCACGAAGTTCGCGGCACTGCGCGAGACGCCGAACCCGAGCCTCGCGCACGCCTCTCTCAGCATGCGTTTCGATTCGATCACCTGCGCCGCGTACCAGTCGCGGTACTCGCGATCCGCCAACGCAACGGGCAGAGCGACGGTCGCGAAGATGTTGAGGGTGTACGGGAGCACGATCCGCCGGATTGGCGCCAAGGTGTCCGGGTGGCCGAAGAGCGCACCCACGCGAACGCCCGCCAGGCCGTGGGCCTTCGCGAAGGTCCGGCCGACGACGATGTTCGGCAGCTCGGCGAACGTCTCGCGCGCGAGCAGCGTCTCTCCCGTGAAGTCGGCGTACGCCTCGTCGACGAACAGCATGACGGGCGCGATCGCGCGAGACAGCGCGACGATGTCGTCGAGCGCGAGCGCATGCCCGGTCGGATTGTGCGGATTGGTGACGTACACGATACGCGTGCGTTCGTTCACGGCGCTCCCGAGCGCGTCCCAGGGATAGGAGTAGTCAGGCCCCAGCGGACGCATGACCATGCGGCCGCCGAGCGCTTCCGTGCAGACCTCGTACATGTCGAACGCGGGAAACACGCCGAGTCCCTCGGGCACGCCATCGCCGCGGTCGCGGAAGGCTGCAGCGGTTGCCGTGAGAATTCCCTCGTCCAGCCCGTTCGTCAGGACGACCTGATCTTCCGGCACGTCGAAGGCGCGTGCGACTGCGGCGTATGCCTCGTCGTAGTCGGGATAGAACGCAGCGTCGCGTTCGGTCACCGAGCGAAGCGCACGGAGCACCGCGGGCGAGCAGCCGGCGGTGTTCTCGTTGAGGTGCAAGCGGACGCCGCCGCGGGCGGCGCGGGGCCGATCGTACTCACCTGTCATGCCTGATTCCCGTTCTCGTCGAGGCGCATCCGTATGGACGCCGCGTGCGCGCGGAGTCCTTCCGCGTTCGCGAGCGCGATGCCGGCACTGCCGATGCGCCGCAGTCCCTCGGCGGCAATCTGCTGCACAGTGGAGACGCGTACGAAGTCGGCGGCGCTCAGGCCACCCCGTGCTCGGGCGGCGCCGCTCGTCGGCAGCACGTGGTTCGATCCCGTCACGTAGTCGCCGCAGGCCTGCGCGCTGAGCGGGCCGACGAAGACCGTGCCCGCGCGTCTCAGGCGTTCCGCCTGGGCGAGCGAATCGCAGACGGCGTGTTCGGGCGCCATCCGCTCGCTCACTGCGAAGGCCTCGTCCAGGCTCCGTGTGACGACGATCGCGCCGTTGGCCGCGATCGCGCGCCGGGCCGGCCCCTCCGCCGGCATCTGGCGCGTGACTTCGGCGGCGACCCGCGCCGCGAGCCGCCGCCTGGGCGTGACGAAAATGGCGCGCGCTTCCGGGTCGTGCTCCGCCTGCGCGAGCAAATCGCCGGCAATCCAATCGGCACGGCCGTCGACCGACAACACGAGTATTTCGCTCGGACCCGCGTAGAAATCAATCGCGCAGCGCGAGGCAATCATCGCCTTCGCGGCGGCAACGTAGGCGTTCCCTGGTCCGACGATCTTGTCGACGCGCGGGATCGCCGCCGTTCCGTACGCGAGGGCGGCAATCGCCTGAGCCCCTCCGACGCGCAGCAGCCGCGTCACGCCGGCTTCGCGCGCCGCGTACATGACCGTCGCGTCGGGTCGCGGGCAGACCGCAATCACCTCCGGTACGCCAGCCACCCTTGCCGGGATTGCCGTCATGAGCAGGGAAGAGGGCAGCGGGTATCTTCCGCCGGGCACGTAGCAGCCGACACGATCGAGCGCCTGCACTCGCTGCTCGATCCTGACGCCAGCTACGGGGTTGATCGCAAAGCCGCGGGGTACCTGCCGCTGCGCCACGCGCCTGATGTTCTGTCCCGCAAGGCGAATCGCCGCTCGGACGTCCGAGGGCACGCCTGCACTCGCTCGATCGATCTCGTCGTCTGAAACGAGAACGGGATCGTTCAGGCCGTCCAGCTTCCTGGCGTATGCCAGCACAGCGCGGTCGCCGTCGCGCCTGACGCGCTCGATGATGCGGGCGACAGCGCCCTCGATTGCGGGGTCGCGGCGCGGTTCGCGGTCCAGCAGCGCCGCGAGCGCCTTCTCGTTCGAGGATTCGACGATCGGGATGAGCGCGGCCTTCACAGGACGATCTTGTTCAACGGGTACTCCACGATGCCCTGCGCCTTCGCGCTCTTCAGCCGTGGAATGAGGTCGCGCACCGTGCGCTCCTCGATGATGGTGTTGATGGCCACCCACTCCGAATCGCTCAGCGGCGAAATGGTCGGGCGCTGCAGGGCGGGGAGGAGCGCCAGGACCGTCTCCAAATCCGACCGGCGCACGTTCAGCATGATGCCCACGCGTCCCTGCGCCTCCATTGCCGCGCGCAAGAGCAGCGCGATGCTCTCCAGCTTCGTGCGCTTCCAGTCGTCGCCGAGCGCCTCCCGGTTCGCGATGAGCTGCGTGTTGGATTCGAGGACCGTGTCGATCACGCGAAGCCGGTTCGCCCGAAGCGACGATCCGGTTTCCGTGACTTCGACGATGGCATCGGCGAGCACCGGCGGCTTCACCTCCGTCGCGCCCCACGAGAACTCGACGGTCACCTTGATGCCGAGGCGTGAAAAGTATGCCTGCGTCGCACGAACCAGCTCGGTCGCGATCGTCGCGCCTTCGAGGTCCTTTGGCGTTCGATACCGCGAGTCCTCGGGGACGGCGAGAACCCAGCGCACCTTGCCAAAGCTCTGCTTCGAGTAGACGAGATCCGCCAGGGCGGCGACGGTCGCTCCACCGTTCGCTTCGTGCTCCGCGATCCAGTCCATCCCTGTGAGGCCGGCGTCGAGCACACCGTCCGCGACGTAGCGCGCCATCTCCTGCGCGCGGATCAGCATGCACTCGATCTCGGGATCGTCGATGCTCGGGAAGTAGGATCGCGTGCTCGCGTAGATGTTGAACCCCGCGCGCGCGAAGAGCTGAATCGTCGCGTCCTGCAGCGACCCTTTCGGAAGCCCGAGCTTCAGCTTCATATCGACTCCGGCGCCTCGAGCGCGCGGAAGAAACACGAGCGCTCGCCGGTGTGGCAGACGTTCCCGTCGCCGAGCCGCTTCACCTTCACCAGCACGGTGTCGTCGTCGCAATCGACGAGGATTTGGGAGACCTGAAGCCGATTACCGGAGGTCTCCCCCTTCATCCACAGCGCGTTGCGCGTACGGCTGAAAAATGTCGCGAACCCCGAGTCGATCGTGCGATCGAGCGCCTGCTGGTTCATGAAGCCGACCATCAGGACCTCATTCGTCTGCTCGTCCTGAATCACGGCGGGCACGAGGCCCCCGAGCTTCGAAAAGTCCATAACCCCCCCGCGGCCCTGAGAGGACCACGCTACGAAGGTGGGTCGGCCCTTTCAGGGCCGCCAACCTTTAAACGAAAAAAGCCCCGCGCGGCGGTGCCGGCGGGGCTTGGATGTGCTGTCGTCTGGCGTCTTCAGCGCGTGCGCAGCTCACCCGTCCCGCCGAAGCGGACGTGATGGGCCCGATGGTGCGTAGCGCTGCGGAACACTTCTCTGAGCCTAGTGTGGGCTGCGGGCCGAAGTCAAGCCGGCGCTCGCGACCGATACCTTGCCATCCGAATTCCGTCGGTCATTGGCGCCGCTCGGCACACCGGAGGCGTCCACGGCAATCGAGTTCGCATCGCCCTGCGTGCCGCCCACTTTGATCGTGTGGCCCATCGCGCGCAGCGCGCGAACGACCTCCTCTGGCGCACCGTTCTCTTCGACGTTCGCCCTGTCAGGCAGCCACTCGTGGTCGAGGCGCGGCGCGTCGACCGCGTCGCGGACCGTCATGCCGAACTCGGTGACGCCGAGGACCACCGACAGGACTGTGTTGATGATCGTGCGTCCTCCGGGCGAACCCGTTATCAGGACGACCTTCCCGTTTCGCTCCACGACGGTCGGCGTCATCGAACTCAGCATCCGCTTGCCGGGATCGATCAGGTTCGCCGCCGTCCCGATGTCACCGGACGTGTTCGTCACGCCGGGGTTCTTGTTGAAATCTCCCATCTCGTTGTTGAGGAGGAAGCCGGCCCCCTTCACCACAACGCGCGATCCGAATCCCCCTTCGAGCGTGTAGGTGTTGGCAACCGCCATGCCGCGTCCGTCGATCACCGAAAAATGCGTCGTCTCCTCCGGCTCCGTCGGGGGCGGCGTGACGATGTCGGCGCCGAGATCCATGCTGCGCGTGGCCCTGGCGGGATCGATGGAGTCCGACAACGTGCGCGCGTACTCTTTCGACAGCAGTTTGCGTTCGGGGATGTCGACGAAATCCGGATCGCCAAGGAACCGCGCGCGATCGAGGTACGCACGACGCATCGCCTCGATCTCGAGGTGCATGGCTTCGGCGGACCCGCGTCCCTTGTCCTTCAGGTGGAACGGCTCGAGCACGTTCAGCATCTCGATCAGGGCGACTCCACCGGAACTCGGAGGCGGCATCGAGACGATGTCGAAATCGCGATACCTGCCGCGGACGGGCCGTCGCTCCTTCGCTTCGTACGCCGCGAGGTCCTCCTTCGTAATCAGTCCTCCGTTTGCTTTCATCTCCGCATCGATGCGATCGGCGATCCATCCCTTGTAGAACGCATCCGGGCCATCGTCGGCGATGGAGCGCAGCGTTCTCGCGAGATCCTTCAGGACGAGACGATCGCCGGCCGCCCACGTGCCGCCACCCGGCTTGCCATACGCCTCGACCGACGATGGGTAATGGCCCATGACGCCGTCGATCTGCCGGTTCAGATTGCGCGCCAGCGTGTCGGAGAGCACGAAGCCGTTCTCGGCGAGGGAGACCGCGGGCATCACGAGGTCACGCCACGGCAATGATCCGAGACGCGCGTGCGCCAGTGCCAGGCCGCGAACCGTCCCGGGGACGCCGGGCGCGATGTATCCCTCGTTCGTCAAAGAGATGTCGATCTCCCCGTTGCGCAGGTACATCGTTCGCGTCGCGGCGCCCGGCGCCCGTTCGCGGTAATCGAACGTCGTCGTCTCCCCGTTCGGCGTGTGGACGACCATGAAGCCGCCACCGCCGATGTTGCCCGCGCTCGGATGCGTGACCGCCAGTGCGAGCGCGGTCGCGACGGCGGCATCGACCGCATTTCCGCCCCGCGTCAGGATTCCGGCGCCCACATCGCACGCCGGCGCCGACGCGCAGACGACCATGCCGCCGCGCGCCATGGTGGGCGCCAATCTCGGCTTGCACGAGACGATCGCAACGAAGAAGAGGAGAATGAATGCGGTTCGGGCGAGTCGGCGCATGGTGCACACGATAACGCAATCTTCACCGGGTTGTGGCCGATCTCGGTACGGGAATTGCTCGAAGCGGAATCCCGGAACCCCGGAACCGGCGAAACCCAACCGATGCAGATCTGGCCAGGCACTCCTTATCCGCTCGGCGCCACCTACGACGGCGTCGGCACCAATTTCGCGATCTTCTCGGAGATAGCCGAGCGCATCGAGCTCTGTCTTTTCGACGACGCCGGCAACGAGACGCGCGTGGACCTCCCGGAGATGACGGCCTTGTGCTGGCACGGGTACGTGCCGAACGTGAAGCCCGGGCAGCGCTACGGCTTTCGCGTACACGGTCCATACGCGCCCGACCAGGGGCAGTGGTGCAACGCCGCGAAGCTCCTGCTCGACCCGTACGCGAAGGCCATAGAAGGCGAGTGGAAGTGGAGCGAGGCGATGTTCCCCTACCACTTCAAGGATCCGGACGGCTCACGAAACGATCTCGACAGCGCGCCGTTCATCCCGAAGAGCGTCGTCATCAACCCGTTCTTCGACTGGGGGAACGATCACCATCCCCGCACTCCGTGGCATCTCACGATCGTCTACGAGACGCACGTCAAGGGGTTCACCAGGCGGCACCCCGACATTCCGGAGGAGCTTCGCGGGACCTACGCGGGCATGGCGCACCCGACCGCCATCCGATACCTGCAGTCGCTCGGCGTCACGGCCGTGGAGCTGCTTCCCGTCCACCAGTTCGTGCAGGATGCGACGCTCACGGAGCGCGGCCTTCGGAACTACTGGGGTTACAACTCGATTGGGTATCTGTCGCCGCACAACGAGTACTCCGCGCGCGGACAGCACGGCGAACAGGTC
This sequence comes from Acidobacteriota bacterium, assembly GCA_046735335.1. Taxonomy (GTDB): domain Bacteria; phylum Acidobacteriota; class Vicinamibacteria; order Vicinamibacterales; family 2-12-FULL-66-21; genus JBKPQB01. Next base: position 12,615 of record JBKPTE010000028.1, on the reverse strand, counting down.
CAGGAATTCAAGCACCTCGTCAAGACGCTGCACGAAGCCGACATCGAGGTGGTTCTCGACGTCGTCTACAACCACACCGCCGAGGGGAACCACCTGGGACCGGTCCTGTCCATGAAGGGCATCGACAACACGGCGTATTACCGCGTGCTGCCGGACAAGCGCCGCTTCTACATGGACTACACCGGCACCGGCAACACGCTGAACATGCGCCACCCGCACGTGCTGCAGCTCATCATGGACAGCCTGCGGTACTGGGTGCTCGACATGCACGTCGACGGGTTCCGGTTCGATCTTGCCGCGACGCTCGCGCGCGAGCTGCACGACGTGGATCGGCTGTCGGCGTTCTTCGATCTGATCCAGCAGGACCCCGTCGTCAGCCAGGTGAAGCTGATCGCGGAGCCGTGGGATGTCGGCGAAGGCGGTTACCAGGTCGGCAACTTCCCGCCGCTCTGGACGGAGTGGAACGGCAAGTATCGCGACTGCGTCCGTGACTTCTGGCGCGGCACGGATCGGACCCTCGCCGAATTCGCCTACCGTCTGACGGGAAGCTCCGATCTCTATCAAGGCACCGCGCGCCGGCCGTACGCGAGCATCAACTTCATCGCCGCGCATGACGGCTTCACGCTGCGCGATCTCGTCTCGTACAACGAGAAGCACAACGAGGCGAACGGCGAGGAGAATCGCGACGGCGAGAGCAACAATCGGTCGTGGAACTGCGGCGAGGAAGGCCCGTCCACCAATCCGGCCGTCAACGCGCTGCGCAACCGCCAGTCGCGCAACTTCCTGACGACCCTGCTGCTCTCGCAGGGCGTTCCCATGATCTGCGGCGGCGACGAGATCGGCCGCACGCAGCAGGGGAACAACAACGCGTACTGCCAGGACAACGAGATCTCGTGGTACGACTGGGAGCACGCGGATCAGAAGCTGCTCCAGTTCACCCGGCATCTGATCGCGCTTCGCGACGCGCACCCCGTGTTCTGCCGCCGCCGCTGGTTTCAGGGGCGCGCGATCCGCGGGAGCGACGTCGGCGACATCGGCTGGTTCACGCCGGCGGGAGTCGAGATGTCGGACCAGGACTGGCAGGCGGGCTTCGCGAAGTCGCTCGGCGTCTTCCTGAACGGAGCCGCGATCCCGACGATGGACGAGCGCGGCGAGCGGGTGATCGACGACAGCTTCTACGTCATGTTCAACGTGCACGACGAGGCGCTCGAGTTCGTCCTTCCCGAAGGGAAGTGGGGCCTCCGCTGGGAGCTGATCCTGGACACCAACGAAGCCGGCGACCATCTGGCGGGGGAGGACGGCGGGCGCGAGGTGGAGGCGCGGGAGAAGATCGTCGTGCAGCCGTGGACGCTCGTGCTGCTGCGGAGACTCGGTCCGCCGCCCGCGTAGGACGTCGCGTATTAAGCTGTAGTCCATGTACCGAGCGCTGGCGCTGCTGCTGGCGATCGCGGCCGCGACGCCGCAGACGCCTCCATCGGTCACGGTGTCTGCCGCCATCAGCCTGACCGACGCACTGACCGCGGCCGCGGAGCAGTACAAATCGGCGGGCGGCGGTCCGGTCCTGTTCAACTTTGGCGGATCCAACGTGCTGGCGCGCCAGATCGTGAATGGCGCGCCCGTCGATCTGTTCATCAGCGCGGACGAGGCCCAGATGGATCTCGTGGCGCGGGCGGGGCTCGTCGCCGACGGAACGCGCGTCAACCTGCTCACGAACCTGCTCGCGGTCGTGGTGCCAGGCGATCGCCCGCGGACGTTGTCCGGCATTCGCGATCTGCTCGATCCGGCGTTCAAGCGCATCGCCATCGGCGACCCTGATGCCGTGCCTGCCGGCGTGTACGCGAGGGCGTTTCTCCAGCAGGAGGGGCTCTGGGATGCGCTTCGTCCGCGCATCATCGCCTCGACGAACGTTCGTGCTGCCCTGACCGCGGTCGAAACGGGTGCCGCGGATGCGGGGATCGTGTATCGCACGGATGCGCGCATGTCGACGCACGCGGCGGTCGCGTGGACGGTTCCTGCCGAACGGGGGCCGCGAATCGTCTATCCCGCCGCGATCGTCAAGGGAGCGGCAAATGCCGGCGAGGCCGCGCGGTTTCTCGCGTTCCTCCGCGGCGCGCAGGCGGATCGCATCTTCGCGCGATTCGGCTTCGCACGGCCGCCCGCGGGCCGCTGACGCATGGATCTTTGGCACGTTACGGCCTTCACGCTCGCGTGTGCGGTGGGGGCGACGATCGTGATGCTGCCGCCAGGCGTGTTCGTCGCGTGGGCCCTTGCGCGCCATGCCTTCCGCGGCCGCACGCTCGTCGAAACGGTGCTCACGCTGCCGCTCGTGATGCCCCCCGTCGCGACGGGCCTGATCCTGCTCGTGCTGCTCAGCCGCCGCGGTCCGCTCGGGAGGCCGTTGTCGGCGCTCGGCATCGACATCGTCTTCACGTGGAAGGCGGTGGTCGTTGCGATGGCGCTCATGGGCGTGCCCCTGCTGATCCGGACGGCGCGCGCGGGCTTCGAGCAGGTGGACCGGCGGTACGAACAAGTCGCGGCGACGCTGGGCGCGTCTCCGCTCCGCATCTTCATCACCATCAGCCTGCCGCTCGCGTGGCCGTCCGTCGTGGCTGGAGCTGTCCTGGGGTTCGCGCGCGCACTCGGGGAGTTCGGCGCCACGATGGTCGTCGCGGGCAGCATTCCAGGCGGCACGCGAACGCTCGCCGTTGCGATCTATTCGTACGCGGAAACCGGCCACGATCGCGCGGCGGCCGCACTCATCGTGGTGTCTGCCGTGATCGCGTGCGCGGCGTTGTGGGCGGCAAACCGGCTGAGCGAAAGACCCACCGCGTGATCGCGCTCGACTTCGACCTGGTCCAGGGTTCGTTCACGCTTCGCGTTGCCGCGCGGGTGATGGGCCGCACGGCGGCGCTCTTTGGTCCGTCCGGCGCGGGCAAGACGACGATCCTCGATGCGATTGCGGGACTCCGGACGCCGCGATCCGGGCGGATTATCGTCGACGATCGCGTCCTCTTCTCGTCGGCGGAGCGCGTGGATCTGCCGCCGCGCGCGCGCCGGATCGGCTACGTGACGCAGGACGTGGCGCTGTTCCCGCACATGAACGTGCGGAACAATCTCGTGTACGGGCGCCACTCCGGATCGTCGCCGAACCTGCCGCGCGTCCTCCAGATGCTCGAGATCGAGCCGCTGGTGGACCGGCGCGTGGGCCAGCTTTCAGGGGGCGAGCGGCAGCGCGTGGCGCTGGGGCGTGCGCTGATGTCCGGGCCGTCGCTGCTGCTCCTGGACGAACCCCTGGCCGCGGTCGACGTCGCGCTGCGGCGGCGGATTCTTCCCTACCTCGAACGCATTCGCGACGAGATGCACGTCCCGATCGTCTATGTCTCGCACGATCCCGATGAGGTCCGCCGGCTCGCGGATCACGTGCTCCTCATCGAGCACGGCCGTGTCGTCGCGGAGGGGCTGCCGGCAGACGTCGTGCGCCGGGCGGGCGACGACTCGAGGGCCTGACAGGGGCATGGTCGTCCCTTACACACGGGTGTGGCACGCTGGTTTCATAAGCGGTCAAGCATGGCTGAACGGGTCTGGCGCGTTCGACGGCGGTGCCTCGTCTGTGAGGCGGAAGCGGACGTTACGGAGCCCGCAGGAACGGACGAGATCGGACCGCTCTGCGAGGCCTGTCACGCGCCGACAGAGCGGCTGCGCATCATCGAGGAGATCGCCAGGGAGCCGAATCCGCATGCCGCAGCTCTGGGACGCCTGGGCGGTCTCAAGGGCGGGCCCGCCCGTGCCGCCGTCCTCAGCGCGCGCCGGCGGCGGGAGATCGCGCGAGCGGCCGCCATTACCCGCTGGCGGAAAAGCCAGGATCGGCGGCCCTGAAAGGAACGCCCTACGAACGTTCCCGCACGCGATGCCGGCCTATGCTTGAGCGCTGATGCATATCGGCACGAGGGTTGAAGTCCCATGCCGTATGGATCACCGGGTTCGCGCCACCATTGACACGATGGAACAACGCCTCGGGCAGCCGCTCGCGATCCGCGAGCTGGCCGTCGCCGTCGCCGTTTCCCCTTCACGCCTGGCTCATCTCTTCGTCCGCGACACCGGCGTCTCGCCGACGCGCTTTCTGCGATCGCTGCGCATGCAGCGCGCCGCGGCACTCCTCGAGCGCACGAACCTCGCCGTCAAGGACGTCATGCAGGAAGTCGGGTGCGCGGACCCATCGCACTTCTCGCGCGACTTCCGGTCGCATTACGGCGTCCCGCCAACGCAGTACCGTCACCGCAATTCGCCGATTACGTGCGAGCCGGTTAACGACGGCGCCTGAACGGATTACGATTCGGGCGTGCGCAAGCTGCTCGGTTCAGCATCCCTGATCGCGTTCGCGTGGACGATCCTCGTCGTCGCGAGCGGCGGCATCGACTGGCATGCCGGACCGTTCCATCTGCGATCGCACGATCCGATTCGGCCCCTCGCGTCAGCCCTCGTCCTTGTCGTCGCATACGGGGCGCTCGCGCGGCGCGATACGTCACCCGCGGTGCTGCATGCGAGTAGCGTTGCGCGCGGTGCCGCGCCGCTGCTCGTCGCGCTCGCGGCGGGCCTTCTCGTGATGCACGCCCTGCGTTTCGGTGCATTCGTGGCGGGCAGCTCGGACGCGTACGGGTATGTCAGTCAGGCCTACCGCTGGTCTGACGGTTCGCTGCCGCGGGCTGAGCGCGTTCTCCTGGATGATGTGAGCTGGCCCAATGGTGATGCGGTCCAGGCGCCGCTCGGGTATCGCCCTGGACCGGCGCCGCACACGATCGTGCCGACGTACCCTCCGGGACTCCCGCTGATGATGGCGGTGGCCCTTCGTGGCGCAGGGCCGTGCGGACCGTACCTCGTCGTCCCCGCGTTCGCCGCGCTCCTGATCGTCGCAACCTATCTGCTCGGACGCCGTGCGGGCGGTCGCATGACGGGACTCGTCGCCGCAGTGTTCATCCTCTCCAGCCCCATCGTCTTGTATCAGACAGAGTGGCCGATGAGCGACGTTCCGGTAGCAGCATTGTGGACGGCGGCGCTCGTCGCAGCTCTGACCCCGTCGCCTCTCGGCGCGCTCCTTTCCAGCGGGGCGGCGGCGCTGGCACTCCTCGTGCGGCCGAACCTGCTGGCACTTGTCGCGGTCCCACTGGTCACGGTGGTGGTTTCGGGCGCCCGCGGCGGCCGAGCACGGCACCTGACGCTCTTCTGCGTGCCGATCGTCGCAGTCGTCGCGGCCATTGCCGCACTCAATGCTGCCTGGTACGGCAGTGCGTGGAGTTCTGGATACGGGGAAGCACAGGAGCTGTACTCGCTCGAGAGCGCGCTGCCGAACCTGGCGCAATATTCGAGGTGGCTGTGGGAATCGCAGTCGCCAGCCATCCTGCTCGCGCTCGTTCCCTTGCTGCCGGCTGTACGCCGCGGCCTGGACGCTCGAGCCCTCGCCGCTGCATGCGCGATGATCGCGCTCACGGTCCTCTCGTACATCTTCTATTTTGTTTTCGACTCGTGGACCTACGTACGCTTCCTCCTCCCGGCGCTCGGAAGCGTAGCGGTCCTCATGGCTGCCGGACTCGTCGGAGTGGCACGGCAGATTCGACACCCGCTGCGAGAGGTGATCGCGGTCGTCACGATGACAGTTGCCGTGTGGCACACGTCAACATACGCGGCGGCGCATCACGTATTCGGCACAATCCGCAGGCAAGAGCATCGTTATATCGATGCCGCGGCGCTCGTGGCGCGCGATCTTCCAGGCAACGCCGTCGTCTTCGCCATGCAGCACAGCGGCGCCGTGCGCTTCTACGCCGGACGTCTCACCCTGCGCTACGACCTGTTGCCGTCAGACTCGCTTACTGCAGTGCGCGCCGATCTCGAGCGGCGCGGCCTCCATCCGTATCTGCTGGTCGATGACTGGGAGATTCCCTACGTCCAGCGTCAGTTCGCCATGGACGCGTTGCCCTGGCCCCTGGTCGCGCGAATGCGCGAGAACGGAGGTCTGAGCGCGTACGATCTCTCGACACAGCGCGCCAGCGTCACTCCTGTGGCGCTCGATCCAACCGATGCGGGCGTGTGTCGCGGGCAGGAGCCGCTTCGAATCCCGCGGCCACATTGACGCGCGTCGTTACCGCAACACGCGCAGCTCGGCGACGCTCCAGTCGTGCGTACCCCATCCGGTCTGCCGAAGCCGTACGAAACGGACGTTCGCCCGATCGATCTGGAACACGAGCGGCACCTGCTTCGGATGCCGGACGGCGCCAAAGTACGCGTGGAGCGCCGTCTCGCCCACCCACGCGGTCGTCCAGTGGTCGCGCTCGGCCGCAACCTCGATCTGCAGGCGGGCTGGATAGTCGGTGATGTAGGGACCGAGATCGAGGACGACCTGGTGAACCGACCCGGGATTGCCCAACTCGATCGTCAGCTCCGACGACTGCTGCTGCGGGCCGCCGCTCCAGCGTGTCCACAAGTCTCCGTCTCTGGCGCGCACGCCGTGCGGTGCGCTCGGGTAGGCGTCGATTGACGCGATCTGGATGGGCTGACCCTCCTCGTCTGGAAGCGTCGGCGACAGGCTGGGCGGAATCCGGTAGCTGTTCCATGCGGGTTCGGCATGGACCAGCGCCGCGCCCGGAACATGCATCACATACGCCCTGATCGCGCCGTCCACGTCGCTTCCGTTGTCGACCACGACGCCGAGCGAACCCCTGGAGGCGAACGCCTGCAGGATCGCGGGATTGCGTTCCGCGAGCAGCTCGCGCATCGCGTAGTAGTGCGGGGCGAAATAGCCGCTGTAGCCGTTGTACAGCGGCACCGGCGCACTCATTTGCTGATACATCGCCAGCGTGTCGCCGTCTCCAACCGGCAGGTCGAGCCTCGCCGACACTCCCGCGGGCGTAGGCCACGGTTCGCGCGCCGGCACCACGTTGAACGCGCGCGGCCACCCATCGAGAAGCATGCCCGCTGCGACGAGGGCAAGCAGCACCCGTCGACGCCGCTCGCCGACTCGATTGAAGGCGAGCGCGGCGGCGGCGCTGAGGCACACCAGCGCCATCATCCAGAATCGCGCGGGCACGCGCAGGCCATCGAACCCTGGCAGCCGCGTGAGCCACCGGTACGGCGCTTCGTAGATCACGCGCGTGTCGTGGAGTGTCGGCACCGGACCGAGCGCGCAGATCCACATGAGCAACGCCGCGCCGAGGTAGAACATGAATGGCGATCTCCGCAGGACGGCGGCGCGCGCGCGCGGCAGGCTCGCGAGCCACGCAAGGCCGAACACCAGCGCGAGGCTGAACGGCTTGTCCGCCCGCCTGATCGACAGGAGCCGCACGCCCGCGATCGTCAGCCGCCATGCGCCTCCGTACAGGATCGGGAGCAGAGCGCCGAGCAGAAACGCGAGGAAGACCGCAGGTAGAATCCATCGCGCCCACCTGCTGGCCGGCGGCTTCCCATCGCCGTGGCGCGCCGCTCCGAAGAGCGCGATGCCGAGCAGCAGAACGATCGTCAGTCCCGGAAACAGCGTCGACTCCGGCTTCGTCGTCACGTGCAGCCATCCCCATACGAGCAGCTCGTCGTGCGCGAAGAGCAGGCCTGCGATGTCGGCGCTGAAGGCTTCGATCTCTTGCGGGAGGCGTCGGAATCCGTACGTGTCATGGAGGACGTGCTGGTAGCCCGCGAGAAACGGGACCAGTACGAGGACCCCCACCGTCCAGATCGCCGCGAGCGCGGCGGCCCGCCGAAGGGGAAGCCGGCCCGCAGCGAACCAGAGCGCCCACGGAACGAGAAGCACTGAGAGAAAGAACAGGTAATAGCCGCACGCCAGCGCCTGCATCAGCCACGCGGCCGATGCGAGCACCGCCCATCGCATCCGTCGCTCGCGCACGTACAGGTGGAGCGCCGCCAGGCACACCGGCGCCCAATAGGACGAGAGCACCTGGATGTGGGGCACGTGAGCCAGCCGGTACGGCGCAAACGCGTACGCAATGCCGGCGATGAAGGCGGCGTCGTGACGATGAGTCAGCGTGTACCCGAGGGCGTAGGCGGCAAGCGCGCTCAGGACGAAGCTTGCGATGAGCGCGGCGTTGTAGCCCAGGAGCGGCTGGTGCGTCAAAGCGATGAGCGGCGCGGAAATCGGGGCGAGGCCGAGCAGGTGTTCGGAAAACGCAAGCGTCCCCGGCGCAGGAAAGAACATCGGTGCGTTCCACCACCCGCTCGTCAGCGGCAGCGCGCGAGTGGACCACCACAGGATCCAGGTGTTGAGCAGCGGATCGCCGACGTCGTGAGCGATGCCGGTTGCTGGGTGCGCCGCAAGCGGCCAGGTGTACGCGAGCGTCAGGGCGACATAGACGCCGGCGGCCGCGGCAACGAAACGAACGGTCGTCATCCGAATACGCGCAGCTCGACGATGGTCCACCCACGGGTCTGCTCGTCCGCGGTCTGCCGGAGCCGAAGGAAGCGAGCCTCACGGTTCACCGAGAGCAGAATGGGCACCTCGTGCGGATTGCTCACCGCGGCGTCGTACGCCGCCAATCCAGTACGTCCTGTCCAGACCGTCGCCCAGCCCTGGCCATCGATCGAGAGTTCGACCTGCAGCAACCGCGGGTACTGCGACGTGTACGTTCCGAGGCACATCACGATCGACGAGACATGATGCGCCGCGCCGAGATCGAGCGTGACGATCTCGCTCCCATTCTGGAATGGCGAGTGCCACCGCGTCACGAGATCCCCGTCGAGAATGGCGTTGACGTCCTTGGCGTTGACGCTCGCGTCCGCATGAACGACGGTCAGGCGAGGCCCCGCAGGCAGCGGCGTCGGCGCCGGCGGACGGGCTGGGAGTTCGTACGTGGTCCGGTCCGGAGCGCCGGAGATCTTCGTCGCGCCGCTGTCTTCGACGTACCTGCGCCAGGAGCCGTCCGGATCGAGCGGGTGCTCGACGACGATCTGGATCGGACCGTTCGCGGTCAGGTGATGCAGAATGCCTGGATCGCGGCGTTCGAGCAGCTCGCGCAACGGTGCGTGCTGCGGCGCGTCATAGCCGCTGTAGCCGTTGAACACCGGCAGTCCGTCGCCGAGCGTCTGGTACATCGACTCGGTCTCGTTGTTCGCGAGCGGCAGGCCGAGGCGGGCGACGGCGCTCGTCGGCTGCGCGGGCCGCAGCGCCGGCACGTCAGCGAGGGCGAGGGATCCGGGCCAGCCGTCAGCGAGCATGCCGAACACGCACAGCGCGGCGACCGTGCGTCGATGACGCCGCGGCACGCGAGCGACGATGAGGGACGCGGCGGCCGAGAGGCACACGATCGCCAGCATCCATAGCCGAGCCGGCACGCGCATCTCGTCGAATCCCGGAAGGTACATCAACGGCGCGTATGGACCGACGAGCGGAGGCCGTTTGCCGAAGACCGCAGGATACGGACCGAGCGAAAGCAGCCACATCAGCGCCGCTGCCGCGAGATAGAAGAGGAGCGGCGATCGCGACGACCAGGCCCGCGCGACGGCGTTGCGCAGCTCGCGTCTTCGTTTCGCGATGATGACTGCAGCAGCGGACGCGATCAGGATTACCAGCGTGACGCCGGGAAAGAGCTCCGACTCGTCGCTCGCGACCGTATGCAGCCATCCCCACAGCAGCGAGTCGTGCGGCGCGGACACGAGGCCGCCCACGTCCGCGCTATACGCGACCACCTCGACGAGGCTGCGCTTGAATCCATATCGCGCGTGCACGCTTCGATACCCCACGATGATGGGCAGAAGGAGCAGGGCAGCGAGCGCCCAGTAGGCGAACAGGATGGAGAGCTGGCGCCATGAGAACCGTCCCAACGCGAACCACGCGAGCCAGGCCGCTGCAAGGAGCGACAGGAAGAACAGGTAATAGCCGGATGCCAGGGCTTGCAGGAGCCACGCGGCCGCAAACAGTGAGGCCATCGCACGTGTGCCCCGGCGTGCGTACACGTGCAGCGCGGCGAGCGCCACGGGCATCCAGTAGGACGACAGCACTTGCAGATGGTGCGTGTGCGAGAGGCGATAAGGGGCGAACGCAAACGCAATCGCGCCGACGAAGGCTGCGTCGTGGCGCTTCGTCAGGACGAAGCCGAGGCAATACGCGCTGAGACCGCTCAGCACATAGCTGAGAAGCAGCGCGACGTTGTACGCGGCGATCGCGGAGCCGCTCGTCCAGAGCACCGGCAGCGTGAAGGGCGCGAGACTGAGAAGGTTCTCGGAGTACGCGAACACGCCCGTCGCAGGGAAGAAGGCGGGCGCGTTCCACCAGCGCTGGGTCAGTGGGACGGCTTTCGACGACCACCACAGAATCCACGTGACCAGGAGCGGATCGCCGCGATCGTGAAGCACGGCCGTGCGCAGGTTCAGCAGCAGCGGCCACGTGTACGCGCATGCGAGCGCCGTCAGCGCGACGGCTGCCAGGGCCAGCGGCTTCCACACGCTGCGCACCGAGGTTTCCTGACCCACAGGTGCGACGCTGCTGACGCCCTCGTCCATCAGGTCGTCAGTACGACCTTGCCGATGTTCGCGCGGCTCTGGATGAAACGGTGCGCCTCGGCGGCCTTCTCGAGAGGGAACGTTCTGGCCACGATCGGCTGCAGGCGCCCGGCCCGCAGCTCCGTCATCAGCAAGTCCATCAACGGCAGCAGCTCCGGACGCTCGTCCCACAGATGGCCGACGTTGAGGCCGAACACGCCGCGGTTCCGATTGATGAGCGAGAGCGGATTGAAGGAAGGCATCCCCCACCACGATCGCAGCACGCGCCACGCGCTGCGGCGCTCGCTCGCCATCGACGAGATGCCGACCATGATCAACCGTCCGAGCGGCGCGAGCATCCGGTAGCTGTCCCCGAAGCTCTTGCCGCCGATGGGATCGAGCACCACGTCGACGCCGCGGCCGCGCGAGAGCCGCTGCACTTCCTCGACGACGTTTGCGTGCCGATAGTCGATCGCGTGCTCGACGCCGAAGCTGCGCAGCGCGTCGTGCTTGGCGGCAGACGCCGTCCCGATCACGGTTGCGCGCCGGAGCCGCGCGAGCTGTGTTGCCGCAATCCCGAGCCCGCCCCCGGCGTTGTGCACGAGCACCGTCTCACCAGCCCGGACGGCAGCCATGCGATACAACGCGATTGCGCCCGTCAGGTAGGTCACCGGCACGGCGGCGGCTTCGGCGTCGCTGAGCTCTTCGGGGATTTGGAAGGTCAGGGCGGCGGGCACGACCACGCGGTCCGCGTAGCCTCCGAATCTGGTGAGCGCGACCACGCGGTCGCCTTCGTGCGCGGAGGTGACGCCCGGTCCGACGGCGTCGACGATTCCCGCCACCTCGTAGCCGACCACGAGCGGCGGCTTCGGCGCGTCGGGATACAGGCCGATGCGCGCGAGGATGTCGGCGAAGTTCACGCCGGCGGCGCGCACGCGGATCCGGAGCTGCCCCTCCGCCGGAACGGGATCGGGCGCCTCGCGCACCTCGAACACCTCCGGCGGCCCGTGCCGCGGGATGACGACCTGTCGCATGCTCCCGGGGAGCCTACTGCAAAAATCTTCAGGACGCGAGGAGGGCGAGGAGCGCCTTCTGCACGTGCAGGCGGTTCTCCGCCTGGTCGAACACGACCGAATTGGGCGATTCGATCACGTCGTCGGTGACCTCCTCGCCCCGATGCGCCGGCAGGCAGTGCATGAACAGTGCGTCCTTCGGCGCGCGCTGCATCAGCGCCGCGTTCACCTGGAACGGCGTGAACAGGTCGCGGCGCACCTCCGCGGTATGCTCCTGCCCCATGGACGTCCACGTGTCCGTGTAGATCGCGTCCGCGCCGGCGGCCGCTTCGAGCGGATCGCCGGTCAGCGTGAGCGTCGCGCCGAATCGAGCCCCGCGCAGGGCGGAAGCCCGCACGCCCTCCGGCAGCTCGTAGCCGCGCGGCGACGCGACGACGACGTCGCCGCCCAGCATCAGCACCGCCTGCGCGAGCGAGGACGCGACGTTGTTGCCATCACCGACGAATGCCACCCTCCGCCCTCGCAGCGAACCCCAGCGCTCCATCATCGTCATGACATCCGCAAGCGCCTGACAGGGGTGCTCCTCGTCCGTCAGCGCGTTGACGACGCGGAGCGTCGGCGCTGCCGCGGCGAGCCGTTCGATGCGGTCCTGCTCGAACGTGCGCATCACGACGCCGAAGACCCAGCGTTCGAAGTTGCGTGCGACGTCCTCGATCGTTTCGCGCGTGCCGAGCACCGTATCCGCCGGCGGTTCGACGATGTCGCCGCCGAGTTCGCGGATCGCAATCGTGAAAGTGCAGCGCGTGCGCAGGGACGGCTTCTCGAAGAGCAGAGCGATGTGGCGCCCCGCGAGCGGGGTCGAATGCGGACGTCCCGCGTGGCGCGCTGCCTTGAGGGACGCGGCCAGCTCGAGGCACATCTCGACCTCGCCGGGTGTGAGGTCCGGGACGGAGAGGAACTGCGTGGTGCGCCAGGCGGAGACCGCCCGGGCCGTGGCGTGTGCCGTCATGTCCTGTACTCCGCGTTGATTCGCACGTATTCCGCGCTCAGATCGCACGTCCACATCCTGGCGCGGCCAGACCCCCCGGTTCCGAGATCCACCCGAACGACGACTTCGCGTCCCTGCAGG
>JBKPTE010000027.1:0-17416 GCA_046735335.1 Acidobacteriota bacterium | reverse complement strand
CCTATTGACCGCCTAGATCCGCGTTCTCCGCGTGAGTCCGCGGCGGTTTCTGCAACCAACTCCGTTATTTCCGTGTGCAGATTCTGATCACTCCCAGCGTCCATTCACCGTAAGTCGTTGATTCTGTAGCGGCAGCAGGCTTGCCACTCGCATTGTCGTCGGAGTCTGTCCGCAGACGGGCGGACACCCTGCGAACGATGCTGCGCCGGCTTCTCCTTGCGTCCACGCTCCTTGCGGTCACCCCGGTGGCGGCGCACGCACAGATCTATGCGTGGCGCGACGCTGGCGGAAATCTGGTCCTCTCGGACACGCCCAAGGATCCGACCGCGAAGACCTACTCGGTCTCGTCCGCGTCCGGGTTCAAGACCACGAAGGCGGTCGTGAGCACCCGCGCTGCCGCCTACGAGGACCTCATCGCGGAACACGCGTCGCAGAACGACGTGAATCCAAGTCTTGTACGCGCGGTCATTCAGGCGGAGTCCGCGTTCAACCCGCGGGCGCGATCCGTGAAGGGCGCACTCGGACTGATGCAGTTGATGCCTGCCACGGCGGCCGAATTCAACGTGCTGAACGTTTTCGATCCGGCGGAGAACATTCGGGCGGGCGTCGCGTACCTCAAGAGTCTCCTCACGCGCTACGACAACGACGAGTCGCTCGCGCTTGCCGCGTACAACGCCGGACCGAACGCCGTCGAGAAGTACGGCCGGACCGTTCCTCCCTATCGCGAGACGCGGAACTACGTCGCGCGGATTCGCGCATCCACCGACACCCGACCCACACGTCGCGTCTTCCGCACCGTCGAGGTCGTCGACGGTCGCGAGGTCGTGCGCTACTCGAACAAGCCGAGCGCAGGCGCGGAAGTCGTCAAGAGCGCGGAACGACGATAAGCTCGAGGCGCTTCCGGTGACCTCTCAGATCGCGGTCACGCGCGCTGCCAGCGCGCGCGCCGGCCAGCCTCCGCCAAGGCTACGGCGGCCCGCCGGAGCTTCAGCGAAGGCGGGAGCGGGGCAGGGGCCCCCGCGAGCGACGGCGATAGGGGGTCCGGCGGGGCGAAGCCCAAGGAGTGTTTGATACCCTTAGCCCTGGTGAAACCCCACATCGCGCTTCAAAGGAGCCGTCTCATGACGTCGGGCGTCGAACCCGACCTGAAGCGGGCATTGCGGCCCGTCCCCACCTATGAGCGCGCGGTGCGGGAGGTCTCGAAGATGCTCTCGCGCGCCGGCATTCGGCACGCGCTGGTCGGGGCACTCGGCGCGAATGCCTACCGGAGTCGTCCGCGCACGACTGAGGACATCGATTTTCTCGTCGGAGACGAGGCCTTCGAGAGACACGAGGGCGGGTTCGTCACGATGCGAGTTCCAGTCATCGAATTCGACGGCATCGACGTGGACCAGGTCCCGTTGACGGACGCCCTGCGCGTCGTCGAACAGGCGCTGGATCGGCCGCGGGTGAGCGAAGGCGTTCCTATTGCGCCCGTCGACGCGATTGTCGTCATGAAGCTCCTGGCCGGTCGAACGCAGGATCTTGCGGATATCGAAGCCATCGTCGCCTCGGGCGCTGACCGCGACATGTTGAGGACGGCGGTTCGCTCCGCGATTCCCCGCTCCGCGGAGATGCTCGAGCGCTTGTTCGATAACGCCGATCACGCCCGGTAATCGGAAGAGGATCAGGGCGTACGGCGAGCCTCGCCGTAGCGTCAGCGGAGGTGGGCGGGCGAAGCCCCCGGTAATACGATGCGTCTCGACGTCTGGCTCGACGTTGCCTGTTTGTTCAAGACGCGGTCCGAGGCCCAGAAGGCCTGCCGCGGCGGCAAGGTGGACGTGAACGGGCAGGCGTCGAAGCCGAACCGCGAGATCAGAATTGGCGACGAGATCGAGATCACGCGGCGGTTCGGTCAGCGGCAGAAGGTCGTCGTGAAGGGTCTGGCCGAGCAGCACATCGCGAAGGCGGACGCGCGGCTCCTGTATGAGGACCTCACGCCAAAGCCCACGGCGGAGGAAATCGAGCTCAGGCGCATAGCCCGGCTGGCGGCTCCGTTCATCCGCCCGGCGTCCGCAGGCGCCCCTGACAGGCGCGAACGGCGCGCGCTGCGGCGCCTGAAAGGCCGTGGCTGATCTGCTAAAATAAGCGGTTTGCAACTCTCGTCGTCAGACCAGTCATCAGGAGTCGAGCGTCACACATGGCAAGCCACAAGTCCGCAGAAAAGGCATACCGCCAGAACGTCGTCCGGCGCGAGCACAACCGCCAGCTGCGAAGCCGTTTGAGAGGCGCGCTGCGCGATATCCGCACCGCGATTGATTCCGGCAACGCGGACCAGATCAAGGACGCGCTCCGCAGCACCATTTCGCTGGTCGACAAGATGGCCGGCAAGGGCGTGATTCACCACAACGCGGCGTCGCGCTACAAGTCGCGCCTGCAGAAGCGGATCACGGAGCGAGTGGCGTAATTGGTGAGTTCGTGACGTGGTGACTTGGTGAATTCAATTCACCACTCCACTAATCCACCAACTCACCAATTACAGTTTCCTCCCGCACAACTCCACCACCAGCCGCTCGAGCAGCACGCGCGGATCTCCGGCCGAGCTCTTCAAGTCCACGTCGGTGCGGAACAGTGCGTCGATCGCCGCCGCGATTCGACGCGGATCCGCGAGCTTCTCGCGCACGAACCAGGCAAGCTGGCCGAGGACCATGTAAGGCACCGCGCCGCCCTCGAGCGCGAGCCCGAGCTGCCGCAGCGCCTCCGCTCTGTTCCCCTGCTGGATCGCATTCGTGACGGCCCAATCATCTTGTGCCGTCTCCGCGCTGGCAATTTCCTCCGCATCCGCGAGCGTGATCTTCGGCCGCCCCGCGGAATAGAGCAGCAGACGCTCGACGTCGCCACGAAGCCGCACAATGTCGGTGCCGGCACGTTCGGCGAGAAGCCGCGCGGCGGCGGGATCGATCTGCTGTCCCGCGTCCGCGGCCGCCTTCCGCACGAGCTGCTCGGCAATCCGCGCCGCCTGCCGCAGATCGATACCGCGAGTGTCCTTGCTGATCTTCAGTCCCCAGCACTCGACGACGGCTGCGCTCTTGTAGAGCGTCTTGCCGATCCGGCGCGTTCGATCCACGTCCGCGGCGACGATGACGAGCGTCGTCGATTCCACCGGGCTCTTGACGTAATCGTCCAGGACGTCGAGGTCGCTCGGCGGCTCGGCGCCTTCTTCGTCGCTGCCCTGCTCCGTCGCACGCCCTTTGCGCTTCGGCTTCAGCAGCCGTTCGCCGCGCAGTACCACGACGACGCGCCGATCGCTCATCATCGGCAGCAGCCGGCACGATTCGACGATCGTCGAGGCGGTCCCGCCCTTTTCGCCCGCGTATAGCCGTTCGACGTTGAACGCCCGCAGCTCGTCCTCGACGACCGCGGCGATGTCGTTCGCCAGCCGCAGCATCTCCGCATCGTCGTCGCCGACGATCAGGTAGACGGGTGCGGCCGCACGTTCCGAGATCCCGGCGCGCACTTGAGCGGGAGTTGCAGACGGCATTAGAGGGACGCGAGTGGGCGCCCGTATGGGTCGTGATTCAGCACGAGGCTATTCAGAACGCTTCGAGAATCGCGCTGACGACCGACCGCGCGAACTCGCTGGCGATGCGTTCGAGGGCGTTGACGTCCTGGCCGAAGAACGCCGTCGCGTCGAGCGCCGCGGTGGTGGTCGTCACGTCGAACTCCTCGCGATACTGCATCGCGGGGTTCGACCACAACACCTTGTTCGCCTTCAGATCCTTGAAGTCGACCTTCGCCGTGAGCGTCAGCGCGTACCTCGTCGCCTGCTGCTGGGCATTGAATGCCGCCGGCGTGACGGTGATGGACAGGATTTCTCCGCTGAGCACGGCATCGACTCCGGTGGTCTCGGGGACGACGACGTACTTGCCGCGGCCGAGCAGCTCGCTGCGTACGCGTTCGGTGACGCGCCGGTCCACGTCGAAGATGGACGTCGCGTTCGTGAAGTTCGGCACGCCGATGCGCTTGATGTAGGCTGGCAGGAACGAACCACGGCCGGACAGCGAGTAGCCGCAGCCTGCCTGCAACAGAAAGGCAAAGGCTAAGGCAACGATTGGCAGAACCCGCGTTGCTGCGGCGTGTCGCACGCCGCTGCGCCCCGACGTGTGACTTGCGTTGACGCCGCCTTTTGCCAGCGGGTGGCGCCGGGAGGGGCATCCCCACCCGCGGCGCAGGCGCCGGGGTCCCCGACGCGCGTTCTCCAGCGCGTTGGGGTGGAGGAGCCACTCCCGTGACAGGAGCACTTGGCGCCGAGCACGGGTGGGGAAACCCGGCGACAGGACTCGGACAGCGGCAACGCTACGAACTGCCGGTATGACGCTCATGCGGCGACGATGCTCACCAGGCGCCCGCGCGCCACGACGACCTTCTTCACGCTGCGTCCGTTGATGTGCGGCTGCACCTGCGGATCCGCGAGCGCGAGCTCGCGAAGCCGATCTTCGCTCGTGTCGACCGGCACCGTCAGACGACCGCGCAGCTTTCCGTTCACCTGAACCGGCACGACGATCTCCTCCGCCTTGGCCACCGCTTCGTCGAACTCCGGCCAGCCCGCCGCGACGACGCCTTCGGGATGCCCGAGCGATTCCCACAGCTCCTCCGCCATGTGCGGCGCAAACGGCGAGAGCATCAGGACCAGCGCCTCGATTCCTTCCT
Organism: Acidobacteriota bacterium; assembly: GCA_046735335.1. Lineage (GTDB taxonomy): Bacteria > Acidobacteriota > Vicinamibacteria > Vicinamibacterales > 2-12-FULL-66-21 > JBKPQB01. The sequence continues at coordinate 12,727 of JBKPTE010000027.1, read as the reverse complement.
TCAGCACGGCAATGGTGCTCGCGCGCTCCACCTCGCCGACGCGAGTCGGATCCTCAGCCGAGGGGACGCACTGTGTCTTGCTGCAGAAGGCGTAGAGCTCGTTGACCAGCTCCATCATCGCGGCGATCGCGGTGTTCAGGTGAACGCGCGGGTCCAGATCGACCGTCACCCGCTTGATCGTCTGGTGCGTCTTCCGCCGCAGAGCGCGCTCGTCCTCATTCAACTCCACTTCGTCGGGCGAGGGAATTCCCTCGCCGCCGATCGTCTCGCAGAGCTGATCGACGAGGCGCCAGACGCGCGCGAGGAACCGGAAGCTTCCTTCGAGGCCCGCGTCCGTCCACTCGATCTCCTTCTCCGGCGGCGCCACGAACATCACGTACAGCCGCAGCGCGTCGGCCCCGAACTTCTCGATCATGTCGTCGGGATCGACGACATTCCCTTTCGACTTCGACATGACCTGGCCCGACTTGAGGACCATCCCCTGCGTGAGCAGGCGCGCGAACGGCTCGCTCAGGTGCGTCATGCCGATGTCGCGAAACACCCGGCAGAAAAAGCGCGAGTAGATGAGGTGCAGGATCGCGTGCTCGACGCCGCCGCTATAGAAGTCGACGGGACCCCAGTAGCCGACCGTCGCGGGATCGAACGGCAAATCGGTGTTGTGCGGATCGCAGAAGCGGAAGAAGTACCACGACGAATCGACGAACGTATCCATCGTGTCGGTCTCGCGCCGCGCCGGCCCGCCGCATTCAGGGCACGTCGTGTTGACGAACTCGGGGATGTGCGCGAGCGGAGAGTCGCCTCGGCCAGTGAACTCCGCCGTCTTCGGCAGCAGCACGGGAAGGTTGTCGTACGGCACCGGAACCATCCCGCACTTCTCGCAATACAACACCGGAATCGGCGTGCCCCAGTAGCGCTGGCGCGAGATGCCCCAGTCCTTGAGCCGATACTGCACCGTCCCCTCGCCGATGCCGCGCCGCATCGCTTCTTCGGTCAGCTTCTCGCGCGCGACGTCCGACGTCAGCCCGTCGTACGGACCCGAATTGACCAGGACGCCATCGTTCGAGACGGCTTCGCTCATCGACGCGGCATCCGCTGGGCTCCCATCACTGGGATGGACGACAACCCTGATCGGCAGGTTGTACTTGCGCGCGAACTCGAAGTCGCGCTCGTCATGCGCGGGAACCGCCATGATGGCGCCCGTCCCGTATTCGCCGAGCACGAAGTTCGCGACCCAAATCGGCACCGGCTGCTCGGTGAACGGGTTGATTGCCTTGAACCCGGTATCGAAGCCCTCTTTCTCGACCTCGCCGGTCAATCGTGCGGATCGCTCCTGGCCGGTGAACTTCGCCACCTTTGCCCGAAACGCCGCCGGATCGGGCGAGGCATCCGCAAGCTGCTGGACCAGCGGGTGCTCGGGCGCGAGGACGACGAAGGTCGCGCCGTAGATCGTGTCGATCCGGGTGGTGAAGACCTCGATCGCCCCGGATTCCGCGGATCCCGATTCCCGGTTCCCGGACCCCGACGGCGCAACCGCGAACTTCACGCGCGCGCCCTCGGACCTCCCCACCCAGTTCCGCTGCATCGTCAGCACCTTCTCGGGCCAGGACTCGAGGTCGGTCATCCCCTCGAGCAGCTCATCCGAGTAGGCGGTGATGCGGAAGAACCACTGTTCCAGCTCGCGGATTGTGACGGGCGTGCCGCAGCGCCAGCACGCGCCGTCGATCACCTGCTCGTTCGCCAGGACGGTGTTGCAGCTCGGGCACCAGTTCACGCTGGAGCGCTTGCGATACGCGAGATCGCGCTCCAGCATCTTCAGGAAGATCCACTGGTTCCAGCGGTAGTACTCGGGCAGGCAGGTTGCGATTTCGCGCTCCCACGCGTAGCTGATGCCGAGCCGCTGGAGCTGCCCCTTCATGTGGGCGATGTTCTCGAGCGTCCACGTCTCGGGGTGCGTGCGGTTCTTGATGGCCGCGTTCTCGGCGGGGAGGCCGAATGCGTCCCAGCCGAACGGATGCAGGACGTTGAAGCCGCGCATCCGCTTCAGCCGGGCGACGACGTCGCCAATCATGTAATTGCGGACGTGCCCCACGTGCGCGTGCCCCGACGGGTACGCGAACATCTCGAGGCAGTAGAACTTCGGCTTGTCGGAGTCTTCGGTGACCTCGAAGCTCCGCTCGGAGCGCCACCGCTCCTGCCATTTCTTTTCGATAGCTTGTGGTTTGTATTCAGCCACAACTTATCCGCGTCGTCCGCGTGGTCCGCGGCCCTTTTCGATCGCTTGTGGTTTGTATTCAGCCACGAGTCATCCGCTTGTCGTCCGCACCGTCACAGATCTCACGCGGGGCTCGCAAAGGGCAGAGGACGCGACGTGCTTCGTGTCCGATGGTGCCCACAGGCGGGCCTGCGGCCCGCCGGACGAGATCACGCGTTCGACCGGATACAAACACCGCGTGAATGCTGAGGGTGCTTGTATCCGGTCGAACGCGTGACCTCGCGCCGCGCGAAGCGCGGCCGTGGGCACCATCGGGCACGGCATCAGGCGCGACAATCGCGGGCTTCCGCGTGCTCTGCTCCCCTGCGCGCTCTGCGTGAGATCGTCCGTGACACGACGATCGCTCAATCGATCGATTATACCGTCCAGAACCGGGCCTGGGCGGCGCGGACGGCGCGCAGCGCGCGTTCGGCGCGCGGGGCGGAGGACGCCGACACCGATTCGGGCTTCAGCGTGCCCGTCAGCACGCCGATCGAGGCGTCGAGACACCCACGAAGCGCGTCGAGATCGTATCCGCCTTCGGTGACGAGCGCGATCGGGCAGTGTCGGTCCGCCGCGTGCTTCAGTCGCGCCACGACGTTCGCATAACCATTCGTCGTCACGAACATCGACGCGAGCGGGTCGTCGGCGTGCGCGTCGAACCCAGCTGATACGAGCAATAATTCCGGCGCGAATTGATCCAATACACACTCGGCGAACGCGTATGCGCGATCGTAGTCCGCGTCGCCGCTGCCCGCTTCGAGAGGAATGTTCACGGTGAAGCCGGCGCCCGCCCCCTCGCCGACTTCGTCGGCCGCGCCGGTCCCCGGATAGAACGGAAATTGATGCGTTGATATGTAGAGGACGCGCGGGTCGTCATAGAACATCCACTGCGTGCCGTTGCCGTGATGCACGTCGATGTCGACGATTGCCACGCGCGCGACGCCGTTGGCCAGAGCTGCGGCCGCAGCCACGGCAACGTTATTGAAGATGCAGAACCCCATCGCTCTGTCCCGTTCCGCATGGTGGCCCGGCGGACGAACCAGTGCGAACGCGGGATCGCGACGAGCAACCGCGTGCTCGACGGCCTGGATCGTTGCGCCGGCAGCGAGCAGCGCCACATCGATCGTTTCAGGGGACGTATAGGTATCGGGATCCAGCGCCGCCGCGCGGCCGCGGGTGGCCTCCAAGCGCTCGAGGTACGACGCGGCGTGCACGCGCAGTAGCTCGTCACGCGTTGCGGGTCGAGGCGGCTCGACGTGGGTCGAAAGTTCCCGCCAACGCGCGGCGACCTCGTCAAAGATTCGCGCACGCTCCGGCCGTTCGGGGTGTCCGGGCGGCGTCGTGTGCTCTTCGAACCGCTCAGACGCGATTAACACCATTGAGCTCAACTTCGGCGCGGCTTTTGAAAGAGGGTATAAGATGCATCCAGAACCGCCAGCGCCTCAGGTAGGCTCGCCCCAGGCGACCACGGACGCCATGCCCCACCAGAAAATCTTGATTGTGGACGATGACCCGGCGCTGCTGGAGGCGCTCGACCGTGCGTTTCGCGACGCCGGCGAGGATGTCGTGGCGCACGGCACTTTCGAGGAAGCCCGCAAGGCGCTCCGCACCACCTCGTTCGACGCCCTCATCACCGACGTGCGCCTCGGCGCATTCAACGGGCTGCAACTGGCGGTGATGGCCCGCGACGCGCACCCCGAAATTCGACTGATTGTCTTTTCCGGCTTCGATGATCCCGTCTTGCGCAGCGACGCCGAGCACATCGGCGCCGCCTATCTGGTCAAGCCGGTCACCAGCAGTCAGCTGCTCGAGATCCTCCGCCGCGTGCCGGGGCGCTGACCGCGCCCGAAACCGCGGCAGCTACGCGGACGCAGCCACGCGGCGGGAAACCTCAGACGGGGATTCGTTCGAAGGCGGGCGCGCGGCCGCCGATCGGAACTGCTGAAACGGCATGTGGCAGTGGTACTTCCGGAGAAATCCCAGGAAGCGCTTGTAGTCGTCGGCCGGCATGTTGAAGAGCTCGACGAGCACCTTGTAGTTGCCCGCGGTCCGCTCGAGCCCCTTCTTGACCAGCCCACGCAAATCGTCCCGCGTCAGGTCGCGTGAAATGAACGGCGCGTAGACCACCGACCAGAAGGACTGCCCTTCCTTGACCATCTGATCGTAGAGGACATCCGCGACAGGGCGCGGCACATTGCGCGGCGACTGCGCGGACGGTGCTGCGACTGCCCGCACGACATCCAGGGGCAGATCGTCGCGTCCGATCTCGCCGTTCGAGCCGCGGATCACCAGCCGCTCGACCACGTTCTTCAGCTCGCGGACGTTGCCCGGCCACGGGTGCTCCATCAGCAGGTCGAGCGCATCCTTCGAGAGAACGGGCACCGGGGATTGATACTGACGCGCGAACGCGTCCAGGAAATGCCGCAGCAGGAGCGGCACGTCGTCTTTGCGCTCGCGTAGCGGCGGGACCTGTAGATGAATGACGTTAAGCCGATAGTACAGGTCCTCGCGGAAGGTCTTCGCGGCGACGCTCTCGACGAGCACGCGGTTCGTCGCGGCGATGACGCGCACGTCCACACGCGTCGAGACCTGATCGGAGCCCACGCGCTGAATTTCACCGGTTTCGAGGAATCGCAGCAGCAGCCCCTGCATGCGCGGCGTCGTCTCGCCGATCTCGTCCATGAAGACGCTGCCGCGGTTCGCGAGCTCGAACACGCCGCTGCGGTCGCGATACGCGCCGGTGAAACTCCCGCGCACGTGTCCGAATAATTCCGTTTCGAGCAGCGTCTCGGTCAGCGCGGCGCAGTTGACCGTGATCAGCTGCGCGCGTCGGCGTGAGCTGCCCTCGTGAATCAGACGTGCGACGATCTCTTTCCCCGCTCCGCTCTCGCCGGTGATCAGGACTTTGGCGTCGCATCGCGACGCGTAGTAGATCTCTTCCTGAAGAGCTTGTATCGCCGCACTTGCGCCGACAAGTTTGGTTAGTTCCATTGGTGTTTGTGAGAATTTAGTTCGGGGAAAGGGTGACTTTATATCGCTGAGGGGGGAGCGTGTCAACCGCCCTAATAAAAAATGGTTCGAATCCGCACACGGTGCACAGAATTTCCACAGGCTGGGAAAACCCTTGACTCGCCGACTTCGTCACCGTCCCCGAGCGGACTTTCGCCGCCGCGCGCGTTCGCATCATTCCGCGCCCATTCTGCTGATATCTCGTTTCGCGATCCTCTCTTCCGGCATGTCGCGACCGCTTGGCATTGCGGTTGCCTTGTCATGATGCGGTATGGCATTTCCGGCGGCTCGCCCCTCGCCCCCACCGCTGCCTCTCGCACCATCGGTTCGCGAACGTCCGGATCAGCACACCGACAGCCCTCGTATCGCGGCACTCGGCGGCGGCACCGGTCTGCCAGCGGTTCTCGAGGGGCTCTCCGGCCTCGCGACGGATTTCGGCGAGCACAATCCGGACACGGTGACGGGCATCGTCACCGTGACTGATGATGGCGGCAGTTCCGGCGAATTGCGACAGCGCTTCGGCGTGCTGCCGCCAGGAGACGTGCGCAACTGCCTCGTCGCGCTCGCGCATCGCGATTCGCCGTTCAAGCCGCTCCTGCAGCATCGATTTACGGACGGCTCCGGGGCAGACGGTCATGCGGTGGGCAACCTGCTGCTGACGGCGCTCGCGCAGATCACCGGCGACTTCTCGCAGGCGATCGATCAACTCGGCGCGCTGATCGGATCGCGCGGTCGCGTCATTCCAACGACGACCGAGAACGTGCGGCTGCGCGCCGAGATGGAATCCGGCGAGCTGCTCGCGGGTGAAATGCAGATCGTGCGTCACCCGTCGTCCGTACGGCGTCTGTCGCTCGATCCAAGCCCGCGCCCCGTGCCGAACGTGCTGCGGGCTCTCGTCAACGCCGACGGCATCGTCGTCGGCCCCGGCAGCCTCTATACGAGCGTGCTGCCGAACCTGCTCGTCGAAGGCATCGCGGCAACGATCTACGGCGTCAACGCCGTCCGGATCTACGTCGCGAATCTCATGACCGAACCCGGGGAGACGGACGGCTACACGCTGGACGACCATCTGCGTGTGATCCGGACGCACACGGGCTTCGATCTCTTCGACTACATCCTTGTCAATCGGCGACCGATCGACGATGAGGCTGCGCGCCGGTATGCGGCGCACGGTTCCGAGCCGGTCGTCGCCGAGCCTCTCCTGAAGCACGCGGGCCGCGCGCAGGTCGTCGAATGCGACCTGGCGATCGAGTGGGGCGGGACGAAGATTCGACACCATCCCCCATCACTCGCCCGCGCCATTCGCGCGTTGATCAGAGCCGGCCGTCCGCGGCTCTGATATCGTCCGTAGGCCGGACCTCTTAGATCCGGCGTTCCGTGGGACGGACCTCTTAGATCCGGCGTTCCGTGGGACGGACCTCTCAGGTCCGGCGTTCTGTGGGACCGACCTCTTAGGTCCGGCGTTCCGTAGGCCGGACCTCTTAGGTCCGGCGTTCTGTGGGACGGACCTCTTAGGTCCGCCAATTACCGTGCTTCCCATTCGGGCGACCGCGCTCGTGATCAGCGTCGCGGCAGCATTCGTTGCCGCGTGCGGCGGATCCTCGTCTCCTCCGCCGTCATCGTCACCATCTCCGAGCCCCGGCGACGCGATCCAGATAACGGGACGCGAGCGCTTCGGCTGGTCGCAGAGCGCTGACGACATCTCCCCGCTGCACTTCGCGGTCTACGTCGACGGCACCCGCGTCGATCTTCCCGGCGCCGCGTGCCACGGGTCCGCGCCCTCCTTCGACTGCGACTCGCCGCTGCCGCCACTCGGCGCCGGTCGTCACGTGCTCGAGGTCGTCGCGTGGGCGCTGCTGAACGGCGACACCGTCGAGAGCCCCAAAGCCTCACCTCTCATCGTGCAGGTGACGGGAAGCACCGCGCCCGACGCGATCACGTCAATGACCTCGCCGTCCGTCGCGGCGTCGCCTAAGGCCGCTCATAGTACGTGTGGCCTCGCGCCGATCTCCGACGATCGCCTTCTGCTCTGGACAGGCGCGGGTGAGATCCGCATGGTCGACAGGGCCTCACTGACGACGCGCACACTGACGATCCCAACGTTGGACGGCTGGGAACTGACCGGCGTGGGAGCGCACAGCCGTTTCGACGAAACGGGCTGGATCTACACCGTTCAGACCAACACCACAGATCTGCGGCTGATTCGGTATCGCGACGTGGATGGCGTACTCGGCGAAGCTGCAGTCCTCCGCGACGTCCCTTTGTCCGTGAAACCTCAACGCGCAACCGTTGCGATGAGAGAAGCGGATCGCATCTATATCGCGCTGCTCTCTTCGGATACCGCTGATGCCTCGCCGCGCGACGGGTCATTTCTCCTTCGCGTCAACGCGGACGGCTCCATCCCGGCGCAGAATCCAGTCGGGTCGGTTTACGTATCTATTCCCAACTCGCCGCTGCCGCTCGCTGTGACGTGGGGACCAGACGACGAGCTGCCGTGGCGCGTCGAGAGCGCAGGCCTAAATACATATGTGCTGACGCGCCGGGGAACTGCAATCGCCTCCCGGCCCTTCACCGCGCCCGCAACTCCGGTCGCGATCCAGATCGACGCATTGAAGCGGCTGCTCGTCGTGGACGCCGACGGCCGCGTGACGAGGTTCACGCGAACGTCCGCGGGCTGGACCATCGGCGCCACCCGCGCGGCCTCGACTACGGAACGAACGGGTAACGCGCTGCTCTTTCCTGACGGCGATCTCATCACGTGCGGGACGGACCAGGGCGCGCGCTACGTCGTGCGTCGCGGTTCCGTGCCCGAGTGACCGTCGATCCAGACCAGGTTCTTCCCCGCCGTCTTCGCAGCAATCAGGGCCCTGTCCGCTGTTGCGATCAGGTCGTCGATCGCGTCATGCGGCTGCAGCATCCCGATGCCTATGCTGATCGTAATCGGCATTGGATCGTGCGCGGAGCGCTGCTCCACCTGGCCGCGGATTCGCTCGGCGACGTGCGTGGCCACGTCGGCGCTCGCCCCCGGCATCACGATTACGAACTCTTCGCCGCCGTACCGCGCGCAGACGTCGAAGATGCGGACGCCGCCTCGAAGGAAATCGGCAACCTCCCGCAGCGCGCGGTCTCCCTCGAGGTGCCCGAGCGTATCGTTGATCCGCTTGAAGTCGTCGATGTCGATCATCAGCAGCGCGAGCTCCTGCCCCTGACGACGAGCGCGCTGGACCTCGGCTTCGAGCCGTCCCTGGAAGTAGCGCCGGTTGAACAGGCCGGTGACGGCATCGACCGTCGCGATCCTCGTGAGCTCCGTGAGGTTCGCCGTGAGGCGTTCGCGCGACATCGCCAATGCGGCGTTCGCCGCGAGCATCCTGACGGCAGCGAAGTCACGCGAGTCGAATGCGCCCCCATCGCTGCGATCCGTCAACGTGACTACGCCGAGTCGACGCGTGCCGGCGATGAGTGGAACAGCGATGAACGAATCGGTCTGATAGCGGAGACGCGGCTTGCGCGGCGGCAGGTCCGAGGCGCGCCCGAGCGTGGGACGTCCGCTCGCGAAGGCGCGGCCGATCACACCCTCGCCGGGAACGATCCGCAGGTGTTCGACGATGGATCGCGGGTAACCGTGCGTGGCTGCGATCGCCAGCGCATCTTCAGCGGGGTCGTAGGTGGCCAACGCGCCCGTTCGCGCGTTCGCCTCCGCGGCGAGCGTCCGGAGCATCACGCGATGCGCCCGCGCGCTGTCCAGGTCGCGCGCGAGGCGGCGCGAGAAGGCATAGAGCCGCCGATCGAGTCGGGTCACGTAGGCTGCGTCATCCAAGGCGGACCATGCCGCTCGGTCCACGCAACCTACTGAATACAAATTCGTTAGCGTGGCCGGCTCAGCAGATATTTAGCACGGCATGTGCCACGGGCCCTGTCACGCATCTTCCGTGGGTATTCGCGACTCACGCGAATTTGCGCGCGGATGAAGTCACCGAAGGTCGCGCGGGGGCTGATTTTTAGCGCGAACGAACGCGCCATCCTTTTGGCCTATTCGGGTTTTACAGCCGTTTTCAGGATGTCGCGGGCGGGCAGCGAGCTTGATACGCGGAATGTCAATTGCAAAACCGTCGCGCGCTCGGACATGCTGAGCGTCCGCCCTGCGAAGAGGACCGTCACTGTATGGAGATTCGTTTCGTATCGTCGTTGACGCCGGAAGACGAGAACCTCTTCGCGCCGGCATTGCTGAAGGCGATTGGAGCGCTGCTGGACCAGCTCCCGATTGCCTACACCATGCGGATCGAGACGACCGGCAGCCAGGTGTTCCAGCATACGCACACCGGACCTTCCGACGCCGAGACGCCGCGGGACACCGCAGGCGCGGCTCCGCGCCCCATCGATGGAGCGATAGGATTTGCGCCATTTCACCGGCTCGCGCGGACTTAAGTCTGCGCCCGAGCTGACAGCGCGGGGCGAGCCGCTGAGAATACTGGGAGTTCTGTATTAGTGACCGCGGCGTGGAACTTGCGATCGAGGCAGCGGGTATTTGTGTAGGCGCTCGTTCCAGAGCGCGGTCCGAGAACGGAAACGTAGATGACCAATCGTCGCGTGTGGCAGGTCGTGGGGAGTATCGCACTGGGTCTGCTCCTGTCGTCGAAGCCGGCCGCAGCCGGGTCGATCTCGATGGGGGAAGTGGACTGGTACGGCGCCGTTTTCACGGTCGATCTCCAGAGCTACTCGGGCGATCAGTACACGTTCGAATACACGGCAGATTTCAGCAATTTCGATGCGGCTGCCGCCGGCGACCATACCGACTACATCGTCGGGATCAATTTCAAGCCGAGTGAGGGAAATCTGGTCAGCTACACGGGGGCGACGACCGACGCGGACGGATCGTGGACATATGGCGTCGACTCGAATTTGAGCAGCGCGGGTTTTACGGCGAGCTGCGCCGCGAAGGGGTCTGGCAACGACTTCTTCTGCGGCGCGCTCACAGACGGCAACGACTACACTGCGAACCCGACCACCGGTCTTCCGCCGCTGATCTACACGTGGGACTTCACCCTGAAGATCACTGGTGTCACAGATCCGGCGTTGCTCGCGCTCAACGCTCCTCTCCGCGCGCTCTTCACGAGCGGAACGACGAGCAACACGGGTGACTACTACACCGCGCTGATGTCGGAGACGACCCACGGGGTGCCGGAACCGAGCAGCTTGCTTCTCCTTGGAGTAGGCGCCGCCACCGCATTCCGGAAGCGGATATTCCAGCTCCGCCCCTACTGAGTCCCGTCGAGTGGGCGCCGCGGGCGACCGCCCCGCGGCGCCTTTTTCTGTACGCCCTCGAGATGCTGCGCCGGTGGCGACATTTCAGATGCGTCAGGATGACTTAAGTTTGCCTTCCGGCAGACTTCCGCGCGAAGCCGAGCTCAATAAGCTCCGATCATCAGGGTCTAATTATTGATCCTGCTCGGTTTACGCCTCTGTCCGAGCCCGGCGCCGTCCGGGAGAGTTCTTTGCTGTCCTCGTCGCATCCAGTGATCTGCCCCAGATCCACCACGTTACAGCCACTGCAAAGCAAAGGGCCCAGACGCCAATGAAGTGCGCATTTCCCCATCGGTTTTGGACGCGTGGCTGCATCGGCCTGGCGCTTGCCGCGATGCTGGCGGCGGGATGCCATCGCGACCCGCACGCCGCGATGCTGAAATTCGCGAAGAGCGGAGATGAATACGCCGCCCAGGGAAAGATACCCGAGGCCATTGTCGAATACCGGAACGCGCTCGAAAAGGATCCGCGCGCGGGCGACGTGCGCGTCAAGCTCGCCGACGCGTATCTGAAGCGCGGAGATGCGGCCAACGCCGTCCAGGAGTACGTCCGTGCGGCGGACGTCCTCCCGGATGCGAAAGTGCAGCTCAAAGCGGGTGGGCTCCTGCTCATGGCGCACCGGTTCGACGATGCGAAGGTGCGGGCTGAGAAGGTGCTCGCCGCGAATCCGAAGAACGTCGATGGGCAGATTCTGCTCGCCAATTCACTCGCAGGACTCAAGAATCTCGATGGCGCCGTCAGCCAGATCGAAGAAGCCATCCAGCTCAGTCCCGACCGCAGCGCGACGTATACGAATCTTGGCGCGCTCGAGCTCGGGCGCGGGAGACGCGACGAAGCGGAAAAGGCCTTCCGCAGGGCGGTCGAACTCGCGCCGAAGTCCGCGAGCGCGCATCTCGCGCTTGGAAGCTTCTTCTGGGCCACTGGCCGGCTCGAGGACGCCGAAAAGGAGCTGAGCGGCGCGCTTGCCGTCGAACCAGACAACGTGCTCGCACACCGCAGCGCCGCGATGTTCTACATCGCGACGAATCGTCGTGACCGCGCCGAACCGCATCTCCGACGCGTCCTCGATCTGACGAAGAGCGCCGCCGCCGCGCTTGCGCTCGCCGACTACTACGTCGCGCAGAAGAATGAGTCAGCGGCACGCCAGGTCCTGCAGCCTCTCGCGGACGCGAAGGGGACGTCGGCTGTCGCGGGCGTGCGCCTCGCGGCATTGGATCGCGCGGCTGGCCACTCACCGGATGCGTACAAGCGGCTCGACGCGCTGCTCGCGAGCGAGCCCACGAACCTCGAAGCGCAGGTTCTCAAAGGGTCGTTCCTGCTGGCGGACCAGAAACTGGACGAGGCGCTGAAGATCGCGAATGCCGTCGTCGAAGCGCATCACGATTCGGTCGCGGCGTACTACCTGCTCGGCCGCGTGCAGGCCGCGCGCAAACAGCCGGAAGCCGCTATCGCGGCGTATCAGGAGGTCGTGCGCCTCAATCCGCTCGCCAGCGACGCGAAGGTGGCGCTGGCCCGCCTGCAGCTCGCGTCAGGCCACACGAATTCTTCCGTTGGATTTGCGGAGGAGGCTCTCAAGGCGCAGCCGCAGAATGCCGACGCACGCCTCGTGCTCGTGCGGGGACTGATCATGCGCGGCGATCTGGATCGCGCGGACGAAAGCCTCAAAGTGCTGCGCGCGAAGTACCCGAACTCGGCCGAAGTGCACGTGCAGGCAGGCATGCTCCTCGGCCGCCGTAAGCAGATCGCGGAGGCGCGCGGTGAATTCGAGCAGGCGCTGCGCCTTCAGCCCCGCTCGCTGGAAGCGGTCGCCGGCCTCGTGGCGCTTGATCTGTCGGCGCGGCAGTTCGATGCAGCGCGCGCGCGTGTCGATGCGATCGCCAAAGCGCCGGACGCGAACGCGACGGCCCTCGGGCTCGCTGCGCGTGCGTATGCGGCCTCCGGCGATCTGAAAACGTCGGAGGACCTGTTGCGGCGCGCGCTCGCGACCGATCCGTCGTATCTGGCGGGCTACGCCGCGCTCGGTCAGCTCTACGCGCGTCAGGGCAAGCTCGACGCGGCGCTGACAGAACTGGATTCGCTCGCCCAGCGGCAGCCCAAACCCGTCGCTGCGCTGACGCTCTCGGGGATCATCCTCGAGGCGCAAGGGAAGAAAGCGGAGGCGCA
>JBKPTE010000026.1:0-22006 GCA_046735335.1 Acidobacteriota bacterium | reverse complement strand
TAGTTGTAGATGCTGCGAATCGATCGCGTCGGCAGCACGAACGGGTTTGGCGCGTCTTCGAGGACCGCGATTTCGGAGATGCGACCGACGAACAGCGAAACGCCGCGAAGCTGCTCGGTCCGTCCGAAAAGCGTTCCGACGTTGCCGCGGAGCCGCACGCGCGCGTCGACGAACCGCGTGAGATCCTCGTCGCGGTATTCCCAGAAGGCGGCGCGGATGATGCCGTCCTCGACCGCGACGTCGGCGAAGAGCGTGTGCATCTCGGGGTCCGACGCCAGCCACGCGCGCTGGATGACGCCGGTGATCTCCACGTAATCGCAGTCGTGCCGGCCGCTCAACATCGACGAGAACGGGATGTGCTTCGCCGCGGGTAGCGCCGACTGGCCGATGCGCCGTACCATCGTCGGCTCAATGTTTGGTGCGAAGCCGCCGCGCACGGTGCGTCCCTCGATCTCCACGACGTCCCCGCGCCGGAGGTCGCGCCACCACGGCACCGTCTTCGGGTTCGCCGGCGGCATGATGAACTGCCCGAACTCGCCGTCGTGGACGATGAGGCTGACCTTGGCGACCTCGTCGAAGTGGCTGATCGTCCCGCGAACGCGCACCCGATAGCCCCGCGCCCCTTCGTCCTGCGTCAGTTCGCGAATCTGCTTGATGGTGGTGAGGAGCGGCAGGGGCTCGTCAGAGCCGGCGTGCGCAAGGGTCGGAACGGCTATCGCCAGCGCAGCTGCGATAGTGACCGGCAGCGAACAGCGTCCGCGAATGGCCCATGCCAAGGTGGGCAATACTAGCGCGGCCGTGGGATCGGCGTCCAGAAGCGAGGTTAGAGGTTAGAGGCCTGGAGGTTGGAAGTTGGAGGTTGGAGGTTGGAGGTTGGAGGTTGGTTGGAACGATCGGGACGCGTTGAGCGCCTGCGGCCCGAGCGAGCCGACGGAGTGAACCGCCGCGGAGCGGCATCGGAGCCGCGAAGGGGAGCTTGCCGCGCCGTAGCCGCGGAGCCGCCGAGGCGGGTTGGTGGTATTCTGCCCGATCGGAGGCGCGTAGTGGCAGAGACCTCTCTCATCCGATCGGGCCATTTTCATGCGGTTCGGTTCTACGAGGATGCCGCGGCCCTCAGCCGCATCGTCGCGGATTTTCTCGCCGCTGGCATACGGAGCGGCCAGCCGGCCCTGGTCATCGGAACGGGCGTCCACCAGCAGAGCATCCTCGTTCGTCTGCGCGAGCTGTCCCTCCATCCGGCGGAAGCCATTGCGCGCGGCGATCTCCTGCTCGTGGACGCCGGGGACCTGCTGGCGTCGTTCATGGTCGACGGACTGCCGGACGGCGAGCGGTTCAACGACCGCATGACGGAGCTCCTCGGCCGTATCGCGCGCGGACGCGTCGTGCGCGCGTACGGCGAGATGGTCGACGTTCTCTGGCAGGCAGGCATGCACGCGGCGGCGATCCGCCTCGAAATGTTGTGGAACCAGCTCGCGAACAGTGCGGACTTCTCGCTGCTGTGCGGGTATTCCATGGGGCATTTCTACAAGGATGCGGCCTACGACGACATTTGTTCTCAGCACACGCACGTCATCTCCGCCGAAGGACAGGCGGGCCCGCTTCATTGAGGTGCACGCGATTCCCATGAAGGCTTTTGCAGCCGTTGCGCTGGCGGCCGTCGCGTTCGGCGCGCTTGCGTCCGCGCAGACAACGTTGCGCTCGTCCGGTGCGCTCCTCGTCCTCGCAAAAACTGACTTGACGATGTCGATCGTCGATCCGGTGTCGCTGAAGGTGATTGCGCGCGTGCCCTCGGGTCCCGATCCGCACGAGGTGATCGTGTCCGCGGACGGCAAGACGGCGTACATCTCGAATTACGGCGGTGGTGCGTTCAACACGATCACGGTGGTCGATCTCGCCGCCGAGAAGGCGCTCACGCCGATCGATCTCGGCGCGCTGCGCGGCCCGCACGGGCTGGACTTCGTCGCGGGTAAGCTCTGGTTCACGGCGGAGGGCGCGAAGGTCGCGGGCAGCTATGACCCGTCTTCGAAGGCCGTCGACTTCGTCGTCGGCACCGGCCAGAACCGCACGCACATGATCTATGTGACGAAGGACGCCACCCGGCTCGTCACGTCCAACGTCAGCTCGGCGACGATGTCGATCATCGAGAAGACAGGGGAGACGGGAGGGCGAGGCGGCCCGCCGCGTCCGGACTGGAACCAGACCGTCATTCCCGTCGGTCGCGGCGCCGAAGGCTTCGACGTGTCGCCGAACGGGAAAGAGATCTGGGTCGCCAACGCGCAGGACGGCACGATCTCCGTCATCGATTTCGCGGGGAAGAAGGTGACCGACACCATCGCGGCGAATGTCGGCGGGGCGAACCGGCTGAAGTTCACGCCCGACGGCGCGCGCGTGTTCGTGTCGACGCTGCGCGGACCGGACGTCGTCGTGTTCGACGCGGCGTCGCGTCGCGAGCAGAAGCGCATCAGGACCGGCCGCGGCGCGGCGGGAATGCAGATGCAGCCCGACGGATCGCGCGTGTACGTGTCCTGCACCCCCGACGACTACGTCGCCGTCATCGACCTGGCGAAGCTCGAAGTGAGGGGCCGAATCGACGCCGGCAAGCAGCCCGACGGTCTCGCCTGGGTCTCCCGCTAGAGCCGCGGCATTCCGCCACTCTATGGCGGAAATGCAGCGGCGCCCTGTCTTCCGCCTGAAGGGCGACTGTACAGAAGAACGACTCTATTCTTCCGCCTGAAGGCGGAAGGGAGCCGCCCGAACTCCCACCCTCCTGGCACGAGTTTCGTAACACTTGAACACGTCCGCACAACATGACCGTCCGCCGTCACGAATCGCGCGTGGCGCGCTACGGGGTGGCGCTCCTGCTGACCGGCGGGTGCGCGGCTGCCTGGGCGCTGCTCGCGCCTCAGGTGGAGTTCGAGGCCACCCTCCTCCTTTTCGTCTTACCCGTCTTCGTGTCGACGTGGTATGGCGGAGTCGGCCCCGGTGCGCTCTCCGCGGCGCTCTCGCTCACCTCCGCCGCGCTCTTGATGCCTGCCGAGACCTCCGCGAGCGGACTGCGCGGCGATCGCCTCGACCTGCTGCTCTTCGCGACGGAAGCGACGCTGATTGTCGTCCTCACTGGCGCGCTGCAGCGGGCGCGCAATGCCGCCGAGCGCGCGAGCCGCGCGAAGGACAGGCTCGTCGCCATCGTCTCGCACGAGCTGAGAAATCCGCTCAACGTGATCAGCGGATCCGTCACGCAGCTCCGCCATCGCCACGAGGACGTGGATCGAATCGACCGCGGGCTTCGGCGAATCGAGCGGGCCGCGCGGATTCAGTCGCGCATCATCGAAGACCTGCTCGACGTCTCGCGCGCCGCGTCAGGCAAGCTGGCGATCGATCGGCAGACGATCTCGTTGACGCCGGTGCTGCAGTCCGCGGTTGACGACGTGCGGTCGCTGGCCGATGCCAAGCACGTGCAACTCGGTGCCGAGATCAACACGGCGGCGGTCGTCGACGCCGACCCTGTGCGTCTCGGACAGGTGTTCTCCAACCTGCTCGGGAACGCCGTGAAGTTCACGCCCGAAGGCGGGCGCGTCGACGTGAATGCGGACGTACGCGGCGACTACGTGCGCGTGAGCGTGAACGACACGGGCCCGGGCATTCCCTCGTCGGCGCTTCCGTTCCTTTTCGAGCCGTTTCGGCAGGTCGATGTGTCGCGCGACACGCGAGCGGGCGGTCTCGGCCTTGGGCTCGCGGTCGCGAAGCAGGTCGTCGAGCTGCACGGCGGCCGCATCTCGGTCAAGAGCCGCGGACGCAACAAGGGCACGAGCTTCGTCGTCGATCTGCACGTGGCGCCGCCGGCGCACGCGCTCAACGGTCCGCCGGTGGCGGCGCACCAGCACTGATTCCCCTGCTCAGCGCATCTTTTCCTGCGGCCACGACCCGCAGGATCGCGTCTGCGTCGAACACGCAGCCGCCCCACGTGCCGCCGCTGACGTCCTGAAGGGCGGCCCAGATGCGCGTATCGGCCGGAAGCGCCGGGTCCGGCGCGAGGTCGGCGCGCTGTGGCCGCGCCGCGAGGATCGCCGCCCCTTCCGCCGGTGCAACCGCGGCGTTGCCCTCGTCCGCGTTCGTCCGCGGTCCGACGAAATTCAGCGAGCCGTCGAGTGTTCGCCGATCGATGACGATCTCGATCAGATCGCCGTCGCGGAGCTTGCCGATTGGTCCCCCCGCGAGCGCTTCGGGCGTGACGTGCCCGATGCACGCGCCGGTCGAAACGCCGCTGAAGCGCGCGTCCGTTACGACAGCGACGTGCGTGCCGAACGGCAGGAACTTCAGCGCGCCCGTGAGCTGATACGTCTCTTCCATGCCCGATCCCATCGGGCCGCGACCGGCGAGCACCAGCACGTCGCCCGCCTTGATCCGGTTCTCCTTGATCGCGGCGATGGCGGCACGCTCCGTCGAGAATACGCGCGCGGGCCCCGTCATCCGGTAGACGCCGTCGACATCGATCACCGACGGATCGATCGTCGTGCTCTTGATGACGGATCCTTCGGGCGCGAGATTGCCGTGCGGAAAGCAGATCGTGGACGTGATGCCCCGAGCGCGCGCCGTGTCCGGCGGGAAGATCACGTCAGCGGGATCGACGCGATAGCGGTCTTTCAGGATGCCGCGGACGCGATGACGGCGTCTGGAATCGGCCCACGCATCGAGTTGCTCGCCGAGCGTGCAGCCCTGCGCGGTCGTAACGCTCGTATCGAGAAGCCCGGCCTCGCGCAGGTGCAGCATGACCTCCGGTACGCCGCCCGCAAGGAAAACCTCCACGGTCGGATGATTCCTGGGCCCATTCGGCAGCGCGTCGACGAGCCGCGGAACCTCGCGGTTCACGTCGGCCCAGTCGCGCGCGGCCGGTCGCCGCAGTCCTGCGGCATGTGCGATGGCCGGCAGGTGCATCAGCAGGTTCGTCGATCCGCCGAACGCCGCGTGCGTGATCATCGCGTTCCGGACCGCCGCGTCGGTCACGATGTCGCGGACGGAGAGACCGCGCGCCTCGAGCGCCATCAACGCGCGCGCGGAACGCCGCGCCATGTCGAGCCAGATCGGTTGTCCTGATGGCGCGAGCGCGGCATGGCCGAGCGACAGCCCCAGCGCTTCGCCGACGACCTGCGCGGTCGCTGCCGTCCCGAGAAACTGGCACCCGCCGCCGGGCGACGCGCACGCATGGCAGCCGACGTCGGCGGCATAATCGAGCGTGATCTCGCCGTGCGCGAATCGCGCGCCGATCGTCTGGACGCGTCCGGCATCCTCGCCGTGCTCCGGCGGAAGCGTCACGCCGCCGGGCACGAGGATGCACGGCAGATCGACGCTGCCTGCCAGTGCCATCATCATCGCGGGCAGCCCTTTGTCGCACGTCGCGACGCCGAGCACGCCGCGGCGCGTCGGCAGCGATCGAATCAGCCGGCGAAACACCGTCGCCGCGTCGTTGCGATACGGCAGGCTGTCGAACATCGCCGTCGTGCCCTGAGATCGGCCGTCGCACGGATCCGTGCACGCCGCCGCGAACGGCACCGCGCCCGACTCCTTGAAGACGTGCGCCGCAGTTTCGACGAGCAGCCCGACTTCCCAGTGGCCCGTGTGGTACCCGAGCGCGATCGGCGTCCCATCGGGCGCCCTGATGCCGCCGTGTGTGGAGAGCATCAGAAACTCTTTGCCGCCGAGCGCCGAGGGCATCCACCCCATTCCCGCGTTCTGGCTCCATCCAAACAAGTCGCCTGACGGCAGCGTCCGCAGCATTTCGGCCGTGAATGGCAGAGCACCGGCCGGACCTTCCGCGCGAGCGGTGACATCGACGTCGTCGGCATCGTCAGCATCGAATGGGTTGATCGTCATAGGTTGGGGCTCGGGATTCCGGGGCTCGGTGGTCCGGGCCGGGCGCTCGCGTCCGGGGCTCGGGATCCGGGATTGATGATTGACGAGTAGGGATTCGGGATCAGGATTACCGATTAGGGATCCGGATCATATCTTGCGATAATCCCCCCGGAGCGATATGCAGCGTTTTGAGATCCCGTTGAGCTGGCTGCGACGCCGTCTCGACGGAAAGCCCAGGGCTCTCGCGGCCGGAATCATCGGTCTTTCGATCGTGCTCCTCGTCATCGGATGCGGGCTCGTGTGGTTCGCGTACGACATCACGTCCGGCCTGCCCGACAAGAATGCGCTGCGCGGGCTCGGCACGATGGCGCAGGCCACCACGATCTTCGATCGATCCGACAAGCCCGTGTTCACGATCTACAAGGAGCAGCGCATCGAGATTCCGCTCGATCGGATGTCGCCGAACTTCATCAAGGCGGTGATCTCGGTCGAGGACCAGCGCTTCTTCGAACACAGCGGCGTCGATCCCGTTCGCGTGGCGGCGGCGGTCCTGCGCAATATCCAGGAGGGGCGTCGCGCCGAGGGCGGGAGCACGATTACCCAGCAGCTCGCGCGGCAGAGCTTCCTCACGCGCGACAAGACGTTCCGGCGGAAGCTCAAGGAAGTCGTCCTCGCCGCGCACATCGAGCACGAGTACTCCAAGAACGAAATCCTGGAGATGTACCTGAACAAGGTGTACTTCGGCGACGGTCTGTACGGCATCGAGGCCGCATCGCGCGGCTACTTTGGAAAATCCGCGAGCGACCTGAGCGTCGACGAGGCGGCACTCCTCGCCGGGCTGATCCAATCGCCCTCGAGCTACGCACCGACCGTCAATCTCGACCGCGCGATCGCCCGCCGCAACGTCGTCCTGCAGACGATGGTCGCGTCGGGAGCGATCGACCAGGGTCAGTACGACCGTGCGCGCACGGCAAAGGTCACGCTGAAGAACGCGCTCGAGATGAAGGAGACGTTCGGCCTGTATTTCAAGGAGCACGTGCGTCGCGAGCTGGTCGAGAAGTTCGGGTGGCCCCGCGTCGCGCAGGGTGGGCTGCGCGTTTACACGACGCTCGATGCCGATATGCAGCAATCGGCGGAGAAGCTCCTCGAGACCGGTCTCGAAACGATCGAGCACCGGCGCGGCTATCCACACGAGCCGCGCGGCGCGCGGGCCGTCAGCGCCTCCGCGGCGCAGGGGCCGGAGGTTGCGCCCGACTACCTGCAGGGGGCGCTCGTCGCGATGGATCCGGAGGACGGCGCGGTCCGCGCGATGGTCGGCGGACGCGACTTCAGCGAGAGCCGCTTCAATCGCGCGACGCAGGCGAAACGGCAATCCGGTTCCGCGTTCAAGCCGTTCGTGTACGCCGCGGCGCTCGAAGCGGGGTACTCGCCGGCATCGCTCATCACGAACCTCAACGATCCGATCCTCACGCAGCAGGGGGAGTGGGTGCCCGAGGACGAGCACTCCGACGCGTCCTCGATGACGATGAGGGCCGCGCTTAGGATCTCCAGCAATCGCGCGGCCGTGCAGATGCTCAACACGGTTGGAATTCCAACCGCGGTCTCGTTCGCGCAGAAGCTGAACGTCGGAACGCCTCCGAGCGTTCCCTCCCTTGCGCTTGGCGCGAGCGACGTCACGCTGCTCGCGCTCACGTCGGGCTATGGCGCGTTCGCAGATGAGGGGGTCGTGCGCACGCCGGTCTTCATTCGCCGTGTGGAGGACGCGGACGGCAAGATCCTGTATCAGGACATCGGCAAGTCGCACCGGGCCGTCAGCGAGAGCACGGCGTTCCTGATGTCGAGCATGCTCGCGGACGTCGTCAATGCGGGCACCGCCTACAAGTCGCGTCTGGCGGGGTTCACGCTGCCGGCCGCGGGCAAGACCGGGACGACGAACGACTTCGTCGACGCCTGGTTCGTCGGGTATACGCCGCACCTGATAGCCGGCGTCTGGATTGGTTTCGACCAGCCGAAGACGATCCTGCCAAACGGATACGCGGGCGATCTCGCCGTGCCCATCTGGACGGCGTTCATGAAGACGGCGACGAAGGGGGACAAACCCGACTCGTTCGATCGGCCCTCGAACGTCGTCGGCGTGAACGTCTGCCGCATGTCCGGCCTGCTGCCGAACGACGGCTGCGATCAGGTGCAGGTCGTCAACAAGGACGGCAACATCGAAACGCGCTCGATGATTTACACCGACTACTTCGTCAAGGGCACGCAGCCGACGACGGTCTGTCCGCTGCACCCCGGAGGCTCGTTCATCGACGCGTTCGCCGGCGCGCTCGGGATCCAGGTCGGCCATCCCGCGCCTGCAGATGCGGCGTCGATGCCGCCGCCGTCCGCGACGAGTACCGCGGGGACGACGCCGGGCGCCAACGCCGTCCACGGCGGCAAGGTCGCGCAGAAAGCGGACGAAGAGGAGCAGCCGAAGAAGAAGAAGAAGGGCTTCTGGTCGCGCCTGTTCGGCCGCGACGACAAGAAGGACGACAAGAAGCAGGACGACCAGGACAAGCAGAATTAGAGAGGACACGATGTCCTTCCGCCACATCACGGGTCATCGTCCTCTGCTGGCGCTGCTCTCGCGTACGTCCGCGCGCGGCGCCCTCCCCCCGAGTCTCATTTTTTCCGGTCCTCCCGGCGTCGGGAAGCGGCTGACCGCCGTCGCGCTCGCGCAGACGCTGAACTGCACGAATCCCGTCGAGTGGGACGGCGGCGTCGACGCGTGCGGCGCGTGTCCCTCGTGCCGCCGGATCGCACGAGACGTGCATGCCGACGTGCTGATCGTCGAGCCTGGCGAGTCCGGGTCCATCAAGGTCGATCAGGTGCGCGACGCGATCGAGCGCGCCGCGTACCGTCCCTTCGAAGGCCGCCGCCGGGTCGTCATCATCGATGAGGCGGATGCGCTGATGCCGGAGGCGCAGAACGCGCTGCTCAAGACGCTGGAAGAACCACCGCCCGCGTCCGTGTTCGTGCTCGTGACCTCGCGTCCGGACGTGCTGCTGCCCACGGTTCGCTCGCGGTGTCAGAACCTGCGCTTCGGCGCGCTCGGTGCGGCGGAAGTGGCCGACGCCCTCATCTGCCTTCATCACATGGAGGCGGCCGATGCGCATGCCGCGGCCGCGGCATCGGACGGAAGCATCGGGCGTGCGCTCGACGAGGGCACAGAAGACGCCGTTGCCGCTCGCGCGTCGGCCGCGCGCCTGCTGACGCTTGCCGCCTCGTCGTCCGATCCGCGCCGCAGGCTCGATGGAGCCAAGGCGATGAGCGGCGCCGCCCCGACGCGAGCCGATCTGGCGGTGCGGCTTTCGGCGCTCTCATCGCTGCTGCGAGATCTCGGCGTGCTGCTGTCGCGCGCGGACGACCGCAGGCTGGCGAATGCGGACATGAAGCCTCAGCTTCAGTTGCTGCTGCGATGGTTCGACAGCGCTCGTGCGCTTCGCGCGTTCGCCGCCGTCGATCGGGCGCTGGCCGCGCTCGAGCGGAACGCGAGCCCGAAGATCGTTGCCGACTGGGTCGCGCTGCAGATCTGATGGCCGGGTCCCAACGCCCCTTCGTCAGCCTCAAATTCACGCCCGCCGGGCGCACGTACTCATTCCTTCTGCCCGATCTCGCGCTCGACGAGGAGGCGTCCGCCGAGACGTCCCCGGCACCGGGGCCTCCCCAGGCGGGCGACGAGGTCGTCGTCGACACGCCGGAGGGGCGCGCGTTTGGCACCGTGACGCGGAGGCCGTCCGCGCTCGACGAGCGGCGGCGCCCCGCGGCGGATTCGGGACAGGTCGTCGTGCGGCGTGCGACGCGCGAAGACGTCGTGCAGCGGCTGAAGCAGCAGCAGCGCGGGCAGGAGGCGCACCGCGTCGCGCAGTTGAAGATCCGCGAGCGCGGACTTGCGATGAAGCTGACGCGCGTCGAGCAGGCGTTCGACGGCTCGCGGATTGTCTTCTATTACACGTCCGAGTCGCGCGTGGATTTTCGCGAGCTGGTGCGCGATCTCGCCGCGCATTTCCGGACGCGGATCGAGATGCGGCAGATCGGCGTGCGCGACGAGGCGAAGATGCTCGGCGGCTACGGCTCCTGCGGCCGCCCGCTCTGCTGCACGACCTGGCTGCGCACCTTCGAGCCGGTCTCGATCAAGATGGCGAAGCAGCAGGGGCTGAGCCTCAACCCGTCACGGCTGTCCGGACAGTGTGGCCGCCTGAAATGCTGTCTCCGCTACGAGCTGCCGAACGGCAACGGCGTGAAGCACGGCGGCTGCGCCGACAACGGTCCGTGCTCGAATCCGACCGGGCCGGGCTGCGGATCGTGCGGTCCCGGCGGCTGCGGCTCCTGCAAGGCGTAGGACGCTGTCACGATCTCGCGCAGAGCCCGCGGGAGAGCAGAGGACGTGCGGGCGCTGCCTTCGCGATCTCCGCTCATCGCGGCCTCTGCGTGAGATCCGCCAGTGCTCACGGTAAAGTGGTTGCGTGGCTGT
The DNA here is from genome assembly GCA_046735335.1 of Acidobacteriota bacterium. GTDB lineage: Bacteria > Acidobacteriota > Vicinamibacteria > Vicinamibacterales > 2-12-FULL-66-21 > JBKPQB01. The sequence goes on along the minus strand of JBKPTE010000026.1, from coordinate 11,646 downwards.
GAAGCCTCGCATCGGGATTACGGCCGGCGATCCCGCGGGCATTGGTCCGGAGATCGCGCGCAAGGCGGCGACTGATCCACGCGTGCGCGAAGTCTGCGATCCCATCATCTATTCTGCGAGCCGCGCGTTCCGGCCCGGACTGCTGTCGGCCGACGCGGGCCGCGCGGCGTACGACGCGATCGTCCGCGCGGTGGCCGATGCGCGGGGGGGGACCATCGACGCGATTGCCACGGCGCCGATCAACAAGGAGGCGTTCGCGCTCGCGGAGCTGCCCTGGAAAGGACACACGGATCTGCTCGCGCACCTGACGCAGACGCCGCGCGTGGCGATGATGTTTTACGCGGAGACGCTAAGGGTCGTCCTCGCCACGGTGCACATTCCCCTGGCCGACGTGCCGCGGTCGCTGACGCGCGACACGGTGGAATTCACCATCGATCTCGCGGCGCGCGAGCTGCCGCGCTTCGGCTATGCGCGCCCGCGGCTGGCGCTCGCCGGGCTGAATCCGCACGCGGGGGAGCACGGCGTGATAGGACGCGAAGAACAGGACGTGCTCCGCCCGGCGGTGGAGGCCTGCCGCGCCCGCGGCGTGGACGTGACCGGTCCCTGGCCTGGCGACACCGTGTTCGGCCGCGCCGTCCGCGGCGAGTTCGACGCCGTCGTCGCGTGCTATCACGATCAGGGGCTGATTCCGGTGAAGCTGCTCGCGTTCGGCCGCGCGGTCAACGTCACGCTCGGCTTGCCGATCGTGCGCACCTCGGTCGATCACGGGACGGCGTTCGACATCGCGGGGCGCGGAATCGCGGATCATTCGAGCCTGGTCGAGGCGGTCCGCCTCGCGGCGCGGCTCGCGAGAAAGAATTGATGTACGGGACGTGGCGTATTCGGATGGGGCCGCCATGCGGCTCCTTACACGAGTTTCGGTCGTTTCGCATGACGGCGGCGCGCACAGCGCGCCCGCGCGGGAACGGCGCGGGGCGCAGGGGTCCCCGCCAGCGACCGAGCCGGGGTCCGGGGCGGAGCTCCGGGTAAGAACGTGGCAAAGACAGAGCGCGAACAGGCGCAGAAGATCATCGCCGACAACCGCAAGGCGCACCACGACTATGACCTGCTCGAAACCTTCGAAGCGGGCGTCGTGCTGCTCGGCACCGAGGTGAAGTCGATCCGCGAAGGCGGCGCGAACCTGCGCGACAGCTTCGCGCGCGTCGAGGACGGCGAGATCTGGATCTACAACGTCCACATCAGCCCGTATCGCAATCGCGGCTACGCGGATCACGATCCCACGCGACGCCGCAAGCTGCTGCTGCACCGGAGCGAGATCCGCAAGTTGATCGGCAAGACGGTGGAGCGCGGGATGACGCTCGTGCCCGTGCGCATGTACCTGAAGAGCGGGCACGTCAAGGTGGCGATCAGCCTCGCGAAGGGCAAGAAGGCGCACGACAAGCGCGAGACGATCAAGCGCCGCGAAGCGGACCGCGAGACGCGCGCCGCAATCAAGGAGCGGCGGCGCTGACGCCAGCATCACTCGTGGTAAAGTGGCCTGTTCCGGAGGCAATTGCGCATCGATGAAGGGGAATCGCGCGGTCCTGACCGCGGTCGTCATTCTCGTGGTCGCCCTCGCCGGATGGTGGCTGTTCCGGCGCGGCAACAGCGAGCGCATCGATCTGATCGCGATGTATGACAGCGCGTCGAAGACGCCCGCCGACGGCTACGCGCTCGGCGACATCACGCTGGCCGGTGACACCAAGCACGCGATCTCCGCGCCGCCGAACGGACGCCTGATCTGGAACGTCCGCATTCCCGAGGACGGCTGGCTGAAGGTCTCGCTCGGTTTGAAGCCGGAGGCGTGGGACAAGGAAGGGAACGGCGTCTACTTCTTCGTCGGCGTGTCGAACGGCCGCACGTTCGAGCAGCTCTTCACCCAGGTGGTGAACCCGTACGCGAACGAACCGGAGCGCAAGTGGATCCCCGTCACCGTCGATCTGTCGGCGTATGCGGGTGAAGAGATGCAGGTGATCTTCAACACGCGCGAGAGTCCGCCCAAGGCGGCGCCGGATTCGCGCAACGATCTGCCCGTCTGGGGTGCCCCCGAGATCGTGTCCCGCTGACGGTTGCCCGCGGCATGCCCGTTCCGTTGCTCGATCTGCAGGAGCAGTATCGTCCCATTCGCGACGACCTGATCGCCGCGCTGATCCGCGTTGCCGACACGCAGCGCTTCATCGGCGGCCCCGAGGTCGAGGCGCTCGAGCGCGAGCTCGCGGCGTTCATCGGTGTCCGGCACGCGATCGGCGTCTCGTCCGGCACGGACGCCTTGCTGGTGTCGCTCATGGCCCTCGGGATCGGGCCCGGCGACGAAATCGTCACCACGCCCTTCTCGTTCTTCGCCACCGCCGGCTCGATCGTGCGCCTCGGGGCGGTGCCGGTGTTCGTCGACGTCGACCCGGGGACGTTGAACATCGACGCGAGTGCAGTCGCCGCGGCCATCACGCCGCGAACGCGCGCGATCATGCCGGTGCACCTGTACGGCCTGTGCGCCGACATGCAGCCGCTGCTCGAGGCCGCCGCGCGCGCCGGCGTCCCCGTTACCGAGGACGCGGCGCAGGCGATCGGCGCTTCCTATGGCGACCGGCAGGCCGGGGCCATGGGCGCCGTGGGGTGTTTTTCCTTCTTTCCCAGCAAGAACCTCGGCGCGTTCGGCGACGCCGGCCTCGTGACGACGGATGACGATCGTCTCGCGCACGATGTGCGCCTGCTGCGCGATCACGGAGCGGAGCCGAAATACTTCCACAAGCGCGTGGGCGGCAACTTCCGGCTCGATGCGCTGCAGGCGGCGGTGCTGCGCGTCAAGCTGCCGCACCTGGCGGCCTGGACCGCGGCGCGCCGCGCCAATGCCGATCGCTACGATCGCCTGTTCCGCGAGCGCCGTCTCGACGTTCGGGTCCCCATCCGGCCCGATGGACGCGGGCACATCTTCAATCAGTACGTGATCAGGGTCCCCAATCGCGACGAGGTGCGCGCTTCGCTCGAGCGGGCGGGGATTGGAACGGAGATCTATTACCCCGTTCCCTTTCACCTGCAGGAGTGCTTCGCGCCGCTCGGATATCGACAGGGCGCATTTCCGGCGGCCGAGGCCGCGGCGCGGGAGGTGCTCGCGCTGCCCGTCTATCCTGGCCTGACGGAGATGCAGCAGCGCTCGGTCGTGGATGCGCTCGAGCACGCGCTCGTCTGATGCGGGTGCTGGTCACCGGCGCTGCCGGTCTGCTTGGCGCCGCGATCGTCCATCGGTTCGAGCGCGCCGCGGACGTCCATGCGTCCGATCACGCCGACCTCGATATCGCCGACGACAACGCGGTGCAGAAGGCCGTCGGTCGCGTCAGGCCCGACGTGGTCATCAACTGTGCGGCGTACAACGACGTCGATCGGGCGGAGAGCGATGCGGAAGGCGCGCTGCGCGTGAACGCGTTCGGCGTGCTGGCGCTGGCGCGGGCCTGCGGCGCCGTTGGGGCAACGCTGATTCACTACAGCACCGATTTCGTCTTCGATGGCGACGCAGCCGTTCCGTACACGGAAGAGGATCCGCCGAATCCTCGCAGCGTCTACGGATCCTCGAAGCTGCTGGGCGACTGGTTCGCGGCCGACGCGCCGCGGCATTACGTGCTGCGGGTCGAGAGCCTGTTCGGCGGTCCGGGCGTGATGCGCGGCGCGCGCTCCGGAAGTCTCGGGACGATCGTGAACCGCATCCGCGCGGGGGAGGAGGTGCCGGTGTTCGTGGACCGCACCGTGTCTCCGAGCTACACGCCTGACGTGGCGGAGGCCACCTGGCGGCTGCTGGCGCGTGATGCGCCCAGCGGCATGTATCACTGCGTCAATACGGGCGCGGCGACGTGGGCGGCGATCGCGAGGGAGGCGGCGCGGCTGCTCGAGTGTCCTGTCACGATGCGCGAGCTCACGCTGGAATCGGTCGCCCTGAAAGCGCCGCGTCCGCGGTATTGCGCGTTGTCCAACGCGCGACTGGCGGCGATGGATATCGAAATGCCCGCATGGGAGGATGCCCTGGCGCGCTTTCTGAACAGCGGTTAGGCGAGGGCCTCTTCGACGAGCGCCGCAACGCGGGTTGCCACGGCGAGACACGCTGTCAGCCCCGGCGACTCGATGCCGGCGGCGTGCACGAGACCGGGCACGCGGCTGTCGTGGCGGATCATGAAATCGGCGAACTTCACTTCCGGCGGGCACAGCTTCGGACGGATGCCCGTTCCCCCGTACCGAAGATCCTCGAGCGTGACGGACGGCAGCAGCTCTCGCGTGGGTTCGACGAAGTCCTCGAGCGACAGCAGATCGTGCTCGTAATCCTCCTTATCGCTCTGATAGCGAGCCGTCGGGCCGAGCAGGACGGCGCCTGACGGTGTCTTCGTCAGGTGCACGCCGAGGCCGTGGCCGGACTCGTGCGGCAACGGGTACACGAGCCCGTTGACGAGATGCCGTTTCGACGGCTTCAGCTCCGCGTACTCGCCCCGCACGGGGAAAATCCTGAACTGATCGCCGCCAAAGCTGTCAGACACCGCGTCGGCGTACAAGCCGGCGGCGTTGACCACCGTCCTGACGCTCACGGCTTCGCGTTCGAGCGCGACGCTGAAGCCGTTGCCGTTGCGTTCGCCGCGTTCGACGGCCGATCCGGTCAGCATCATCGCGCCGTGGTCTTCTGCCGTGCGCCGCAGCGCCGCGACGAGCGCGGGGGCATCGAGCCGTCCGGTATTGGGCGACCACAGCGCGGCGACACCCGCGACGTGAGGTTCACGTGCGCGGATGAATGCCGCATCGACGATCTCGAGCCCTTTCGCGCCGTTCCCGCTCCCCCGGCGCATAATCGCGTCGAGCGCCGGCGTGTCCTTCTCCGCCGCCGCGACGACGAGCTTGCCGCAACGGTCGTGTGGAACGTCCGTCTGCGCGCAGTAGGCGTACAGCCGTTCGGCCCCCTCGACGCACAGCTCCGCCTTCAGCGATCCGGCAGGGTAGTAGAGCCCGGCGTGAATCACGCCGCTGTTGTGCGTGCTCGTTTCCATTCCCACTCGAGGACGCCGTTCGACGAGCGCGACGGAGTGGCCCCGGCGAGCCAGGTCAGCGGCCGTAGCCAGGCCGGTGACGCCGCCTCCGATGATCAGCGTGTCGAGAAAATCGATGCTCAAGGTTTCTCTCCTGCCGCCTCGTGCACGAACAGCGCGTTTGCGCCGACCGAATAGAAGTGCGTGCGAAAGCCGCTCTCGTAGAGCCACACGAGGCGGTACCCTCGTTCGTACAGGTACGTGTAAACCTCCGGGAACAACGGTTGCCCTTCGTAATACGGTACGAAGGACACCTCGAGGTAGACGAGGGGCACCTGTCTCCGCGCCATGAGTTCACGCGCGCCGTCCAGCACGCGGAGTTCGTATCCCTGTGTGTCTATCTTGAGAAGGTCGATGCCGTCGATGGCCCGCTCAGCGCAGAAACGGTCGAGGGTGAGCAGCGGCACTCTCGTGTGGCCCTCGAGCATCATCTGCCCAGGGTCCACGAGGAACCGTTCCGCGCCTTCCGCCGCCTTCAGCAGCGAATTCGTCTGGCTGAACCGGTTCACGAACAGCGTGGCCTCACCGTCATGGTCTCCGACTGCCGCGTTGATCGGGTGCACACGGTCAGAGCCGCGCGCCGTTCTGGCGAGCTCGGCGTACGAACGAGGATCGGGTTCGAAGCAGTAGATCACCGCGAGCGGATTGGCATCGGCGATGCGCACCGCTGTCTGACCCACGTGCGCGCCAACGTCGATGACGCGCTGCAAGGGCCTCCCGAGGATGGTCGCGGCGTCGCGAAGCCCGTCGCCTCCCAACTGGATGCGTTTGACGAGGCGGTAGGGCGGGCTGAGATCCTCGTGCCGTTCGATGTCGTACCCGAATCGCTCGGCCATGCCGAGCACCGACCGTTTCAGCCGCCGCGTCCAGACGCCCGCAATCATCGACGTGAGTGATCCACTTTAGAGCGTTCCAGATTCTCGCATGCCGCGCACCGTCTGCCGCCATCCGTCTTGCAGATCCACTTTCGGCGCCCAGCCCGTCTCGGTGGTGATGCGATTGCCTGCGACCGCGACGTCCTCGAGATATTTGGCGATCGTCCCCTTGCTGATTGGTGCCCGCACGCCGACGCCGGATGCCGCGTGGTCCACCATCGACGCGAGAACTCGGGCAGGCGCCGCTGGCACATACAGTCGCGGCGGAGCCCGATCGAGGGCCGCGGCAATCGCGGCGATGATGTTGCGCATGCGATGAACGCAGCCATCGGTGACGTTGTAGATGCGCCCTCGGGCCGCGGAGGAACGAACGACCGCGATCGCTGCATCTGCCACGTCGCGATCGAACACGACCGTCCGCCGGTTCTCGCCGCGGCCGAGCGGCATGAACCGCCCGCGAGCCATCGAGCGCACGAGGCGCAAGTAATTTCCCTTCAGCCGGGGACCGTACACCGCCGCGACCCGCAGGACAGTTGCACGGTCCGGTTGGGCCTCGAGCAGTTCCGCTTCGGCGGCAAGCTTGCTGCGCGCGTAATCGGTCTCCGGCGATGCCGGCGCGCGCTCGTCGACCTCCTGTCCCCGGGTCCCGCCGTAAACCGCGATCGTGCTGAAAAGTACGATTCTGCTCACGCCACACGCGCCGGCCGCACGCACGACGCTCCGAGTGCCCTCGATATTGATCCGCGCGTATTCGGGCGCGAGCGATCGCGGTGCTTCCAGCACGTGGAGCAGCGAGGCCAGATGGAAGATCGCCTCGACGTTTTCCGAAGCCGAGCGGAGCAGGTCCGGATTGAGAATATCGCCGTCGTACGCGCGAACGTCAGGAGGCCACTGGTGCCGGGTCGCATGCCGGCTGTACACGCGCACCTGATGACCCGAATGGCGCAGCCGCGCGACGAGCGCCGGTCCGACAGCGCCAGTCGCGCCCGTGACGAGCGCGATGTGCCGCCGCTCGGACAGCGTGCCGCTGGAGTTCGTCACGGCGCCATCGCGCGAATCAGCCGGTCATAGCGCCCGCTGCTCTCCGCCCGCGAATAGTGCCGCTCGACGTAATCCCTGCCGGCCAGCCCCTTGCGCTGCCACTCGACGCGGTTGTCGCGTGCCGAACGAATCGCGCGCGCCAGCGCAGTCGAGTCGCCCGCGGGGACCACGATCCCGCATCCTGCGTCCATGACGAGTTGGGCGAGGTCCGAACCGGGATCCGCGCACGCGATCAGCGGTTTCCCATAGGCCATGATTCGATACACCTTCGAGGGAAGCACGTGGGACCCCGTTCCTCGCGCCTGCAGGACGAGGCTGACGTCCGAGGCGCCGTAGATCTGGGGTACCACCGCGGAGGGCTGGTATGGAACCTGGCGAACGTTCCGCAGGCTTCTGGCGTCAATCGCCGCTCCGATGTCGTCGACGAGCGATCCTCCTCCGACCAGCAGAAAGATCACGTCATCCCGGTCGCGAAGCTGATCCGCTGCTTCGAGCACGGCGTCGAGACCCATGGTGGGCCCCATGTTCCCCGCATAGCTGACGACGAAGCCAGGGTGCAGGGCATGAGTGCGCGTGAACTCGTTCGGCGCCGGCGAGGGCACGCAGGCCGCGACGTCAACGGTGTTCGGGATCAGCGCAAGCTTCGAGGGGGGGACACCTTTCTCGATCAGATTCCGCTGCATGCCCGGGCCAATTACCGTGATGTACCGCGCCCGGCGATAGACGAATCGCTCGAGCCACCGGAGGCCGGCTATCACGGCGCGGTTCTCGACCGCTCTCAGCTCGATGGCCACGTCGGGATAGATTTCCTGCACGTTGTAGATGAACGGGCAACGCTTGAGGCGTCCTATCACCCACGCATTCACGCCAATGGTCAACGGCGGCGACGGCGCCACGATCAGCGAGGCGCGTCGCGGCGTCCGGATCGCAACGACCGTGCTCACGACATGAAAGATGGCCCACGCGAGCAGCCGTTTCGGGACGCTTCGGGTCTTCCGCGGCACCTTCACGTGATACACGGGGATGCCTTCGAACGAGCTCCGCTGCAGCAGCGGGCCCCAGATTGCTTCCAATGGCTGCCGCGCGAGCGCCGTCTCGTCGCGATTGTAATGCGGCGTCGTGGTGAGCACCGTCACGCGGTGTCCTCGATCCCGAAGGTCGAGCGCAAGGCTTCCGACGAGGTCCGCCGTCGAAACGCCGTCAGGCGGGAACACGAGCGTCAACAGCAGCACGTGAGACATGCGTGCCGTCAGGGCAGTCGACGATCGGATCGCACCGATGCGGCAACCTGGTGCTGAGCAGATCGCCGGTGTTCGGGGGCGACCGACGCGATGGATGCGATGAATGCGAACGTCTCGGCAGAGCAGCGGCGCCACGAGTAGGCCTCGCTGCGCGCGCTGGCGCGCGCGGCAAGACTCCCGCGTAGATCGTGATCTCTCAGCAGCCCTTCGAGCGCCGTCGCGATCGACGGCACGGACTCCGGATCGAAGTAGACTCCGGCATCCCCGAGGATGTCCGTCATCGGCCGCTTGCGGGCGCACGCGATGGGCAGGCCCGCAGCCATCGCCTCCAGAAGAATGTTCGGCATGTTCTCACGCGACGAGGCAAACACGAACGCGTCGGCAGACGCGTACAGGTCCGGCAATCGCGTGTACGGCACGGGCCCGAGATACCGCACGACGTGGCTGTCCGGATCGATCTCAGCGAGCGTGCGGCGGAGGCGAGCAAGCGATGGCGAGTACGCGTGGCCGGCCAGGTGGAGCGTCAGCGGCACCCCGGCGGCGGCAATCTGCACGGCCGCGCGCGCCACTTCGGCCTGATGCTTGTACGTGTCGATCGTAGACACGTACAGGACGCGGAGCGGATCGGCGACGGAAGCCTGCGCAGTGGAACGCGGCGTTCGTGGAGGACGGCGGAAGACCTCGTTGACGCCGTGCGGAATGACGGTCGTGCGGCCGCAGACCTCCTCGACGTGCTGCAGGAGAAAATCGCGCGCGAACTCGTTCAGGAAAATCAGGCCCGATGCGCGACGGAAGGTCGAGGTCTGGACGCGGTTCAGGAGCGCAAGGCGGGCGGTGTTCCAGGCGAATCCGTAGGATCGCCACGCGTCGCGCGCGAACGGCAACACGTTCCGGAACATCGTGACGAACGGCCGGAAGGCGCCGCTGAACGCTCCCCCTGGGACGAAGAGCACGTCACAGCGCGTCCGCGCCAGCGGTCCGAGAACCCAGCGCTGCCAGGCGACGCGCGTCGGCAGCGGACCATTCAGCAGCCTGGAGCGTTCGAGCTGCAGCCATCGGCGTTGCGGCAACTGCTCGAGCGTCGCATCGGGTGCCCAGACCGTCACCCGCCGGATTCCATCCGTCTCCAGCCGCGCATCGTCGACAGCGGAAAGAATCTCGGCGAGATGAGTGATACCGCCGCCCCTCCGCAGATTCGACCCATCGATGCCGAGCCGCATACGTCAGGCGGCGGCGGGCCGCCGGCCGCGCCCGGTCAGCAGCCACGAGCGGCCGACCCGGACGTCGATGAACCCGAGTTGCTCGAACCACTGGCGCAACCGCGCGGGCCTCTGCGGCTGATCGAAGCGCGGGCCCAGCCAATCGAACGTGTCCAGAATGGCCCATTCCTGCAGCTGCTGGCCGGACAGCGGCAGCACGCCTTCGTAATTCGCGACCGGCACCAGCCGGCTCGCCGCAGGCCCCGCAAGCGGGATCTTTCGTACGGTGCTGCTGAAGGGGAGGAGGGCCGGGACGAGGCGCTCCACGATACGGAACAGCCGATCATGCGGGACGCGCGTCGTGATCGGACGCAGCCAGGTTCTCGGATGGAGCCAGTCCTTCCAGTTCTCGAGATACACGTCCACCACCAGCTCGCCGCCCGGCGCGACCTGGCGGCTGATGGCGGAGAATGCAGCCTTCACGTCTGGAGTGTGCTGGAGGACACCGAGGCTGTAGACCGCGTGGAACGTGCCCGGTCTGAACGGCAGCCGGTACACATCCGCCTGCACCGGGTGACAGCGCGGGTCGCCCTTGAGGTTTTCGCGACACGCGTCCACGGCCGTCGAATAGTCGACGGCAACCACTTCGCCGCCGCGCGAGAGCGCGATGTCGGCGAAGCGGCCCGCGCCGCAACCGGCGTCCAGAACGATCTTGCCCTTCAGCGCACCGTCACTCCAGCCGGTCTCGTCCGTGAACCGCTGCTCCGAGATTCGCGTGCCGTTGTATCGATCGAGCTGCGTGCGGGCGAAGGCGTTCCATTGAAAGCCGAAATTGTCTGCATAGTTCTGCTCGGAGACGAAGCGGGGCACGGACCGTCGAATCGGAAACGCGCGGCGGCAGCGCGCACAGGTGAGCGATCCCTCCTCGATCTCCTGACCGCTTTCACGCTCGGCCGCGGCTTCCAGCGAACCGTGGCAATCCGGACACGCGAGAATCTGCAGCAGCCTGCGGTTCATCGCCGTCGCTGCCGCGGGCGATCAGACGTGTTCCAGCGCATGCGCGTGCACGTCTCCAGCCTTGGCGTTGGTGATCCGGTACTCCTGACGCCACAATTCGACCATGGCCAGCGCGAACAACCGGTGAGTGTTGTAGAAGCCGCGGCGCTGTCCCGCAAGCAATTGGCGGACGACCTGTTTGTCGAAGATGCCGTCCTCGCGCGACAGCACGCTTTCGATGTACCGGCCCCAATCGCCTTTGAACCAGCGCTGCAGGGGGAGCGCGAACCCCTGCTTCCGTTCGAGATCGAGCTCCGGCGGCAGCAGCCGCGCCCCAAGCCGCCGGGGAAGAATCTTTCGATCGCGGGCAGTGGCGCGGAGGCGATCCGGAACCCTGGCGAACGCGAGCTCGATCAGGCGCGGATCGAGAAACGGCGCACGGACCTCGAGGGAGCACAGCATGCTCGCCCGGTCAACTTTCACGAGGATATCGTCGGGAAGATACGTTCGAAAATCGAGGGCGGTGGATTGCTGCAGCGGAGTGACGCGATCGGTGCAGAGCGCCGCCTTGAATCGTTCGGGTGCTCCCGCAACCTGCGGCTGCCCTCCGTCGAAACCGGCAAGCAGCCGGCGCCGCGCGTCAGCGTCGAAAATCACATTGAACTGCACGATGTTCATGGGCCGCTCGGCCGTCAGGCCCAGGACGTAGTTGCGTCCTTTCGTCCCGACGGGCAGCAGGGCCGTGACGGCGGATCTCGCGGCGCGCCGCGCCGGTCCGGGAATCCACCCCCCCATTCGAGCCTGCTGCTGCACCCACGTGTGCTGCCAGTAGCCGCCGAAGAGCTCGTCGCCGCCATCGCCGCCAAGCGCGACGGTCGCTTCCCGCCGAATCAGGCGCGAGACGAGATACGTCGGCACCATCGAGGAGTCCGCGATCGGTTCGTCGTACTGCCGCGCCAGTTCCGGCAGCAGATCGACGGCGGCCGGCTCCGCAGCGAGTTCGACGTGCTCGGTATCGAAATGCCGTGCGACGATTCTGGCATGCGGCGCTTCGTCGTACGTGCCGTGGCCGGGGAAGGAGATCGTGAAGGTCTTGAGCCGGCGCGAGCTGGCGCGCGCGGCGAGCGCGGTCACCAGGCTCGAATCGAGTCCGCCGCTCAGCAGGACCCCCACCGGCACGTCGGCAATCAGGCGCAGG
>JBKPTE010000025.1:0-12357 GCA_046735335.1 Acidobacteriota bacterium | reverse complement strand
GGGCTGCGATCCAGCGAACGTTCATGACGTGCTCCTATGCTGAACGCGCATCTGAAGATGCGCGCTACGTGACGGGCACGGGCGTCGAGAGCGCCGCCAGCACCTCTTTATACAAATACTTCGCGCCTTCGATGCCGTTCAAGGGCCCGTTCTCGTACTCGAGCGCGAACGTGCCCTTGAATCCATTCGCGAGCATGATCCGCACGGAGCGCTGCACGTCGTTCTTGCCGCCCCAGCGATCCCAGTACTTCGCGTGCACGTTCGTGTGCGCGTACGGCGCCAGCGCCTTCAGGCCGCTCACGAGCATGTACTCGTACTCCCAATTACAGAAGTCCGGGGACGCCTCGCAGTAGGGATGGTTCACTTCGTCGATGATGATCCGGATGTTGATCGGATTCGCGGCAAGGCCCCAGTGGTTCTCGAGCGTGACGCGGACACCGAGGTTGCCGCCGTAATCGGCCATTTCCTTGTACGATTCGATCGCCGCGTTCAGGAGCGGCATGATCTCGTCGTTCTTCGGGTAGCCCGTTTCCGGGTCGCGGATCGCCTGCGGCCGGATGCTCGGCCCGAGCGCCTGCGGCGAATTCATGCGGACGGACCTGGCGCCGAGAATCGCGCCCGCGTCCAGCCATTTCTTCCCGACCTCGACGCCCGCCTTCCGCAGCGCCGTGTCCGGCGAAGCGAGGTTCGTGGGAGCGTTGTTCGAGATGTGCTGGACCTTCGTGCCCGTCTGCGCCATCTTCGCGACGAGCGCGTCGAGCCACTTCTTCGCGGAAGGCCTGGACGGATCGAACTGACGGCCTTCGAACATCGTGTCGTCCGTCACGTCGCCGAACAGCCCCGAGAAGATGTCCATGTGCGTGACACCCGGGAACGTGTCCTTGGTGAACTGCGGGAAGTCCAGCATGGTGATCTCGCCGTACTTCTCCTTCATCTGCTGCGACGTCCACCCGGCGTTCGCAGGGTGCGTCGGCGGCGCCGCACCCGAGCGGCCCCCGCCACCCGCTGACGCCGTGCTCGCCGGCGGCGGTGTCCCGCGTCCGCCTCCCTGGCGCGTCTTGAAAATGAAGCGAATCGGCCACGAGCAGGCCGCGATCCGCGCGAGCTTGTCCTTCTCCGTCCATTCCGCGGCCGCAGCGGCGGCCGGCGCGCCGGGCACGAGCGAGAGACCGGCGGCGGTGATGCCCGCGCCGGCGCCTTTCAGAAATCCACGTCGACCCAGTTCGTTCATTTCGTCTCTCTCTTGCTGAGGTCCCGGATGATGATGTCCTTGAAGCGCATGTTTCCGCGGCCGCCGGAATGCAGCTGCAGCGCGAGCGGCCCGTCGTCGCTCTCCGGCATCGGGTCCGTGTAGTCGATCATCAGCACGCCGTTGAGCCGCGACGTGTAGTGGTTGCCTTCGACGGTCAGCAGGTAATCGTTCCAGTCATCGCGGCGGACGACGGACTCGTTTTCGGGAGAGGGCCAGACGATCCAGTGGCGCTTCTGTTCGTAGACGCCGCCGGTGTGGCGCCCGAGCGTGCAGTCGATCTCGAACTGCGGCCCCTTCGTGACGCCGGCGGTCCCTTCCTTGAACCAGACGTGGAAGAAGACGCCGCTGTTGCCGTCCCCTTCGCACTTGAATCGCAGCGCGAGCTGGAAATCCTTGTAGCTCTTGTCGGTTTGCAGGTAGCCGTAGTCCTGCGTGACGGCCAGGCCGTGCAGTGTCCCGTTCTCGACTTCCCACTTCTGGTTGCCGATGTTGGTCCAGCCGGTGAGGTCCGTCCCGTTGAACAGGGTGATCCAGTCTTCGCCGGGCGGCCGCACGCGCTGGGCGGCCCCTCGTCCGGTGGGTTGCTGTGCGGGCGCCGGCTGCGGCGGCGCAGCCTGGGCCAGAAGAACGAGCGCGGCGATCAACTGAAGCATCGGGAGTCCTCGTGGAATCGAACCAAAGTGAGCAGTCCGCCGGATTATATCCGCGGACTCGCGCGGACTCACGCAAACGCGGCGGAAAGGCTGAGAGTTGACACGGCGCGGATGCCGGGTAGATTCTCTGCTGTCAGATCGGGCCGGACCGCGGACTTACGCGGAACACGCGGAATCCGCGGACGCTGGCGCAAGGAGGACGTATGAGATCGGGAGAGCGCGCGGGAGCGCTGAAGACGGCGGTCTGGGCCGCTGCGCTGCTCGCTGGTACGATCGGCGCGGCGACGGCCCAGCAGCCGGCTGCGGGACAGGCCCCGGCGGCTGGCCGTGGCGCCGCCCCGCAGAATCAGACGCCCAACCCCGCTGACGTGCAGGCGATGATGGCGGCGCTGCCGGAGAAGGCCCCCGCGAAGCCGAAGGCGCCGCGCAAGGTACTGGTGCTCGGCAAGGCCGCAGGGTTCGTGCACTCGTCCATTCCGCTCGCGGCGAAGACCGTCGAAGCGATGGGCACGAAGACGGGCGCGTGGTCCACGACCATCACCTACGATCCGGCCGACATCAACGAGCAGAACCTGAAGCAGTACGACGCGATCTTCCTCGCGAGCACGACCGGCGCGTTCCTCGACGATCCGAACGATCCGGCCGCGACGGCCGCACGCAAGAAGGCCCTCCTCGATTTCGTTCGCAACGGCAAAGGGCTCGCCGGGATCCATGCCGCGACCGACTCGTACCATGAGGCGGCCAACGGCACCGGACGCATGACCACGGGCGGAAGCCGGGGCACCGGACAGGCCGCGATACCGCAGGGACGCGACAATCAGGTCGGGACGTGGCCCGAGTGGAACCGCATGATCGGCGCGTTCTTCAAGTGGCACTGGCTGGATCCGCAGCTCATCACGGTGAAGATCGACGATCCGACGAGTCCCCTTACGGCGATGTTCCACGGGCAGGAGTACGAGATCCGTGACGAGACCTACACGTTCGGCATGAACACGTACTCGCGGGACAACCTGCACATCCTCACCAGCATCGACTACTCGAAGATGAGCGCGGAGGACAAGGCGAAGGAAGCGCATCCGCGCGCGGACCACGATTACGCGCTGAGCTGGATCCACCGCCACGGCAAAGGGCGTGTGTTCTACGAGGCGCACGGGCACAGCGAGCGAACCTACGCGTTCAAGCCGCTGCTCGAGCACGTGCTCGCCGGCGTTCAGTACGCCATCGGCGATCTGCCGGCCGACGATGCACCGAGCGGCAAGGGAGGGACGCGATGACCCGCTTCCGTTCGGCGCGGGTGTTGCTCGCGATCGGCGTGCTCGCCGCGCTGCCGATCGGCGCGCTCGTGGCGTCGTCGCGCACGGCGTCGAGCATGGCGTCCGCCGCGAACAAGTTCCTTGCGAGCCTCACGCCCGAGGAGCGGCAAGAGGCGGCGCTCCCGCTCGACGGCGGTGACGCAACGCACTGGCATTTCATCCCGAACGAGATGTTTCCGCGCAAGGGACTCCAGATGAAGGCCATGACCGAGGCGCAGCGCACGCTGGCGCACGATCTGCTGAAGACAGGCCTCAGCCAGCGCGGCTACGCAACCGCGACGGCCATCATGGCGCTCGAGGACGTCCTTCGGGAGATGGAATCGGCCGCCGGCGATCCGAACGCCGGCGGCCGGCGTTTCGCCCGGAATCCGCTCGAGTACTACGTCACCGTCTTCGGCACGCCGTCCGCGAAGGGCGCGTGGGGCTGGCGGGTCGAAGGACATCACGTGTCGCTGCACTTCATGGTGAACGACGGGACGCTGGTCGCCAGCTCCCCCACGTTCTTCGGATCCAATCCCGCCGAAGTGCGGGAGGGTCCGAAGAAGGACACGCGCATTCTCGGCGCGCAGGAAGACGCCGCATACGCGCTCCTCACGGCGCTCACCGATGAGCAGAAGAAGACGGCGATCCTTCAGAACGTCGCGCCGAACGATATCGTCACGATGAACAAGGTCGCGGTGGATCCGCTCTCGCCGGCGGGACTCGTCGCCGCGGACATGACGGCGGCACAGCGCGATCTGCTGATGAAGCTGATTGACGTATACGCGGGGTACATGACGCCAGACCTCGCTGCCGAGCGCACGGCGAAGCTGCAGAAGGCGGGCATCGACAAGATCGCGTTCGCCTGGGCCGGGCCGGTCGATAAGGGGCAGAAGCACTACTACCGGATCCAGGGCCCGACGTTTCTCGTCGAGTTGGACAACTCGCAGAACGACGGAAACCACATTCATTCGGTGTGGCGCGACTTCAACGGCGATTTCGGCCGGGACGTGCTCCGCGAACACATCGCGGCGTTTCATCACTGAGGAGGCTGAAGCGGAGGTTGGAGGTTGGAAGTTGGAGGTTGGAAGTCAGCCATCGCCAGCGTCGCGATTGCGCTCGCGACGCCGCTCGTCGTCACGCAGGGGCAGCAGCCCGCGCCCGCACCGGCGCGGACGCCGCCCCCGGCGCAAGGGCGCGGCGGCTTCGATGACCAGACGGGCGCGGATTTTCTGAAACGCCCCCCGGTCAACCGCCTCGATCCGGCCGTGCAGCAGAAGCTGTTCCTGCTGCCCGAGGGCTTTTCCATCGAGCCGGTGCTGACCGATCCGTTGATTCAGGATCCGGTCGGCGTCACGTTCGACGGCAACGGGCGCATGTACGTGCTCGAGATGCGCTCCTACATGCAGGACGCCGACGGCAGCAACTCGCGCGCGCCGGTCAGCCGCATCTCCCGCCACGAGGACACCGACGGCGACGGCGTGTACGACAAGCACACCGTGTTCGTCGACCACATGGTGCTGCCGCGCATCGCGTTTCCGCTGCAGGACGGCGTCATCCTCGCGCTCGAAACGGACAACCGCGATCTCTACAAGTACACCGACACCAACGGCGACGGCGCCGCGGACAAGAAGGAGCTCTTCTATCCGGGATTCGGGCGCGTCACGAACATGGAATGGCAGCCGGGCGGGCTGACGTGGGCGCTCGACAACTGGCTCTATTCGACCTACAACCCGTTCCGGCTGCGAATCATGCCGGACGGCAAGGTCGCGCGCGAAGAGACGGATCGGAACGGCGGGCAATGGTGGTCCGCGCAGGACGACTACGGCAAGATGTGGTGGGTCGACGGCGGCGGAGAGATCGGGCCGGTCAACTTCCAGGCGCCGATCGCGTACGGCGCGTTCAACGTCGCGGACAATTTCGAGCCCGACTTCCAGATTCCGTGGCCCGCTCCCGGCGGCATCTCGGACATGCAGGGCGGCATGCGCCGGGTGCGCATGCCAGAGGGGACGCTGAATCACTTCACCGCAGCGTCGGGCGTGGAGATCTACCGCGGCGATCGCCTTCCGCCCGACTTCGTCGGCGATCTCTTCTTCAACGAGCCCGTCGGCCGCATCGTCCGCCGCGCGAAGGTCGTCGTCACCGACGGCCTGACGCAGCTTCGGAACGCATATCCGAAATCGGAGTTCGTTCGTTCGACCGATCCGCTCTTCCGCCCGGTCGCCATTCACAACGCGCCGGACGGTACGCTCTACCTCGTCGACATGTACACGGGCATCATCCAGGATACCGAATGGGTGAACGAGGGATCGTACCTCCGGCGCAAGGTCGAGCAGTACGAGCTGGACAAGATCCACAACTTCGGCCGCATCTGGCGCATCACGCACGACGGACAGCCTCCGAATCGCGAGCGGCCGCACATGTACAGCGAGACCCCGGCGCAGCTCGTGCGGCACCTCACGCATCCGAACGGGTGGTGGCGCGACACCGCCCAGAAGCTCCTCGTCCTCGCGCAGGACAAGTCGGTCGTGCCTGCCCTGAAGACGATGGCGGAATCCTCGGAGAACCAGCTCGCGCGCATTCACGCGCTCTGGACGCTGGAAGGCTTGAACTCGCTCGACGCCGCGCTCGCCCGCGAGCTGATGAAGAGCTCCGATCCGCAGATCCGGATTCAGGCAATCCGCGCGAGCGAGACGCTGTACAAGGCGAACCACACGTCCTTTGCCGCCGATTATCGGGCGATGCTGAAGGATCCCGACCCGAACGTCGTCATTCAGGCGATGCTGACGATCAATCTCGAAAAGATTCCGGACGCCGGGAATTTGATCCGCACGACGTTCGAAGAGAGCTCGATCCGCGGCATTCGCGAGATCGGTTCGCAAATCCTTCATCCGGCGGCCGCGCAGGGACAGGGACCGGCGTCGCGCGACACTGGCGCCGGTGCCGTCAACATGACGACGGAGCAGCGGCGGTCCGTGCAGCGCGGCGAAGGCATCTACAAGGAGCTGTGCTTCACGTGCCACGGTGCGGACGGCAAGGGTGCGCCCATGAGCGGCGCGCCTGCGGGATCGACGCTCGCGCCGCCGCTCGCCGGCTCGCCGCGCGTCCTCGGCCACCGCGACTACATCATCAGCGTGCTGCTGAACGGGTTGACCGGACCCGTGGGAGATGAGAGCTATCCGGGCGGCATCATGGTGCCGATGGGCAGCAACTCCGACGAGTGGATCGCAGACATCGCGTCCTACGTCCGCAACAGCTTCGGCAACGGCGCACGGTTCGTCGAGCCGGAGCAGGTTGCGGCCGTTCGAAAGCTGGATTCGCGCAAGACGCCGTGGACGGTCGCCGAGCTGAGCGCCGCCGTGCCGAAGCCGCTGACGAACACCTCCGCGTGGAAGCTCTCAGCCAGCCAGAACTCGGAGGCAGCCGTGAATGCGGTCACGCCAGGCCCTCGATGGGACACCGGCGCTCCGCAGGCGCCCGGCATGTGGTTCCAGATCGAATTGCCCGAACCAGTCGTGGTTACGGACGTGCAGCTGGAGGCCTCCGTACCGGCTGTGTCACCCACCGCGGCTCTCGCCGGTCGGGCGGGGGCGCGCGGCAGCGCTGCTCCCGCGGGTCGAGGCGCCGCGGCACGCGGCGGGCGCGGCCGGGGCTTCTCGTTCGCGCCTGCGCGCGGGCCCATTTCGTACTTGGTCCAGGTGTCGGACGACGGGATGTCATGGGGCGCGCCGGTGGCGCAAGGCCCGGGCAGCACGACGACGACGGCAATCGCCCTTCCGCCGACACGAACGCGGTTCATCCGGATCACGCAGACGGGAACCGCGCCCGGCAATGAGGTGTGGGCGATTCAGCAACTGCGCGTCTACGCGCGGGCCGGCAGTTAGGTGTCGGCTGTCAAGCGCGCGATTGAATCGCCGCAGGCGGGGCTGGTCGTCATCGTCGTGCTGCTCGGGGCCGTGCTGACGGCGTTCGCGGGCACGCACATCGACCAGCGCACGGGCGTCACCGTCAACAACTTCCTCAATTCCTACACGCTGATCCAGACGGCCACCGACGCGAGCTTCTTCGCGATCATGGCCGTCGGCGCCACCATCGTCATCATCTCGGGCGGGATCGATCTGTCCGTCGGATCGGTCTACGCGCTCGCGGGCGTCCTGACCGCGATGATGCTGCGATCGATGAGCGGAGCGGACGCGAGCGCGCTCGTGTTCGTCGCGCTCGCCGCTTCGATCGGCATCGGCATCGCGTGCGGCGCGATCAACGGCGCGCTCGTCGTCGGCCTTCGCGTCCACCCCTTCATCATCACGCTCGGGACGATGTGGATCGTGAGGGGAGTCGCCTTCGTGGCGAGCAACGCGGAGAGCATCCTGGTGCCTGGCGCGCTCACGCGCGTGGCGAAGGCGTCGCTGGGGCTCGGCGACGCGCTGTATCCGGTCCCGATGCTGGTGATGCTTCTGGTTGCCGCCGCCGGAAGCGTCTATCTGACACGTACGGTTCACGGGCGTCACGTGTTCGCGGTCGGGGGCAATGCGGAGGCGAGCCGCTTCTCCGGCGTCCCGATCGGGCGCGTGACGATGCGCGTCTACATCATCGCGGGGCTCACCGCCGGCGTTGCGGCCTTCATGGGCGCGAGCTTCTACGGCTCGGCGTCGTGCGCGGACGCGACCGGCTACGAGCTGTACGTGATTGCGTCCGCGGTGGTCGGAGGTGCGAGCCTGTCGGGGGGCAAAGGCAGCGCGGTGAGCGCGCTTCTCGGGGCGCTGCTGATCGTGCTCATCCGTCAATCGATTCGTACTTTGCACTTCGACCAGAATTACGAGTGGATCATCATCGGGTGCGCCATTATCATCGCGGTGGTGCTCGACCAGACGAGCGCGCGCCTGACCGCGCGCCGCTGGGCGCGTTCGTAGCGCGCGTACCGTTGCGCGCACGTGTAGCTTCCGCCTTCAGGCGGAAGATCGCGGCGCGTTGACTTCCACCTGAAGGTGGAAGCCAGGGGAAGGTGGAAGCCAGGGGAAGGTGGAAGCCACGGGGAAAACCGCCCTGGATGGAGAGTGCGGAATATGCTTCGCCGATACGCCAGTCTTCTTGCGATCGTCGTCCTGTTCAGCGCGTGCCGCGACCAGGCGCCGCAATCGGCCCAGAGGAGCGCCGGGCTGAAGATCGCGATGATCGCGAAGAGCTCGACGAATCCGGTGTTCCTCTCGGCCCGCACGGGCGCGGAGGCCGCGGCGCGCGAGCTGACGCAGAAGTACAACGTTCCGGTCGAGATCGTCTGGCTCACGCCGCCGACGGAGGACGGCCAGGTGCAGGCGCAGCGGATCGCACAGGCGGTCAACGAAGGAGCAAACGCCGTCCTCATCTCCTGCTCCGACGCCGCGAAGGTCACGGGCGCGATCAACGACGCCGTCGCGCGCGGCGTTCCCGTCATGACGTTCGACAGCGACGCGCCGAACTCGAAGCGATTCGCGTTCTACGGCGTCGACGACATCAAGACGGGCCAGGCCGTCATGGAGGAACTGGCGAAGCAGATGAACGACTCCGGGCCGATCGCGATCCTCGCCGGGAACCAGAACGCGCCAAACCTGAGAAAGCGCGTGGATGGCGTCAAGCAGGCGGCGGCCAGTCACCCGCAGATGACGATCGTCGACACCTTCTACCACATCGAAACGCCGCAGGACGCCGCGGCGGAAGTCATCCGCGTGCAGAACGCGTATCCGCAGATCCGCGGCTGGGCGATGATCGGCGGCTGGCCGCTCTTCACTCAGACGCTGCTCACCGATCTCGATCCGAAGAAGGTGAAGATCGTCGCGGTCGACGGGCTTCCGGCGGAGCTCGCGTATGTCGAGAAAGGCCTCGCGCCCGTGCTCCTGGCCCAGCCGACGTACCTGTGGGGCCACGAGTCCGTGAACCGCATCTTCGACAAGGTGCACCTGAAGAAGGACGTGCCGGAGATCATTCCGATGGATCTCGTCCGCGTCACGAAGGACAACCTGGGGACGTGGGCGCGCCAGCTCAAAGACTGGGGATTCACGGACGTCCCGCAGCAGTACCTCTCGATGCCGTGAGACGAACACGTGGGGCGGTCCTTTGAACGCCGCCTCGATCTCCATCACCGGCGTCACCAAGCGCTTCCCCGGCATCACCGCGCTCGAAGGCGTGACCTTCGAGATCGCGCCAGGCACCTGCCATGCGCTCTGCGGCGAGAACGGCGCAGGCAAGAGCACGCTCGGGAAGATCCTCGCCGGGATCCTGACGCCTGACGCAGGCAGCGTGTCGATCGACGGCGCCGTCGTACGATTCGCGTCGCCAACCGACGCGCTCGCGAGCCGCGTCGGGATGGTCCACCAGGAGCTGTCGTTCTGCGACAACCTCACGGTCGCGGAGAACCTCTCCCTTGGATCGATGCCGGCACGGGCGGGGTTCGTCTCCTTCGACGCCATGCGCCGGCGCGCGCGCGAGATTCTGGCGCCCATCGCGCCGTCCATTGCCGTCGACACGCTGGTGGGCAATTTGACGATCGGCCAGCAGCAGATGCTGCAGATCGCGGGCGCGATTTCGCACGGGGCTCGGATCATCATCTTCGACGAGCCCACCAGCAGCCTGTCGCAGCACGAGGCCGAACGTCTCTACGAGCTGATTGGATTGCTTCGCGAGCGCGCCGTCACGTGCCTCTACGTCAGCCACCGGCTCGAGGAGATCTTCCGGCTGTGCGACGCCGTCACCGTCCTGCGCGACGGCCATCACGTCGCGACGAAGCCGATCGGCGAAGTCGATCGACACGGGCTCGTCGAAATGATGATCGGGCGCCGCCTCGACGAGTACTTTCCCAAGCACGTCGGCACCGAGCCGGGGGCCGAGCTGCTGCGCGTGGAGCACCTCTCGAGTCCTGCCGGCTTCTCGGATGTCTCGTTCTCGGTGAGGACAGGCGAGGTCGTCGGCTTCGCGGGCCTCGTCGGCGCCGGGCGCTCGGAGGTCGCGCGCGCCGTCTTCGGCCTCGATCCCGACGTCACTGGTGACATCTACGTCCGCGGGCGACGCATCAATCGACACGACACCGCACAGGCGATCGCGCTCGGCATGGGCCTCGTGCCGGAAGATCGCAAGCGCCAGGGGCTCGTGCTGTCGATGAGCGTCCTCGAGAACGGTACGCTTGCGATCCTCGACCGTTTGTCGCGCTTCGGCTTCATCACCGCCGCGCGCGAGCGCCGAGGTGTGGGCGAGTACTTCTCGCGTCTGCGCGTGCCACCGGCGCGGCTCGCCGTCCCCGCGGCGGCGCTGTCGGGCGGCAATCAGCAGAAGGTCGTGGTCACGAAATGGCTCGCGGCCGGCTGCCCGCTGCTCATCTTCGACGAGCCCACGCGCGGCGTGGACGTGGGCGCGAAGGCAGAGATCCACGCCCTGATCGACGAGCTGGCGACGGCCGGTGCGGCAATCCTGCTGATTTCCAGCGAGCTGCCCGAAGTTCTGAATCTGTCGACGCGAATCCTCGTCTTCCGCGGCGGCTGCATCGCCGGCGAGCTCGCCCGCGCGGTGGCGACGCAGGATGCCGTCATGCGCCTGATGGCAGGCGTGGCTGCGTAGCCGCTCGCCACGCGTCCCTATTCGGCCTTCGATCGCTGCAGCAAGCGGCCGGGTTGGTAGCCGGCTCGCGGCATGGCGCATTGTGGGTCGTCGCTCCCGCTGCCGTCGCGCGGGAAACCGCGCTGCCGGCGGAGGACCTCACGCTGGCCGCGTTGGTTTGGGGTTCGCCGATCTGCGGTGAGCCGACTGTTCACCTTCAAGGGTTTGCCGATGCGCCGTCCGCGTACTCATCGCCAACGCGGTCGGAGCGCCTCCAGCGCGGTTTCCGGTCCAAGACGCGAATCGCGCGAGGCAGAGGTCGCGCCGACCCAGAACGCGCCACGCCGCTTCGCGCGAGCGACGCGTCGCTCTCGCTGGAGTACAGGCGCCGGCCGCCGCAGAGCGGATTCGTGCTGGAGGAAGCGCGGAAGCGCACAGATCCTCCTGGGCGCGTCGGACGCGGACGGCGTTGCCGCCGGACGCCGTGGAGGACGGCGAGCTCGGCGCGAAGCCATGTGTCAGCGGAGCCGGAAATCGGTGAGCCGATTCCTCGTGGCGAGTTTCGCCCCTGTGATCCGAAAGGTCGCTGACAACCCCGCCAGGTGCATTACACCTGACAGATGTCGCTGAATGCCATCCGTACTCGCCACGCCAGCGTGAGGGCACGAGGCGAGCCGATTTCCCGCCGTCCGGAATACGGCGGCCCGGCGGCGAATGCCGGCCGCGGCCGACGCGGACAGATCGCCAGCGCCGACCCACGATGCGCCACCGCCGCGAGCGCGATCACACCTTCCTCCCCTTCGCTCTCTCCATCAGGTGATCGCATCCACGTGCGGTGAGCGCCATCATCGTCAGCGTCGGGTGCTTGTCGCCGGTCGAGGGAAATGCGTTGCCGCCGAACACGTACAGGTTCGGGATGTCGTGCGTCTGGCAGAACGAGTCGAGGACGCCGTCGTTTGGGCTCACGCTCATGCGCGCGGTGCCGACTTCGTGGATCGAGCTTCCGAGCGGACGGCGTCGGCGCGCCGGACGACTCTGTCGCGGCGTACCTTCGGCGTTCGCCACATCGCGCGGCGGCGTGTCGGGCGCGCCGGGACCGCCCGGGAATCCGGCCGGTGTTGCAGGGCCGGGCATGATCTCGCCGCCGGCCTTCCTGAAGAGCTCTTCTGCTTTCAGCTGGAAGTCCTCGATCAGCTTGTAGTCGTTGTCGCTGTGAGTGAAGTGGATCTTGAGGACGGGAATGCCCCAGCGATCCTTGACCTCCGGATCGAGCTCGACGAAGTTCTCCTTGCGAGCGAGCATCTCCGCGCCCGCGTTCCAGATGCGCGCCTGCGCCACATAGCGGCTCTTCACTTCCTTCTTCCACTCCGACCCGTAGCCCGGAACGTTCGCGGCAAACTGCGGATATTCGGTCTGGCCGCCGGTCGCGTTCATCACGTAGCCGCGGATGAAGTCCTTGCGCTCGGTCTTCTTGTCGATGTTCTGGAAGTTCGGAATCGTGATCCCCGCCTGCTTCCCATCGTCGAGACGGCTGGGTCCGCCTTTCAGCTTCGGCAGGAACCCGCTCACGCCGCCGCCGCCGACCTGGTCCATCATG
>JBKPTE010000024.1:0-82133 GCA_046735335.1 Acidobacteriota bacterium | reverse complement strand
ATCTTGAGATGATCCTCGAGGGTCGGCAGCGTCTTGGTGACCCACGCCTTCAGATCGGGATCGTGCGCCGCCGACGATTCCTTCTTGAACGCCGCGACGTCCTTCTCGTGATCGCTCACCATCTCGCGCATGTACGCCTTGTCGAACGTGTCGCCGGAGAGCTTCGACAGCCGATCGTGCGTCGCCTTGTGCTTCGCGTCCAGCTCGGTCGGCAGGGTGACGTTCTTCTGCTGAGCCCACGCCTTCAGCTCGTCGTTCGCCTTGCCGTGATCCGTGACCATGCGGTCTCCGAACTGTTTCACGTCAGCGCTGGAGGCTTTTTCCTTGGCGAGGTTGCCAAACTCGACCTCCGCCATGCCTCCGATCGCGGCTTCCTTCACGAACGCGCGATCCGCGGCCGTGATCGCTCCTTCGGCGCCGGCCTGCGTCTTCTCCGCAGCCGGCTTGTGCGTCGTCGCCGACGGCTTTTCGGTTGTCGACGATGGTTTCTGGGCGGTCGACTGAGCCATGGCAGGCGCCGCTGACATCGCGCCCGCAATCAGGGCAATTAGAAATGTGTGCTTCATGAGTTTTCTCCTGCTTGAGCGTTGAATGGCCGGGGGACTTTGCCCCGCCGGCCCCTCTATTGCCGTCGGTCGCGGTGGCCCCTGCCCCGCTCCACTCCGGCGCGCGCCTAGGGTGCGCCAATTTGTACGGCCGTCCGGGCGGGCGCCCGTGCAAGCGGATGAAGGTGCAAGCTCGATACCGCCGCACCTCTTGACAGGCGGCTGCCGAGTGCCATAGGCTGAATATGTCTGCGCGTACCGCAGACGTTTATCCAGAGTGGCTGAGGGAACAGGCCCGACGAAGCCACAGCAACCTGGCCGCGAGTGCCAAGGTGCTACTTCCTGCCCGATAACCCGGGAGAGATAAAGCCTCGGCGCTTCCCTCTGGAAGAGCCGGTAGATCTCACTCCCACGAATGCGGGCCCGGCAGCGACGCGACGTGTCGTCTGTCCGCCTGCGCTATTGTCACCCCGGCGGAGCGGCATGATCGCTCGCGCCGACGTTGCAGCGCACAGGCACCGGGCCCGGGAGATCCGCGCGTTGACAGCCCTCGTCGAATCGCCCGCATCCGCGACCCGCAGCGTGATCGCCGGGCCGGTTCACCTTCGCATCGGACTGCTCGGTCTGGGCAACGTCGGGTCAGCGGTGGCGCGGCTCGCCCGCGGCGCGTCCGAGCGGCTCACCGGCCGCGGGTTCGATCTCGACCCAATCGCGGCGCTCGTCAGGACGCCATCGCCCGCGCGCGCGGCCGACGCGTCGCTGGCGTGTCTCACCGACGATCCGGACGTCCTGTTCGCGCAGCCGCTCGACATCGTGATCGAAGCGATCGGAGGGGTCGAGCCTGCGTACTCGCTGGTCGTCCGCGCGTTGACCAGCGGCATCCCCGTCGTGACGGCGAACAAGTCGCTGGTTGCCGCGCACGGCGACGCCCTGGCGGACATCGCGCACGCGCACGGCGTCGGCTTCCGCTACGAGGCCACGTGCATCGCAGGCGTTCCGTTCCTGGGCACGTTCGCCGAGCGTCCGCTCGCGACACGTGCCAGCGGCCTCACCGCGATCCTGAACGGCACGTCGAACGCGATCCTGTCGGACATCGCCGCCGGCTCATCGTTCGCCGCCGCGCTCGAGCGCGCGCAGCGCCTCGGATTGGCGGAGCCGGATCCGTCGATGGACGTCAGCGGCCGCGATGCCGCGGAGAAGCTCACGATCCTGATCGCCTTGTTCGGCTCGCGCCGCATCCAGTCCGAAGCTCTGCACGTCACCGGAATCGAGCGCGTCGACCCCGTCGATCTTCGCGCCGCGGAGCAGCTTGGAGGCGTCCTCGCGCCGATCGCGCACGCCTCGTGGGACGGTGAGTCGCTCGAGGCATTCGTCGGCCCGGCGTTCCTCCCGCAGACGCATCCGCTCGCGCGCATTTCCGGACGGACGAACGGCATCCTGATCGACGCGGTCGGCGGACGCCAGCTCTTCGCCGGGCCTGGCGCCGGACCCGACGTCACCGCCGCCACGATTCTCGACGATGTGTGCGAGAACGCCGCGAATCCAGCATCGTTTCGTTCCGCGGAGCGCCACGTGGCGGCAATGCCTCGGCGGCCGGACGCGTCGGCCTGGTTCGTTCGCATCGACGGCGACCGGCCCGTCGTCGAGACGTGCGAGCTGTTCGCGGCGCAGGGCGTCCGGTGGAAGGGGACGGCTCCGCGCCCGGGACGCCTGTACGCGGTCACATTTCCTTGCGCACCTGCCCGCATCGACGCCGCGGTCGCGGCGCTTCGTGCGTCGACAGGCTGCGCGGCCATCGCCTTTCCCGCACTGCCCGACGAGGCGTTCGCATGCTGAGCGGCACCCTCGACCAGGATTCTTCGATTTCTTCGATTCAGCCAAGGAGCAGCCATGGAGTTCGCGACCAAGACCATCCACGCGGCGCAGCCGTCCGAGCCTGAGACCGGATCGCTCATCGCCCCGATCTTCCAGACGTCGACGTACGAGCAGGACGCGCCGGGGTGTCATCGCGGCTTCGACTACTCGCGCACGAACAACCCGACGCGCGCGCGGCTCGAGCGCGTGCTCGCCGAGCTCGAAGGGGTCGAACACGGGGCCGTGTTCGCGTCGGGGCTCGCCGCCGAGAACGCCGTCCTCCAGGCGTACCTGCGCCCCGGGGATGAGATCGTGATTCCGCTCGACGTCTACGGTGGCACGTACCGGATCCTCAATCGCGTGTTCCAGCCGCTCGGCTGCCTCGTCCGGCAGATCGACATCGGCGACGAAACGGCGCTCCGCGGCGCGCTCTCGAGCAAGACGCGCCTGGTCTGGATCGAGTCACCCACGAACCCGCGTCTCCTCGTCTACGACGTCGCCGCGATCGCGAAGCTGGCCCACGAGGCGGGCGCGCTGCTCGTCGTCGACAACACGTTCGCGACCCCGCTCTTCCAGCAGCCGTTCTCGCTCGGCGCCGACCTGGTCGTCCACAGCGTGACGAAGTATCTCGGCGGCCACTCCGATCTCATTCAGGGCGCGGTGCTGGCGCGCGACCCGGGCGTCTTCGAGCCGGTGAAGTTCCTGCAGAACGCCACCGGCGGCGTGCCCTCGCCGTTCGACTGCTGGCTGACGCTGCGCGGCCTCAAGACGCTGGAGCTTCGCATGCAGCGTCACGCGGAGAACGCCGACGCGATCGCGCGCGCGCTCGACGCGCATCCGCTCGTGCGCCGCGTCTACTTCCCCGGGCTTCCACAGCATCCGGGTCACGCGATTGCGCGGCGGCAGATGACCGGCTTCGGCGGGATGGTGTCGTTCGAGCTGGACGGCACGGTCGATGAGGTCGTCAGCTTCGTGTCGTCGCGCCGGTTCTTCACGCTGGGCGAGAGCCTCGGCGGCGTGAAAGCGCTCGTCTGCCATCCCGCGCGCATGACGCACGCGTCGATTCCGGCCGAGGAGCGCGCCAAGCTCGGCCTGTCGGACACGCTCGTGCGCCTGTCGCCGGGCTGCGAACACCAGCGCGACCTCGTCGCGGATCTGATGCAGGGACTGGCGGACGTCGAGCAAGCCCGTCAGTCGGTTGCGGCGATCGTCTGATGCGGGCGTGACTCTTGCGACCACGCGGCGCGGAGTGTGGTCATGAAGCAGCAGCAGCCGTCGAGACGCAACAGCGCCGTCGGAGTGGGCATCCTCGCGGGCATGGTGGGCGGGATCGTTGCCTCGTGGGCAATGGAACGCTTCCAGAAGGCGCTCGGCAACATCTCCGAGGAGATGGGCGGCGCCGACGGCGGCGGGGGGCAGCAGCATCGCGAACCGCAAACGGAACCAGCCACATACGTAGCGGCAGCCGCCGTTTCGGAAGCCGTCACGGGCGAGGAAATCCCGCGCGAGTACAAGCCGGCGGCCGGCTCCGTCGTGCACTACGCGTTCGGTGCGGCGGTAGGGGCGCTCTACGGCGCCGCGGCTGCGCGCAATCGCGGCATCACATCCTGGGCAGGACTTCCATTCGGCGCGACGGTGTGGCTGATTGCCGACGAGATAGGGGTGCCGCTGGCCGGGCTCTCCAAAGCGCCCACGGAATATCCGCTCTCGAGCCATGCGTCCGCATTCGCCACGCACCTCGTCTACGGCGCCACGACCGAAGCCGTCCGGAAGCTGCTGATGAAAGCTGCGTAGGGCGGTCTTCTGAGGGCCGCCCTGTCGGACGTAGGGCGGTCCTTTGGGGCCGCCATTGGAGCGCGCCTACGGCAGCCGCTCGAAGCCGGCGAGTGTCCACCCGTCCGCGGTCCGTCTGAACCACGCGTGGACGGGCAGGGCCCACGCCTTGATTGACGGTTCCACCGCGCTGAGATCCAACTGGAGGTAATCACCGGCTCGCGAGGGCAGCCCTGATGGCGCGGTCATGCGCTCGCCGCCGCGCGTCTCGGTGATCTTGGTCGCAGTCCCGGTAGCGTTGTCGAAGCGCGACCAGACGGCGACGTATGACGGCGGCGCCTGCGCGACGCCGTGCTCGACGGCGGCGTTCCGGAACGTGAGCGCGCCATCAGAGAGCGCGACGTCGACGATCGGGTTGATGGGCGTCAGCCACGCCGTGGCGATCTTGTCGCGGCGCTCGATCAAAATGCGCGCGAGCGCCTCCTCGGTTTGCGGATCGCTGTACTGCCCCGCCTTCACCGCGGCGCGAATCAGGTCGTCCGTCAGCCGCGCCTTCAGGCGCCGCGCGCCCCAGAAGAGATCGTCGGCGCGCGCGTAGTTGAACGCCGTGTTCGGGAACCGCGGCTTCCAGTCCTCCGGCGCGAACGCGGCCGCCTCGAAGCGCCCGAGGCGCCGGTACTCGGGATAATCGATGGTCATCCAGGGCCGCGGCAGGAAGCCGAACGTCGGCAGCGCCGCCCACATCGGACCCGTCTCGAGCACGTACTCGTGGCCGTCGCGCCGATCGCGCGGGCCGATCCCGGCGCTTCCGAGCGTCGACCCGAAGTCCAGCAGGTTGTGCCGCACCGCGGAGCGCCCCTGCTCCTTGACGAGCGTGTCGAGCGAATTGATCGCCTTCGCGTCGACGTGGTTCACCCACGCGCCGAACACGCGCAGCGCGCGCAGCGACCGGCGGTGCTCGTGCGGGACCACGTCGTTCGGATCGTCAGGCCGGGTGCCCACGTACTTGAACCCGCCGAGCGGCTCCCCCGGAAGCGCCTCGCTGACGAGCGTGCGATAGCGTCCGTCCGGCAGGCGCGCGGCGCGCGACAGGTTGGACTCGATGTCTTCGTTCCGCATCGGGCGCTTGCTGCCGTTCGCGGCCGTGGTCGTGGCGCCCTCCCCCAGCTCGAGATCTTCGCGCCGCAGGTACGCGATGTTCGTCTGCGGCACGTAGTAGCCGAGCGCGTAATACAGGCGCGTGACGACGACCTCGGCGCCGGTCGCAAGCTCGTTCCAGCCGGGGGGATCGAACTTCACGAAATAGCGGCGGCCGCGCGTGTCCGTGATTGTGAAACCCGGCGAGACGCCGTTCCCCTTGCCGCTCCGGACCGTCCATTTGCCGGGGGCCGGCCCTTTGTCATCGTCCACGCCGCGGATGATTTCCTCCGGCGTCGACACCTTCCTGTTCGAGAACCAGCTCGAGTCCGGCACCTCGTCGGTCGTGTTGATGTCCTGCGCGCGCACGCTCGGCGGATTGTCCGGCACGCCGAACAGGTTGATCAGCGAGTCGTACGTGAGGGAGATGTCCCACGGACGTACGCGCGACGCATCCTGTGTGTCCTTCACGGCCGACACGGGATCGTCGTCGAAGAACTTCCGTCCGTCGGCCGGAAGCGAGGCGGCGAGGCCGCAGACGATCGCACTGATGACGAGAACGCGCTTCATGGCTACAACCCGGAAAGCCCGAAGCCGAAGATGTAGCGTGTGCCTTCCACGCTGCGCGCAATCTCCAGCCGCAGCACCGTGGCGGCCGGCGTGTGAAAGTGGACGCCGAACCCGTACGATCGCTTCAGGCCGTGCAGCGTGAAGTCGTTCGTGCTGGGCGCGACCTGGCCCGCTTCGTAGAAGAGCACGCCCTCCACGTATTCCTGCACGTACCAGCGATACTGTCCGGTCAGCAGGTACGCGTTGCGATCGCGGAACCGGTACGACCTGTAGCCGCGAAGGAACTGGGACCCTCCGAGCTTCGGCAGAAGAAAGAACGGCACGATCTCGCCGCCGGTGGTGCTCGTGGTCCACACGCGCGCGGCGAGATCGAGGACGATGTCGCCGTGGATGATCGGCACGAGCCCCTGCGCGAGCCCGTCGACCTGGCGGAAGGAGTACGGGGCGTTGTTGCGCTCGCGGTAATCGTGCATCACGCCTTCGAGGACGAACCCGCTCCGGCTGTAGCCGGGTGACTCACGCCAGTCGAGCGCGGCCTGCGCGTAGCTGTGGATGTACTGCGGGTCGGCGTTGAGGCCTGGTACGGGCGGCACGAGGTCCAGCCGCTCGTCCTCCGAAAGCGGCACACCGCCGCCGTTGGTGATGTATTTCTCGTACCCCGAGCCGCCGGCGAGCCGCACGAACGAGATGGGATGCGCCAGCGCCTGCGCGCTGAACTCGGTGCGCTCTTCGGCGTATTCCGCCCGGCGCGGCGGCGAGTCCTCACCGATCCGGAACACCGGAACGCGCGGCGCGTCCTGCCAGCGCGCGCGTCCGTTGACGATCAGCTTCCCGCCCGCAATCGGCGGCGCCTGATACATCCCCTGAAGCAGCTTGAAGCTTCGGATCGAGTACTCGGCTTTTCCCTGCACGAAGCTGCCGTTCGCGAACGTGTGGCCCGCCATCGGACCAAGCGCGATACCGGAGCTTTCCTTGATGCCGCCGAACGCGACGGAAACGCCGCGGACGGCGCTGAACCCGCCCGACTCTTCGATTTCGAGAATCTGGCGCTCCATGAACGACGGCGTGTACGGGTGCGTCTTCTGCGCCTTCTCCTGCTGCTGCCGCTCGTACTCGTCGGCGCGCGACGTCGCGTCGGTGGTTTGCGCCGCGAGCGGCGCGGCCGCGAGAACGGCGGCAATGGCCAGGAGTACCGCCAGTCGACGGCACCCGGGTCGAGACGCCTGACACGGAGGGCGCATTGGGACGTCCGATTACATCAGCGGTGCACGCCATCGTCAAGCGGGTCGCGCACATCCGCCACAGTGCTGCAGGTCTGCCACGGTTCGACGGGCCGAACTGTGTCAAAATGACGGAATTCCGCGGGAATTCTGGCCAGGCCCCCGCGTCCCGCTGGCCGCAATCTTGATGCGGATCCTATCGGCGGCCGGCCGTTCTGGCCGAACCGTATCCTGAAACGACTCCGTCACATGCAGCCAATCTTCGTCGACGGCAAGTTCCTTCGGGCGGGTGACTCGCGCTTCCTGGTGAAGGGCGTCACCTATGGGACGTTTGCGCCTCGGGACGGGCAGGGACAGTTTCCGGCCCCCGAGGTCGTGTCGCGCGATTTCGCGCACATGGCGGCCGCGGGGATCAACACGGTGCGCGTTTATACGCCGCCGTCGCACGCGCTGCTGGACGCCGCGGCGGACGCAGGTCTGCGAGTGCTCGTTGGCCTCCCGTGGACGCAGCATGTGGCATTCCTCGACGACAAGCGGCTGGCGCGAGAGATCCGCCGCGACGCCGTCGAACAGGTCCGCGCGCTGGCGCAACATCCGGCGGTGCTGCTGTTCGCGCTCGGCAACGAGGTGCCGCCGGGCATCGTGCGGTGGCACGGTCGCGGACGGGTCGAAACGTTCCTGAACGATCTCTGCCGCGCCGCTCGCGATGCCGTCCCCGAGTCGCTGTTCACGTACGTCAACTATCCCCCGACGAGCTACCTCGATCTGCCGGCCTTCGACGTCGCGTCGTTCAACGTCTACCTCCATCGCGAGGCCGACCTGCGCGCCTATCTCGCGCAGCTTCAGAACATCGCCGGCCAGAAGCCGCTGCTGCTCGCCGAAGCGGGCGCCGACAGCATTCGCGAAGGTCTCGACGGACAAGCCGCTATCACGGCGCAGCACATCCGCGCCGCGTTCGAGGAAGGGGCGTGCGGCGCCGTCGCCTTTGCGTGGACCGACGAGTGGTGGCGCGGCGGGTTCGACGTCGAGGATTGGAACTTCGGACTCGTCGATCGCGAGCGCCGTCCGAAACCGGCGCTTGCGGCCGTGTCGACCGCGTTCGCCGAAGCGCCGTTCTCGCAAGACACGCAGGCACGCTGGCCGCGTGTTTCCGTCGTCGTGTGCGCGTACAACGCAGCGGACACGCTGGGCGAGTGCCTCGCGTCCCTGGATGCGCTGACCTATCCGGCCTACGAGGTCGTGATCGTCAACGATGGCTCGAAGGACGGAACCGGACAGCTCGCGCACGAATGGGCGAACGCTCCGCGGCGCTCCAACGATTGCTGCTTCCGCCGGCGCGTGATCGACGTGCCGAATGGCGGACTGAGCCTCGCGCGAAACATCGGGCTCGAGCACGCCGACGCTGAGATCGTCGCCTACACCGACGCGGACGTCCGCGTGGACGCGCTGTGGCTCGCGTATCTCGTGCAGCCGTTCCTCACGTCCGACGTCGTCGGATCCGGCGGACCCAACGTCGTGCCCGCCGACGATCCCCGCGTGGCGCAGTGCGTCGCGCGCGCGCCGGGAGGTCCGACGCACGTGCTGCTCGACGATCGGATTGCCGAGCACGTGCCGGGCTGCAACATGGCCTTCCGTCGCGACGCGCTGCGGGCGATCGGCGGGTTCAACCCGATCTACCTCCGCGCGGGCGACGATGTGGATGTGTGCTGGCGGCTGCAGGCGCGCGGCTGGCGCATCGGGTTTGCGCCCGCGGCGCTCGTCTGGCACCGCCATCGCGCCACGATCCGGGCGTACTGGCGCCAGCAGGTCGGCTACGGCGAAGGGGAAACCTGGCTCGCGCTGAAGCATCCGCACAAGTTCGTCGGCGGCGACATGCTGTGGCGCGGACGGATCTACAGTCCGCTGCCCTTCGTGCGCGCGCTCTACCGTGCGCGGCTCAACACGGGCACGTGGGGCACCGCGGCATTCCCGTCGGTCTACAACGCCGGGGCGTCGGGCCTCGCGTTCGTACCGGCATCGGCGGGATGGATGGTGCTCGCGCTGCTCCTCGTCCTCGCGAGCGCGCCGCTGGATCTCGCCCTTCCGGATGCCGCGCGCGCCGCGTTGATTCTCGGCTGCGCGGGCATGCTCATGTCGCTCGCCGTCTGCATCCGCTTCGCGGGCCGGGCGGCGTTCGCCGGGGGGTCGGCGCTCGATCGCCTCCTCGTCGCGTTGCTGCACCTGCTGCAGCCGCTCGCGCGGCTGCGCGGACGCATCCGCGGACACTTCGCGGCGCCCGCCGATCTCACGACCTCCGCCGCGGCGACGACGGTGCGGGCGCTCCCCTCGCTCGGACGCGCGCTGGCGCTGACGGGGGGCGTGCGGCTCGAGCGCAAGTTCTGGACGGAGCGGTGGACGAGCCTGCCAGCGCTGCTCGACCAACTCGTCTCCGCGCTGCGGAAACAACGCGGCGCCGGCCGCGTGGACGTGGACGAGGGCTGGTCGCAGCGCTGGGACGTGGCGCTGCCGATCGGCGGGTTCGCGCGGCTCGAAGCGCGCGGCCTCGTCGAGGAGCACGCGCAGGGCGCGTGCCTCTTCCGCGTCTCGACACGCGTACGGGCGACGGGGGGCGGCATGGCGGCGCTGCTCGGCCTCGCGCTCGCGATTCTGGCGGCGATGCTGCTGGAGCGCGCCGGACGCAATTCCGCGTCGCTCGTGGCCGTGCTCGCGTGCGCGTTCGCGCTCGTCTGGGGATTCCGGCGGATCGTGCTCACGAGCGCGCGCGTGCGCGCGGCGGTGAACGACATCGCGGACGCGAACGCGCTCGTGCCGATTGGCGAGGGCCCGACGTGGCGTCCCGCGATCGCGGGCGTTGCCGCCGGAACGCTGCAGGCGTCGATGGTCATCGCGGTTGGGGCGTTCTTCCTGATGACGGCAGCGCCGACCGTCTGGGATGCCGCCGACGACTACTTCCCGAGTCATCAGACGGTGCCCTCGTCCGCGATCATTCGGCCGATCGCGATAACGGTGGACCCGCCGCCCATCACACCGCTGGCACGCAGCGTCGTGAAGCCGGCGGAGCGGCGCGGGGTGAAGCCGGGCGTCGGCGCGACGCAGCATCCGCCGCTGCAGCATCGCGGAACGGCCGCGGCCCCGGATCGCCGTCGCACGTAGGGCCGCGGACTTACGCGGACTTACGCGGACTTTTGAATGGTTGACCTCTCGCTGATTCGATTCGTGATTCCGTCGATGCGGCCGTATCGCTGGCGGCTCGTGCTGCTGGGGGTGTTGTCGATCGCGGAAGTGGGGCTGGGCGCGCTGTCGCCGTGGCCGTTGAAGATCGTCGTGGACAACGTCTTGTCGGCACAGCCGCTGCCACACTGGATCGCCGCGGTGACGGCGCCGATCGGCGGGCACCGCGCGCCGGTGCTGCTCGCGTTCGTCCTCGTCGCGGGATTGATCCTGCAGGTCGTCAACGAGGTCGTCTCGATGATCCACACGCAGGTGCAGGTGGACACGGGGCAGCGGATGGTGTTCGACCTGCGCGCGCGCCTGTTCGGGCACCTGCAGTCGCTCGACATGCGGCATCACACGAGCGTCAGCGCCGGCGACGCCGTCTACCGCATCGACGCGGACGCCTACTGCATCGACAACCTCGTCATGACGGGGCTCTTCCCGCTCGCCTCGGCGGGGCTCACCCTCGTCGTCATGCTGGCGATCCTCGTGCGGCTCGATCGCACCCTCGCGCTGCTGGCGCTCATCGTCGTGCCGTTTCTCTATGCCGTGCTGCGCATCTACACGACGCCGCTCGGCGATCGCGCCGAGCGCGTGAAGGAGCTCGAGTCCACGCTCGGCGAACGGCTCTACGAGCGCTTCGCGGCCATTCGCGTCGTCAAGAGCTTTGCCCGCGAGCGGCACGAGGAGGCGAGGTTTCGCGGACGCGCCGCAGAAGCGATGCGCGAGCGCGTCCGGCTTACGTGGCAGGAGTCGTTGTTCTCGGTGGCGATCACGACCGTTACGATCGTCGGCACCACGCTGGTGCTGTGGGTCGGCGGCCTGCACGTGCTGCGCGGCGAGCTGACGGTCGGCGCCCTCCTCGTCGTGATCGCCTACCTCGGGTCCGTATACGGTCCGCTCTCCGCGATCGCGCACACCGCTGGATCGCTGCAGGAAGCGCTCGCCAGCACGCGGCGCGTACGCAAGACGCTCGCGCTGACGCCTGAGGTAACGGAGGAGACGAAAGGGATTAGCCCGGCGAAGGTTCGCGGACACGTGGTATTCGATCGCGTCGGCTTCGGTTACGACGCGCATGCGCCCGTACTGGAGGACGTCAGCTTCGAGGCGCGCCCGGGGGAGATGGTCGCGCTCGTCGGCCTCACGGGCGCGGGCAAGACGACCGCGGTCGGCATGATCCCGCGCCTCTACGATCCTTCGTCCGGCCGCGTCCTCATCGACGGCACGGACGTTCGCGAGTACGAGCTGCGCGGCCTGCGCGAGCGGATCGCGCTCGTGCTCCAGGATCCGGTGCTCTTCCGCGGCTCGATTGCCGAGAACATCCGCTACGGCCGGCTGGACGCCAGTGATCCGGAGGTTCGCGACGCGGCCATTGCCGCGCACGCGGACGAGTTCATCGAGCGCCTCGATCGCGCGTACGAGAGCGAAGTCGGCGAGAGCGGCAGCGGCCTGTCGGGCGGCGAGCGCCAGCGGCTCTCCATCGCGCGCGCGGTCCTCAAAGATGCGCCGATCCTGATTCTCGACGAGCCCACCTCGTCGCTCGATGCGATCTCCGAGGAGATCGTGTTCAGCGCGCTCCGCCGTCTCCGCGAAGGACGCACGACCATCGTCATCGCGCATCGCCTCTCGACGATCCGCGACGCCGACCGCATCGTCGTGCTCGATCGCGGCCGCGTGCTGGCCAGCGGAACGCACGAGGAGCTGCTCGATTCGAGCACGCTCTATCGCCGGATGTGGCAGCGGCTGGTGGTTGGACGATCGCTCGACGAGCCGCTGACCGTCGACGAGCTGGCGCGGGGCCTGCCGTGAACGTCCTCTTTGCCGGCATCATCGGCCGGTATCCCCTGGGCGG
Organism: Acidobacteriota bacterium; assembly: GCA_046735335.1. Classification (GTDB taxonomy): domain Bacteria; phylum Acidobacteriota; class Vicinamibacteria; order Vicinamibacterales; family 2-12-FULL-66-21; genus JBKPQB01. Next base: position 69,969 of record JBKPTE010000024.1, on the reverse strand, counting down.
CGTGACCTGGTGTTCGCTGATGTATCTCCTGGGCCTCCGGCAGTTGGGGCACCAGGTGTTCTACGTCGAAGATACGGGCGAGTGCGTGTACGACCTGGAGCAGAACACGCGCGCGCTGGATCCCTCGTACGGACTCAAGCACATCGACGATGCGCTGCGGCCGCACGGGCTCGGCGACTCCTGGAGCTTCGTCAACTACGACGGCGCGTATCACGGCGCCACTCGCGACCGCGTCGTCGAGTTCGCTGCCTCAGCCGACCTGTTCATCAACCTCTCGGGCGGCGCATGGTTCTGGCGCGACGAGTACGCGCGCATCCCGCGTCGTGTGTTCGTCGACTCGGATCCCGCGTTCACGCAGCTCGCAATCGCGAAGAACGAAGAGTGGTACGTGAACTTCTTCCGCGGGTTCACCGGCCTGTTCACGTTCGGGTCGAACATCGGGACGGCCGTGTGCCCCGTCCCGACCGGAGAGTTCACGTGGCACAAGACGTGGCAGCCGGTCGTGACGTCGCTCTGGCACACCGACGCGCCGCCCCTTCGGGACCGCTACACGTCCGTCATGAGCTGGACGATCGAGAGCTTCACGGACGTGGGCGGCAACAAGGACGTCGAGTTCCTGCGCTTCATCGACCTGCCGTCGCGGACCGGACGGCGGTTCGAGATCGCGGTGAACGGTCCCCAGGCGCTGCTCGAGTCGCACGGCTGGTCCACCCTTCCCGCGATGCAGGTATCCAGGACGCCCGACGGCTACCGCGAGTTCATTCAATCGTCGCGCGGAGAGTTCGGGGTCGCGAAGCACACTTACGTGTCCACGCGCTGCGGCTGGTTCAGCGATCGCACGGAATGCTATCTGGCCGCCGGGCGTCCTGCGATCGTGCAGGACACGGCGTGGACGGCACACCTGCCGTCCGGCGAGGGGTTGATCTCGTTCTCGACGCCGGACGAAGCCGTCGACGCGCTCGGGCGCGTCGACGCCGCGTACGCGCGCCACGCGGCGCGCGCGACGGACATCGCGCGGGAATATTTCGAGGCGACGCGCGTGCTGTCGTCGCTGATCGAGAGGGCGGCATGACGCGTCTTCGCATCGCGCAGGTGGGCCCCGTCGCGACCGCGCTGCCGCCGGCCGGCTCGGGCTCCGTCGAGCTCGTGACGTGGCTGCTGACCGAAGGGCTCGTGCGCCGCGGGCACGACGTCACGCTCTTCGCGACGGGCGACAGCACGACGTCAGCGAAGCTCGCCGCGTGCTACCCGCACGGCTACTGGCACGATACGACGATGTGGCCGTGGGAGCTGTACGAGATGCTCAACCTCGCGGCCGCGGTCGAGCGCGCGGCGGACTTCGACGTCATTCATTTCCAGGCGGCCTACTATCCGCTGTCGCTCGGCTTCGCGCGGCTGTGCCCGGTTCCGCTGCTGCAGACGCTGCACCATTCGCCGAGCACCGACGAAGTGCGCCTCTGGTCGCGCTACCCCGAAGCCCCCTTCGTCGCCATTTCCAACGAGCAGGCGCGCCTGCTCTCCGGGTTGAACGTCGTCGATACCGTGCTTCACGGGATCGATACCGACTCGTTCACGTTCCGCGAACATCCGGACGACTACGTCCTGTTCCTCGGCCGCTTCACCGACGGCAAAGGCGTGCTGCAGGCCATCGACATCGCGAGACGGGTGGGTATCCGGATCGTTCTGGCGGCGCCGGAGGACGAGTATTACCAGACGAAAATCGCTCCGCTCGTGGACGGCACGGCGGTCGAGTACGCCGGCGAAGTCGGACACGACGACAAGGTGACGCTAATCGGCGGCGCGCGCGCGATGCTCTATCCCGTTCAAACCGGCGAGCCGTTCGGGCTCGTGCTCGCCGAAGCGATGGCCTGCGGCACGCCCGTGGCGGCGCTCGATCGCGGCGCGGTGCGCGAGGTCGTGGAAGACGGCGTCACGGGCATCGTGTTCGACAGCGAGGACGCGATGGCCGCCGGTCTGCCGAGCGTGTTCGCGCTGGATCGCCGGCGCGTGCGCGACCGCAGCGTCGCGCGCTTCGGTGCGATGCGGATGGTCGACGAGTACGTGGCGGTGTACGAACGGCTGGTCGCCGAAGGCGTGCCGCGCGCGCCGGTTCCCGCGGGGGCGAGGCCATGACGCGTCGATCCGGCCTCCTCGCCGGCCGCCGGCTCCTGGCGATCTTCGCGCACCCCGACGATGAGTCGCTGGCGTGCGGCGGAACGCTGGCGCGCTGCGCGGCTGAAGGCGCGCGGGTGGCGGTGCTCTGCGTCACGCGCGGCGAGGCCGGCGGACGCGCGGCCGGTTGCCAGGAAGACGTCGCGCTGGGCGCCGTGCGCCGAGTGGAACTGCACCGCGCGGCGGAACGCCTTGGCCTCGACGAAGTCATCCTGCTGGACCATCCGGATGGCTCGTTGAACGGCGTCGATCCGGCGCTCTTCAAGCACGAGATCGTCCTGACGATTCGCCACGTGCGTCCGGATCTCGTGATCACCTTTGGCGCCGACGGCCTCTACTGGCATCCGGATCACATCTTCGTCCACGAACGCGTGACGGAGGCGGTCGACGCACTCGGCCCCTCGGGCCCCGCGCTCTTCTACGTCGTGTTCCCAGCCGGCCTGATGCGGCGGGTCGTCGAAACAGCGCAGGCGAACCCGGGCACGCCGGAGGGCCTGTCGCTGTGGGCGATCGACGCCGACGCGTTTGGCGCGTATGCGGCGGAACCGACGCTCGAAGTCGACGCGACGCCGTTCGCCGCGCGCAAGATCGAGGCGCTGCGCTGCCACCGCAGCCAGGTCGACGAGCACAGCCCCTTCACGTGGCTCACGCGCGAGCAGGCCGAAGCGCTCCTCGGCCGCGAGCACTTCGTCCGCGCCCCTGCCGGCGATCCGAACCCGACGTTCCTCGACCTGCTGAACGCTCCACAGGCGATTCCCGTCCGCACCGATCGCGCGCCGCGGTAGCGCGCACTGCAAGCACCTGCAGCGTTCAGTGGCGGCGCGGACGCATTATGGCTCGCCGCCCCCGCTGCCGTCCCGCGGGAAACCGCGCGTCCGGCGGTGACCTGACGATGACCGCGTTGGCTGTCCTTGTGAACACTCCAGCCGACACCGCATCGTCAGCTCACGCCGGAAACGCCGTTTTTCCACGCGGCTCGGCGGGAGACGCGAGCCGGACGACAGCGCCGGCGAATGCCCGCGCGCCGAGGCGCGCGTGGCTTGCAGCGCGCGAAATATAATCGCGGTTTGACCCGGTTGATCCGCATCGGCGGCGGCGCGACGCTCGCGGCGCTCATCGCGCTCGCGGTGTCGCAGGCGCCGCTCGGGACCCCGCTCTTCTACGCGCTCGCCGCCGTTCCCTGCCTCGTCTACGCGTTGCTGATGCATCGGCTCTTCGCGCAGGACGGCATCGACGCCGAGCCGCGTCGACTGCTGACGCTCGCGCTGCTGCTCGCCGTCGCGTTCCGCATCCCGCTCGCCTCGCCGAAGGTGAACTTCGACAACGACATGGTGCGCTACCAGTGGGACGGCCGCGTGCAGCGCTACGGCATCAACCCCTTCCTCGTCGTCCCCGCCGATCCCTCCGTCGCTTACACGCACACCGACGAGACGCGCCGGATGCCGAGCCGCCGCGCGCGGACGCCCTATCCGGCCGCCGCGCAGCTCTTCTTTCGCGCCGTCGTCACGATCTGGGACTCGTCGCGCGCGATGAAGATCGCGCTCGTCCTCTGCGATCTGCTCACCATTTGGGTGCTCGTGCGATGGATGCGCGACACCGGCCGAGCCGAATGGCTCGCGCTGGCGTACGCGTGGAACCCGCTCGTGATCCTCGAAGTGGCGCACAGCGGTCACATCGACGCGCTGGGCGCGCTCTGGATCGCAGTCTCGGCGTGGATGCTCAGCACGGGGCGCGGCATGCGGGCCGCCGTGGCGTTCGTAATTGCCGTCTGCGCCAAGCTGCTGCCGATCGTTTTGGTGCCGCTCTATTGGAAGCGCGTGAGGGTGCGCGACGCCGCGGTCGGCGCGCTCGTGATGCTCCTGCTCTACCTTCCGTATGCGGACGCAGGCACGGTCGCGCTCGGGTCGGTGCCGAACGTGATCGAGTTCATCCGCTTCAACGGCCCCGTGTTCAAGTTCTTCGTGTGGTTGTCGTCGCCGCGCGGTGCGGCGGTCGCCGCGGTGGGCGCGGGGCTGGCCGTAGCGGCCTGGATGCGGTTTCGCGAGCCCGCCGGCGAGCCCGCCGCATGGGCGTGGCCGATGGCCGTCGCGCTCGTCGGCGCACCGGTCATTTATCCGTGGTACCTGCTGTACTTCACGCCCTTCCTGTTCACCCGCCGGACGATTCCGCTCATCGTCTGGACCTACAGCGCGCTGCTCGCCTACATCGTCTGGGAGCTGTCGCGCCACGGCCATCGCTGGTTCGTACCCGCGCCGGTGATGTGGATCGAGTACGGGGCGATCGCGGTTGCCATGGCATGGATGGTCGTTCGTAGGGCGCACCTTTTGGGTGCGCCTCACGAGGCGGGCCTGAACGGCCCGCCCTACGGGAGATGATCACCGACAGTCGTCACGGCTTGTACTGCGAAGCCGGCGGGTTCCACATCGACCCGTGGCTGCCCGTTGACAGGGCGATCATCACGCACGCACACGGTGACCACGCGCGCCCGGGATCCCGCGCCTACCTGTGTGCGGAGCAATGCGCGCCATTGCTGCGACGGCGCTTGCCCGACGCGATTGTCGAACACCAGCCGTGGGGACGACAGACCACGATTGGCGATGTCATCGTGTCGTTCCATCCCGCCGGCCACATCCTCGGCTCCGCGCAAGTCCGTCTCGAGCATCGCGGTGCCGTCTGGGTGGTGTCGGGCGACTACAAGCGCGCGCCGGACCCGACGTGCGCGGCGTTCGAAGTTGTACCGTGCCACACGTTCGTCACCGAAGCCACCTTCGCTCTTCCGGTCTACACCTGGGACCCTGCGGCAACGGTGATCGCCGAGATCGCCGACTGGTGGGCCGCGAACCGCGCTGACGGGCGCGCCTCGGTGCTGTTCTGCTACGTGCTCGGCAAGGCGCAGCGGCTCCTCGCGGAGCTCCGCGGGATCGCTCCGGAGCCGATTCGCTTGCACGGCGCGATGGCGGCGCTGACGGATGTCTATCGCGATCATGGAATCGCGCTCGCGCCCGCGGAGCGTATCCGCGAGGACGAACGTGGCCGGGCGCTCGCAGGCGCGCTCGTGCTCGCGCCGCTGTCGGCGCGCGGAACGCCCTGGATGCGGCGTCTGCCCCACCCTTCGTCAGCCTTTGCCTCCGGACTGATGCGCGTGCGCGGCGTCCGCCGTCAGCGCTCGTTCGACCGCGGCTTCGTCCTCTCCGATCACGCCGACTGGGGGGCGCTCCTCGACACGATCGACGCGACCGGCGCGTCGCGCGTGCTCGTCACGCACGGGTGGTCGGACGCCTTCGCCAGGTTCCTCTCCGAGCGCGGCCTCGAGACGGGCACGCTGCGCACCGCCTTCGAAGGCGAGGCTGGCGAACTGAAGGCGGAGGCGGAGCGGGCGACGTGAGACGGTTTACGGCCCTCTATGAGGCTATCGATGGTACGACGTCGACGAACGCAAAGGTCGCGGCGCTCGCGGCGTACCTCCGCGACGCACCTCCCGCCGACGCCGCATGGGCGGTCTTCTTCCTCACCGGACGCCGCCTGAAACGCCTCGTGCCGTGGCCGCTCCTCCGCGAGTGGACCGAGACCCTGACGGGCGTTCCGGACTGGCTCGTGATGGAAAGCTACGCGGCCGTTGGCGACATGGCGGAGCTCATCGCACTGTTGTTCGACGCGTTCCCGGCGGGAGATCCAGAGCCGGACCTCTCGCTCGCGGACTGGGTCGAGAACCGCCTCCTTCCCCTTCGCGCGATGGACCCAATGGCGCAGCGCGAAGCGATCGCCCGCTGGTGGCGCGGCCTGCCGCGCGGCGAACGTTTCATCCTGAACAAACTGCTCAGCGGCGAGTTCCGCGTAGGCGTCGCGCAGACGCTCGTGGTGCGCGCGCTCGCGCAGGCGCTCGGCACCGAGCCCACGCGGGTCGCGGCACGCCTCATGGGCGAGTGGACGCCGTCGGCCGACTGGTTCACTGGCTTGTCAGCGTCATCGGAAACGACGTCCGATCTGTCGCAGCCCTATCCGTTCTGCCTGGCGGCGCCGCTCGAGGATCCGCCGGAGTCGCTGGGATCGCGCGAGGACTGGCTCGTCGAATGGAAGTGGGACGGCATCCGCGCGCAGATCGTGCGGCGGCGCGGTCAGTCGTGGGTGTGGTCGCGCGGTGAAGAACTGATCACGCTGCGCTTCCCCGAGATCGCCGCCGCGTCGACACATCTGCCCGACGGGACGGTTCTCGACGGCGAGGTCCTCGCATTCGATGGCGATGCACCGATGCCCTTCTCGGCGCTCCAGCAGCGCATCGGGCGCCAGCGTCAGGTCGCGCAGATCATGCGCGCGGTGCCGGCCGTGTTCATGGCGTTCGACGTACTGGAACACGAGAGCGTCGACGTCCGTGAGCGCCCGCTCGATTGGCGCCGATCGATCCTCTCGACGCTCGTCGGCGGAGCCGGCGCGCTGCGGGTCTCGCGGGAGGAAACGGCCCCGACGTGGGAAGATCTCGCCGTGCTCCGGCTGGACTCGCGCGCGCGAGGTGTCGAGGGCTTCATCCTGAAGCGCCGCAACTCGCCGTACGGCGTCGGACGCCGGCGCGGGATCTGGTGGAAGTGGAAGATCGATCCGCTCTCGATCGACGCGGTCCTCATCTATGCGCAGCCTGGCAGCGGCAAACGCGCGAGCCTCCTCACCGATTACACATTTGGCCTGTGGGACGGCGACCAGCTCGTCCCCGTCGCGAAGGCGTATTCCGGTCTCTCGAACGAGGAGATCGAGGAGATGGATCGGTGGATACGGCGTCACACACGCGAGCGTCACGGTCCCGTCCGCGTCGTCGAACCGGTGCACGTGTTCGAGCTGGGGTTCGAGGCGATCGCGCCGTCGACGCGGCACAAGAGCGGCGTCGCCGTCCGGTTTCCGCGGATGCTGCGGTGGCGCCGCGACAAGGGTCCGCAGGATGCGGATACGCTCGATGCGCTGAAAGCGCTGATGCCGCGGCACTCGGGGACGCGCAAGTAGGACGCGCAACTAAAGTGGCGCGCTACGGAATCTCGCAACGCGGCGAGCGGCCGAGCAGGACCGTTGGGCGGACCGGCCGTGAAGTGCAGCGAAGCCGCGGCCAGGGAGCCCAATGGTCCTGGCCGGCCGCGTCTGTTGCGCGCGGCGATTTCTCGCGGTGCTGGCGGGAATTCTCCCCTTCGTAGCGCGGAACTTCAGTTCCGCGTCCGCCAGTTGGGCTCGGGTCTTTAGCACGATTCTTGCGACCTCCGGCTGCCGAAGGTATGTGGGCACGCCTTTGGGCCGATCGCCGAGTTCTCGCCGCCGCGGTATGTATCGCACTTTCCACATTTGTGCCTGGCTCAACCGTAGTTCGCGCTGACGATGTGTCGGGGCACGGATTGCCCGGGATCGCTCGACAGGAAGAGCCGCTGAAGGCATACCGCGCGCTGCGCCACATGCACGCCTGGAGCGATCGATTCAATCAGGAGGCGTGGCTCGACGCGTGGACGGAGCTGAAGGGAGGCCGATTCGAGTTCCAGATCGTGGAGGAGCGCGGCTCCGACACGATTCGCTCGAAGGTTCTCCACCCGATCCTGGAGCGCGAACGCGATCTGATCAACAGCGGCGACGGCAACCGCGCGGACCTGACGGCGGAGAACTACGACTTCTCGGACGCCAGCATGGACGCCGATGGGCGGAAGGTCGTGCAGATGAAGCCACGCCGAAAGGATGTCCTGCTCGTCGACGGGCGGATGGTCCTCTCTTCTGACGGGCACGACCTGCTGCGCGTCGAAGGGCGCCTCGCGAAGAATCCCTCCTTCTGGACCAGCCTGGTGAACATCGTCCGCCGCTATGCACGCCTGGCCGGCGTCCGCGTGCCGGTCGCGACCGAAACGACCGCGAAGGTGAAGTTCGCGGGCACATCGCAGCTTCGCATGTCGTACGAGTACGAGAGCATCAACGGGCGGCCGGTGAATTTGTCCGCGCAGCGATAGCCAGCGACGACGGCGGCCCTGACGGCGGCCCGGAAGGGCCACTCTACATCAGCATTCTTCTCCCCTTGACAACCTACAAGAGCCGATCTATCGTCCTTGTCGATAGTCGACAGGAGGATGGATGGCGCCGAAGTCTGACCTGCTGCAGGGCACGCTCGACCTGCTGATTCTCAGGACGCTCGCCCGCGGCCCGATGCACGGCTGGGGCATCTCCCTCCAGATTCAGAACACCACACAGGACGTGCTCCAGGTCAATCAGGGCTCGCTGTACCCCGCGTTGCACCGGTTGGAGCAGCAGGGCTGGATAGAGGCGGAATGGGGCAACTCGGAGAACAACCGCCAGGCCAAGTTCTACCGGCTCACGCGCGACGGGCGAAAGCAGCTCGCCGAAGAGACGCGCAACTGGGAGCGCCTCTCCACGGCCGTAGCCCGCGTGCTCGCAGACAGCTGATCGGAGCATCACATGACGACGCGCCATCTGCGCACCCGCCTCGCTTCCCTCTTCCGTCGCTCGCGGCTCGAGCGCGAGCTCGATGTCGAGCTGCAATATCACATCGACATGCTCGTCGATCAGAACATCCGCGCCGGCATGCCGCCGGCAGAGGCGCGGCGGGCGGCGCGCCAGGCGTTTGGCGCAGTCGAAGGCGTCAAGGACGACGTCCGCGACACGTGGTCGTCGCGCTTCGTGGAAACGGCGGCGCAGGACATCCGGTACGGTCTCCGCAATCTGCGGCGCAATCCGGGCTTCGCCGCCGTCGTCATGACGACGATGGCGCTCGGCGTCGGCGCCAACACCGCGATCTTCAGCGTCGTCAACGGCGTCCTGCTCCGACCGCTCCCTTATCAAAACGGCGAGCCGATCGTGGTGCTGCGGCACGGCGTCGGCGACACGACGGCGAACGATCTTGGTTTCTCCGTCAAGGACATCAACGACTATCGCCAGTCGCGATCGCTGTCCGACATCGTCGAGTTCCACAACATGTTCTTCACGCTGCTCGGCCGCGGCGAGGCGGAGCGCGTCTCCACGGGTGTCGTCTCAGCCAACTTCTTCGACGTTCTGGGCGTGAAGCCGCTGTACGGCCGGACGTTCGTGGACGCGGACGATGCGCGCGGCGCGCCGGCGGTGCTCGTCCTCAGCTACAAGTACTGGCAGCGCGCCTTCGGACAGGATCCGGCCATCGTCGGCAAGGTGTTCCGGATGAACGACAAGCCGCACACCGTCATCGGCGTGCTGCCCTCGATTCCGGAGTATCCGCTCGAAGTGGACGTCTACATGCCGACGTCCGCGTGTCCGTTCCGATCGCGCCAGTCCACGATCGACAATCGGCAGGCGCGCATGACGACGGCGTTCGGACGGCTGAAGCCCGAACTGCAGCTCGCAAAGTCGCGTGCTGACATGGACATCACGGCAGCGCAGCTCGCGAAGGCGTATCCCGATGCCTATCCCGCCAACGGATACCACATCACGGCGACGCCGCTGAAGGAAGACCTCACGCGCGGGTTCAAGACGACGCTCCTGATTCTCCTGGGCACCGCGGGCTTCGTACTGCTGATCGTCTGTGCGTCGATCGCGAACCTGCTGCTGGCGCGGATGATTCGACGCGAGCGCGAGCTCTCCGTGCGCGCCGCGTTGGGCGCCAGCCGCACGCGCCTGATGCGGCAGCTCCTGACCGAAAGCCTTCTGCTAGCCGCGTCTGGCGGTCTTCTCGGTCTCCTCCTCGCCTCCGCGACGATGAAGCTGCTGATCGCGTTCGCGGAAGGATTTACGACCCGCGCGTCGGAGATCAGCCTCGACACCAACGTGCTGCTGTTCACGCTCGCGACGTCCGTGATCACCGGCCTCGTGTTCGGGACCATCCCCGCGTTTTCATCCCGCCTCGACGTCGCGCCCGCGCTGCGCGATGGCTCGCGGACGACGCACGCGAATCAGGGACTGCGGAACTGGCTGATCGTGGGGCAGGTGGCGGTCTCGTTCATGCTGCTGATTGCGTCCGGCTTGACGCTGCGAAGCCTGATCAAGCTGCAGAGCGTCAATCCCGGGTTCCGGACAGAGAACCTGATGACGCTGCGGGCGGACATGAGCTTCAACAAGTTTCCGTTGAACATGCCGCGCCAGCAGCGCACTCAAAGCATGGCGAACTACCGGGAGCGCTTCGAGGGACGGCTGCGTGCGATCCCCGGGGTGATCGACGTCGGCGGAAGCGGCACGTTCCCGCTCAACGAGCTGGGGCCGTTCTCGAGCGGACTCGTCCGCGAGTCGCATCCATTGCCGCCCGGCGTCCAGGCTCCGCAGGTGGACGTCATGATCGCCACACCCGACTACTTCGGGACGCTCGGGCAGCCAATCGTCGCAGGCCGCGCGTTTGCGCCATCCGATACCGCATCGGCTCCCGGCGTCGTGATCATCAATCAATCGACCGCGCGGCATTTCTGGCCGAACGAGGATCCCGTCGGCAAGCGCATCTCGGGCGGTGACGACGTCTGGCTCACGGTCGTCGGCGTCGTCGCGGACGTTCGTCAGCAGCTCAATCGCGCGCCGCGGGACGAAGTTTACGCGCCAATGCTGCAGAACCCGCTGCTGGGCACGACGTGGATCGTACATTCGAAGCTCACGCCGGATGAGACCATCCGCGCGATCAAGGCCGCGGGAACTGCGCACGACCCGGAACTGCCGGTGAGCAACTTCCGCACCCTTACGGAGGTGCGGTCGACGGGCCTGCAGCCGACCCGCGTCACGACCACGCTGATCGGCATGTTCGGACTGCTCGCGCTGCTCATCACGGCAGCGGGAATTGCCGGCGTGATCGCGTTCTCCGTCAATCAGCGGACGCAGGAGTTCGGGATTCGCATGGCGCTCGGCGCGCCGCGCACGGGCGTCCTCGGGCTCGTCCTGCGCCAAGGACTGCAGCTCGTCGTCATCGGTCTCGTCATTGGCATGGCCGGCGCCATCGCGCTGACTCGCATGTTGACGACGTTGCTGTTCGAGGTGGACCCGACGGACGCGCTGACGTTCCTGGCGGTGTCGACCGTGCTGCTGATGGTCGCCGTCCTCGCGTGCTTGATGCCCGCGCGTCGTGCCGCATCGGTCGATCCGAACGTTGCCCTGCGGGCATTGTGAGGCGATGTGGGGCGCGCCGGAGCTAGGCCGGGTCTCTTAGACCCGCGCATGCTACGCTGATCGCGCATGGTCATCGACGGCAGCCGCGTTCCGCGAACGGGATGTGCCGCCGTTGTGTTGGTGCTATCGGCGATGGCGTGCGGATGCGGCGACCGATCGCGGCCCGATTCAGCCGCATTCGTCACGCCGGCGCAGCGCGACGCGGCGCTGGCATCCGCGCGCGTCTGGCAGCAGCCTCCGGTCGCGATCGCCAAAGCCGATCTCGGCAGCAACCCCCGGGGTGACGGCTCGTTCAACACCACCTCCGACGTCGAATGCACCTTCGTGACGGAGCACGTGGGCGGCTCGACGCGCAAGTTCAACTGCCGCCTGCCGGACGGGGAAATCGTCAAGGTGAAGTACGGCGCGAGCAACGCGGAACTGCCGGCGGAGACCGCTGCCACGCGCCTCCTCTCCGCGCTCGGCTTCGCCGCCGACCGGATGTACGTCGTCCACAGCGTCCGCTGCGTCGGGTGTCCTCCCTTTCCGTTCGAAGCGCTTGAATGCCTGCAGAAGACGCGCGTCGAGAGTGCGTGTCTGAAAGGCGCTGATCCCGCACGAGCAGTGAGCTTCGACGACGCCGTGATTGAGCGCCAGATTCCGGGACGGCGAATCGCGGCATCTCCGGATCAGGGATGGTCCTGGTTCGAGCTCGATCGCGTCGATCCAACGAAGGGTGGCGCGCCTCGTGCGCACGTGGACGCGCTGCGCCTGATGGCCGTGATCCTCGCGCACTGGGACAACAAGGCCGAGAACCAGCGGCTGGTGTGCCCTCCGGGGCAGGACGCTCGCGATGGCTCGTGCCGGGTCCCGCTGCTCGCCATACAGGATCTCGGTGCGACGTTCGGGCCGCTCAAGCTCGATCTCCCGAACTGGCGGCGCGTGCCCATGTGGGCGAACGCCGCGGAGTGCCGCGTCAGCATGAAGTCGCTCCCGTATGACGGGGGAACGTTTCCGGATCACGTGATCTCGGAAGAAGGGCGTCAGTTCACGCTGGACCTGCTGCGCCAACTCTCGCGCGCGCAGATTGTGCGGCTGTTCGCCGAGAGCGGCGTCACCCGGTTCGAACAGCTGTCGGTAGAGTCTCGACACGCGGAGCGCTGGGCGGATGCGTTCGAAGCCAAGATAGCCGAGCTCGCCGCGGGCGGTCCGTGTGAGTAGGACGAGAGCGCGGTGATGGCGCCCTACAATGATGGCGCCTCTAAGAGAGGCGCCCCACATGTGCCCTACTCGGCTATCCAGCCGAGCGCGACGCACTGGACGACGATTTGCCCGCGCTTCGGGGCGACCGCGACTTTCGTGATGTTGCTCGCGTCCGCGTCGTAGCGCGCGCCGATCGCTGCCGTCTCCTCGGCGATCTGTCCGTCCAGATCGTCCAACTCCTTCTTGACGACGTCCACGGTCTCCTCCGCCCGCCCGACGTCCGCCTGCTCCTTCGCGCTCCGTCCGAAACCGCGGGCGGCGGTGGTGGCACGGCCGATCGTGCCGGCCGTGATCGTCTTGCGCCCGAACAGCGCGCCGATGACGGTGGCGCCGATCGACACCGCCGTCTGCAGCTTCTGCTGCGTCGCTTGTCCCTGCTCGCGCGTGACGGACTGCTCCGCCCTTCGCACGCGCTCGGCGAGACGCGCACGCTTCTCAGCGAACTTGCGTCGGACCGCCTCGACTTCGCCGTCGCGCGCCTCGCGTTGCGCATTCTGGACCCGGATGCGAAAATCCCGTTCCGATTCGTCCGGTCTGGACGTGAGCTTCAGGCCCGCGTGCTGCCACAGCTCGAACCGCTGCGCGTCGGCGACCCATGCGGCGAACGACTTCTGCCAGGCCGCGTAGTTCTTCGCGACCGATGCCGCGCGCGGGAGCGCGTCGAAGCTGGCGTTCGCGGGGGCGGACGTCTCGAGGGCGGACGGGCTGACGTCCCGTACCTCGGCCGACGACCAATCGACAGGAATCGGTCCGTCGCCGATCGGCGCGGTGGCCACGATGTCGCGGTTCGTATTGATCTGGCTCTTGGTGTCGGAAAAGCTCACGCGCGCGACGCCGAGCGCAACGGGCGTGAAATGCGCCCCGCTGGCGGACGGGAGGAAGTATTGCTGGACGCCCGGCGGCAGGATGGGCGTTTCAGTCTGGGGCGCGGAGCGCGCGGCGGCCTTCGCCGGTTTCTCGGGTGCGGAATCCAACGGGGACGGTTTCGATGCCGACGGTGCCCCCGCACCCCTCAGCGGATCCATCAGCGTCTTGATCTGATCGCGCGACAGCGGCCCGCGGAGGTACGACATCGACCAGCGGGTCTGGAACGTGTGCGGCTGCGCCTGATGGACGTCGTGCAGCAGGAAGACGCGCTTGCCGAGCGCGGAGAGCGTCCGGTCCAGCGCCGCGCGATCGATGGCCGCCGTCCCGGCGCCCTCGAGCCCGTCGAGGACCCGCGCCTTGTCACGCTCGGTCTGTAAGCGGCCAAGGAACCAGGTCCCCGCGTTCGCCAGGCCCTTGTAATCGAGGTCGGCGGTGTTCTGCGTGGCGAGCAGCATCCCGACGCCGAACGCGCGCGCCTGCTTCAGCAGCGTGAGCAGCGGAGCCTTCGCCGGCGGCGCGGCCACAGGCGGAAAGTACCCCGCGATCTCGTCCATGTAGACGATCGCGCGCAGGCTGCTCGTACCGCTCTGCGTGCGCATCCACCCGACGACCTGGTTCAGCAACAGCGAGACGACGAACATGCGTTCCGCGTCGCCGAGGTGCGCGATCGACATGATAGAGATGCGCGGCTTCCCTCCCTCGCCGTAGAGAAGCCTGCCCGGATCGAGGGGATCCCCTTCGAGCCAGCTCTCGAAGCCTGGGGATGCAAGCAGCGTGTTGAGCTGCATCGCGAGCGCAAAACGCTCCTTCTGGGGATAGAAGGATTCGACGTCAATGACGCCGACCCGCGCGAACGGCGGCTTCTGCAGGCCGGCGATGATCGACGGGAGATCCAGATCCTTTCCCTGCCGCCATGCGTCGACCAGCAGCGTGGAGACGAAGGTATGCTCGCGTCCACGAGGCTCCGCGTTCGCGCCCGCCAGCGTCAGGACGCTCGTCGCCGTCGTCGACGCCCGTTCGTTCAGCGCTTCGGCATCGTCGCGGACGGCGTCCGGCGGCGCCGCAAACGACGACATGATCGAGAGCGGCAGGCCGGCACGGCTGCCCGGCGTGTAGATTGCGAAGTCCGCCGCCGCGCGCAGACGGTCGATGCGGGCGCCGTCCTCGCCCCAGTCGGCGAGCCCCTTCTTCCACAGCTCGGCCTGCTGCGCGGCATAGGCATCGGGCGTAAGGCCCGCGCGACGCGCGTCCTCCTCGTCGATCCACGGCCGGAAGTCCTCGGGCGCGAGCCGCGGAAACGTCAGCAGCAGGTTGCCGAGATCTCCCTTCGGATCGATGGCGATGACCGGCACGCGATCGATCGCCGCTTCCTCGACGATCGACAGGCACAGCCCCGTCTTGCCGCTGCCCGTCATGCCGACGCACAACGCGTGCGTCACGAGGTCGCGCGAGTCGTAGAGGACGGCGTCGCCAAGCTGCTTGCCTGGGGGGTCGCTTTCGCGGCCAAGATAGAAGACCCCGAGCTGCTCGATGTCCTTCATAGGTTCGATCCTACCTGCAAACGTTCATCCCTCGCGCACGACCCACAGCTCCGTCGGCAGCGACAGGAGCCAGTACTTCCGGCGGAGGGCGACGACGTGGCCGATGTAGTCGGCCCTGGCGACGCGCCCGTCGAGCAGAGCCCGCCGCAGGCGGCGGATTTCGTACCGGTACAGATTGCTGAGGGCCTGGCGCACGAACGATGGACGTGTCGCGGACGCCGGCACGAGGCCGTGTCCGGCGAGTGTCTCGAGGATGTCGGGCTGATACTCGAACACCACGGAACCAAGTGTTGCGTGACCGCAGACGACGCGGACAACGCGGATCTCTCGAACGAGGCTGTTGCGTTTATGCAGACAAGCTCCTAGTATGCAGCACGCAGACGCTACAGTTTCGCGGCCGCCCATCGCGCGGACCCGCGCACACAACGCTTCGGAGGGCATATGGCAGATGAACAGGCACCGGAGGCCGACGCGCTGACCCGCTCGGCGGACGCAGGGGACGGCGCATACGGAATGGCCTCGGACGACGCCTCGGCCGGGTCGATGGAGACGACGGCGGGCGGCGGTGCGGAGCGCAAGGCTCCGGCGCGCCGGACAGCCCGGCGGACGAAAGGCCGTGCCGCGAAGGGCGCGAAACGCCAGGCGAAAACGGCGTCGCGCGGCGCACGGAAGACCGGGCGCGGGACGAAGAAGAGGGCCGCGGGACGCGGCCGGACCCGAAGCGCCGCGGGCCGCAAAACGGCGTCGCGCAGCCGGAAGACCTCCGCACGCAAAGGTACCTCCCGCAAGCGACGCTGAACGGCGCGGGTCAGAGCCCGGGCGTCAGCGCCCGGGCGACCGCGCCGCCAGATAGATCGCGTTGAACAGGAACTTGAACGTGCCGTGCGGCTGCGCCCGGAAGGTGATTTCCGGCGTAAAGAGGAACAGCCGCCCGTTGCCGACCGGCACGTCCAGCCCCACGATCCCTTTTTCGAGGTAGCCCTGACCGAAGGCCCAGCCGCTTCGAAGCGGCGAGGGCGAGTCGAACCACGCGACCGGACGGATCCCCTTCAGCGCGGCGTCCGGCGTCAGTTCGAACACCGGATCGTTGTCGAAAAAGACGTCGACGTGATCCGCGAGCCCCTGCGTGACGGGATTTCCGCGATCCACCGCCACCCGGAGAATCGAGCCTGGCACGTAGTACTTGTCGCTCGGCAGCGGCTTCAGCGCACCATCCGAATCCCGTTCGACGAGATGGCTCGCCACGGGCAGACCCATCAGCCCGGCGATTGCCGTCGATTTCCCGACCGCGACGATCGTCCCCCCGTCCTCCAGAAAGTTCCTGAGCTGCGGAATCGTCTGTGTCGCGGTAATGGCGCCGAGCTGGTTCTCGAATTCCGCCGGAATACGACCGGTTCCAGCGCCGCGGCCGGACGGTGTTCCGCTTCGCCCTGATGGAGCAGGCATCATGTCGCTTGGAAACACGAGCACGTCGTACTTGTCGATCAGGTTGCCCGCATCGAGCGTCTTCGGGAACACGACCTCGAAGGGAAACCCGAACTCCTCGAAAATCAGGCGCGTCCACCCTGACGGCATCGAGCCGCCGTAGCGGTCCGACAGGCCGATCCGAAGGTTCCGCAGCTTCACCATCAGCCCCGACGGGGACGCCGGCGCGGCGTCGACGTTCACGCCAAGGGTGGCGGCAAGGCTCTCCAGCTTCCCTCGCGTCGAAGGATTCGGGCTGACGCGGAACATCCCGGCTTGAGGCCCGCTCGTGATCCACGACACCTCTTCGCCGCCCGCGAGCAGCTGATTGACGGCGGCGAACGCCGCGTTCGACCCGCGGCCGAGGAGATATCCGGAGGACCCGCTGCCGCTGACGCGTCCGGCGCGCGGTTTCTGGACGCCGTCGACGCGTTCGAACGGACCCGAGAAGTCGTCGAGCACGCGATCGAACTGCACGCCCATCTGGTACGCGAGCGTGTAGCCGGCATTGTCGTACGGAGGCGTGGGCGGTCCGCCGGGGTACGGGATGTCGTCCGGATGATCCTGCGGCTCGAACATGTCGAGCACGTGCGGCCGGAACGCCTGCGCCGTCTTCACGATCCACGAGCCCGCCGGATAGGCCGTCCCCGCCACGCTGAATCCGGCCGTCGCGCGCTGCACCGCCACGCCGTTCTTAATCAGCGCATTGATGAACGCCGTCGCGGTCGGGAAATCCGGCTGGTCGGAAGGAATGATGTAAGCGCGGGGATCGCGCATCGACGGGTCGCGCAGCAGCTTCTCGAACTCGTCGCGCGGCTGACCGTCTGCCGCGCGTTTCAGCGCGGCTTCGGCCGCCTGCACCCGGCGCGGCGTGATCGTCCAGGTGTCGCGGCTGCCGCGCTCGATTGAATTCCGTCCCATGCGGTAGATGTTGAACAGGAAGTTCTCGCGGTTGCGGGACGCAATGTCCAGAACGGCGCGGTTCGCGGTGACCGAATACTCGATCGACTGCCGGAAGTGCCAGACCCGAGGCTCGATCGGGTCGTACTGGTTCGAATCCGGAAGCTGCTTCGACGGGATGAACGGGATCCGCATCGGCGTCGGGCTGCCGATCGTCTCCGTGAGCAGCCCGATCATGTTGTGGAAGTAGCCGATCGTCCGAAGCCCGCCATTCCACCAGCTCGAATAGGTTGACCCTTTCCGGCTCGTCACGCCCCGCTTCCCTTCCGCGACCATCCGCGAGTTGAGCGCCGCGCCGATCAGATCGATTTCGATCGGCACCTGCGGGTCGAGGTTGTAGTTGAAGGGGTCCCTGAACGGCGGCGCGAACATGACGGTACCGGCTGGCCCGGTCTGGTGGTGGTCGTAGACGATCTGCGGAAACCACTCGTGGAACATGATGCCATTCATGTTCGTCGTCTCCGCCAGGTTTCCCATGTAGAAGTCGCGGTTGTCGTCGTGCCCGGCGTACTTGTTGTAGAGCCGCGGGACGTTGCTGAGCGTCCGCTGCGCCGGGTCCGCCTCGCGCATGTACCAGTTCGAGACCAGCTCCATGCCGTCAGGGTTCGCGTGGACGAAGAGGACGATGACGTCCCGCAGGAAGCGCTCGGTCTCCGGATCGGTTCCGCTCACGAGCTGGTAGACGGCCTCGATCAGCTGGTGCGCGCCGAGTACTTCGGTCGCGTGCAGGCCTCCGTCGATCCACACGACCGCCTTCCCCTCGCGCGCGAGCGCGCGCGCCTGATCGTCGGTCAGGCCTTCGGCGAGCGCGAGGCGGCGCGCGATCTCCTTGTATCGGTCGAGCCGTTTGAGGTTCTCGGGCGACGTCACGATCGCCATCAACTGCGGGCGCCCCTCGGACGTCCGGCCGATCTCCACCAGCTTCATGCGGTTCGATTCGCGTGCGAGCGTCCGCCAGTAAGCGGCGAATTGCGTGTAGGTCGCGAGCTTGTAGTCGTCGCCGATGTCGAACCCGAAGAACTGCCGCGGCGTGGTGACGTGCGGCGTGTCCGCCGCGGGCGCCGCCATGGCCAGCATCGCCACAACAGCGCTGGCCAGGGCGACTCGGGAGAGTGGTCGAGGGCGCATCGCGCCCTATCGTAATCGAGGGGATGGGCCGGGTCTAAGAGACCCGGCCTACCTGCCGGGTCTAAGAGACCCGGCCTACTTGATCGGCGTGCCGCGCGGCGAGGGGCCCGACTCGGGCATCGCGCCGTTCAGGGTCGTGGTGTCCTCGTAAATCGTGCCGTCGGCGTTCGATCCGTAGAAGTGCGGGTTCGCAACCGGATCCAGCGGATCGGCGACGATCATGTACCCTGGCGCGCCGAGCCCCGCCGCCATGCCGTTGCAGCCCGCGGGCGCGCCCGCGAGCGACGTCCCTGTCATCGTGAAGGTGAAGCCGCTCTTCACGAACGTCACGCCGGAGGCCAGCTCCTGCGGCAGGAACCCCTGTAACGCGGACGGCGGCTTGATGCCGAGCGTCGGCAGGTCGGGCGCGTAGAATCCCGATCCGCACGTCACCGCAAAGCTCAATTGCGCGCTGTTGACGACGCGGATCGTGCCGACCGCGGATGCCGCCTGCGCGACGCCGCGCGCCCGCATCAGTCCGGGAATCGCCATCGTCGACAGCAATCCAATCAGCGAGCACACGAAGAGCAGGTCGATCAGCGTGAAGCCTGCCTCGTTTTTCAGCGATGCCGCTTTCTCCACCGTCATGGTTTTGCTCCCGACACTTTTGGGCAGCCTTGCCACTTTTCGACGGCCCAAAAAGTGTCCCGATTCGAAGTCCGCTGAAGCCTCTTCCTGTCGCTCCAGCGCGTTAAGTTCTTGATTGCCTGCTAGTTGCCAGCGGACACTCCCCGCGGACGCCAGACTGAAGTGCAAGCGGGGGGCCGGGTGTGGTAGGGCGGACGCGGGCAGTCGGACAGGCGAAGGCGACTATCGCGTCAGCTTGCGGTATTTGATGCGGTGCGGCTGATCCGCCTCGGCCCCGAGGCGGCGATGCCGATCGGCTTCGTAATCCTGGTAATTCCCCTCGAACCAGACGACCTTGCTGTCCCCCTCGAACGCGAGCATGTGCGTCGCGATGCGATCGAGGAACCAGCGGTCGTGGCTGATCACGACGGCGCAGCCAGCAAAGGAGAGCAGCGCTTCTTCGAGCGCGCGCAGCGTATCGACGTCGAGGTCGTTCGTGGGCTCGTCGAGCAGCAGCAGGTTCGCGCCGCCCTTCAGGAGCTTCGCGAGGTGCACGCGATTGCGTTCGCCGCCCGAGAGCGACCCGACCTTCCGCTGCTGATCGCGCCCCTTGAAGTTGAACCACGAGACGTACGCGCGCGACGCGACGGTCCGCTTCCCCAGCTCCACCTCGTCGCGCGCCTCCGTGATCTCCTCCCAGACGGACTTCTGCGGATCGAGCGCGTCGCGGCTCTGATCCACGTATCCGATCTGCACCGTATCGCCGAGCCGCAGCATGCCCGCATCCGGCTGCTCCTTGCCGGTCATCATGCGGAACAGCGTCGTCTTGCCGGCGCCGTTCGGGCCGATCACGCCGACGATCCCGCCGCGCGGCAGCGTGAACGACACGTCGTCCATCAGGAGCAGATCGCCGTATCCCTTTCGGAGCTTCCGCGCTTCGACGACGATGTCGCCGAGACGGGGGCCGGGCGGAATGTAGATCTCGACCTGTTCGATCTTCTGGGCCGTATCCTGCTTCAGCAGATCCTCGTACGCATTGAGGCGCGCCTTGCCCTTGGCCTGCCGCGCGCGCGGTGACATCCTGATCCAGTCGAGCTCGCGCTCGAGCGTCCGCTGACGCCTCGTTTCCTGCTTCTCTTCGATCGCGAGACGCCGCTGCTTCTGGTCCAGCCACGACGAATAGTTGCCTTCCCACGGGATCCCCGATCCGCGATCGAGTTCGAGGATCCAGCCGGCGACGTTGTCGAGGAAGTAGCGGTCGTGCGTGACGGCGACGACGGTGCCGGGATAATCCTTGAGGAAGCGCTCGAGCCAGGCGACGGACTCCGCGTCGAGGTGATTCGTGGGCTCGTCGAGCAGCAGGAGGTCTGGAGATTTCAGGAGCAGACGGCACAGCGCCACACGACGGCGCTCTCCGCCCGACAGCGTATTGACGTCCGCGTCCGGAGGCGGCAGCCGCAGCGCGTCCATCGCCAGCTCGAGACGCGAATCCAGATCCCACGCATTTGCCGCCTCGATCCGATCCTGCACGCGCGATTGCTCTTCGAGGACATTGTCCATCTCGTCGGAGGAGAGATCCTCCGCGAACTTCGCGTTGATCTCGTCGTAGCGCGTGAGCAGCGCCCGGAGCTCGGCGACGCCTTCCTCGACGTTGCCGAGAACGGTCTTCGAGTTGTCCAGCTTCGGCTCCTGCGGAAGGAATCCGGCGGAGATCCCCTCTGCCGGAAACGCTTCGCCGATGAAGTCGTGGTCTTCGCCGGCCATGATGCGAAGCAGCGAGCTCTTGCCAGCGCCGTTCGCGCCCAGGACGCCGATCTTCGCGCCCGGCAGGAACGACAGCCAGATGTCCTTGAGGACAACGTGATCGGGAGGATGAACCTTCCCGAGGCCTTTCATGGTGTAGATGAACTGCATCATCCTGAATGCTCGTCAATGCCGGCGGATCGCTTCGCTGGTTGTCAATGCCGGGCGATCGCTTCGCTCGTGTAAGTGCCGGCTGGAATTCGTCAATGCCCGGGCAAATCCCGCTGTCAACGGACATTGACGTCCGTCGGCACCCGGCATTGACCGCGTCAGCCACCCGGCATTGACGGACTACAGAGCGTTGTTGGGTCTCAGTGTCGATGGAATCTTCACCGCAGCCGGCTCCGGCGTGAAGTCCTCGCCCGGGTTGATGAAGCGGTCGGCTTCGAGGCGGTACTGTTTATCATACAGCGTCCGGTAGCGGCCGCCGAGGGCGAGCAGTTCCGCGTGCGTGCCGCGCTCGATGATCTCCCCCTGCTCCAGGACGAGGATCTGATCGGCGCTCCTGATCGTGGACAGCCGGTGCGCGATGACGAACGTCGTCCTCCCCTCGCGCAGCGACTTGAGGCCGTCCTGGATGAGCGCTTCGCTCTCGCTGTCCAGGCTCGACGTCGCCTCGTCGAGCACGAGGATCTTCGGGTCCGCGAGGATGGCCCGTGCGATTGCGACGCGCTGCCGCTGGCCCCCCGACAGCTTGACGCCGCGTTCCCCCACGACGGTGTCGTATCCCTTCTCGAACCCGTCGATGAACTCGTCGGCATGCGCGATCCGGCTCACGCGCTTGATTTCGTCCAGCGTCGCGTCGGGCCGTCCGTAGCGGATGTTCTCGGCGATCGTTCCGTCGAACAGGAAATTGTCCTGCAGCACCACGCCGAGCTGCGAGCGGAAATCACGCAGCCGCATCGTGGCGAGGTCCTGGCCGTCCACGAGCACGCGCCCTTCCTTCGGCCGGTTGAACGCCATCACGAGGCTGATGAGCGTGCTCTTTCCCGATCCGCTCGATCCGACGAGCGCCGTGGTCGTGCCCGCGGGCGCGCGGAAGCTGACGTCCCGCAGCACCGGAACCCCCGGGTTGTACTCGAAGCTCACGTCGTCGAACACGACTTCGCCGAGAATGTCGTGCACGGGCGCCTTCGATGCGTCCTGCTGATCCTCGGTCGCCATCTGGAGCAGTTCGCGAATGCGATCGAGCCCCGCGAATGCCTCGCTGATCTGCGTCCCGATGGACGCGATCTGCACGACCGGCGCGGCCATGAGGCCGGTGAAGAAGATGTAGGTGATGAACTCGCCCAGCGTCATCTGGCCCGCGAGTACGGACCGGCCGCCGACGAGCATCATCGTGACGCCAATCGCGCCGACGATGACGGTCGAAAAAGCGGTAATCGACGACACGCCGGTGATGGATTTCGCGATGTTGCGATACAGGCGGTGGACGCCTCGCGTGAAGACGAGCTCTTCGCGCTTCTCCGCAGTGTAGGTCTTGACGATGCGGATGCCGCCCAGCGTTTCGTTGAGCCGTCCCGTGACCTCCGCGTTGATCTTTCCGCGTTCGCGGAACAACGGACGCAGACGGTTGAACGCGAGCGCCATGCCCCCGCCGAACGTCGCCAGCATGATCAACGTGACCGACGTCAGCCACCAGTTCAGGTAGAAGAGGTATGCGAGCGCGGCGATCGCGGTCACGATGCTGCCCGTCAGCTGCACGAGGCCCGTGCCGACCAGATTCCGGATGCCCTCGGCGTCGGACATGATCCGGGAGATCAGGACGCCCGATTGCGTGGAGTCGAAGTAGCCCACGGGGAGGCGCGCAACGTGCGCCTCGACGCGACGCCGCATGTCCGTAATCGCGCGTTGGGCGGCCACCCCGAGGACCTGCGAGAGCGCAAACGACGTGATCGCCTGCACGACGGTCGCGATGCCCGCGGCAATCGCGAGCGGCATCAACAGGTCCGCGCGGTGCTTGCCGACGACGTCGTCGATCAGCGATTTGGAGGTCCAGGGAAGGACGAGGCCCGAGAGGCGGTTGACGATCATGAGCAGGAGGCCGACGGAGAGGCGTCCTCGGCGCGCCCAGACGAGCGCGCGCGCCTCCTGCCATGCGCTGGAGAAGTCGATCTTCTTCTTGTCTTTGGGCGATTCGCCGGCGCGAAGCGCGACGCCGGAGCGCCCCGCGCTCTCACGGCCGCCGCCGCGATGCCCTCCTCCCCTTAGTGGGATCATCTCCTATACGACGCGTCAGACCCGGCGTTCGTCCCACGACTTAGAACTGCACGCGCAGCTCCCCGACGACCTGGCGCTTCAGGATATCCCCGAACACGTGCTGCTGCACGTCCTGATTCGCCAGGTTGATGACCTTGACGGACGTGATCAGCCGGTTCTTCGCCCACTTCACGCCGGCGCCGCCGTTGATGAGCGTATACGCGTCTGTGGTCCCGTGGTACGGATCGCTGAGTACGTCCTGCCAGAACGCCTTGCCGGCGTACGAGACCGTCAGATCGCCCAGCCACCGATCGCCGTTGAAGTTGAAGCCGATGTTGAACCGGTTCTTCGCCGGCAAATTCAGCTCCGTGATGTCGAACCCGTGAGGCTCCGGCCGCGCCTGGAACGAATAGTTCGCAAATGCGCCGACAGACGGATTGATGGTCGCGTTGACGCCAAGCTCGAGTCCCTTCTGTGTCGTGCGGCCGAAGTTCAGGTACGTGAACGTCGACGGCAGCACGTTCGGCGGGATGACGAACCCCGGCAGGCCTGTAAGCGCCGTCCAGCCGGGCGGGGGATTCAGCGGGCCGTAGCGCGTGCCCGGCTTCTCGGTGAACAGGATGTCGTCCTTCGTCCGGTTCACGTAGAACGCCGCCGAGAGGATCGCGCGTCCCTGCGCGACGACGCCGGAATATCCGAGCTCGAAGGCGTCCAGCGACGTTTCCGTCAGATCAGGGTTGCCGACGGACGCGACCGCGAGCGGGAAGATGCGCCCGCGCAGCGCCGGGTTGAGGACCGAAAACGGCGTCAGGTCGAGCGGCTGCGCGATCGTGACGTTCAGGAAGTTGTTGACGACCGAGGGCGAGCGGTACGCGCGGTTGTACGAGACGCGGACCGTCTGGTTCTCCTCCGGCTTCACCATGAACGTCACGCGCGGCGAGAAGACGACGTCGTTCAGGTAGTCGAACCGATCGACCCGCGCGCCCGCGACGAGCCGGTACATCCGCGAGAGGAAGATCTCGTCCTGGACGTAGGCGCCCCCCTCCGTCCGGTTGTCGCCGTCGGGCGCGAGCGACAGATCGAAGCTGTTGTAGCGGATGTTGCCGCCGTAGGTGACGACGTGCTTCTGCTGGAACGTCTGCACGTTCGACGCTTCGAAGTCGTACGTGTTCGTCTTGAAGCTGAAGACGATCGGATTGTTCTGAAGGTCGCGCGTCAGCAGGTTATCGGCATCGCCGTTGAGGATGTTCGTGAAGAACGCGGCCTTGAACCCCTTCTGCGAGTAGTTGATCTTCCCGTAGCCCATCACCGATCCGTTGTTGATGTTGAACGGACCGATGCCCGAATGCATGATGCCCTTCGTCCCCGAAAGGCCGCCCGCGAACGACAGCTTGCGGCCGTCGGGATAGTCGTAGTCGACCCGGGCGTCGAGCTTCGGCTGGTTCGTACCCTCGTTCGTGTAGGGCGGATACACCGTCGTTTGCGACTTGCAGACGTCGGCGATCGTGCACGGAATCTGCCCCGAGGGGCGCGGCAGCGGATCCTGCGTGTAGCCGCCCGCGGAAATCTTGTAGGCCCAGCGATCGTTCACCGCCTGCGCGTGCGTGCCGCTGATGTAGAAGAGCGTGCCCGCGCTCTGATCGACGGTGCTGGTCGAGCGATCGAACCCGCCGACGCCCATCGTGAAGCTCGTGCCCGGCATCTCGCGCGGCGATTTGGTGATCACGTTGACGACGCCGTAGAGCGCGTTGGCGCCCCAGACGGCGGACGCGGGTCCGCGAATCACCTCGATCTGCTTGATCTCGTTCAGGTTCACTGGCAGGAAGTCCCACATCACGAACCCGAAGAAGTCCTGATACAGGCTGCGGCCGTCGAGCAGCGCGAGCTGCCCGGTGGCGAGCGTCCCGGTCGCGCCGCGGGAGGTGACGTTGATATCGCGCGCCGATACCTGCGTCACGTTGACGCCGGGGACGGCCCGCAGCAGCTCGGCAAAGTTCTGGCTCGGAGCGCTTTGAATCGTCTGGGCGCCGATGACCGTCATGGTCGCGGGCGCGTTGATGAGTTTCTCTTCGGTCTTCGATGCGGAGACGACGATCGTCTCTTCATATTTCTGCGGCTCCTGCGGATTCTGCTCGGGCTTCTGGCCCGACTTCTGCTCCGGCTGCTGCTGCCCCGAGGATTGCGTGTTTCCAGGCGCCGGCTGCTGCGCGCCGACGCCCGGAGCGGCGGCAAGGACGAGCGCAGCCGCGAACGCAAATCGACACACGACCTTCATGGGATGCTCCTCATGGCGGCAGCGCCTGCTGACGCCAAGTGCCTGTACCTGTTGAAATTGAGCGTGGCTGATATACCACATTTCGGGCGTGGCGGTGGGTATCTGTAGGGCGGTCCTTTGAGGCCCGCCTTCCGCGGGCCTGACCGCCGGAGCCACGCAAGGTCGACTAGAGCGCGACTCGATGCCGCCCGCTGTGCAGGTAATTCATCGTCTGGACGGTGAGCAGGACGAGGAACGAGAGCTTCGCCTGATCTTCGGGGGCGGCAAGACGCAGGTTCAGCTCGTTCGCGCGCCGGATCATGGCTTCGATCACTTGATCGATCGTGTACTGGTACTCCCCCGTCCAGCCGGCGACCATGCGACGGGCTTCCTTGCGCACGCGCGCGATAAAGCGCGCCGCCTTCATGTTCCCGGCATATTCGGGCGCGTCCGAGAACAGGCGGCGGAGGTCCCGATCGTAGAAGTCGGGGTGCAGCAGGCCGTAGTGACGGCGCTTGCGCTCGTAGTGCGCGCGCAGCGTCTTCCGAATCGAGGGCAGCGGGTCGACGCGCCGCCGCGATTCCACGAGCATCGGCTTCTGCGCGACCTCGTGCATCAGCACGTCCATGTATTCGAGCTTCTTCAGCGCCGGCCAATCCGCATAGCGCACGCGCCAGTCCGACTGCGGATACAGCCACACCGCGAACGTCTCCGCGAAGTCCTCGTCGGGATGGCTCTGCGCGTACCAGCTATCGAGGTGCAGCACGAAGCTCTTGCTGTACGGCTTGGGCGTGTAGTACTCGGGATACGCGCGGTACGACGGCCCGAAAATCTGCTGACGCCGGCGGCGGAGCCGCAGCTTGTAGGCATTGTCGATCGCGTGCCCCGCCTCGTGGCGCAGAATGCGCATGCACCATTCCGGCGTGCCCCCCTCGACTTCGAGCATCTGCGCGCGTTCGAGCTTTTCGAGCCGCGGGTGCGCCAGATAGAAAGGAATCGCGACGCCGGCGACGCCATCCGGCGTGAACCACTCGTCCGAGAGCCAGAAGTGCGGCTGGAACGACGTCAGACCGCGGGTCTGCAGCTCCCCCTGCAGCTCCTGAATCCGGGGCTCCAGGCCGCTTCCCTCGATGCTCACGCCAAGCTGGCACATGCGGAGATCGAGCAGCCGCTCGTCGGGCCAGGCCGCCCATTCGTCGGCGGGTATGACGGGATGCTGCGACGGCATGAACGGTTCAGTGTATAGGAGCGGAGTGCGGCGTGCGGGGCCGGCGCGCGTGTGCGGGAGCGACGTGCGGCGGCGGCGCGCGGGGTCGGTACAATGAGCGAATGTCGTTTCGCCGCGCGCTCGCGCCCACCGCTGTCCTGATCGCCCTTGTGGCGTCCACGCCGGCACACCCGCGCGCGCAGTTTCCGCCTCCCGCCATCGATGCTCGGGCCGCCGGCTCACCCGAATGGCTGGCACCGTACCAGGACGCCGCGTCGCGGCTCGTTGGCGCGTCGCTCGCCTCCGACGAGGCGTGGCAGCGGCTCGCCTATATCGGCGACACGTTCGGCAATCGCTTGAGCGGGTCACCGAACCTGGAAGCGGCGATTCGATGGGCGGTCGACGAAATGACACGCGACGGCCTGGAAAACGTGCACGCGGAGCCGGTCAAAGTGCCGCACTGGGTGCGCGGACGCGAGAGTCTGGAGATCGTGGGTCCCACTCCGCAGCCGCTCGTGATGCTCGGTCTGGGCAACAGTCTCGGGACTCCCAGGGGCGGCGTCGAAGCGGATCTGCTGATCGTGCACAGCTTCGACGAGCTCGATGCGGCGCGCGATCGCGCCAGGGGACGAATCGTCCTGTTCAACGTCCCGTTCACGAACTACGGCGAGACCGTCCGCTATCGAACGGCGGGACCGTCGCGTGCCGCGGCGCTCGGCGCCGTCGCGACGCTCGTGCGATCCGTCGGACCCGCGGGCCTGCGCACGCCGCACACGGGCACGCTGACATACGCCGACGATCAGCCGAAGATCCCCGCGGCGGCAATCTCTGCGGAGGACGCCACGCGCCTGCAGCGGATCGCGGACCGCGGCACGGCCGTTCGCCTGCGCCTGATGATGGAAGCGCACTTTCTCCCCGATGCCGATTCCGCCAACGTCGTCGGCGAGCTGAAAGGCCGCGAGCGTCCCGACGAGGTCGTCGTCATCGGCGGGCACTTCGACTCGTGGGACGTGGGAACGGGATCGACAGACGATGGCGGCGGCTGCGTCGCAACGTGGGAAGCGCTGCGATTGATGAAGCGCCTGAACCTGCGTCCGCGGCGCACCGTCCGCGTCGTGCTCTGGACGAACGAGGAGAACGGCGGACGCGGCGGGCAGGCGTACCGCGACGCGCATCAGGCGGAGCTCGCGAATCACGTGATGATGATGGAGTCGGATTCCGGGGTGTTCCGGCCGCGCGGGTTCGGCTTCAGCGGAAGCGAACGCGCGCGCGCGCGCGTCCGCGACATTGCCACCCTGCTCTCCGGGATTCAGGCCGACGTCATCTCACAGGGAGGCGGCGGCGCCGATATAGGCCCGAGCGTGCAGCAGGCCAACGTTCCGGCGCTCTCGCTGGAAGGCGAAGGCAACTACTTCCTGATTCATCACACGCCCGCCGACACGATCGACAAGATCGACCCGATGGACGTCTCGCGGGCGACGGCCGCGGTGGCCGTGATGACGTACGTGATCGCCGAAATGCCCGAGCGGCTGCGGTAGCGCACGACCTTCACTTACGCGACGTCGCCGTGAACACCAGATAATCCGCGCGCGCGCGATCGTCCTCGTCCGGGTGCGCCGCGTCGAGATTCGAGACGGGCACGATCGTCACGATCGCGAAGCGCGCGGCCGGCAGACGCCTCCTCGCGCTCGCAGGCGTCCCCTCGCCGTAGTCGCTGTGGAACGAGCCGTTCACGTGCAGGACCGTGGCTCCGGGATGCTCCTGCAGCGCGTGCGCGACCGACTCCCCCATCGTCTCGTCCTTGACGCACTGCGAGAGATAGAAGTTCGCGTTGCGCGTCTCGGTCGCCACCGATCTCGACGAGCCTGGATGCTCCCCCATCGCCTCCACGAACCGGTCGTAGTACGCGCCAGCCTGCAGGCACTGGATGTCCGCCGCCGCAAGCGCGCGATCCGCGCCGAGGCCATCGAGCGCTCCGAGTCCGTTCTTCGCCACGGCGGACGCGATGCGCCTCGGCACGTTCGACGCGACCACCGGAACGTGGTGCGCCCGCGCGAACTCCACGAGCGGGCGATAGTCGCTCGCATAGCGCGGCCACGGACGCGCCGCGCCGAGAAACGCGTCCTCGTCCTCTGACGTGGCGCCCGCAAGATAGCGATCGAGCGCGGGCTGCACGTCGCGCTCGAACATCTCCAGCGCCAGCACGACCCTCGCCTTCCTGCGCACGAGCCCTTCGAGCAGCATCAGCTCGATCCGGTGGGTGTCGGGATCGTCGTGCTCCTCGCCGACGAAGATCGCGTCCGCGTGCTGCACGTCGACGAGCAGGCTCTCGAGATCGGCGAACCCGCCCGTTCGCATGTCGTACACGCGTTCAGGCACGTACGAGGAGGTCGGGGGTACGGGGCTGCTCGAGGGTGGATTCTGGGCGAGGATGAGGGCGGCGAGGACGAGCGGCAGCACCTACTGCATTCTTCGCCGACGCGATGACGCTGTCAACCGAGCGGCTACTGCCTGTTCGCCTCGATATCGATCTGAATGTGCACCTCGTCGCTGACGACGGGCGCGGCTTCGACCATCTTGCTGTACAGCAGGTTGAAATCCCTGCGATTGATCTTCGTCTCCGCTGACGCGCCCACCTTCATGCTGCCGTTCGGCCCCTTCAGAATGGGCGAGGGCCCATCGACGTCGAGGGCGACCTCCTTCGTCACGCCGTGCATCGAGAGATCCCCGACGAGCCTGAAGCCGCCTTCGCCGGCCGCCTCGACCCGCTTGGACTTGAACGTGACGTTGGGATACTTCGCCACGTCGAAGAAGCTGTCCGATCGCAAGTCGCGATCGCGGTTCTCCTGACCGGTGTTGATGCCGTTCACGTCGATCGCGATGTCGGCCTTGATGCTCTCCACGGACTGGCCGTCGTACTGAATCGTCCCCGACACCTTGCCGAGCGTGCCGCGAACGGTCGACACGAGCAGGTGCTTTACGCTGAACTGCGCGGACGTGTGGGACGAATCCACCTGCCAGACGTTCGAGCTCGCCGCGGCGGCCCTCGCCGCAGATGTCTGCGCCAGGATCGAAGAAGCGGCAAAAATAACAGCCGCCGTCGTCAGAGCGAGTCGCTGCATCCGATCTCCTTCACCTCATGCGTGCCATGGCGGGACACACACCAACCCCTCTCTCTATGACGACGGCGACGCATCGGGCGTTTCATCGTCGCCGTAGGGCTCGCGGAGGTGCACGGGCGCCTGGCGTCCGCGCACGCGCAGGTTGATCATCTCGACGAAGACCGAGAAGCCCATCGCGAAGTAGATGTATCCCTTCGGGACGTGATGATCGAAGCCTTCGAGCAGCAGCGACAGGCCGATGAGCAGGAGGAAGCTCAGCGCCAGCATCTTCACCGTCGGGTGCCGGTGGACGAAGTCGCTGATGGGTCCTGCCGCAATCATCATGATGACCACGGCGATCATCACTGCCGCCACCATGACCGAGAGCTCGTCCACCATTCCGACGGCCGTGATGACGGAATCGAGCGAGAACACGATGTCCAGCAGCATGATCTGGACGAGGACCGACACGAACGACGTTCGGGCCGCCGTTGCCGCCGCCCCTTCGTCTCCCTCCAGGCGGCTGTGAATCTCATGCGTGCTCTTGGCGAGGAGGAAGAGGCCGCCGCCAACGAGGATCAGATCGCGCCCGGACAGCTCGTGGCCGAACACGGCGAAGAGCGGCGCGGTCAGCCGCACGATCCACGAGAGCGAGAACAGCAGCAGGATCCGCGTGCCCATCGCGAGCAGCAGGCCTAGCCGCCGTGCGGCGGCCTGGCGCGCGTGCGGCAGCTTGCCCGCCAGAATCGAGATGAAAATGATGTTGTCGACGCCGAGGACGATTTCGAGAAACGTGAGCGTCGCGAGCGCGATGAGGGTTTCGGGCTGCGTGAGCCAGGCAATCATCGTTTCAGAATCTCCAGTCGGAGCTCCGCGAATCCGCCGAGCTCGAAGTATTCCACTTTCATCCGGTGCGTGCC
Source organism: Acidobacteriota bacterium (assembly GCA_046735335.1). Taxonomy (GTDB): domain Bacteria; phylum Acidobacteriota; class Vicinamibacteria; order Vicinamibacterales; family 2-12-FULL-66-21; genus JBKPQB01. The sequence continues at coordinate 39,421 of JBKPTE010000024.1, read as the reverse complement.
GCCGGTGAGCGGGGCCGTGTCCACGGCGGACTCGTGCGGCGTCCAGTGATCGATGACCCGCTCATCGTCCACCCAGACGCGAATCCCATCGTCGGAAATCGTGCGGATCAGGTAGTCACCGCGCGGCAGGTCGACGCGCCCCTGCGCGGCAATCGCGACGCGATCCTGCGGAACGCCGTCCACGATTGCGCGTCCGGAGAGGAAATCGAGGCGATCTCGCCGGTCGCTCTTCAACGGCGCGCCGGAAAGGACGCGCGCGAACGCGTCTGGATGCGCCTCGGGCGCGGAGGCTTCGTCGAAACCAAAGTAGCGGACGTCCCAGTCGATCGGAACGAAGAACCGCGAGTACCCGAACGTGTACGGCTGCCCTTCCGGCGTCGTTTGACCGCGCGGATTCGTCACGGCCGCGCCGCGATACGTGAGCCGCACATCGAAGTCCGCACTCCGCTCGTAGGCCGGCTCTTCAGAGCCGCCATCGAAACCAACGACTATTTCTCCGGGCACTCGTCCGGACTGCGGCGTCACGCGCGCTCCCCGCACCGACGCGACGCGCCATTCGCCAGGAGGACCAAGGACGCGCAGCTTCAGCGGCATCGCATCCGAGCGGCCAGTCGGCCACAACTTCGGCGACTTCCAATCGTACGGCCCCCACTCGTCGACGATGATGGCGTCGCGGCCGCGGCGTTCCCCCTCGGGCACGCGCGTCTCCATACCGCCCGGCAACGGCGACGGGAGCGCCGCGTCGAGCATCGGCCGTGACCGGATCGCCACCATGACTTCGTCGCCGATTCCCAGATTCCGCGTATCGCCCGACAGCACGGCAATCGAGCCCACGTCATCGAACGCATTCGTCAGCGCCCTGACGTTCTGCGTCTCGGAGACGTTCATCGCGGTCTTGTTGCGCACGAAACGATTGCCGGAGATCACGTAGTCCCGGCTCCGCGTATCGCGGCGCTTCGGGTACTCCCACGCGGGATCCTGCGTCGCGTTCTTCCACAATCGAATCGCGGTCTCGTCGCCGTCGAACGTGTTCTCCGTGATTCTGTTGTCCTGCCCGTGCTCGATCGCGATCCCCTCGAGGTTCCCGCGGAACGTGTTCGCCGCAATCCACGAATCGAAGCTGTAGCCGCCCCACAGGCCGTGCCAGCAGCCTTCGATCAGGTTCTCGTAGAAGATGTTCCGGCTGAACGTCGCTTCGATCCCGTTCGCCGGCGCAAAGCTGAAATCGTTCTGGTAGACGACGTTGTCGTTCGCGCCGCCCTGACCGGTGTCCATGGTCGACTGGCCGGCCCAGAGGAACAGGCCGTCGCCGCCGTGCGTCACGGAATTGAACGCAATGACGTTCCGGCTGCTCTGCTCGTACACGAGGACCCCGGCGGAATCCTGCCCGCGGTTGTAGAACGTGTGGCTGTACCCGCGCACGCACCAGTCGACCTTGTTGTGCATGATGCGATTCGCATTCGACCGATACAGCGCGATTCCGATCCCCGAAAGAAACGAACACGTGTTGTTCCAGACACGTCCGCCGTTCGAGCGGACGAGCATCAGCCCGTTCTGCCCCTGGACGATTGTCGTGCGATCGACTTCGGGTTCCTCCGAGTCGGCAATGTAGATCCCGGCGCCGCCCGCGAGCCATTCGTCATGCTCGTTGTGGAGATATGAAAGCCAGTCGACCAGGCTTTCGTGCTCGACGAGGCTGTAGAGACGCGACTTCCAGTTGTAGCTGAGGTCTGCGCCGGTGATGTGCAGGCGCTTCGTATGACGCGCGAGGATGCCGACCTTGTAGCCTCTCGCCGTCAGGTTGCGGAGCGTGACGTTCTCGCCGCCGTCGACGAGCACGGCCAGACCGGTGAAGCTGTCGGGATCGGCGCCGCGCGGCGCACCCTCCAGCACGACCCCGGTGAAATCGACGGTGGCATGCGAGGCGCGAATCACGATCGCCGGGTGATCCAGATCGGCGGCGTGGAAGGCGTATGTGCCCGCGCGAAACGCGGCACTGCCGGAAATCACCATCCCCGCGACGGGAGCGGGCTGCTGCGCGCGAGGCGCCGCGCTGCCGAATGCGGCAGCGAGCGCGAGGAGCAGGACGAGATGCCGCGGGCGCCGCATCTGTCAGACGCCGAACCGCTCCGCGTCCCATTCGAGCCCCAGCTCGCTCGGCGGCGCCATGTAGCCGACGAGGGCCGAGGCGGCAACGACGGCGGGGCTCGCAAGATAGCCTTCGCCGCCAAGCCCCATGCGGTTCTGCCAGTTTCGATTGAAGGAGGTGATCGCCCGCTGGCCGCGCGTGAGCGCATCGGGGCCCTGTCCGAAGCACGGGCCGCACCACGACTGGCGGATCTCGGCGCCGACCGACCGGAAGACGTCGCCAATCGATTCGCCGCCGAGTCGCGCATCGGGCCGCTCGATCTGCCGTCCGACGCCGCCCGATCCCGGAAACACCTTGAACTCGCGTTCGACTTTGTGCGCCCCTGCATCGCGGGCGGCCCGCAGCACCAGCGCCGCCTGCAGCAGATCGTCGTAGCTCCCGTTCGTGCAGGATCCGATGAGCGCCTTGTCGAACGTGATGCGTTCCCGCGCGACCTCCTCGGCCGGAAACGCGTTGCCCGGACTGAACGGCTTGGCGATCATGGGCCGGACCGCCGAGAGATCCAGCCGTTCGTCGATCGCATACGTCGCGTTCGCGCCTGGCACAATCCGAGGATACGGCAGCGCGTCGACGCCTTTGTCGCGGTACCACTCGTACGTCAGATCGTCTGCGGCGAAGATGCCGTTGAGCGCCTCGGCCTCGGCCATCATGTTGGCGATGGTGTTTCGATACGCGATTGGCAATTGCCGATTCGCGTCCACGAGCTCCACGGACATGCCGCCCGACTGCTTCGCGCCCCAGCGGCGGAGCAGCTCGAGGACGATGTCCTTGCCGCTCACCCAGGGCTGCAGGCGTCCGTCGAACACGACGCGCCGCGCCTTCGCGAGCGTGAAATAGATGTAGCCGGTCGCCCACCCGAATCCGAGAGTCGTCGATCCGACGCCGATCCCAACGGCTCCGTACGCGCCGTACGCGCGGCTATGGGAGTCGGCGCCCGGGATGAACTGGCCGGGCATCACGAGCCCCTGCTCGGGGAAATAGAAATGAAAGATGCCGTCCCCGGGCGTTGCGTAGTACGGCTTCGCGATGCCGTGCTGTCGTGCGAACTCGCGGCCGATGTTCGTCTGCTTGTCGTCCGCGGCGCTCCCCGTGAACACGAAGTGATCGTTGGCGATGGCGGCCTGGCGCGGATAGATGGTGCGTCCGCCCGTAATCTGATTGAAGGTGTGAATCGCGAACGGCGCGGTGCCGTCGGACGCAGGCAGCAGGTCGGCGTAGACGCGCAGCGTGGTTCCGGGCTCCAGATCCTGGGGCTTCAGGTCTTTGTCGACGCGATGCGCGAATACGATCTGCTCGGTCGTCGTCATCGACCGCGCCGCGACCTCGTCCGCCCAGTCGATGACCGGCTGAACATCGATCGACGCCGGGAACTCGCGGCGGCCGACGGCGAAAATCCCACCGCTCCGGCGGATCTCTTCTTCTTTCGGCGAGAGCGGAAACGGATCGTACGTCTTGCCCTGCGTGACGTTCGTGAGCCGGCGCGTGTCCGGATCGAACGTCATGTCGTCGCCGTCCCGGGCGTCGGCGACGGCGTCAGGACTCTGGATGACGTGCAGTCCAAGGTTGAACGCGTTGCGCCTGAAGATGTCGCCCATGTTGTGGCCGCAGACGATCACCATCTGCAGGCCGGCTTCTTCGGCCACACCCTTCAAGCCGGCGGGGCTCATCTCCCGCGACGATCCGATGGCGAAGCGATCGCCGGCGATGACGAAGGTCTCGCCGCGATGTACGCGCGCGCGGAAGTCGGGCATGAGGTAGCGGAAGGATCCGGCCTTCCACCGCTCATCGAGGGTCTCGAGGCTTTCGGAGACGCAGTCAGCCGCCGGCGTGATTTGATCCGTATCGATCGCGTCGAGTTTCCCGGGGACGGGACTCTTGAGGTCCCAGAAGATCAGCGCACGTCCACGGATCAGGCGGGTATCGACCCCGGGGTCGATTCGTTCGGTTGCTGCTGTACCGTCCGGGTAGGGCTTGCGACGGGCCGGCTCGATCGTGTGCATCTCTTCTGATCGTAGCAGGGGATCAGGTTCTGGGGTTCTGGGGTTCTGGGGTTCTGGGGTTCTGGGGTTCTGGGCGGTTCGACTTCGAACGCGCAAAGATGAAGAGATGATCGAAGACGATCCGGAGCGGCGGATTGGACTCTGCTGGACGTGCTCACATCGTTCGACGATTGTGAGCAATCGCGGCTCGGTCTTCTATTCGTGCGATCGATCGAGGACCGATCCGGAGTACCCCAAGTACCCGCGGCTCCCCGTCATCGCATGCGCCGGCTGGGATCGACTCGACCCGGAGCGCAAACCCACGTAGTCGCGCGGATCTCGACGGTGAACCATGAACCCGAACCCAGAACCCGAGAACCCGGAACCCGGAACCCGGAACCCGGAACCCTTAGAACCCTAGAACCGCAGAACCCGGAACCCAGCCCTGTGAACCCCGTGAACGCCATGAACCCCGAACCGATCCCATGTCATCATTAACCATGTTCACGTCGGAAGCAGTGACGCGGAGCGTCAGAGTCCACGTGCAATCGGAGTACGCCCCGGAGCGCTCACAGCCGTCGCAGAACCAGTGGTTCTTCCTCTACACGATCACCATCTCCAACGAAGGCGCAGAGACGGTTCAACTCCTGACGCGCCACTGGATCATCACCGACGGCACGGGACACGTGGAGGAGGTCCGCGGTCCCGGCGTCGTGGGCAAGCAGCCGGTGCTCGCGCCCGGTGAATCGTTCACCTATACGTCGGGCTGCCCGCTGACCGCGCCCTTCGGCGTCATGGAAGGCAGCTATCAGATGGTGACCGAGGAAGGCGACCAGTTCGACGTGAAGATCGCCCCCTTCACGCTGAGCGAGCCTTACACCGTCCATTGATTGGCGTGCGCGTGGCGGGCCGGACGCGCGACGCTCACGCGAATTGCGCGCGTACCCGCATGGCCGATTCGAGCAGCGCGAGATAGCGCTGCCGCGGGATCTCGATCGCGCCAAAGCGCGCGAGGTGATCCGTGACCCATTGCGTATCGAGCAGGACGAACCCTCCGAGCCGCAGCCGCTCGACGAGCGCCGTGAGCGCGACCTTCGACGCATCGGTGGCGCGATGGAACATCGACTCGCCGAAGAACGCGCCGCCCAGCGCGACGCCGTACAAGCCGCCGACGAGCGCCCCGCCCTGCCACGTCTCCACCGAGTGCGCGAAGCCGTGGCGGTGCAGCGCGCAGTAGCTCTGCACGATCTCCCCGTCTATCCAGCTCCCGTCATCGTCCGGCCGGTCGGCGCACGCGTTGATGACGGCCGTGAAGTCGTGATCCACGCGGATCTCGAATCGCCCCTGCCGCACGATGCGCGAGAGGCGACGGGAGACGCGGAACCTCTCGAGCGGCAGGATCCCTCGCGGGTCGGGCGAGTACCAACGGATCTCGCCGGCCTCCACGGCCATGGGAAACCAGCCGCTTGCATACGCCGCCAGCAGCACGTCGGGAGGAATCATCCGATTCAGCGCTCCCCTCGAGAAATCGATCGTTCATGCCGAAGGTGCTTCGCAGCATCGGCGCGCTGGTCGGCGGGACGGCGTCAGATCCACTGAGGGGGCGGCTGGATCGTGGGAAGCGGCGTCGGGCCCGGATCCGGGCGTCCGCTCCCTTCGAGCCGGCTGATCGCGCGGACGACCATGTCGTGATCGCAGGTGATCTGACACGACAGCCGCACGCCGGTCGCGCCTTTTGCCGCAAGCACCGTCCTCTCCGCGACCGTCATGCGCTCTGGTTCGCCGGCAATGAATTCCACACGGCACGTTGTGCAGCGCGCGTTGCCGCCGCATGCATGCAGCTGGTCCACCCTGGCGTCCTGCTCGATGGCCAGCACGAGACGCTTGCCCGCGGGCACTTCAACGGTCCGGTATCCTTCGACAGTGAGCTTTGGCATCGGGCACCATCATAGTCGATGGGTCAGCCTCTATAATCGCGTGTCGTGCGCAAACCCGTCGTCCTCATCACCGGCGCGGGCGGCGAGATCGGCCACGGGCTGATCGAGCGCCTGGCGCAGCACGGCGACCGCGCGATCGTGACGATCGACATCTCGCGCCTCGACGCGTCGATTGCACGCAAGGTGGACCGCGAGGTCACCGGATCGATTCTGGATCGCGCGGTGCTCGAGCGCTTGATGGCCGAATTCGAGATCGACCTCATCTTCCACCTCGCCGCGCTGCTCTCCACGCGCGCGGAGTTCACGCCCGTCTCGGCGCACCAGGTGAACGTCGAGGGCACGCTCGGGCTGCTCGAATTTGCGCAGCACGAATCCGAATCGCACGGCCGCCCCGTCGTGTTCCTCTATCCTTCGTCCATCGCCGCATACGGTCTCGCGAGCCTCGAGGCCAAGCAGGCCGCCGGCCGCGTCGCCGAAGACGATCACCTCCATCCGGTGACGATGTACGGGTGCAACAAGTTGTACTGCGAGCTGCTCGGGACGTATTACGCACGGCACTACAAGCAGCTCGCCGCGGAGCCGATGAGCGGGCGCGTCGATTTCCGCTGCGTGCGGTTTCCGGGACTCATTTCAGCCGAAACACTGCCGGCAGGCGGAACGTCCGACTACGCGCCCGAGATGATTCATGCGGCCGCGCGCGGGGAGCCCTACGCATGTTTCGTCCGGCCCGATACGCGGATTCCCTTCATGGCGATGCCGGACGGCGTGGACGCGCTGCTGACGCTGGCGTCGGCGCCGCGCGAACGGCTGCGGCGGACGGCGTACAACGTCGGCGCATTCAATCCGTCGGCGGAGGAGATTCGCGACGTCGTGGCAGGTGCCTTCTCCGGCGCACACTTGACGTGGCAGGTCGATCGCAAACGCCAGCGCATCGTCGATTCATGGCCCGCGGACGTCGATGATTCAGCCGCACGCGCGGACTGGAATTTCTCGCCGCGCTACGATTTCGCGAGCGCGTTCAGCGACTATCTGATTCCAACGATCAAGAGGCGGTATCGCTGAGGAGGTTGGAGGTTGGTATCTGGAGGTTGGATGGGTTCACGGGGTTCACGGGGTTCACGGCTGGGTTCGCGGTTCGAGGTTCGGAGTTCGCGTTGCGAGTCATCGAACCACCAACCTCCAAGCTCCAACCTCAACCACCGACCTCCTCAGCGTCAGAACGCGACCGATACAATCGAGGCGATGATCGAGAGTGCCGTCAGCGCAAGGCAGATGACGGCGCCCACGAGATGATCCATCCGCTCCGGCTTGAGCGGATCGAGCCACATCCCGGCAAGATACCCGCCGACGAAGCCGCCGGCGTGCGCTGAGTTGTCGACGCCCGGCAGAACGATCCCCATCACGAACAGCGTCACGGCGTAGCCGAGCGCTTCTGAATGGACCATGCTGCTGCCGCTGCGGCGTCCGTAATAGACGAGGCATCCAAGCAGCCCGAAAATCGGCGCGGACGCCCCAATGGTGAGTCGGCCGCCGGAGAAGAACGGGATGGGAACGTACGCGCCCATGAACGAGCTGAGAAGAAAGCCGGCCGCGCAGGCGACCGTGTAGATGATCACCATCCGTCCTGCACCGTAGATGTCCGCGACGGCAGGACCGAGCTGGCGTACCCACAGCATGTTGAACAGGATGTGCAGCAGGCCGCCGTGCAGCCAGCCTGCGCTCAGGATTGTCCACCACCGGTTGAACACGAAGACGGGAAACGCGCCGCTTGCCCCAAATAGTTGCAGCGCGTACACGCTCGGGCCGAGGATGGAGAACACGGATCCCGAGAAGAGGCTCTGTCCCTGCAGCACGGTGACGAGCAGCGTCGCGGCGTACAATGCCGAGCAGCCGTAGACGACGAGCGTGACGAAGCCGAGATCGTTGCCGAACCGGCGCAGGATGGGCCCGAACCCCCAGAGCCCCGGGTTGCGCCGGCCGCACGTATAACAGCGATCGTCGTTGACGCCGACCAGCGAGCCGCACGACGCGCAGACCACCGATCCCGTCTTCTGCCTGAACATGGAGGTAAGTGTACTTGCAGCTTCGGGCAATTGCTAAGCGATTGGCGGTCACGCCGCGCTGCGCCGGGAGCGCTGCCGCGTGAAGGTGCTCGTGACGGGCGGCACGGGATATCTGGGATCGGCGATCGTGCGCGCCGCGGTCGAAGCCGGACACGAACCGGTCGTCTTCGCGCGTCGCGCGAGAGCCGATCAAGAGATCCGAACGATCGAAGGAGACGTTCGCGACACGCGTGCCGTCACGCGCGCGGCGGAGGGCGTCGACGCCATCTGCCACACGGCCGCGCTCGTATCGCTGTGGCGTCGCGATCCGTCCGAGTTCGATGCGATCAACGTGGCGGGGCTCCAGTCCGCCCTCGCCGCGGCGCGGGCGCTCTCGATACCGCGGCTCGTCTACACCTCGTCGTTTCTCGCGCTGCCGCCTCGAGGCGTTCCGCATCCCCTGACGGCAAACGATTACCAGCGAACGAAGGTGGCGGCGCGGGACGTCGCACGCCGCGCCGCGTCCGACGGCCTGCCCGTCATCATCCTTTACCCTGGCGTTGTATTCGGACCAGGGCCGGCGACGGAAGGGAACCTCGTCGGTCGACTGATGGCGGACCACGTGCGTGGATCGCTTCCCGGAACCATTGGCGCCGACCGGATCTGGTCGTTCACGTTCGTCGACGATGTGGCGCGCGCGCACGTGTCGGCGCTCGTGCGGCCGAACCCGGCGCGCGAGTACACGGTGGGCGGCACGAACGCGCCGCAACGGGCGATGTTCGAGTACCTTGCGCGCACGCGCGGCATCCGGCTCCCGCGCCAGATCCCGTACGCCCTTGCGTCGTGTGCCGCAGTCCTCGAGGAGGCGCGCGCCAGGTTGACCGGACGGCCGCCGCGACTCACACGGGGAGCGGTGGAGATCTTTCGTCACGACTGGCCGCTCGACGGGGCCGCGGCGATGGCAGCGTTGGGGGTAACGCCCACATCGTTGGAAGAAGGATTCGCGCGAACGGTCGCGGAGCTCGGCTAGCGCATTCCGGACGTTGGGCGTCGTCCGCGTGGTCCGCGTGGTCCGCGTGGTCCGCGGCACGCCGCCGCGGCCGGTGCCATTTTTGCAACGTGCGGGCGTGCTCTGAGACAATCTGAGGGTTCACAAATGACCTGCCCGTTCTGCGGCGTGGCCGCTGAGAGGCCGCACCAATCGCAGGAGGCCTGCATCGAGGCGCTGAGCGCCGAAATCCGGCGGATGCGTACGATTCTCGCGCTCGCGCGGCCACTTGCGTCTCCCCTTCGCCCTCCCGTCGCCGACGACGAGGACGCCAAGTCGGCCTGACCTCGCCGGAAATTCTTTTACGCGCCTCCGATCCCGTGTCGGGGTGTGATACACAGCGCGTCGCGGGATCGTCTGCAGCCTAACCGCCGGGCGCAACCCCCGTCTAATCATTCGGATGCCGCATACGGACGCCGCCGCTGTCGCGCTTGCGCGCGATGGAGATAGCGAAGCCTTCCGGGCGCTCGTGGACCGACACAGCCGGGCTGTCTACCGGCTCGCGCACCGCATGACCGGCAATCCCCAGGACGCCGAAGACGTCGTCCAGGAAACGTTTCTCCGGGCGTACCGGCAATTGGGCCGTTTCGAGTCGCGCGCCAACTTCGGCACGTGGCTGCATCGGATCGCCGTGAACTGTTCCATCGATTTGATTCGATCGCGCAAGCATCAGGAGACGGGGCACGACGCCGCCGATCTCGACGCGCTGGATACGGCCGATCGCGATCGGACGGATCCGTCGCCCGAGCGCCTGATGCTGAGCACCGAAGTGCAGGACCGCGTGGCCGCCGCGATGGCGTCGCTCAGCCACATGGAACGCGCCGCGTTCGTGCTGCGACACTTCGAAGGGCAGTCGATCGACGAGATCAGCCGCGCGCTCGGGCTGAAGATCAACGCGTCGAAGCACAGCATCTTCCGGGCGGTGCGCAAGATGCGCGTCGCGCTGGAGCCCTTCGTCGAGAGCGAGCAGTGATCGCGCAACTCGTGATCGCGCAACTAAAGTTGCGCGCTACGAAAGGATCGCGCGGTACGAAAGGGTTGCGACGTACGAAAACGTTGCGCGCTATGAAAGCAAGGACGGTATGTCGACGCTGCATCTGACCGACGAGGACCTGATCCTCCACTACTACGGCGAGCTGGACGACCGCGGGGAGACGCGGGTCGGCAGCCACCTGGGCGCGTGCGCGTCGTGTCAGGCGAGCTACTCGCGGCTGCAGCGCGTGCTGGCGTTCGTCGACAGCGTTCCCGCGCCGGACGCGCCGGCAGGCTTCGAGCGAACGGCGTGGGCACGCCTCGAGCCGGCACTCCCAACTCGCGAGCGGCGCTGGCTGCCCTCCTTCGTGTTCTCGCCGGCGCGTCTCGCCTGGGCGGCTGCCATCCTCGTGCTGCTCACGGGCACGTTCTTCGCTGGACGCCTGCTGCCTCGGCCGCAGCCCGCGGCCGTCCCGCAGCAGGCCACGGGCGCCGCGCAGGAGAAAGTGCGCGAGCGCATCCTGCTCGTCGATCTCGGCGATCACCTCGATCGCTCGCAGATGGTGCTCGTGGAGCTCGTGAGCGCCGGCGAAGACGCGTCCGTCGACATCTCGAGCGAGCAGGCGCGCGCGCAGCAGCTTCTGGCGGCCAATCGCCTGTATCGCCAGACGGCGTTGTCGACGGGCAACACCGCGATGGCCGACGTGCTCGACGAACTGGAACGCGTGCTCGTCGACATCGCGGCGAGCCCGTCGACGATGACACAGCAGGACCTCGAGTCAGTCCGGCGCCGGATTACGTCGAAGGAGCTGCTGTTCAAGGTGCGGGTGGTGACAACACAACTGCGCGAGCGTCAGAAGGCCGCCATTCAGGAGCGGGCCACCCAGCCGCTCGGAACAACGAAGAGCTGATGCGATAGGGGGTTCGGCAGGGAATCCCCTCGACCAAGAGAGAGACTCATCATGAGCAGACATTGTCATAGATCGTTCTTCATCGTGCTTGGTGCGCTGGCGCTCGCCGCGCCGGCAGCGGCCCAGTCACACTACACCGCCTTCCCTGCCGTACTGGACGTCGATCAGGGCGCATCGGACCGTGATCGAGCGCAGCAGGATCGCGAACGCGCCGCGCAGGACCGCGAACGCGACCAGAGGGACCGCGAACGCGACCGCGAATCGAATGCGTACGACCAGGGACAGGACGCGCTGGACTCGGGCCGCTGGGACCGCGCCGTGGCCAGCTTCGATCGCGTTGCAGCCTTGAGAGGCGCGAGGGCGGACGCGGCCCTCTACTGGAAGGCATACGCGCAGTACAAGCTGGGTCAGCGTCCCGACGCGCTCAACACGATCGCCGAGCTGACGAAGAGCTATCCGAAGAGCCGCTATCTGGAGCAGGCGCGGGCGCTCGAAGTGGACGTCCGCAAGGGCACCGGCTCGCCGGTACGCCCCGAGGATCAGAGCGACGAGGAGCTGAAACTGTTCGCGCTCAATGCGCTGCAGAACTCGTCGCGGGACGAGGCGCTTCCCATCCTGCAGAAGATGCTCCAGGGGGCCGCGTCGCCGCGCGTCAAGGCGCAGGCGCTGTTCGTGCTGGCGCAGAGCGACTCGCCGCAGGCCCGCCAGATCCTCGTCAACATCGCCAAAGGAATGTCGATGCCGGATCTGCAGTCGAAGGCGATTCAGTATATGGGCGTCCACGGCGGCCGCGAGAACCGCGCCGCGCTCGGCGAGATCTACAGTGCGTCGAACGACGTCGACGTCAAGCGCCGGATCCTCCGCGCGTTCATGGTGGCGGGCGAGAAGGATCGCCTCCTCACCGCCGCGCAGAGCGAACAGAATCCCGAGCTGCGCGCGGAAGCGGTGCGCCAGCTTGGGGCGATGGGGGCGCACGACGAGCTGTGGACGATGTATCAGAAGGAATCGTCGATCGAGGTAAAGAAGCAGATCCTGCAAGCGATGTTCGTCGGGGGTAACGCCACGCGCCTGATCGATCTGGCGAAATCGGAGAAGAACCCCGAGCTGCGGCGGACCGCCGTCAGGAACCTCGGCCTCATTGGCGGCAAGCAGTCGGGCGACGCGCTCGTCGAGATCTACAACACCGACAGGGACCCGGACATCCGCAAGGCGGTGATACAGGGCCTGTTCATTCAGAACAACGGCGACGCGCTCGTGGCGCTCGCCCGCAAGGAACAGGATCGCGACATGAAGATGCAGATCGTGCAGAAGCTGTCGCTGATCGGCAATTCGAAGGCCGCGAAGGATTACCTCATGGAGCTGCTGAACAAGTAGGAGGGGCCATGATCCGCACTGTCCTGACATCCACGCTCGCGGCACTCGTGGCGCTCCCCGCCGCCGCCCAGCAGCCCCACGTCGTCAACGGCCGCGTCGCTCCGGAAACGGGCGGCGCGGCGCTCGACCGCACGTTCCGCGCGCTCGTCGCGGCGCAGGCCGACCCGTCGTGGATCGGCTATGCCGTACCCATGGTTGCCGGCGACCGCTCGATGTGCTGCAGCGGCGGGGACGGCACCTGGATTTCCGACGGCGTCGTCTTCAATAACGGCCGGCTGAGCCCGTGCGGGATCGAGGGCACTGATCGAGGCGCGCGCACGCAGGGGGGGCCGACACCGCCTTCGGCGCCGATCAAGCTCGAAGGACCCGAGAATCTGTTCGTTCTGTATCGGGTCGAGCAGAAGGCCGTTCAGAAGATCCGCGTCTTCTCGCCGGACTGCGAGCTCGACGCGGGCGGCCGGACGATCCATTGGCTGCAGGACGTCACCGGCGCGCACTCCGTGGCGCTCCTGGCCACCTTCGTGGGCCGCCAGGACGAAAAGAGCACGCGGCTGACCGAACAGGCGATCACCGCGATCGCGCTACATCGGGATCCCGCCGCCGATGCGACCCTCGAACGGCTCAGCGCGTCTCAGCAGCCGGACTCCGTCCGCAAGAAGGCTGTCTTCTGGCTCGGGCAGACGCGCGGCCGCACCGGATTCGAGGTCGTCGTGAAGATCGCCGGGAGCGATGCACCCGAGGAGGTGAGGAAGAGCGCCGTCTTCGCAATCTCGCAGAGTCACGAGCCGGAGGGAACGGAAACGCTGATTCAGTTCGCGAAGCAGGATCAGAGCTCGAAGATTCGCGGCGAAGCGATTTTCTGGCTGTCGCAGAAAGCCGGACGCAGGGCCGCCGCGGAGATCACGGCCGCGATCGAGTCCGATCCGGACACGGAAGTGAAGAAGAAAGCGGTCTTCGCGCTCAGCCAGCTTCCGAAGGACGAAGGCGTGCCGCTGCTGATTGACGTCGCGAAGACCAACAAGAATCCAGCGGTACGAAAGCAGGCGATGTTCTGGCTCGGACAGTCCCACGATTCGCGCGCGGTGGAGTTCTTCGAGCAGGTCCTCGCCAAATAACTCTCAAGTACAACAATTCCCAACTCCCAAATGGGCTTTGGGAGTTGGGAGTTGGAAGTTGCGAATTGGACGTTCTCAGGCCTCCTGCAGGGCTTCGACGTTGACGATGGTCTCCGCAAGCTGCGTCAGCTTCTTGTCGGTCTTCGCTTCCTCGTCGAGCGTCTGCTGGAGCATCTTGGCGACCTTCTTCAGGCCGAGCAGGTTTGCGTGGGTCCGCGCCGTCCCGTATGCCGCGATCTCGTAGTGCTCCACTTTCTGCGCCGCGCCGATGAGCCCCGCGTCGAGGACGTCGTCCTCGAAATCCTCCTCCATCAGCTCCTTGCCTTCCTCGATGAGCCCTTCCGCGCCCTTGCACTTCTTGCCCCTAAGGCTGATGTCGAGCTCGTCCGCAATCTCCTCAAGGCGCTGCGCGTGGCCGCGCGTCTCTTCGAGGTGCTGCTCGAATGCGCTCCGCAGCTCCGGATTGCTGGCGTTCTTCGCCATCTTCGGCAATGCCTTGATGATCTGGTTCTCCGCGCTGTAGAGGTCCTTCAACTGATCGACGAGCAGTTCCTGAAGCGGATTGGTGTCTTCTGCCATGAACCCTCCTGAAATTTGCGTGGAAGAGTGCAATGCGGCTGCCAGCGGACTCCGTCGCGCGCACCTGTCGCAGCGCGCAAGTGTCGTAGCGCGCAACCTTAGTGCCCGACATTTTTGCAGCGCGCAACTTCAGTTGCGCGCTGCGCGCGCCCTTGCGCGAAACCTGCGCAAGGCTCAATGCACGCCGTGGCTGGCGGTGAGCGACGAGGGATCGGCGCCGAGACGGCGAATGGCCGTTTCCCACATCAGGGTCGGATCGATGTCGAAGATCAAGTCCAGATCGATGTCGCCGAGCAGCCATGCCGACTGCGCAAGCTCTTCATCGAGCTGGCCGGGTCCCCAGCCCGCGTACCCGGCGAGCACGCGCGCGCGCGGCGCGGGCCGCGCCTCCAGGACCTCGCGCAGCAAGGTGGGCGATGTGGATAGATACAGACCGTCGCGTATGGTCTTGAACTCCACAACGGGGCGGTCGGCGAGCAGAATCCAGCCGCGCTGCGGCTCGACCGGTCCTCCGATCCACAACGGCAGATCGTTGCCGCTCTCGATCGGCGGCTCGAGACGCACCATGTCGGTCGCGGGCATCTCCGTGCGCCGGTTCAACACCAGGCCAAACGCGCCGTCCGACGAATAGTCGCAGAGGAGGACGACGGTCCTGGCGAAATTGGGGTCCAGGAGCTGCGGCATCGACAGGAGCAGCGCGGGACGAAAAGGATCCGGCATTGATGGTTACTCCAGCTCAGCGGCCACGCGTTTCAGATCCACCACGAACCGCCGCATTTCCACCCGGCGGCTGTCGTCGTCGGGCGCGCGGAGAATCGAGGACGGGTGGACCGTTGCCGTGACGCGCGGGGCGAGCGGCGAGGCGACGAACGTGCCGCGCTGCTGCGAGACCTTGAACGTGCGGCCCAGCAGCGCCTGCGCCGCCGTCGCGCCCAGGCACACGAGCACGCGCGGCTTCACCAGCAGGATCTCTGTCTCCAGCCACGGCCGGCATGCCGCGATCTCCGCGCCGTTCGGCTTCGCGTGGATCCGGCGCTTGCCGCGCGGCTCCCACTTGAAGTGTTTCACCACGTTGGTGACGTACACAAGACGCCGATCGATGCCGGCCTCCTCGAGGGCGCGATCGAGCAGCTTGCCGGCGGGGCCCACGAACGGGTGACCCGCGAGATCCTCCGCGTCACCTGGCTGTTCGCCCACCATCATGACTTCCGCCCGGCGCGGCCCTTCTCCGAACACCGTTTGGGTGCCGCGCCTGTACAAATCGCACGCCTGGCAGTCGCGCGCGGCGCTCCGAAGCGTGTCGATCGTGGGCTTCTCGGGGATGAGGTCGGAAACGGGAGGACCATCGCCGCCGGCGGCAGGATTCGGAGGCGTCCCCTTGCGGGCCGCCCGGGACGGCGGCTTGCGCGATCGACCGCCGCGATCAGCCACGGCGCCTCTCCAGCGCCCAGGCGACGTGCTCCGCAACCAGCGGCTCGGCGCACGTCGGCTCGTCGGCCTCTTCGAGCGCCGCGAGCGTCTCCTCGTCGCGCGTGGCTCCCGCGCAGGCCGCGATGTTGCGCCGGAGACGCTTCACGCCGGCACGCGACATTGCGCTCCCCTTGAGCGAAGCGCGCAACACGGAATCGGGCGTTCGCCAGAGTGACGCGAGCGTCGGCGAATCGAACACCGCGCGCGGCAGCCATGGATCGTCCGCCGTGACAGCCGCGTGCAGGTTCCACGGACACACTTCCTGACAGATGTCGCAGCCATATGCGTGAGCGCCGAGCGCGCTCCGCTGCGCGACAGGGATTGGCCCCTTCAGCTCGATCGTCAGATAGGACAAACACCGCGTGCCGTCGAGCACGTAAGGTTCCGTCAACGCCCCGGTTGGACACGCGTTCAGGCAAAGCGAACAGGTGCCGCACTGATCGAGCGCGGGCGGGTCGGGCGCGAGCGGCAAGCTGCAGATGATTTCGGAGAGAAAGAACCAGGAGCCGCGATCCGCGTTGATGAGGCAGGTGTTCCGGCCGATCCAGCCGAGTCCGGCGTGCTGCGCGTAGACTCGCTCCTGCACCGGACCGGTATCGACGTACGCGCGCGTCTCGAGATCCGGACCGCAGCGCTCGCGCATCCAATCGGCGAGCGCCTGCATGCGCCGGCCGATCACGTCGTGGTAGTCGTCGCCCCACGCGTAGCGCGCCAGGTGCGCGTGCGTGTCGTCCCAGCGCTCGGTCGAGTACGGCCGGTCGGTGTTGTAGACCGTTCCGAGGACGATGACGGAGCGGGCGGACGGCATCACCGCGCGAACGTCCGTCCGGCGCTCGGCCGACCGGTGCAGGTAGTGCATCTCGCCGGCGTATCCGCGGTCGAGCCATTGGCGAAACGCGGACAGTTCGGGGTGCGAGGCGGCAGCCGCGATGCCACAGAGGTCGAATCCCAGCTCGGCCGCTCGTCTCTTGACGTCCTCTGAGGTCACCATGTCGCAGTCTAGAACAGGGGCCTGACCCCGGCGGTGCCAGGGTACGGGGTCAGGCCCCATTCGGGGATCAGGCCCCGGCCACGAGCTGACGCAGGACGTAGGGCAGGATGCCGCCGTTCCGATAGGCGACCAGTTCCTCCGGCGTATCGATGCGCGCCACCGCCGTGAATTGCTTGACGGCGCCGTCCGTGCCCGTCGCCCGCACGGTGACGTCGCCCACCGGCTTCAAGGAATTGCCGATGCCGACGACGTCGTACACTTCGCGCCCTGTCAGCTTCAGCGACGCGCCGGTCTGCCCTTCCTTGAATTGCAGCGGCAGCACGCCCATGTTCACGAGATTGCTGCGGTGGATGCGCTCGAAGCTTTCCGCAAGGACCGCCGTCACGCCCAACAGCAGCGTCCCCTTGGCCGCCCAGTCGCGTGATGAGCCGGAGCCGTACTCCTTCCCCGCGATCACGAGGAGCGGGACGCCGGCCTCGCGGTAGCGGACCGACGCGTCGTAGATCGTCAGGACCTCGTCCGACGGGAGCAAAGTCGTCCAGCCCCCCTCCGTTCCAGGCGCAAGCTGGTTGCGCAGACGGATGTTGGCGAACGTACCGCGGACCATCACCTCGTGGTTCCCGCGCCGGGCGCCATAGGAATTGAAGTCGCGCGGCGGCACGCCGTGCGCGATCAAGTACTTCCCGGCCGGACTATCGGCGGGAATCGATCCCGCGGGCGAGATGTGATCGGTTGTGACGCTGTCGCCCAGCACCGCCAGGACTCGGGCGCCGCGGATGTCGGTCGGCGGCGTCGGCTCGAGCGCGACTCCGTCGAAGAACGGTGGGTTGCGGATGTAGGTGGAATCGTCGGCCCACTCGAACCGCTCCCCTTCCGGCACCGGCAGCGTTCGCCAGCGCGCGTCCCCTTCGAAGACGTCCGCGTACTTGTCCCGGAACATGTCCTTTCTGACGGACCGCAGCATCGTCTCCTGAATCTCGCGTTCGGACGGCCACAGATCGCGCAGGAAGACGGGCGTGCCGTTCGAATCGGTACCAAGCGGCTCGCTGGTGAGATCCACCTGCATGCGTCCCGCGAGCGCGTACGCGACGACGAGCGGCGGCGACGCAAGATAGTTTGCGCGCACCTGCGACTGAATGCGCCCTTCGAAGTTGCGGTTCCCCGACAGCACGGATGCGACGACGAGATTCTTGTCTTTCACGATGGACGACACGGGCTCCGGCAGCGGACCGCTGTTGCCGATGCACGTCGTGCAGCCGTACCCGACGAGGTTGAATCCCAGCTCGGCGAGGTATTCCAGGAGTCCGGCCGCGCGCAGGTACTCCGTGACCACCATCGACCCCGGCGCCAGGCTCGTCTTCACCCATGGCGCTACCTTCAACCCGCGCGTGACCGCGTTGCGCGCGACGAGCCCGGCGCCGATCATGACGCTCGGGTTCGAGGTGTTCGTGCAGCTCGTGATCGCGGCGACGACCACCGCGCCGTGATCGAGAGCCTCCAGTCCCGGAGCCGCCGTCTGCACCGGCGCGGCCACCGCAGTCGCAGCAGCCGCGGTGTGCGTCTTCGTATCCTCTGGCGCACCGGTCTCGCCGGGCTTCGGGGCTGCCGGCGTTTTTGGCTTGCGCTCGGCCAGCATCAGCTCCAGCGCCTGCTGGAACCTCACCTTGGCCTGGTGCAGCGAGACGCGATCCTGGGGGCGCTTCGGCCCCGCGAGGCTCGGTTCCACCGTGGAGAGATCGAGCTCGATCGACTGCGAGTACACCGGATCGGCTGTTGCCGCGGTCCGGAACAGGCCCTGTTCCTTCGCGTACGTCTCGACGAGGCGGACGCGTCCATCGTCGCGCGCGGTCAGCCGCAGGTAGTCGAGCGTCATGTCGTCGATCGGGCAGATCGCGATCGTCGCGCCGTACTCAGGCGACATGTTCCCCAGCGTCGCCCGGTCCGCAATCGTGAGGAACTCGAGCCCCGGGCCATAGAATTCGACGAACTTGCCGACGACCCCGAGCTTGCGCAGACGTTCGGTGATCGTCAGGACGAGGTCGGTCGCAGTTGCGCCCTCCGGGAGACGATTGGTCAGCCGAAAGCCCACCACCTCGGGGATCAGCATCGAGATCGGCTGCCCCAGCATCGCGGCTTCCGCCTCGATGCCGCCCACGCCCCATCCCACGACGCCGAGCCCGTTCACCATCGTCGTATGCGAGTCGGTGCCGACGAGCGTATCGGGATATGCGTAGCGCTCGCCGCTGCTCTGCTCGCTGAACACCACGCGCGCGAGGTACTCCAGATTGACCTGGTGGACGATGCCGGTGTCGGGCGGAACGACGCGGAAATTCTGAAACGCGGTCTGGCCCCAGCGCAGGAACGTATAGCGCTCCTTGTTCCGGGCGAACTCGAGCTGCGCGTTCAGCTCGAAGGCGTTTCGTTCCGCGAAGTAGTCGACCTGCACGGAATGATCGATCACCAGCTCGACCGGCTGCAGCGGGTTCACGCGTTTCGGATCGCCGCCGAGCCGGACGACCCCGTCGCGCATGGCCGCGAGGTCGACGACAGCGGGGACGCCCGTGAAGTCCTGCAGCAGCACGCGCGCGGGCATGAAGGCGATTTCCTTCTGCGTCTTCGAGGTCACGTCCCACTGCGCGAGCGTCTGGATGTCGTCGCGGTCGACGAACCGGCCGTCTTCGCGCCGCAAAAGGTTTTCGAGGAGGATCTTCAACGAGTACGGCAGCCGCGCCAACCCGCTGAAACCCGCCCCTTCGAGAGCCGGCAGGCTGAAGATCTGGTACGAATCGCCGCCAACGTGCAGCGCGCGGCGTGTGTGGAAGGAATTCTGCGAGGCCATCCCTGGATCATCCTCCACTCTTGCCGTCGCGTTCAAGCCGCGCGAGGAACGCGGCGGCAACTGCGGCCGGGTCTTGCCGCGACGCATCGACCGCGTAGTTCATGCGGCGCATGTCGTCGATCGAGATGCGTCCGGCGAGCCCGTCGAGTGCCGTGCGCACGGCGGGATATCGCAGGAGCGCCGACGCCCTGGCGACTGGCGCCGCATCGTACGGCGGAAAGTAGTGCCGGTTGTCACGAAGCATCTTCAGGCCGTATGCGGCGATCAGGCCGCTGGTGGCATCCCCGGCGATCAGGTCAACCTGATGCTCCGCGAGCGCACGATAGATGAGCGAGAGATCCATGGCGCGCGGGGGCGCCGCAAACCGGAGTCCGTACACGCGAGCAAGCCCCGGGTACCCGTCGGCGCGCTGCAGGAACTCGTACCCGAAGCCGGCGCGCCAGCCAAGCGACACCGCCGATGCATCGTCGATGGTCTCCAGTCCGTATCTGGCGGCATCGTCGCC
The DNA here is from genome assembly GCA_046735335.1 of Acidobacteriota bacterium. Lineage (GTDB taxonomy): Bacteria > Acidobacteriota > Vicinamibacteria > Vicinamibacterales > 2-12-FULL-66-21 > JBKPQB01. The sequence continues at coordinate 19,510 of JBKPTE010000024.1, read as the reverse complement.
GCGGACGAGGATGGCGAACGTATTGTCGAATCCCAGGGGTTTCATCAGCGTCAGCCCGACCTCGGCGTACCGCTGTCGCACGCGCGCGAGCACGCGAGCCGGATCGGTATCGACGGGATCCTTGAAGACCGCCGTGTCTGCGGTGCCTGTGTACTCGACGTAGACGTCGATGTCGCCGGACCGCAGCGCCCTGTCGCAAATGAACGTGCCTCCAAGGTTGAGATGCCGCTCCACCCGGACGTGTGCATCGCGCTCGAGCGTCTGCGCGACGATCTCTCCGAGCAGGATCTGCTCCGTGAAGTTCTTCGAGCCGACGCGAACGACGTCGCCGCGCGAGCCGACGTTCGCCACGGCGCCTGCCGCGATCAACAGGAGCGCGGCCGCCGCGGCCGCCAACGGCACGAGCCGGCCGGCCCGCCCGCGTGTGCTGAATGCGCGCTCCGCGAGGAGCAGTCCTCCATCCACGGACAGCGCGAGCGCCGCCGCGGGAACGGCGCCCGCGAGAATGACGGCGGGATCCACCATCGAGAGGCCGCGAAAGATGTACTCGCCGAGGCCGCCCGCGCCCACCGCCGCGGCAATCGTCGCGGTGCCAACGCCGATGACCGCGGCAACGCGGACGCCGGCGACGATCGATGGGAGCGCGAGCGGGAGCTGCACGCCCCACAGAAGCTGACGCGGCGTCATCCCGAGGGCGATCGCTGCTTCGACCACGACGGGATCGACGCTGCGGATCCCGGCCACGGTCGTCCTGATGATCGGGAGGAGCGCGTACAGGATCAGCACGAAGACGGCGACGCGCGCGCCGAGGCCGCCGATGAACGGCAGCGGCAGCAGGAAGCCGAACATCGCGAGGCTCGGGATCGTCTGCACGACGTTCGCGAGCCACACGATGGGCGCGCCCGCACGCGGACGCCTGGCGGCGAGGACGCCGACGGGGATCCCGATGGCGACAGCCACGAGCGTCGACAGCCCGACGAGAAACACGTGCTGCAGGAGGAGGCGGAGGAATTCCCGATGGTGGGACGCGAGGAAGGCGATGAAACTCACGAGCGCAGTCCGGCAAGGGCGTCGAGCATCGGCTCGAGGAGCGGGCGTACGCGAGGATCGTCGGAGCGCGCGACCTGCTGCGGCGTGTCGAGCTGCGCAATCTGGCCTTCGGCCAGGACGCCGATACGCGTGGCCAGCGCGAACGCCTCGCCCATGTCGTGCGTCACGATGATCACGGTCTTTCGCACGGCCGTCTGGATTCGCCGGAACTCGCGGTGCAGTTCCGCGCGCGTGACGGGATCGAGCGCGCCGAACGGCTCGTCCATGAGCAGGAACGGTGGGTCGGCGGCAAGCCCGCGCGCGACGCCGACGCGTTGGCGTTGTCCGCCGGAAAGCTCGTCGGGCCAGCGCGTCCGATAGACGGAAGGCTCCAGTCCCACGAGCCGCAGCACATCGTCGGTGCGAGAGGAGATCCGTGCGGCGTCCCAGCCCAGCAGTCGCGGGACCGTGGCGATATTGCCGGCAACCGTGAGGTGCGGGAAGAGGCCGACCTCCTGGAGCACGTAGCCGATCCGCCGCCGCAGCAGGAGCGGATCCCACGCGCGAGTGTCGCGCCCTTCCACGAGCACCGCGCCGGAATCCGGACGGAGCAGCCCGTTGATCAACTTAAGGAGCGTGCTCTTTCCTGCTCCGCTCCGTCCGACGAGCGCGATGATCTCGCCCGCCGAGACCGAGAACGTCACACCGCGAAGGACTTCGCCCGCCGCTCCGCGCGCCACCCGAACGTCGTCGAAGACGATCGCGTCACTCACCAGCGCGACTGTATCGCACGCGGTACGGGGTTTGCCAGTTATTGGGTTCGGGGTTCACCCCGTGAACTCGAAGAAGGAGCCAACTATGCCCGACCCGACCATGCCGAATCGTGCGTCCAATATGGAGAAGGCTGAAGGCGATCGCGAGACCATCACCGACACCCAGACCAACCGGCGGTCCGAGTGGGGTGAGGGAACATCCGAGGGAGGCGGCATTACGAATCGGCCGCTCGCTGAGGAGCAGGAGAACCAGAACGAGGTTCCCGAGCGCGGAAAGAGCAAAGGAGGAGCCCACGCGGGCTGACGTCCATGGCCGATCCGAAGACACCATCCGATCCGCGCGATCAGGAACAGATCGTGGAGCGTCGGCCGCACCATCAGGATCCGACGCGCGTCGAGACGGAACGCACGTCCGACGCCTCGACGATCAACGCCGGCGGTCTTGGCGGGGGTCGGCCCTCGGGCGGGGCAACCGTGACGCCGGAACGCGCGCGCTACGAGGAGCGCTCCGGCGTCGAATCCGTCGAGGGCGGACGCGAACCGCGCACGGCGGATCGTGCGGCCGAAGGTCCTGGCGATCCCGTCTTGCCCGCCGACGATGCGTCGCTGAACACCAAGATCTGACGTGCTCATCGCGCACCTGTCGGATCTCCACATCCGGAACGCGGACGATGCGCGCGCGTTCGAGCACCAGCTCGATCGCGTCGCTGCCCGCGTTCCGGACCACCTCGTCATCTCAGGAGATCTTCTCGATCGCTGGAAGCCGCGGCTGCTCGGCCGCGCGCTCGATACGCTGGCGGCGCGCGGACTGCTGACGTCCGGACGCGCCACGATCATCCACGGCAACCACGATCTCGCTTCCAGCGGCGGCCACCCGCGATCGCGGGCCGACCTCCCGCGCCTGCTGCTCCGCTTCTGGGATCCGCCGCCCGTGATTGCCGCGCGGCGGCGCCGGTTCTACGCCGCAATCGAACGGCGCGCGCCAGGTGTCGCGGCGCTCGCGCCATTCGCCAAGGACCTCGAAGGGATCTCGATCGCCGCGATCGATACGGTGCCCCTCGCGTGGACGCCCGTTCGCATCTCTCGCGGACGCCTGCAGATCAGACAAGGACTCGGGTGCGTGCCGGAGGCGCAGGCCGAGTGGCTGACGCGCGCGCTCCCGCGCGGCAAGCCTGCGCTGCTCGTGCTGCATCACTATCCGTTGCCCGTCTCGCCATTCGTATACGGCCGCGGACGCAGGCGCATGGAGATCGAGGTGGCGATGGAGATTCCCGCCGCCGATCGCCGCAGGCTGTGGGAAGCGGCGTGCGCCGCGGGCGTGAGGCTCGTGCTTTGTGGACACGTCCACCGCGCGCGTCTCGAATGGCACGACGGCATCGCGGTGGGCCTGCAGGGGCAGAGCGGCGCCGCCTGGGCCGGCCGTTCGATCGGCTGGTATCAGATCGGCGCCGAATCAATCGAGATGGAGCTCGAACGCACAGCGTGAACCGCTTGCAGTAGGGCACCTCTTTAGAGGTGCCTCATGAGAGGTGCCTCAGAAAACGAACACGACGCCCGCCGAGAAGACCGGCAGGACGCGGCGCTTCTTCTGCTGCTGCTCCGGATCGATGCTGTGCGTCCGGACCGACGCGCGTCCTTCCAGGCGGAGGCCGATACGACGGCGCCCCTCCGAAAGCCAATACCGCAGGCCCCCGCCGCCGTGGAACTCCGATCCCGTCTGAAGATTGACGTTGCCGTCGTACAACTGCCGCAGGTACCCGCCGCCGCCCGAGACGAACGGACCTCCGCTGTCGCGGCCAATCGAGGCGAACTGATACACGGCCGACGCGTCAATCAGATATTCGGCGACGCTCACGGACAGCGTCGCATCCGGCGCCGATTCGAAGTCGCCGCTGACCTTCGTGTCGAGGCTTGGACGGCTGTAGGCTACGCCGCCTTCGACTGAGAGTGTCGGCGTGAGATAAACGCCGAGCCTGAATTCTCCGCCAGGCGTGCTCGACACCCGCGAGCTCGTCTGGAACAACTGCAGCGGCGCGGTTCCCGTCGAAGGGTTTCTCGTCAGGTTCGCGGGGCTGGTGCCCGCGTCGTACCCTCCCGTCCAGAGCGCGGCCGCCTCGACCTCCACCGCCCCTGCGTGCGGGGCGTCGGGGTGAACGCGCCGCTGCGCGCGTGCGGACACCGGGAGCGCAAGGAACATGACGATCGCGCTGACAAGAATCCGCGACCTCACTTCGACACCACCTTCAACTCGATGTTCCGCGCCGTCCCGCCGCGCGGCACGACGACGAGGCCCGTGTAGAAGGCGGGCTTGAAGTTCACGTCGACGTTGAGCGTCGATTCGAAGAAGCTGTCGACGTCGGCGTCGTCCAGCGGCTCCGCGCGCAGCACGTGCGGCCCCGGGTCGAGGCCCGCAATCACGAACGACCCGTCGTCGCTCAGGCTGAAGCCCGCGACGAGCTTGCCGTTCGCCGGGTTGAACGCGATGACGTGCGCCCCCATCACGCCAGCGCCGTTCTTCGTGACCTTGCCGCTCACACTGCCCGTTTCCCCGCGAAAGGTCGCATTGCCATAGATGTCCGAGATCCCCGCGATGTCGTCGGCGCGCAGCGTCCGCTCGTTGATGCTGCCGGCGGAGAACGCCACGGGAAACATGATGGCCTCGGCCGCGAGGACGCGGCGTCCACCCGCGCGCAGCTCGGTTTCGCCGAGCGCGGAGTGCGCGAGGCCGTGAAGGTGCCCGATCTCGTGGAGCGCGATCGATTCGAGATCGAACGCGTTCGGCTCGCCCGCCGACGCGACCGACCAGTGGAACGCGGCGTTGAAGAAGATGTCGGACTCGACGATCTCGCCGCTCACGACGTCGATCGTGAAGCTGGTCGAGCCGAGCACGCGATCGAGATCGGGACGGCTCTCGAAGCCGATGACGTTCATGTCATCGCCGTTGAGCGGCGATGCCTGCGTGAATCCGGCGAACTGCGACGAGAGCGCCGTGTTCGGGACGGCATCCCAGCTTGCAAACGCACGGCCGACGGCGTCCTGCAACTGCTGCGCGCTGACCCCCGCCACGCCGCGGCTCGTGATGAAGTACTTGATCGGAAACTCGTTCCAGCGAAGCGACACGACGCTGCCGCGGACGCGCGTCCCGAGCTTCAGATAGGCCGCGACGCTCGAGCTGCCCGCGACGAGGCACACGAGGAGCGCGGCCGCACACGCGACGCGGCGCTTCAACGAACACCGCCACGCGTCGCGTCGGCAAGGACCTGGCGAACGGTGTCGCGGAAGGTGTCCACGGACACGTCCCGGCGCGCCGGATCGCCCCGGACGATCGTTTCGGCATCGACGCCCGGCTTGGCCATCACGATCGGGGGGGTCACGAGCCGGCGGCCCGATCGCGCGTCGGTGACGACGTGAAAGACGCCTTGCGAGAGGCCGACGACGAAAGGCATCGACGACCCGTCGGACTTCAGGAAGAGAATGACCTCCTGTCCCCGCTCGAATGTCGGCGCGCCGACGAAGACGGTCCGGTACCGCCCCAGCTGGCCGCCCGGCACCTTGAACGAAATCTCGCTCGCGTCACTGCCCTTCAGGTATTCGGCGGCATCGACTGTGACCACCGTCTCCACGGCGCGGCGGCCGTCGACCCATTCCGTGTGGACGTCAGCGACATGGCCGTGCACGATGATGGCCGCCGACGCGACGAGCTCGCGGAATTCGATGGGGACGAGGACGGTTGCGCCGGCGCGCGTTCCCGCGGACAGGAACAGCGCAATAAGAAAGGAAGACGCAAGGTAGCGCATGCCGGAAGTGTATATCAGCGGGTGTACGGCAAACCCGTTGCACCGGAGACGCTCGGGATCGACAACTCCGCATGCACGAGCACAGCAGAAAACACGAGCGCCGGCGGCCGCGGCCCGCGCACCGCGGAAGCAAGGGAGCCCGGCAGCGGCACGGGATGCTGCGCGCGCTCGGGCTCGGGCTGATCACCGGCGCGGCTGACGACGACCCGTCGGCGATCGGTACCTACGCAAGCGCCGGCGCGAAGCTTGGCTACTCCTTCCTGTGGACGGCGCCCGTCACGTTCCCGATGATGGTGGCCGTTGTATACCTGTCGTCGAAGCTGGGGCAGGTCACAGGCAAGGGGCTGTTCGACGTCATTCGCGACCACTATCCGCGCTGGATCCTGCAGTGCGCGCTCGTGGGCGTGCTCGTGGGCAACACGATCGAAGCGGGGGCCGACATCGGCGGGATGGCCGCGGCGGCGGGCATTCTCGTCCCGCTCCCGCGTGCGCTGATCGTCGTCGCCACGACGGTCCTCATCCTGTCGCTGCAGATCTGGGGCTCGTACCAGCTCATTCGCAACATCTTCCGATGGCTCGCCCTCGCGCTGCTCGCGTATGTCGCCTCGGCGCTGCTCGCGAAGCCCGATCTGGCGCAGGTGCTGAAGGGCACGCTCGTTCCACGACTCGCCTTCAGCGGCGAGTCACTCTCGATGCTCGTCGCCGTCATCGGGACGACGCTCTCCGCGTATCTCTATACGTGGCAGTCGAATCAGGAGGTCGAGGAAGAGATCGCGATGGGCCGCCGGCGGCTTGCCGACCGGAAAGGCGCCACGCGCGAAGAGCTGCGGCAGACGCGGTGGGACATCGTGTTCGGGATGCTCTTCTCGAACATCATCATGTACTTCATCATCCTGTCCACCGCGTCGACGCTCTTCGCGCACGGCCAGACGAACGTGGAGACGGCCGCCGACGCCGCGCTCGCGCTGCAACCGTTCGCCGGCAGCGCCGCCGGTCTCCTGTTCGCGATTGGTGTGCTCGCGGTCGGGTTCCTCGCGGTTCCGGTGATGACCACCGGCGCGGCGTACGACCTGTGCCAGACGCTCGGGTGGAAGCACGGCCTCCATGCCAGGCCGGCGGAAGCAAAAAGGTTCTACCTCGTGATCGCGGGGTTCACCCTCGTCGCGATGTGCATGAACTTCGCAGGGTTCAACCCGATGCGCGCGCTCGTCTTCGCCGGAATCGTACAGGGATTCTCCACCCCCCCCTTGATGCTGCTGATCATGCTGATCACCTCCAACCGGCGCATCATGGGCCGAGCGGTGAACGGATGGGGAATTACGATCCTCGGCTGGGCGACGACCGCCGCGATCTTCGCCGCGAGCATCGGTCTGGTGTGGACATGGATTGTGTAATCCGCGGCCCAGAAAGGGCCGCGCTACGCGCCATCGTGGCGCGGTCCTTTCAGGGCCGCGATCCCTATGATCTCCTCGGCAGCGCGCCGACTTGCGCCGCGCCCCCCAAGACGCGCGCGGACGTCCGCAAGATCCGCGCGCATCTGCGCGCGAACCGAATCATCCGTCAGCACCCGGAGCGCCTCGGCGGCCGCGCGTTCGGGCGTGAAGGCATCCTGGATGAGCTCCGGCACGACCCTGCGGCCTGCAATGAGGTTCACCATCGCGAACGTGTCGACGTGCACGAAGCGCTTCCCGAGCCGGTACGTCGACGGCGCGAGCCGATAGACGACGACCATCGGGCACGCGTGGAGCGCCGCCTGGACCGTCGCCGTGCCGGATGCCACGATCGCGACATCCGCGCCTGCAAGGGCTTCATCCGTGTGCCCCTCGAGGACGAGCGGCTTCGCCGCACCCACCGGCCACGCGTCGAGCGCCGCAAAGAGATCGTCCGACAGGTGCGGCGCGCGCGCGACGACGAACTGCGCGCCGGAGACACGAGCGGCAATGACGCCGGCCGTCCGGACGAGATCGGGCAGAATCGCGCGGACTTCGTTCCGCCGGCTGCCGGGCAGAAGCGCCACCACCGGACGGGCGGGATCCAGCGCATGACGCTGCAGAACACCGTCGCGGGCTACCGCGGGCGTCAACTCCACGAGCGGGTGTCCGACGAAAGACACGGGAACGCCCGCCTGCTCGTAGAACGGCGCCTCGAACGGAAAGATCACGAGCATGCGATCGACGAGCCGCCGAATGGTGCGCACGCGGCCGCCGCGCCATGCCCACAGCTGCGGGCTGATGTAGTAGACGATCGGCACGCCGAGCCGCTTCATCGCGCGCGCGAGCACCAGGTTGAAATCGGGAAAGTCGATCGGCACGAAGACGTCGGGGCGCTGCTCGCGCGCCGCGCGCACCAGCTGGCGGTACAGGCGCCACGATCGCGGCAGGACGCGAACGGCCTCGGTGAGGCCCGTCACCGACAGGCCGCTGAAATCTCCGGCAAGCGCGGCGCCGGCCCCGCGCAGACGGGAGCCGCCGAACCCGCTGACGACCGCGTCGGGTTCGAGCCGCTTGATCTCGGACGCGAGCGCGGCGGCATACACGTCGCCGGACGGCTCCCCGCACGAGATCATCACGCGCAAGGGCACAGAATCAGCTTGCGGGCTTGAGGAAGAGGCTGGGCGACAGCGGAACGTTGCACCGGAACGTCAGCACCGAACGCTCCACGAGCGGCGCGCCGGGACGCCGCACCGTCGTCTTGAACGCGACCTTCAGGCCGTCGACGTCGCGGTAGTCCGAATAACGCTCCTCGACGGTGCCGCTGGCGTCGGGCGCATCATAGCGCTCCATCGCGACGAGGCCCGTCGACGGATCCACGTAGACCGTGACGGGCTGCCGCTTCGGCGCGCTGACCGAGATCGCGTCGAGCGACGGATCATCCGAGCGCGCCTTCGCGATCCGCAACCTGCCCGACGCCGCCTCGAGCAGCAGAGGCACGAGATCCCGCTGCACCGCCGCCCGGATCTCCGCGCGCACGGCGTCCGGTGCATCGTGGACGCCACGCGCGTCCTGAATCCAGTACGCCCCATCGGCATACACCTGCACGAGCCGTCCCGCCGGCGTATCCGCCTCGATGCGGTAGCGATCCGGATACTGAATCGACGTGACCGCCGGAAACGTGCGCGGTCCCTGATCTGTTTCGAGGCGCGTGCTCGTCTCGGCCTGCACCGTGGTGATGCTTCGAAGACGCTCCGCGCCACCCTTCGCCGCGATCGCTTTCCTGACGAGATCCTCGGGCGTGTCCCCCTGGTCGGTCCAGGCCGCTTCGCGATACGCCGCGGGCATCACTTCGCCCACCGGCGCCGTCGCCGGCCGCCGGAGATCGGCGGAAGAGAGATCCAGCTCTGCGAGCGGAATGCGCTCGAAGCGATCGAACCCCACGCGCGGAAGCTGCCCGAGGAACGCCGACGCATCGCCGACGAGGACGATCGTCAGGCGATCGGGATGCAGATATCCGCGCGCGACGCGCTGCACGTCCTCGGCCGTCACGCCGTTCACGCGCTCGCGATAGGTCTGCAACTCGTCGAGATCGAGGCCGTAGAACACCGCGTTGAGCACCTGCGTGGCAATCTGGCTCGGCGTCTCAATCGTCAGCGGAAACGATCCGGTCAGATAATCCTGCGCGCCCGAGAGCTCCCGATCGCTGACGCGATCGCGTATGAGGCGCCAGAACTCGTCCACCATGAGGCGCAGCGTCTCGCCGGTCGTTTCCGACCGCGTGTTCGTCTCGGCGACGATGTCGCCGCTCTGCTTCATGCCGTTCATGTCGGCCGACGCGCCGTAGGTCAGGCCGCGCTCGGTTCGCAGCACCCGGTGCAGCCGGTTGGCTCCCTCGCCCCCGAGGATCTTCACGGCGAGATCCAGGGCCATGTAGTCGTCGTGCTTGCGCGGGATGCCGACGTTGCCGACGCGGATCTCCGTCTGGACCGCGCCGGGCCGATCGATGACGACGAGGCGGCGCGTCGGCGGCGGCGGATCGACGAAGCTGGGCGCATCGGCCTGCGCGCGTCGCCAGTTGCCGAACGCGCGCTGCGCGCCCGCAAATGCCTCGTCTGCGCTGACGTCGCCGACGATCGCGAGAATCGCGTTATTGGGCCCGAACCACTTCCGGTGGAAGGCCACGAGATCGTCGCGCCCGATTGACGCGATCGTCGCGGGCGTGCCCGACTGCGGACGCCCGTACGGGTTGAAGCCGTAGACGAGGCGCTCGAACACCATGTCCGCGAGGTAGTCCGGATCGTCGTAGCTGACTTTGAGGCTCGACAGAATCTGCTGCCGCTGCCGATCGATCTCCTCGGGCGCAAAGCCGGGATGCTGCGCGATGTCCGATACGAAATCGAGCCCCACGCCGAGGCTGTCCTTCATCACGACCGCATTGATGAAGGTGAGGTCCGACACCGCGCCCGTGCCCAACGCGCCGCCGATCGAGTCGATGCCCTGGGCAATCTGCTCCGCCGACTTCGTCGTCGTGCCCTGATCGAGCAGCGTTGCGAGCAGCGACGCGACGCCGGGACGGTTCTCCGGATCCTGTGCGGTCCCCGCCCTGACGATCAGCCGGAGACTCACGGCGGGCTGCTCGTGATGAGAGACCGCGACGACCTGCAGCCCGTTGGGCAGCGTCCGGAACGCGTAGGGCGGAAACTTCACGTCGTGCGCCCGCAACGGGCGCGGCGGCCGCTCGGAGGGCCAGTTCTTCGTCTGCGCCGCGGCGGGCAGGGCGGCCCACCACACCAGGGCGACGACGACCACCGCGCGGCGGATCACTTTCCTGGCTCCGGCGGTACATCGCCACCCTTGGGCAGAATCGTGAGCACCAGGCGGTTCTCGGGCGTGAAGTATGTGCGCGCGGCACGCTGCACGTCGGCCGGCGTGATGTTCTGGAAGATGTCGAACTCGCCGTCCGCCGTCTGGATGTCGTTGTGAATCACGACGGCGTGGCCGAGCTGCTCCGCCTTGCTCTGGTTCGACTCGCGGCCCAGGATGTAGTCGCGCGCGAACTGGTTCTTCGCCTGCTGCAGTTCGGCCGGCGTGATCGGCTCGGCGCGGAGCCGATCGAGCTCCGCGATGAGGGCCGTTGCCGCCTCGTCCGTCGTGTGGCCGGGCTGGACGATGGCAACGGCAAAGAACAGGTTCGGATCCTCGATGATGTTGCCGCCGCCGAACGCCGCGAGCGCGATGCCCGTCTCGTAGACGAGCTTGCGGTAAATCCTGGAGCTCTGCCCGTCGGACAGGATCTTCGACGCGATGTGCAGCGGATACGAATCGGGATTGCCGTCGTACGTGATGTGGTGTGCGACAACGACGACGGGGAGCGGCCAGTTCTCTTCGAGGCGGACGCGGCGTTCCTTCGTTTGGGGCGGCTCGTTGGGCATGTCCCTCGGCACCGGCCGTTCGGATTTCGGCACCCGGCCGAGATACTGCGACACGAGCCAGAGCGCTTCCTTCGTGTCAAAATCGCCCACGAGCACCGCCGTCGCGTTGTTCGGCACGTAGTAGGTCCCGAAGAAGTCGCGCACGTCGTCGATGGACGCGGCCTGGAGATCGTTCATGCTGCCGATCACCGGGTGCTTGTACGGGTGAACCGTGAACGCCTGATCGCTGATGATTTCCTGCAGCCGCCCGTACGGCTGGTTCTCGACGCGCATGCGGCGCTCTTCCTTGACCACCTCGCGCTCGGTCCTGAACGTCTTCTCCTCGATCTTGAGCGACGCCAGGCGGTCGCCTTCGAGCCACAGCACGAGCGGGAGGTACTGCGCGGGGACGGTTTCCCAGAACACCGTCGCGTCTTCAGTCGTGTAGGCGTTGCTCTGCCCGCCGACGCTCGAAATGTAGGAAGGATGCCCTTCGGCCTCGACGTTCTTCGATCCCTTGAACATCAGGTGCTCGAAGAGGTGCGCGAATCCTGTTCGCCCTGGCCGCTCGTTCTTCGAGCCGACGTGATACCACATCTGCAGGTGCACGATTGGCGTGGAGTGGTCCTCGAGGAACACGACGTTGAGCCCGTTCGACAGGGTCGTCATCGTGTAGTCGAGCCGCGGAGGGCGGACGGCGGCGTCGGTCACAGGCGCGTGGACGGCGAACGCCGACAGCGCGGCCGCGGCGCACCAGCGCCTGACGCGGGCCTGGAAGTTCATGGAGGATCGATTATGACATGGAGGCCGGAGCTATCCTCCTCGAGTCCTTCGCTCCAGGTTCTGCAACCGCTCCGCGAGCTCCGCGACCCGTCTGCGCAGTTCCGGGAGGCGCCGAAAGGCTGCGGAGGATCTCAGCCAGTCCTTGTTGTCGATCGCCGGATAACCGGAAATGAAGGCGCCCGGTTCGACGGAATTCGGGATCCCGGATTGCGCCGTCGCGATGACGCCCTTCCCGAGCGTCAAGTGACCGGCAACGCCAACCTGCCCCGCAAGCGTGACCTTGTCCTCGATCGTCGTGCTGCCGGCGATGCCGACCTGCGCAGCGAGCAGCACGTCGCGACCAATCCGCACGCCATGCGCCACCTGGACGAGGTTGTCGATCTTCGTCCCGGCGCCGATCCGCGTCTCGCCGACTGCGGGCCGATCGATAGTCGTGTTGGCGCCAATCTCCACGTCGTCCTCGACGACCACGTCCCCGACCTGGGGGATCTTGTGGTGCGTGCCGTCTTCGCGATGCGCGAAGCCGAAGCCGTCGCTGCCGATCACCGCGCCGTCCTGGATCACGACGCGATGACCGATCCGCACGCGCTCTCGAATGGAGACGCCGGCGTGGATTACGCAGTCCTCGCCGATTGAGACCCCGCGTCCGATCGTGACGCGCGGATAGACGATCGTGCGTGGGCCGATCGATGCTTGTTCGCCCACGCTCACGAAAGCCCCTATCGACGCATCGCGTGCGATAGAGGCCGTCGGCGCGACATCCGATTGCCTGTGAACCCCTGCCACCGCCGTGTCGCGGGGCGCGAACTGTTCCATCGCGCGCGCGAAGGCGAGGTACGGATTGGAGCTCCGCAGCATCGCGCAGGGAGCGGCCGCTGCACGTTCGCCGAGGATCACCGCCGACGCGCGGGTCGCGCGCAGGTGCGCCGCGTACTTGGGATTGGCGAAGAAGGTCAGATCGCCGGGACCGGCAGACTCGATCCCGGCCACGCGCTCGATATCGATGTCACCGTCGCCTTCGAGACGACAATTCAGGCGGTCGGCAAGCTCCCGAAGCTTCAACCGGGGGAGTATGACATAGCGGCGCGGCGTGCGGCGCTACGGCGGGCAAGCCAACCTTCCTCCAACCACGAACCTCCAACCACCAACCTCCAACTACGACACTGAGGCCCGCTGAAAGAAGCTCGCCAGATGTTCGAGTCGAAGCGAGGCGGCCACGCGATGGACCTCTTCGGCGCGCGCGTCGGGCGGCACGGCAACAATCGCGCGCAGGCACGAGAGCGGTGCACTTGCCTCGGCATGCCACGTGAGACGGGTCAGCCCCTGCCGCGCCCCGCGGACCGAAAGGTAGTGCCCCACGATCCGGAACGCGAAGTAATACGCGACGATGTTGGGCCCGGGAAGGAGCATGAGGACCGCCGATCCGATCAGTCCGACGCTGTCGATCGCGAGCCAGAAGCGATGGCGTTCGAAGTCGCGCCCGAGCTGCCGCCTCAGGATCTCGAGCGCGTGCGCCTCGCACAGATCGTGCGGATACATCAGGCAGGCGTCGGTGCGGCGGCGAAGCTGCCAGAGCAGCCGCTGCTCCGCGATGGACTCCGCCACCCACCGCAGCGCGCGCGCCTTCAGTCGTGCCATCACCCCCTGCGGCGCGGGCGCCGCCTCGCCGGGCTCGCGGCGTCGATCGCGCTCGGCTTCCGCCAGCATTTCGCGAAACCGGTGCGCCATGCGGCGGAAGAAGCCGGAAGGGGGCGGGTCCGATGGCTGTTCCGGTTCGTCCGGCTCCTCGCAATAGAGCTCGTAGCGATCCTCCGCGACCGGAACGAGGAAGACGTCCATCGTGGCTACGATAGCACCGCGAATGCGCTAACATCCCGCGCATGCGGCACGCGATCGTCCTCGCGGTGGCGCTGTCGGTCCAGGCCGCAGCGCCGCTCACGCTGCGCATTCGCGTGTTCGACGGACCGAACGACGTCACCGCGGAGACGCGGATCAACGTGTTCAAGGCCGGCGAGCGGCAGACGCCCGTCGCGGAAGGCCGCGGTGCGGCCACACTGGTAGCGGCGGTGCCGCAGGGCATCTACGACGTGCAGGTCTTTCACGAGCGGGAGGGACGCGTCGTGAGCATCCGGTGGGCCGAGCGGCTGATCGTCATGCCGTATCCGGACGAGGGAGGCAAACACCTCGAAGTGATCAATCTCCAACCCGGGTACGGCGCCCTCCAGGTGCGGGGACGCGACGGCACGGTGCCGGACGTCGCGATCTTCACGGCGGGGAGCCGTCAGCAGGAAGCCTCGCGCCGGCTGACGGGCGAGGGATATGCCCTGTTCGTCGTGCCTGCGGGGCGCTACGATCTTCGGGTCGGCGCGGCCGGCGAGCCGGTGTGGCACCCCGACATCGAGGTGCCACTCGATCGCACGCGGCTGTGGATTGTCCCCTAGGGGCGGGTGTTCAGACGCGGCGACCGGTCAGCAGGCGCAGCACGATGATGACGAGCGCAACGACGAGCAGGATGTGGATCAACCCACCTGCAACGTGCAGAGTGAACCCGAGCAGCCACAGAATCAGCAGGATTACGACAATCGTCCAGAGCATGCGACCTCCTCGCGCTGAGCGTTGCAAGGGGAGTGCCACGCGGACGCGCTCGAATCGGGTGTCGCCGTGATGCCCCTAACCGACCGTGAGCTGGTCATCCGGCTCGTGCTCGCGGCGGCGCTGGGCGGCATCATCGGAGCCGAACGCGAGCTGCGGCAGAAGAGCGCCGGATTCCGCACCAACATCCTGATCGCGATCGGGTCGGCTCTCTTCACGATCGCGTCGCTGACGCTCTCGTCGAATGCGGATCCGACGCGGATCGCCGCGCAGATCGTGACGGGCATCGGCTTCCTCGGCGCCGGCGCCATCATGCGCACGCACTCCGGCGTCCATGGGCTGACGACGGCGGCGACCGTGTGGGTGAACGCCGCCCTGGGCATCGCCGCGGGCGGCGGCCTCTATCGCGTGGCGGTGCTCGGCGGCACGATCACGATTGCCGTGCTGCTCATCTTGGGGCCGGTGGAACGCGCGATCGAGCGCCACACGCGCCCCGCGGAAAGCTCCCCAACCAGGCGGCCCTGAAGGGACCGCCCTACGGAGCGCGCAACTTTAGTGGCGCGATCACTCCGGCGATCGCTGGATGGGCCGCGGTGGGCGCGGCGGAGGATTCTCGGGAACGGACGGCCTGCCGGCCTGTTCCCACGCAGCGGTGATGACGGACGCCACTCCGCTGATCGCCCCCGACAGGCGCCCCTCCATGATCGGCTCCGTGCGCTCGAAGAGCCTCGCGAAGTACTCGTCATCGTACGCGTCGCGACCCTGGGCCGCGGCTCGATCCGCTGCGAGAATTCCATCCACCGCTCGAAAGCTGTCCGTCAGCGCGCGAAACACGAACTCGCGGGCGCTGGGGACGGGCACGAGCGGACCCGGCGTCACGTGGAGGCGATCCTGGTACCGCTCGAACAGTTCCGTCTCGAACCGCGCGTGAATGCCCTGCTGCCCCGTCAACTGACCGTCGTAGTTCACGGCCGCGTGGAGCGGCTGGAACGCATCGCCGATGTAGTGCGACAGCACGGCGGCGAACAGCTTGATGTCGTCCCGCGCGTACGGAGTCCGCTGCGTGAAGGCGTCGCGCAGGCGGTCCGAGATCTCCTGCGTGCGCCACGGAAGGAGGCCGTTCTTCGTGACGAAATCGGCGCCGCGCTGCGCAACGGCCTCGCGGTAGTCGTGCGGCAGCGATGTGAACGGGAACGGCCCGTACGCGTCCATGTCGAGGAAGTGACGAGGACTCTCTTCGGTGAAGCCCATGATCCGGTACGTGTCAGGATCGATCGCGTGCTCGATGAGCGTCGTACGGTAGCGGACGAAGAACGGTCGAATCTCCGGGGGGAGCAACGGGATCGCGTGCTCCATGATGGAGCGATGCGCCGTGAAGCCCCACGCGCCGACGCGGACCGGCTCGGTTGTCGAGAGCGTCAGCCCGATGAGAAGCGCCGCTGCCGATTTCCGCATAGTGCAGTGATATTACAAGGACTGCGGCGCCACTAAAGAGGCGCCCTACATATGCCCAAACTCGGGGCGCACATGTCGATCGCAGGGGGCCTGCCGCGCGCCGTCGATCGCGCGGAAGCGAGCGGCTGCCAGGCGCTGCAGATCTTCACGAAGTCCGCGGGCCAGTGGCGCGCGCGGGAGCTGCCGCCCGACGAGATCGCGCTGTTCCGCAGGCGCGTCCGCGAGACGCGCATCGGTCCGGTGGTCGCGCACAACAGCTATCTGATCAACCTCGCCGCAGGAGACCTCTCGCTTCGGCGGCGTTCGATCGACGCGCTCCGCGAGGAGCTCGATCGCGCGGAGGTCCTCGGCCTCGACGGCCTCGTCATGCATCCCGGCTCGTACACGAGCGGCACCGAAGCGGAAGGACTTCGATTGATCGCCGAGGGCCTCGCCGACATCCTCGCGTCGCGGCCGACGGGACGCGCGCAAATCCTGCTGGAACATACGGCGGGTCAGGGCACGAACCTGGGGCACCGGTTCGAGCATCTCGCCGAGATCATCGACCGGCTGAACGCGTCGCCGAGAGTCGGCGTGTGTCTCGACACCTGTCACCTGCTGACCGCGGGGTACGACATCTGCTCGGAACGCGGCTATCGCGAGACCTTCCGCAGCTTCGATCGGATCGTCGGTCTCGAACGGCTGCGCGTCTTTCACGTGAACGATTCGAAGAAGCCGTGCGGAAGCCGCGTCGATCGGCACGAGCACATCGGACGCGGATGTCTGGGTCTCGAGCCGTTCCGACGCATCCTCAACGACCGGCGGTTCAGGGGACTGCCGATGCTGTTGGAGACGCCGAAGGTGGACACGCGCCAGAGCCGGCGCATGAGCGACGTGGACGCGCTCGATCGCATGAACCTTGCGACGCTCAGGCGCCTGATGAATCAATCGCCGAAGACAATCGCTTCGAAGCGGTAGACGGTCGCGCCGTGCTGCCACGCGTCGCGCGGCAGGCCCGCTTTCAGACACGTGTGCGCGAGGAGCTCCTCAGGCCCCCAGCCCCACTCGACCGCCACCTGCGGCAGCAGCAGCCCGCGCCGGGATCCACGCTCCACGACGAGGCCGTGCCGCCCGATGACGATCGCGTCGTCGTCGTGCGGGCGGATCGGCTCGAGCGGGCCGAGGATGGACACCTCGATCGCAAGGGTCTGCAGCTCGCACGCCTCGACGGGCGCGAAGCGTGGATCTTCGCGCGCCGCGCGCGCGGCGCAGCGCGCCACCTCCTCGGCCAGCGGCAGCCGGCACTCGAGTGTGCCGAGGCATCCGCGAAGCTGACCGCCGCGCCGGATGGTCACGAATGCGCCGGTGCCGGTCGGCAGCGGCGCGCACGGCTCGCAGGCAATCGCAACGCCGGTCACCTGCGCCCGGATTGCCTCGCGTGCCGTCCTGAGCAGCGCGTCCTTCTGAGCGTCAGTGAACATCGGTGAAGGTTCCGAGCGCGGCGGCCACGTAACCCACGACCCCGCTCTCGTCGCCGGAGATCTCGCCGGAGTGCCCGTACTTCAGCACCCGTCCCTCCCGTGCGCCGCGCGTGCGCGCCGCGCGCATCACGGCAATCGCGGGGCCGGCGCCGCAGCCGACGTAACGTCCCCGATCGCCCTCGGGGTACTCCTCGAACAGCTGCAGCAAGCCGTCCGCATCGAACGCCGCCACACGATCGCACACGCGGCCGTCGTGTCTCTGCGCGGTCCGCGCGTCCAGGTAGTGCGAGAGATCGGTGCTGGCGACGAGCAGTATGCGCCGCCCGATCGCGACCTTTCCGAGCGCCGCCGCGAGGCGCTCGATCGTGTCGCGCGTCTGGTATCCCATCAACAGCGGCACGATCGGGACGTCCGGCAGCAGCCGCTTGAAGAACGGGAGCTGCATTTCGAGCGAGTGCTCGCGCCCGTGCACGGCCGGAAGCGGCTGCACGATCGGATCGGCAGCAAGGAGCTCGACGCCAAGCGCCGCGTCGACCGCGGCCGGACCGAGGGGGCATTCGAATGCGCCGTCGGGAAAGAGCGCGATGCCGTCGAAACCGGCGAAGTGCGACGGGCCGAGGAGGATCGCCGCATCGTACGGCGCACCCGTTTCGGCCGCCTTGTATGCGTGCGCGGCAATCGGGCCCGAGAACATGATCCCCGCATGCGGCGCGATGACGGCGTGCACACGTCCGCGCGGCACGTCTTCCACGCCGGCCAGATACTCGTCGACCTCCCGCGTCAGCGCGCCACGACTGCGCGGATACCACGTGCCGGCGACGGCGGCGGGCCTGTTCATCAGTGGTAGCATCCCCTGATGCCGGACACGCTAACACGCCAGGACGTCGAGCGCATCGCCGCGCTCGCCCGGCTCGAGCTGTCGCCCGACGAGGTGGCGCTTTTCGGCGCACAGCTCGCGCAGATCCTCTCGTATGCCGAGTCGCTGCAGCGGGTCGACACGTCAGGCGTGCCCCCGACGTCGCACATTGCCGTTCCAACGGCGCTCGCGCCGCTGCGCGAAGACGAGCCGCGGCCGTCCATCGATCGCGACACGCTCCTGCGGCAGAGTCCGGCAGCCGATGTCGACGCCGGTCTCCTGAAAGTGCCGCGGGTACTCGGCTCATGAGCACGCGCGCGCTGAGCGCCGCCGACCTTCGCGCGGCGATTGCCAGCGGCGACGCGACCGCAGTTGACGCGTGCCGCAGCACGCTGGACGACATCAACCGGCTCAACCCGCGCCTGAACGCGTTTCGCCACCCCACTCCTGACCGCGCGCTCGCGCGTGCGAAAGCCGCCGACGAGCAGCGCAGCAAGCGCGATGCCCCGCTCCTCGGCGTTCCGATCGCCGTCAAGGACAACATCTGCACCGCGGGCGTGACCACCACGGCGGGGTCGAAGCTGCTCGGAGACTACGTGCCTCCGTACGACGCAACGGTCGTCGCGCGGCTCGAACGGGCGGGCGCCGTCGTCGTCGGCAAGACGAACTGCGACGAATTCGCGATGGGATCGTCGACCGAGTACTCCGCGTTCGGACCAACGCGCAACCCGTGGGCGGAGGATCGCACGCCGGGCGGATCGTCCGGTGGATCGGCGTCAGCCGTTGCGGCCGGCCTCGTGCCGCTCGCGCTTGGATCGGACACGGGCGGCTCGATCAGGCAGCCCGCGGCGCTCTGCGGGGTCGTCGGCCTCAAGCCGACGTACGGACGCGTGTCGCGCTACGGGCTGATTGCGTTCGCCTCTTCGCTGGATCAGATTGGGCCGTTCGCGCGCTCGACGCGAGACGCCGCCGCCCTCTTGAACGTCATCGCCGGCCACGATCCGCGAGATGCGACGACGGCGACACTGCCCGTTTCTGATTACACGGCGGCGCTGACGGGAGAGGTGAGCGGCATCCGGGTCGGCGTGCCGCGCGATCTGCTGGGCGAAGGCGTGGACGGAGACGTCGCGGCCGCCTTCGAGCAGGGGCTCGCGTGCCTCGCCGACGCAGGCGCCGTGGTGAGCGACGTCCGCCTGCCGCACGCCGGCATGGGCATACCGGTCTACTACCTCGTGGCGCCCGCCGAAGCGAGCTCGAACCTTGCGCGATTCGACGGAGTTCGTTACGGCGCGCGCGCGGCCGCACCCACGCTCCGCGAGATGTACGACCTGACGCGCGAACAGGGGTTCGGCCCCGAGGTCAAGCGGCGGATCATGATCGGCACCTACGTGCTGAGCGCCGGGTATTACGATGCGTACTAC
>JBKPTE010000023.1:0-13900 GCA_046735335.1 Acidobacteriota bacterium | reverse complement strand
GCCCCGCCCCGCTCCGGCGGGCGCGCTCACGTGCGCCGTACTAACGGGGCTTCGCCCCGCCGGACCCCCTATCGCCGTCGCTCGCGGGGACCCTGGCCCCGCCCCGCTCCGGCGGGCGCGCTCACGTGCGCCGTACTAACGGGGCTTCGCCCCTCGGACTCCCGTACACGCCTTGGGCGCCGAAGCGCGGAGCGCGCAGACTACTATCTACGCCGTTTGCGTCTCCGGCTGCGGGATGCGGAACGTCTTCTTCACGTACGCGATGTTCGCGCGCGTGTCGGCGACGATGTCCTTCGTCGGCGAGTTGGTCTCGAGCACGTACCACCCGTGGTACCCGACGTCGTAGAACTCCTTCGCCATGCGCGGCCAGTCGATCTTGCCGCCGGGCGTCTCCAACAGCATGTTCGCGTTCTTCACGTGGATCTGGCTGATGCGCTTGCCGAGCATCTTCGGTTCCGCGTAGATGTCCTTGTCCTTGATGCGCGACACGATATTGTGCGCATCGTAGTAGACGCCAACGTAGTCTGACCCGATGGCGTCGAGCAGCTTGATGTTGTCCTCCGCCGAAATCCAGTCCTCGAGCCCGACGACAACGCCGTAGCGCTCCCCGTATCGGGCGATCTCCTTCATCATCGTGATGAACGTGTCGACCTGTGCCTGGTTCGTCATGTCGATGTGGCTGTCGCCGAGGATAGGCAGCAGGATGTTGTTGGTGCCGAGGTTGTGCGCGATTTCGACCGCTTCGGCGAGGAGAATCGCGAACGCCGGACTCGAATGCATCGGCAACCGGGCTTTGCCCGGATTGCCGATGGCCAGCGAACAGATCTGGATCCCGTTGTCGAGCGCCGCGCGTCTGTACTGCTCCTGCGTCCTGGTATCGCGCACCGTGGGCCTGCCGTCCGTCGGGTACTGCACGCTCACCTGGATGCCGTCGAGCCCGATCTCGCGCGCCAGCGCGACTTTGGTGATGTCGCCGCGCTGCCCGAGGTTCCAGTCGGTCATGCCGACGCGAACGGGTACCGGATTGACGGTCTCCTTCGTCTCGACCGGCCCGCCGCGTCCCTGTGCCTGCGCGATCGCCGGCATGGCGATCGACGCGAGGCTTGCCTGTTTCACGAAATCCCGCCTGCTCACTGGGCTCATGGGTGTCTCCGCCTACGCCTTCAGGATGTCGTCCCAGCCCTTGCGGTACACGGGACGTTTGATGAACGGATCCGCCTCGGGCGCGTTGGACGCGCGAAGGTTCGCGTAGTCCCACTCGATCTTCTTGCCCGTCCGGTAGGCCACGTTCCCGAGGTGATTCGCTTCGGTCGTCCAGCCCGAATACTGGAAGTTCGAGCCGGGGACCGGGCCGTTGCCCTTCGCGTAGTTCACCCATTCCACCCAGTGGCCGGGCGAGCGCGCCAGCGTCTCCTCCGGCGTCTGGAAGTCCTTGAATTTCTCCTCCGGCAGCAGCTTGCCGTTGCCGAGCAGCATGCCCTTCTCGCCGATGAACACGCACGAGCGGCCGCCCCACTCCGG
The DNA here is from genome assembly GCA_046735335.1 of Acidobacteriota bacterium. Taxonomy (GTDB): domain Bacteria; phylum Acidobacteriota; class Vicinamibacteria; order Vicinamibacterales; family 2-12-FULL-66-21; genus JBKPQB01. The sequence goes on along the minus strand of JBKPTE010000023.1, from coordinate 12,379 downwards.
CACCCAGCCTGGCGGTTTGCTGTCCCCCTGATGCCACACCAGCTTGAGCGCGGGCTGATCGCCGACGGCCGCGTACTCGTACGTCGCCATCATCGTCGCGGGGGCGAGCTCCTTGTGCGGCTTCGGCACGTTCGGGGACGTGGATTCAATCGTCAACGGCGCCATCGCGACGCCGCCCTTGCCGTCTGGCCGCTTCAGATCGAGCACGGTGTACGGCACGTCGTTGTCGTGGCTGCCGAGATCGCTCATCGTGCCGTTTCCGAAGTCCCACCAGCGATACCAGCGCGGGCCGGGGAAGTACGTTTCGTGATACGGCCGCTCCGGCGCCGGCCCGAGCCACAGATCCCAGTGGTTCGTCTCGGGGATCGGCATGGTTTCCGGGAAGCGATCGACGATCTGGATGCCCTTGTAGAAGCCGTGCGGGTGATCGAACTTCTCGGCTGACGCCGCGTCCTGAAGCCCCCACGCGCGATCGGCCCAGACGTGCACTTCGTGCACCGGCCCGATGACGCCGCTCATCAGGATCTCCTTGATCTTGCGACGCGCCTCGGAGGCGTGCCCCTGATTGCCCATCTGGGTGGACAACTTCGGGTACTTCGCGGCGGTCTCGCGAATGAGCCGCGTCTCCCAGATGTTGTACGCGAGCGGCTTTTCGCAGTAGACGTGTTTGCCGTTCGTCAGCGCGAGATACGTCCCAAGCGCGTGCGTGTGCTCGGCGGTCGACACGACGACGGCGTCGAAGCCGCTCGGGTTCTCGAAGACCTTGCGGAGATCGTTGAAGCGTTTCGCCTTGGGATACCGCGCCGATGCCGAATCGAGCGCGTGCTCGTCCGTGTCGCAGATGATGACGACATTCTCGTCGGGATGTGGGACGCCCGGGGCCAGATTGCCGCGACCGCCCCGGCCCTCGCGTCCTGGAACGATCGTCAGCTCGCCGAGGCTCGCGTTGGCGCGGCCGCCGCACGCGATGAAGGCGATGTCCAGCTTGTTGTTGAGATTCTGCCCCCGCAGAAACGCCGGGGCGCCGGTCATGACGCCTGCAGCCGTCAAGGCAGTGGTGGTGACGAACTCGCGTCGCGTCATGCCTCGCGGCTGCGCGTTCTTCGTCGTGCTCTTCTTGGTCCTTTTCATCGTGAATTCCTCGGATGTCGGGGCACCTTTTCGGAGGTGGGGCACCTCTCGAGAGGTGCCCTGCCCCTCTTTTCTAGAACGTGAATCGAGCCCCGATCTGCACGGTGCGCGGCGCACGCCACGAGGCGTAGCTCCGAATCGTCATGAAGTCCGGATCCGTGATGTCCGTCTCGGGGTTTCCCCACTGCGGGTGGTTGAACACGTTCTGCGATTCCACGCGGAGCTCCACGCGATAGTGACCGAACGGAATGGTCCGGAACAAGGACGCGTCCACGTTCCAGTTCGAGGGCCCCCGGAACTGATTGCGGCCGGTGTTGCCCCATTCGTTGCCAGGCTGTGCGAACACGGAGGGGTCGTACCACTGCTCGTCCGGTCCCGCGGCGCCGAAGCCAGGCTTCGCGTCTCCAACGAGATTGATCGTCTGCTGCCCTTGCGACTGCTGCAGGAGACCGTTGTCACCGCCAATCGTGAATGGTTTGCCGGACATCCAGGACGCGATCCCGTTCAGTTGCCAGCCGTGGAGCAGCTTTCCCGCGACCGTGTTGCTGTTGCGCAGGATCGGCAGCTCGTAGACGAAACCCATCTGCAGCACGTGCGTCCGGTCGAACCCCGCCAGGGCAAAGTTGCGGCCGAGCTGCGACTCCTGCGACCACAGCCATCCACCGCCGTCGTCATCGGTGTCGTTCTGCGCGCGCGCGAGCGTATAGGCGCCTTTCAACAGGAAGCCGTTCTTGAACGGCCGGTTCACCGCCACCTGCAGCGAGTTGTAGCGCGCCTTTCCATTCGCCGAGAGTACCCTGATCGCCGCCGTGCCCGCCCGCGTGAAGAGCAGCCGATGCGTGTTGCCGCCGCTCTCCGCGTAATTCAGGTTTCGCGTCGTGAGCGTGCCGTCCGTACGCGTGCCGACGTACCCGACGCTCGCCACGATCTCGAGCGGCAGCCGGCGCTCGATGGTCACGTTGTAGGACTGCGTCGCGCCGCGTGCGAGGTCGTTCGCATCGGGCGTGGTCATATCGACGCCTCGCGGAAGGACGACGGTACCGCTGCTGATGTCCGGGTTGGGCACGAGCGGAAGACCCTGTTCGAGCGTGCCGAAGGGGGTGAAAGTGTTGGGGCCCGCGTCACTGTGTGCGATCGTCAGCGGGAACCGGCCGCGCATCGGTCGTGTCCAGGGGAACGGATCGAATGTCCTGCCGTACCCGGTCCGGAGTACGGTGTTCTCGTCGAGCCGGTACGCCACGCCCACTCGAGGAGCGAACAGCGTCTTGCTGACCTTCAGGCCCAGATCAGTGGGGTTCCCGCCGACGCCACCCAGCCTCACCGTGAACGTCGGGATATCGAGCACCTCGATGCCGCGGTTCTCGCGCGTCATGAGCGGGTAGTACTCGTAGCGGAGACCGAGATTCACGGTCAGCTTTGAGGTTGGCGTCCATCGATCTGCGACGTACACACCGTACTGGTTCTCGCGGCCGCTCAGCTCTTCGAACTGCTCGCTCTTGTTGAAGCTGCTGAGCTCTCCGAGCAGGAAGCCCGCATAACCGTTCCAGCTGTTGCCGCTATAGCCCGGAATGCGAGTCGTGCCGCTGCTGAAGGTCAGGATGCCGCGCGGGTTGCTGACCTCGGGCTGCCAGTGATTGAGCCGCAGCCGGATGAAGTCGAAGCCCGAACGGATCTCGTGCCGGCCGGTCACCTTCGTCAGGTTGGCGGAGACCGTGTAGCTGCGCTCGTCGCGCCAGACCGGCGTCCAGGTATCCGTGTTTCCGAGCGTGGACAACCCCGTGCGCGCTTCCGGCATCCCGCTGTAGCGGTCGAGATCGAATGAGCCGGGTCCGCCGACGCCGTCGCCGTTGGTTCCAGGAACTCCCCAGACATCGAGGCCGTAGTTCGTGCGGAAGTCCGGTCCCTGCATGTTCTGCTGCATCCCATTCACGCCCGCATTGGCGTCGAACAGCAGCGTCGGGCTGAGCGTCCACGTCTGGCCGGCCGTGAAGATGCGGGTGTTCGTCTTTCCGCCGCCGGCCCCGTCGAGCCCGAGGTAGAACAGGTCGAAGACCGACGCGTGCATCATCGAGAACTTCGCCCAGATCTGATGCTGCGGCGTCCGGTTCCAGTTGACCTTCACGTCGTAGTTGTCGCGGTCTGCCTTCGGCTGCCGCGGGATGAGCAGATTGTTCTGCAGCCCGTTGTCCGTCCCGGCCGCATTGGGCATCGGGTAGAGCGACTGGATCTTCTGCGCGATGCTGCTCATGCGACCGGGCGGGATGATGGCGTTCGGGAAGATCGCCCGGCCGCTGCCGTCGGGGTTGCCCGTCAACGGGTCGTAAATGACGAACGTCGGGTGCTGCGCGAGCACCTCGCTGAAGTCGCCGGCGCGCATCCTCGCCGTCGGTACGTCGTACTCCTCGAAAAAACCCTGGCGCTCGCTGTTACGTTCCCACGACCCGAAGTAGAACAACTTGTTTCGACGGATCGGCCCGCCGACAGTTCCGCCGCTGATCGCCGTGCTGGCGTCGACGCTGGTCGGGTCGAAGTACCCGCGGCGCGCGTTGAACTCGTTCTGCTGGCGGAAGTAGAACGCCGAGCCCTTCACCGTGTTCGTGCCGGACTTGGTCTGCACGGACACGGCAGCGCCTCCGGTCATGCCCTGCGCCGCATCGAAGCTGCCCGTCGAGATGTTGACGTTCTCGATCGTTTCGACAGGAGCGATGTATCCGGCGTGATGCGGCAGCCACACGTTGATGCTGGCCGCGCCGTCGATGCGCGTAACGTTGTTGTTGCGGTTGGTGCCGTTGACGTTGACCGACAGCGCGCGGCCCGGCGTATCGGTCTGCGCGTTCTGGAACTCCGGCGGCGTGGCGCCGGGCACGAGGTTCATCAGGGATTGATAGTTGCGGTACTGATTGAGCGGGAGGTTGACGACGTCGGCGGGCTTGAGGTCGACGGTCACGTCAGCCTTGTCCGTCTTCAGCAACGGTGCCTCGGTCGTGACCGTCACGGCTTCATTGAGCGCACCGACTTCGAGGCGCCCGTTGATGCGGACGATGCTGCCGGCGGTGACCGGGATGCCTGTCTGAACGAATTCCTTGAATCCTTCCAGGCTGGCGCGCAGCGTATACGTGCCGCCGGTGACGTTCCGGATCGAATAGACGCCTTCCGAATCGGTGACGCCGCTCAGCGTGAGGCCGGTGTTCTCGTCCTTGATGGACACGGTCGCGCCGGGAACGGCCGCGCCGGTGCTGTCGGTGATGGTTCCGGTCATGCTCCCGTACAGCACTTGTGCTGCGGCGGGAAACTGAAGCAGACAGAGCACCGCTCCGACTGTGATCGCAGCAGCGGTGGTGCGAAGTACTTGAACGCATCTACGCCCGGGGGCTTTGGGCACGGTTCCTCCTCCTCAGAGAGGACTGGATAGGTGTATCCAGCCTGTCGACGGGCGTCACGACTATCATAGGGACGTTAAAGATGTCAATGTTTCTGGGCGCGCGGGGTGCGGGTGCGGTACGCGGGTGCGGTGCGGGAATGCGCAGTGCGTCGCGCTTGCCAGCTACGGGCGCTTGGCAAAACAGGCCGCAAACGACTGGGCAGCCATTCGACTCGCGCGCTTCGCGCGCTCGCTCAGGGCTTCGCGCGCTCGCTCAAGGCATTCGACGTGTCGGTGGCCTGCCATGAGCGAGCCTGCGGCTCGCTGATCGCAGGCCGCAGGGCGAGTCGAATGGCGCGCCCGGCAGGATTCGAACCTGCGACCTTTGGCTCCGGAGGCCAACGCTCTATCCAGCTGAGCTACGGGCGCGAACTCGCCGAACCAGAATTCCCTGGCTCGCCAACCGCACGCCGACGCGAGCGAAGACTGGCGCGCCCGGAGGGATTTGAACCCCCGACCTACGGGTTCGAAGCCCGGCGCTCTATCCAACTGAGCTACGGGCGCGCGGAAGCGGTCGTGCGAGCTCTCGAGTGTATCAGATCAACGTCCCGCACCCTGCGCGCCGCACCCGGCCCTACACCGGCTTCGGCAAGGGATTCCGCGCGAAGCAGAGCTCCTCGACGACCTGTCCCCCGATGAGGTGTTGCTGGATGATGCGCTCCGCGTTCTCGGGTGTCACTCTCCGATACCACGCGCCTTCCGGATACACGACGCAGATCGGGCCCTCCATGCAGATGCGCAGGCACTGACATTTCGTCCGGTAGCACGGGCCATCGGGCCCCGCGATGTTCAACTCCTTCAGTCGCTTCTTCACGTACACCCACGTCGCCTCGCCCGCCTCGACATCGACGCAGTCGGGCCCCAGACAGATGAACATGTGGCGCGTGAGCTTGCCGACGCCGAACGCGGCGGCGGCTTCCTGCGGGGTGTCGTACGCGTTCTTGGGCATCGCGCTCCGGATGACGTTCGGCCTCTCAGCATAGCGCCGTACGGCACCCCCTTTGCTCCCTCGTCGCTGACTCGCGTTGACGAGCTTCAACAAAGGAGCAGCGGTATGGCGGATCGCATCGGGGAGAAGCGCGGCGATATGGACCGCAGCGACATGAACGAGGACATGCCCAAAGGCGGCGAGGAACAGATCCGCGGCGTCGGGGATGATGAGGATTTCGAAGATACGGAAGACCTCGACGAAGAAGAGGACGAGGAAGACGAGGAAGGATCCTTCTGACGACAGAAAGCAGCGTCGTCGTGGTCACCGGCGCGTCAGCCGGTGTGGGACGTGCCGTCGCGCGGCGCTTCGCGCGCGACGGCGCGCGCATCGCGCTGCTCGCGCGCGGAACAGACGGCCTCGACGCGGCGCGCCGCGAGATCGAAGAGGCGGGCGCGAGCGCGCTGGTCTGCCCGGTGGACGTCGCGAGCGCGGCGCACGTCGAAGAGGCCGCCGAGCGCATCGAGCGCGAGCTGGGCCCGATCGACATCTGGATCAACAACGCGATGACGTCGGTGTTCTCGCCGGTGCGCGAGATGCAAGCCGACGAATACCGGCGCGTGACCGAAGTCACCTACCTCGGCGTGGTGCACGGGACGCTCGCGGCGCTCCGCCGCATGCTTCCGCGCGATCGCGGCACGATCGTGCAGGTCGGCTCCGCGCTGGCGTACCGCGGCATTCCCCTCCAGTCCGCCTACTGCGCCTCCAAGCACGCCATCGAAGGCTTCATGGACTCGCTTCGTTGCGAGCTCATTCACGATCGCAGCCGCGTGCACGTGACGATGGTGCACCTGCCGGCGATGAACACGCCGCAGTTCCGCTGGGTCAAGAGCCGCCTGCCGCACAAGGCGCAGCCCGTGCCGCCGATCTACCAGCCCGAGGTCGCGGCGGACGCGATTCACTGGGCCGCGCATCAACGGCGGCGTGAGCTGTGGGTCGGCGGCCCGACGGTGAAGGCGATCATCGGGAACCGCCTCGCGCCGGGGCTGCTGGATCACTACCTCGCCGCGACCGGATACGAGTCGCAGCAGACATCGGAGCCCGAGGATCCGGACCGGCCGAACAATCTGTGGGAACCGGTCGCCGGCGACCACGGCGCGCACGGTGTGTTCGATGCGCGCTCGAGCGACGTCAGCCCGCAGCTCTGGGCCGCCACCCATCGAGCGGCGACGCTCGGGAGCGTGCTGGCCGCGGCAGCCATGATCATCGGCGCCGCGCTGATGCCCTCGCCGGATCCGCCGCCGCGCAACGGCGTCCGCACGTCCCTCAGCCGGCACGACCGCGAAGCGCTGAGGCATGTCATCGAAACGCCGGCGTGAGGGTGCCGGGTCTAAGAGACCCGGCCTACAGTTTGCCTCCGTATTTCCGGAACACCGATTCCAGATCCACCCGCTTGCCCGCCCTGAGCGGCTTCCACAAATCGCCAAGCTGACGGAACCGTGCCGGCGCCGTGCGGATCGTGAAGTCGCGCGGATCGATCTCGCCGTCGATCTCCTTCCACGTCAGCGGCGTCGAGACCCCCGCGAAGTCGCTCGCGCGCGCGCTGTAGGCGGTCGCGAGCGTCTTGCCCAGGATGTTCTGCAGGAAATCGACGTAGACCGTGCCGCGCGGCCGGCGCGCGACGGTGCGCTCCACGGTCGCGATCTTCGGATGCCGCGTGGCGACGACGGTGGCGACGATCTGGCAGAACAGCATGCCTGACTCGTAGGACGTGTGCGGCGGGAGGGGGACATAGATGTGCAGCCCGCTCGCCCCCGACGTCTTCGGGACGCCCGTGACACGCAGCGAATGCAGCTCGTCGCGGACCCAGCGCGCGACGTCGAGCACGCTCGAAAACGGCGTCCCCTCGCCGGGATCGAGATCGATGGCGGCGTAGTCGGCGTCGAGCGCGGACTGCACGCGCGAGAACCACGGGTCCTGCGAGATCGCCGCAATCTGCGTCATGTAGAGCAGCGTCGTCAGCGACCCGCCGACGAGCCGCCGCGAATCGGGCTCGTCGATGGGATCGAGATCGTCCGGAAGCGTTTCGATCCGGACGCCCGCGGGCGGCCGCTCCTCGCGCGATCGCTGCTGGTAGAACGCCTTCCCACCAACGCCGTTTGGAAACCGCTTCATGACGAGCGGACGATCCTGGACGGCGGGCAGCAGGTAAGGCGAGACCTCGACGTAATAGCGGAGCAGATCGCCCTTCGTGATCTTCAAGTCCGGCCAGAAGATCTTCGAAAGGTTCGTCACTTTCAGACGGTCGCCGTTCGGCAGCGTCAGCTCGCCGTCGCGCCGGGCGTCTTCCAGCGCGCGAAGCTGGTCGAGCAGTGCGCCCTCGGCAGGCGCACCTGCCTTCTTTGTTCGCGCGGTTCGGCGCGTGCGCGCGGCGGAGGCCGAAGGCGCGGTGGAAAGGGGCTCCTCGCGGTGAACGTCACGCGAATCCTTGTCGTCGCGCAGCCCCAGATACACCGGATGGCGCAGCTTTTCGTCGTCGGTCCACTCCGTGAACTTGACCTCGGCGAGCAGATCGGGACGAACCCAATGGGCGGGCTCGTTCGTCTTGATGGCGGTCGAGAACGGCGAGCGCGGGTTCTCGCGCGCCTTCAGCAGCGACCAGACGCGGGCCAGCTCCTTCTGGTCGAATCCTGTGCCGGTGTGGCCCACGTACTTCAGCTCGCCGTTTTCGTACACGCCGAGCAGCAGCGCGCCGAAGTGCGTCCGCGTCTGCCGCGGTTCGGTCCAGCCGCCGACAACGAACTCCTGCTGCTTGACGGCCTTCAGCTTGCGCCACGCGGGCGAGCGCCGGCCCGCCTGATACGTCGACGCCGCCTCCTTGACGATCAGCCCTTCCCATCCTTCCCGGATCGCCCGCGCGTTCATCGCGCGCCCATCGTCGAACGCCTGTTCGCTGATGCGGAGCACGCCATCGCTCGTCGACCCGAGGACCGGCTTCAGCAGCGCTTCGAGGCGGGCACGGCGTTCGGTCAACGGCAATCGACAGAGATCGCGCGATCCCTCGCGAAGGAGATCGAATGCGATGAAGGCGGTGTGCTGCTCGCGCTCGACGCGTTCGACGTCGCGCGCGCCGGTGAGATGAATGCGCCCCTGCAGCCGCTGGAATCCCGCCGGCCGGCCGCGCGCATCGAGCGCGACGACCTCGCCGTCGATGACGACGGGGAGCGTGAAATCAATGGCGGCCTTTCGCAGCGCGGCAGCGATCGCGGGGAACTGGTGCGTCTTGTCGTTGCCGTTGCGCGACCAGATCGTGACGCGCGGCGCGGCGGCGCTCCCGGTTATCTCGACCAGGGCGCGGATGCCGTCGTATTTGGGCTCGTAGACGAGCCCGGCGCCGGTCAGGGGCGGGTCGGCGAGCGTGGCGAGCATCGGCCGCAGCGTCATAGGAGTGGATTATCCACCGTGGCGCCACGACAGAGATGCGGATCGAACTGCACCTCGCGCCGGAGGACCCGCGACGCGTCGACTTCGAGCGACAGGCAATTGCAAAGCTCCGACGGGTGCTGCCGAAAGTCGACGTTCGGTACATCTCCGCGACGTCTATCGGCATCTTCGAGCAAACGAGCCCGCAATATGGTGAGATCTGGTATGACGTCGCGGGCCGCTCTGGCCCGCGGCCGTTCTGGCCGCGGCCATGCTGTATCGGAGGAGACTGGCGTGATGAGCGGATTCCGGCGCACGCTCGCCGTGAGCGCGACAGCGGCACTCGTGATCTCGGCAGTTGCCGCGGCGGATTTGAAAGTGGATCTCCTGGGGGAGCGGCCCGGCAAACTGCCGCAGGCGTTCGCCAGCTATTTCAAGGATTACGAGGCGGCCGCGCGATGATCCGCCGCACGGCCGTCCTCGTCGCGTCGCTGTTGCTGAGCGTCTCGGCCTTCGCGCAATCGCCGAACACCGCCACCGTCATCGTCGTGGCCGTCGATCCGAGCGGCGCGGTCGTGCGCGACGCGGCCGTGACCGTCACGAACGCGCAAACGGGCATCCGCCGCGAGGCGACGACGGGCAGCGAAGGATCCGCGACGATTGCGGCGCTTCCGCTCACTGGCACCTATACGGTCGCCGTCAACAAGACGGGTTTCGCCGCCGACGAAGTGGACGGCGTGGTCCTGCGCGCCGGCGAGACGGCGACCGTCCGCGTGCGCTTGAACGTCGCGGCTGCCGACAGCCAGGTCACCGTCTATGGAACCGCCGAGGGCGTCCGCGCCGATCCGCAGCTCGGGCAGCGCCTCGATGCCGAGAGGATCGAGGAAACGCCCGTGCTGGGGCGCAAGATCACGGCGCTGCCGCTCCTGAATGCAGCGTTCCGGCCGGCGAAAGGAACGGGCGACCTGTTCGTCAACGCCGTCTTCTTCGTCACCGGGGCTGGCGGACGCCGGCAGCCGGCGGTCACGATCGACGGCGCCACGAACGACGATCCCTGGGGACGCCAGACGATGATGGCGGTGGTGCCGCTGTCGGCGGTGCAGGAGATGACCGTGCTCTCGAACGCGTTCTCGGCCGAGTTCGGCTGGACGTCGGGCGCGGCGGTGAACATCGTCACGCGAGCGGGCACGAACACTACGCACGGCAATGCACTGTTTCTCGGGCGTCCCGGCGGAATGCAGGCGAAGAGTCTCGGGACGGACGGGCAGTGCCCGGACTCGATCCCTACGTGCGTCGCGCCTGCCGCTGACGGCCAGGTCGTCGACCTCCTGCCGCCGGACATTCCCGATGCGCTCGCGCAACTCTCGGGCGCGATCGGCGGCGCACTCGAGCGCGATCGGACGCACTACTTCGCGGCCGTGGACTACACGCACCAGGATCGCACCGCGCCGATTACGTCCCCGCTCGTCCCGGCCGGCACGACCATCGTCGGACGCTTCAGGCAGGCGCTCGCGAACGCGCGCCTGGACCACCGGCTCTCCTCGTCGCACAGCCTGATGGGACGCGTCAACGTGGACCGCTTCTACGACACGAACCCGCAGGACGTCGTGTCCGGGAATACGCTGCCGAGCGCCGGGCGCGAGTTCACGCGGCACACGTGGTCCGCGCAGGTGAACGAGACGGCGATCCTCGGGCCGTCGATGCTGAACGAAGCGCGCTTCGAGTATCTGAACGGCGATCCGATCACGAACTTCGAGCCGGTCCAGCCGTCGACGCAGTTCACGCGTGCCGGGGCGTCGCCGTTCACGCTTGGCGAGTCGCGCTACGCGCACATCTTCAGCCGACAGGCGCAGGTCTCCGACACGCTGACATGGACGAAGGCTCGTCATTACGTCCGCGTCGGCGGAAGCGTTGCACGCGCCTCTTCAGGCGGCGACGGCACCGAGTTCGGCAGCCCGTTCGTCCTCGGGCAATTTACGGTCCTCTCCACGACGACGAAGCCGTTCGACCAGATCACGCCCGCCGACATTCAGAGCTACACGCAGGGGTTCGATTTCGGCGTCGGCTCGTACGCCGAGCGCCAGTGGCTGTTCGCTGCGTACGCGCAGGACAGCTATCGTGTGCGGGACGACCTCACGCTGGACGTCGGGGTCCGCTACGACCAGCAGACGTTCAGCGATGCGACGCGCAACTTCGCGCCGCGTGTCGGCTTCGGCTGGAATCCGAACGGCGATCCAAAGACGGCGGTCCGGGGCGGCTACGGGCTGTACTGGACCCAGCTGCGGTCCAATCTCGCCGCGAACTTCGAGCTGAACGGCCCACTGGGAACCGGCTCGTACACGGCGTCACCCGGCCAGACCGGTTTTCCCGCCTGCCTGGCGTGCACGCCCGTTGGGTTCGATCCGAACGCCGCGGCCTCGACGCTGCCGCCAAGAAACGTGACGATTCGCCCGGGCCACGCGGAGGACTACGCGCAGACCTTCGCGCAGTTCGGCGTGGACTTCTCGAAGATCCCCAACTATCCCGCCGCGCTCGTCAACCCGCGCAGCCACGTCGCGTCGATCGGGATCGAGCGCGAGGTCGCGTCGAACGTCATCATGTCAGCGGACTACGTCCACCAGCACATGAGCGATCTCGATCGCACGGCCGATCTCAACGCGCCGTTGCCGTTCGATCGCACGGAGCCCGGACAGGTCCGCTCCGCCGCCGCGGCCGACGCGACGCGGCCGATCGCGCCGGTGAACGGCGGTTTCCGTCAGATCAACGCCATCATGAATCTCGGCGTCGCCGACTACGACGCGCTGCAGACGATGGTGCGGTATCGAGCCAGGGAGAGACTGTTCGCGTCCCTGAGCTACACGTTGGCCAAGGCCACGAACACGACCGAGCCCGACGGCAACGGGATCAATCCCAACGACGCCAACATCGCGCGCCTCGGCGAGCAGGAGCGCGGGCCCAGCCTCCTCGATCAGCGCCATCGCGCCGTCGTGTCCGTGAGCTATCGCGTTCTTCCCGAGGTCGTCCTCGGCACCGTGACGCAGCTTGCATCCGCGCGGCCGATCAACGCGACCACTGGCGTCGACAACAACGGCGATCGGGCGAACAACGACCGTCCCGTGATCGACGGCATCGTCGCGGCGAAGTCCGCGTTCCGCGGGTCTCCGCAGTCCGATTTCTCGCTCTTCGGGGAAGGACGCCTGCCGCTGTCGGATCGCAGCGTGTCGCTCCGCGTCGAAGTGTTCAATCTCTTCAATCATCCGAACGTGCTGGGCCGCAATTCGACGTTCGGCGATACCGGGACTCCGCTCCCGACGTTCGGCCGCGCGCTCGCGGGGCTCGCCAACGTGGACCCCCCGCGGATGGTCCAGTTTCAGGTGAAATATCAGTTTTGACAGGTCCAGCGGGTCTGAGAGACCCGCCCTACACCTGACCCACCTAGGCCGCGTCTCTGGGACCCGGCATCATCTTACGTAGGC
>JBKPTE010000022.1:0-8392 GCA_046735335.1 Acidobacteriota bacterium | reverse complement strand
GTTGACGGGACTCTTATATCTCGAAAGTTCTACGCCAACCCTTTTCTATCGTAAGACTTACGAATGCAATCAGTTGGATTTGCGTCCGGATTTCTGGATTCGAAAATCGCTCCAACTGTGTTCTTGACCGCCGTTCAAGTTTACGTTATACCGTCCTCCGGGAATCCGGCCCAAGACAGCTTCCGTGCATTCGAACGTTAGAAATCGGGAGGAGTACGTATGTGTCTGAACCGTGTGGGGCTGGTGGTCGCCATCCTTGTGGCGGCGTCAGCAGCAGTGACGACGCCCGTGGCTGCGCAGACGACGAGCGCGTCTGTTCAGGGGACCGTCGTTGACGCCCAGAAGGGCGTGCTGCCAGGCGTCAATGTCACCCTGAAGAGCAAGTCTCAGTCTGAAGTCCTCACCGCCGTGACGGACGGGGAGGGCCGCTTCGTTTTCCCAATCGTGCGGCCGGACACCTACGTGCTCACAGCGACGCTCCAGGGTTTCAAGACCTTCGAGCAGACCAACATTGTCGTGAACGCGAACGACAAGCTGTCGGCGGGCACGTTGACCCTGGAGGTCGGCGCCGTAACGGAGGCCGTCAGCGTCTCGGCGCGCTCCATCGAGCTGCAGTCGAACAGCGGCGAGCGCTCGTTCACGATGGAGAACTCGACGCTCACCAACATCGCGAACAACGGCCGCATGATGTTCAACTTCGCGACGCTGGTCCCTGGCGCGCTCTCGACGCAATCCGGCGCGGGCACCGAGCTCGGCTCGGTCAGCGGGTTCGTCGTGAACGGCCAGCGCCCAAACTCGAACAACATGACGATCGACGGGGTCGCCAACATCGACACGGGCGACAACGGCGGCAACATGGCGACGACCAACATCGACTCCGTCGCCGAGTTCAAACTGTTGACCAACGCGTACCAGGCCGAGTACGGCCGCGCCGTGGGCGGACAGCTCCAGGTGGTGACCAAGAGCGGCTCGAACCTCTTCCATGGCTCCGGCTACTGGTACGGACGACGTCCCTCATGGAACGCCAACTACTGGACCAACAACCGCGAAGGTCAGCCTGCCCCGAAGAACACGCGCGACGACCGGGGCTACACGATCGGCGGGCCGGTCCTGAAGGAGAAGCTGTTCTTCTTCTGGAGCCAGGAGTTCCAGAGCCGGTTCACGCCACCCAACATCCGCTTCGCGACGGTCCCGACGGCCCTGGAGCGCCAGGGCGACTTCTCGAAGAGCGTGGACAGCAGCGGCAACCCGTTTCCGTATATTCGTGATTACACGACAGGCCTGCCCTGCAGCGCCACCGATACGAGCGGGTGCTTCCAGGACGGCGGCGTGGTCGGCAGGATCCCTGCGAACCGCCTCTCGCCCATTGGCCTGAACATGCTCAAGCTCTTCCCGCAGGCGACCGGCAGCTTCGGTGGCGGGCAGAACTTCTCGAGCCAGGTCGCCGACGAAGCGCCGCGCCGCGAGGACCTGATCCGCCTCGATTACCAGCTCTCGAACAACTGGCACGTCACCGGCCGGTTCATGAACACGAAGGAGAACACCCTGCAGGCGTACGGGACCACCTGGGCCGGCAACGGCAGCGATCAGCTCCCGACACCGACGCTGTTCATGCACCCTGGCAAGAACTTCATGATGTCGACGCAGGGGGTCCTGACCAGCACGATGTCCTTCGAGGCGAGCGTGGGCACTGCGAAGAACTCGCTCAATTACGACCTGCAGCTCGACCCTCTCCGTCGCAGCAACTCGGGCCTGACGTCGTTCCCGTACCTGTATCCGGACGCGGTGCAATCCGACTACATCCCCTACCTCCAATTCCGCGGCGGACGCACCGCCAACGCCGGCCAGTACCAGACGGACCGTGGACCGTTCACCAACGAGAACCAGACCTGGGACGTCGTAACAAACCTCACGAAAGTCTGGGGCGCCCACACCGCGAAGGCAGGCTTCTACTACCAGCACAGCCGCAAGCCGCAAAGCATCTTCTACTCGTTCAACGGCCAGGTCAGCTTCACCAACGACGCGAGCAACCCGTTCGACACCGGGTACAGCTACGCGAACGCGGCGACCGGCGTGTTCAACACATATACGCAGGCCAACAAGTTCTCCATCCCGAACTATGTCTATAAGAACTTCGAGTGGTACGTGCAGGACAACTGGAAGCCGAACGCGCGTCTCACGCTCGACTACGGCGTGCGGTTCTACACGCTGACGCCGCAGTGGGACACGACGCTCCAGGTGTCGAATTTCCTGCCCGACAAGTTCGAAAAGTCGGCCGCGGCGAGGTTGTACTCCCCGGTGTGCCTGACGGCGTCTCCGTGCTCGGGGAATGATCGGCGCGGCATGGACCCCGCGCTCATCGCGCAAGGCGTCCAGCCGACGCTCGCCACCACCGTCGAGGGCCGGTTCATCGGCCGGCTGACGCCAGGCTCGAACCGCTTCAACGGCGCTTTCCAGGCGGGCCAGGGCATCAGCGACACCGTCCAGAACGGCGACGCGTTGAGGATCTCGCCGCGGCTGGGGGCGGTGTACGACCTGTCGGGGACCGGGGACACGATCATCCGTGGCGGCTGGGGCATCTTCTTCGATCGCCCGCAGGGCAACATGGTGTTCGACCTGGGCGGCAACGCGCCAGGCGTCCTCAGCTCCCAGATCCAGTGGGGCCGGCTCCAGGACATCGGCGGATCGGCGGCATCGGCCGACCCGTTTGCCACATTGGGTCTCAATCCCACGGCCTACGACTTCGATCCGCCGCGGGTGCAGCAGTGGAACGTCGGCGTGCAGCGGAAGCTGGTGTACAACCTTGTGGCCGACATCGCCTACGTGGGATCCCATTCGGACCACCAGTTGCGGCAGGAGCAGATCAACTCGATCCCGCTCGGCGCCGCCTTTCTGACGAGCAACCAGGATCCGACGAAGGCACCCAGTTCAACGCCCGGCGCATCGGCCCTGCCGAACGACCTCATGCGGCCGTACACCGGCTACAACAACATCCGGATGTGGGACTACTCCGGGTACTCCAACTACAATGCCCTGCAGGCGGGTGTGACGCGCCGCTTCGACAAGAACTACATGTTCTCGGCGTTCTACGTCTGGAGCAAGGCGCTCACCATCAACAACGACGACTTCACGGCAGGCTGGCCGTTTACGACCGACGACGCGACGATCCGCCACTACGACTACTCGTACGCGAACTTCGACCGGCCGCACAACTTCGTCCTGAACGCGATCTACCGGACGCCGCACTTCAAGGAGGGCGTCACGGGCGTTTTCACGAACGACTGGCAGATCTCGGGCGTCTACCGCTATACGAGCGGCCGGCCGTACGGCATCGGCTACAACATCCCGGGCATTACCAGCATCAACCTCACAGGCTCCGACTACGGCGCCCGCGTGGTGGTGACCTGCAACCCTGGGAGCGGCTCGAGCAACGATCCTTACAGACAGATCGACACCTCGTGCTTTGCGCCGCCCCAGCCGGGCAGCAAGGGCGACGAGTCGGCGCGCTTCTTCCTGCACGGTCCGGCGCAGAACAACGTGGACCTGTCGCTCTCGAAGCAGTTCGCCGTCTACAAGGGGGCGAAGTTCGAGCTTCGGCTCGACGCGTTCAACGCGCTCAACCACACGCAGTTCACGGGTGTGAACGCGACCGCGAACTTCGCGAGCCTGACCGACCATACGATCACGAACCTGCCGTACGACGCGTCCGGGAAGCTCGTGAACAAGAACGGGTTCGGCACCATCAACGGTGTCAATATCCCGCGCACGCTGCAGCTGGTGACGCGCGTCACCTTCTAACGATGCGATGAGTTGGGGGGCGGAACGGACCCGCCCTCCAACCTCCGTTCAGCACTTCCAGGAATGCCTGAGGCTAGGAGCGTCCGCTCTCGAGCCCCAACGCCATCCAGGTGCGAATCCTCCACCACGCCCACCCATTCTTCATAGGCGCCAACCTGCCATGGGTCGGATACGGCACGGACTTCGGCGCCAGTTCCTGGTACGCGTCCGGCGGCTTGAGCGCGCAGCCTGCGGCGCTCGCGCGGCTCGATAGGACGTTGCACGCGCTCCGAGATGACGGCATCTCGATCGTTCGTCTGTTCGTGCTGTGCGACGGTCGATCCGGCATGCGCGTCGACGCGGATAGTCTTCCGGTCGGTCCGGACAGCAGCCTCTTTGCGGACACGGACGCACTGATCGCGACCGCTCTTCGGCACAACACGCGACTGATGCCGGTCCTCCTGGATTTTCATCTCTGTAATCCGCCCCGGGTCATCGATGGCGTGCAGCTCGGCGGCCGCGCGCACCTGATGACCAGCCCGCAGGGACGCGCGGCCCTCATCGACCACGTTCTCCAACCGCTCGTCGAGCGGTACGCCAACAACGAGACGATTGCCGCGTGGGATGTCATGAACGAGCCCGAGTGGTGTCTCGATCCTCCGCGGTCCGTTCCGTTCGAGGCGCTGCAGACGTTCCTTCGCATGGCCGTCGAGCGCGTGCAGGCGGCGGCGCGCCAGCCGGTCACCGTCGGATCGGCGGGCACCTGGCGCCTGGATCTGGTGAGGCCGCTCGGTCTCGATTTCTACCAGGTCCACTGGTACGAGCGGTTCGGATGGAGGGCGCTCGAAGGTCCCGTTGCGGCGCTTGGGCTGGATCGGCCGGTGATCCTCGGAGAGTTCTCGGGACGGAGTGCTCGCGTCGCGTCCGTGCTGGACGCCGCTCAGCGAGCCGGATATCGAGGCGCTCTCGTCTGGTCGGTGCTGGCCGACGACGACCAATCCGGGTACCCGGCTGAAATCGGTCGATGGATGCGCGCGCAGGCGGACACGTCCCTCAATCGTGGCGTTCGGCGCGACGCGCGAAGTTGATTGCGGAGGGGGTCACCGGCAGCAGCTAGCTAGCTCGGCGGACGTCCGCGCGAAATCCCGGTCGTGTCTGCGGCGTTGACGATGATCCGACTCGACAGGCATGCGGTTGGCGGGCCATTTGCTAGGCGCCTCGACTGGAGGCTCCCATGCACCATCTCTCCCTGGCTCCGATGCTCGCAGGCGCGCTGCTGTTCGCCGCATCGTGCGGCACCATGGATGGACAGCCGGCCGCGACGCAGCCGACTCCGGTCGGCGCCGCGCCGTCGCAGATGTTCGCCGCAAGCGAGCCCGTCGTGTCCGCGCAGGCCGTGCGCGATCCGTTCTGTCCTTCGGTTGATCCCTTTCGCGTGCCTGCCGGACTGGTGGTTCAGGCTCAGGACGTGGGCCTGATCGTGACGCAGATCAGCGCGCGGTTCACCGACAGCGCGGGCATCCAGGCGCCGCAGGTCACGCTGCCGGCGCCGGTGCCGACGACGCAGTTCGGGAGCGCGCTCGTTGCCGCGCGGTCTCAGCGCACCTTTCCGGTGGTGTTGGGGATCGGCTGCGGCACCGGCCGGACCGGCACCGTGGTGATCTTCGTGAGTGCGCGCGACGACTTCGGACGGATGCGATCGGGGCAGGTGACCGTCGCCGTACGGTGAAGGGATGCCGGGTCTAAGAGACCCGGCCTACAGCTGTAACGCCGTAACGTAGGCCGGGTCTCTTAGACCCGGCTCCCGTCACTTCGTGGACGAACCGCTGTCCGTAATCGGCGTCACGACCACTTTTCGGAACCATACCTTCTCGTGGTCTCCCTGGATCATGATCGGCCCCGGCTCTGATTCCTTCGCATCGAGCGCGCCGCCCGTAATCCCTTCGATGCGCGCGTTGTTCTGGACGGTCTTCCCGTTCAGCACGATCGTGACGCAGTTGCCGACCAGCGTGATGTCGGTCGTCTGCCATTCGCCGGCGGGCTTGCTGGCGTTCACGTCCGGCGCCTTCCGCGCGTAGATCGCCATGTGGCCGTGGGCTTCGGGCTCCTTCCCCGCGTCGTCGACCACCTGCATCTCGTAGCGTCCACGCAGATAGATGCCGCTGTTGCCCTTCGGCGAGAGTTTGTACTCCGCTTGCAGACGGAAATCCTTGAACTTCTGGTTCGAGACGAGGTTGTTGGCCGGCGGGGTGTTCGTCATCATGCCGTCCTCGATCGTCCAGTTCTTCGGCCGGTCCTTGTACTGCACGCCCCACGCGTCGAGCGACGTGCCGTCGAACAGCGCGACCGGCTTGCCGAACGAGTGCCTCGCGTTCGCGTCGCAGGCGCCCCATTGCGGCGGCCGCTCGCCGGTGACGTCGACGGTCTTGCCGCCCGACGCCACGGTGCCCGTCAACTTGCCGCCCGACGCCTTGAGTTTCACTTCGGGCTTCGGATCGCGCTCGGAGGGCAGCACGAACGACAGCTCTCCGTCGGCAATCTTGACGTCCTGTGCGGGAATCGGGCTTCCGCCGCGGTTCAGGAACATCGCGCCCAGCTTGCCGCCCTCGTCGGTCACCTGCAGCCAGTACACGTTCCCCTCGTTCGGCGGAGTGCCGGTGATGTTCCACTTGCCCACGAACGGAGTGCTCTGCGCACGGGCTGGTGCCGCGCCCAATGCGATCGCCAGCACGATCAGCCCGGATATCTGCCACCGCATGTTCAACCCCTCCCGGCCCTTGGCGAGCCTGCATGTCACGTCGTTTGCCGTCGACCGCCCGCCCATCATAGCGTTCCGGCGCGATCTACTGTTGCGTCACGCGCACCCAGTCGACGAGCATCACCGCGTTGCCCTCCTTGATCAGATCCACGGTCGACTGCGGGACACCGAGGTATGGCGACGCGGTCGCGTTGATCGCGCGCGGGTAGACGCCGCCAATCGCCTGATTGACGATCAGGTGCTTGGGGTTGTCGTAGGCCCAGTGCCCGCGCGTCTCGACATTACTGCGCGACACGCGATAGGCCTCCGCGCCGTCGACGCTGAACACGAGCGCGTCCGCGGTCCATTCCATGGCATAGACGTGCCACGCCGTGATGTCCGTTCCTGCGGGAAAGTACTTGCGGCCCACGAACGCCGCCGCGCCGGAGTAGCCCGGACCGTGCAGCGCGAAATTCGTCCAGGCAGGATCCCCGACATTCTCCAGGATGTCCATTTCGCCCGTATCCGGCCAGCGGCCGTTGCCGAGCCCCCAGAAGGCCGGCCAGAGCCCCGCACCGGCAGTCAGCTTCACGCGAGCGGCCGCGACGCCATAGGTGAAGTCGAACTTCGATCGGGTGTCGATACGGCCCGAGACGAAGTCGAACGTCTTGCCTTCCGCGGTCTTGAATCCCCGTCGGTAGTGGCTGCGGATCTCGAGCGCGCCCTGCTCGGCGCCTTCGGCCTCGTTTCCGGAGATGAGCCGTATCGTATCGGGCGAATCGACGTACGCCTGTTGTTCGTCGTTTACCGTCGTGCCCGTCACGATCACGTTCCATTTCGAACGGTCGAGAGCTCGTGCGGAGAAGTCGTCGAAGAAGATCGTGCCGGCGGGCGCGACCCGGGGCGCATCGCGGCGTGGCGCACCCGCGAGCGTCGCGGCGAGCGCGGCCGTTAGCACGACGCATGATCGTGTCATCGTTCCAGTGCACGTGGAGCATATCCGTCCCGCACGGGACGGAGCAACGTCGATGGCACCAGCAACACTGATTGGGAACGCGGCCGGCGAATAGCGCACGACACATTCATGGCCGATTGTGCGGAGCGATCGTTTCCTTCGATCCGCGGCGACTGCTTCCGCGGCATCCTCCCCGCAGTGCGGGTCCGGATGCTGTTTGTTCAATGTCGAAGGCCCGAACTCTGGAGGAAACACTCGCAATGAAGACACGAACCGCAACCATTACCCGGCTCGCGCTGGCTCTGGCGCTCGCGCTGCTGCCGGTCACCGCTGCATTTGCTCAAGCGCAGGGGCCGACCCCGACGGGCGGTGGCGTCACTGTTCCAATCGCCGGAACGATCGGCGCTACTGGAGCCCAGCCCGGCACGCTGACGGGGACGTTCACGGTGCAGCGCTTCGCGCAGCAGGGTGGAAACCTCGTCGCGATCGGAACGCTCGTCGGAACGTTCACGGACGCGGCCACGCAAGCTCCACGCACCGTCGTGAGTCAGGTCGCGCTGCCTGCCCAGGTGACAGGGAGCTGTCCAATTCTTCACCTCGACCTCGGTCCGCTCGATCTCAATCTGCTCGGCCTCGTCGTGCACCTGAATGAGGTGGTGCTGGACATCACGGCGCAGTCCGGTCCTGGGAACCTGCTGGGCAATCTGCTGTGCGCGGTTGCGAATCTCCTGAACGGCACCGGAGGAACGACGGGTCCGCTCAGCCAGATCGTGGCGTTGCTGAATCAGATCCTGGCGGCGCTGGGGTAAGTCGGGGATTTGGTGAGTCGGTGAATTGGTGAATTTCGAATTCACCAATTCACCACTTCACGAATTCACCAATTACACCGGTTTCTGTCCGGCAACGAAGCGGTCGACGCGCGT
>JBKPTE010000021.1:0-73121 GCA_046735335.1 Acidobacteriota bacterium | reverse complement strand
GGGCAGCCGACGAACACGTCGCGCGTCTCCTGCGGGAAGCCGCTCCCCTCGTGGACGCCGAAGTTGTAGCTCGCCAGCTCCAGCGCGAGCTGCGCGGCGTGCGCGACGGGCGAGGCATCGCCAGGGCCGTGCCACGCCGTCCGCACGCCGAAGTACTCGCTCAGCGCGGCGACCTTCCGCGCCGGGCTCAGGCCGCCGATCTGCGAGATATGGATGCGGATGAAATCGATCAGCCGCTCCTTGATGAGGGGCACGAACTCCTGCTGTGTGTTGAACAGCTCGCCCATCGCGATCGGCACGCACGTCTGCTGGCGCAGGAGCCGGAAGTGCTCGTTCTCCTCCGGCGGGAACGGATCCTCGAGGAAGAAGAGACGATACGGCTCGAGCGCCTTGCACAGATTGACGGCCTGATTCAGCGTGACGCGCTCGTGGACGTCGTGCAGCAGCTCGACCTCATCGCCCAGTTTGGACCGCAGGTGCTCGAACAGCTTCGGAACCAGACGAACGTAGGGCGCAGATTCCCAGATCGCCTTCGGGTTCGTCGGGCCGACGACGTCGTTCTGCCCCGGCGCGGGTGCGCCCGTCGGCCCGCGCGCGCCGTAGCCCGCGTACCCGGGCGTCGAGACCTGCACGCGCACGTGGCGGAACCCCTCGTCCATCGCGCGCCGCGCGGCGTCCTCGACCTCGCTGAAACTCGCTCCGCTCGCGTGAAAGTAACAGTCCGCGCCGTGCCGCACCTTGCCGCCGAGCAACTGATAGAGCGGCATCCCGGCGCGCTTGGCCTTGATGTCCCACAACGCGATGTCGACGCCACTCATCGCGTTGAACAGGACGCCGCCGTTGCGCCAGTACGAGCTGACGTAGCTCGACTGCCAGATGTCCTCGATCTCGTCGACGTCCCTCCCGATGAGGAACGGCCTGAGATATTGATCGACCGCGGTCTGCACGACGAGCGCGCGCTGCGTGAAGGTCGCGCAGCCCCAGCCCACGAGTCCCGGCTCCGTGGTCTCGACTTTCACGATGACGAGCCGGATCCGGTTGGGCGCCGTCAGGATCGTCTTGATGTCTCTGATCTTGATCGGCGCCGTGCCGGCGACCGCCTGCGCGTAGCCGGGGTGGACGCCGGGCCTGAGCGCGTCAGCGAGCGTCTGCGAGGACGCGATCAGGGATGCGCCGCCGACCGATAACGTACCGAGCACATCGCGTCGATTCATAGGTCCTCCGGAACGAGCTGATTTCGGACAGTCATGTCAAAGACGAACGGCAAAGACGAGCGACGAATGCTGGATGTCGAACGACCAATACGAATGACGAATTACGTGCCGCCGCTAACGGCGTGAAAAATAGAAATCTCGGGGTCATCGCCGAGCGGCGTCGCGAGCCCGCCCATGTACCGCGCGTTCTCGGAGCCGACGAAGACGTTCACGTGCTCGCGCAGCTCGCCCTGCTCCGTCACGACGCGATCGCGAAGCCCGGGACATACAGCCCAGAGCGCTTCGAGCGCATCCTTCAACGTCGCTGGCGCGGCGTCCACCTCTATGGTGTCGCGACCATCCGCGAATACTCGCAGCGCGCTGGTCAGGTGATACGTAACCGTAGCCTACCGCCCCTTCCGCGTGCGGCCGCGCGAGCGGGGCGACGCCGGCTTCGATCGACGCCGCTTCGGGCGAGACACGGGCGAACGC
Organism: Acidobacteriota bacterium; assembly: GCA_046735335.1. Classification (GTDB taxonomy): domain Bacteria; phylum Acidobacteriota; class Vicinamibacteria; order Vicinamibacterales; family 2-12-FULL-66-21; genus JBKPQB01. The sequence continues at coordinate 71,436 of JBKPTE010000021.1, read as the reverse complement.
GCCCTCACGCGGCGCGGCTCGCCCACGCACGCGGCTTTCACGCACACGACGGACGGCAGACCTCCGACGATCTGCTTCCACGTCTTTCCTTCGTCGTTCGATCCGAACACCTGGCCGCTACGCGTGCCGAAATAGATGCCCAGCGGATCGTATGCGTCGACAGACATGCCGTCGCGAAGGACCGTTTCATAGGCGCCCTTCTGCGGCAGGCCGCGCGCGAGCGGCTCCCACGAAGACCCCGCGTTGCGGGTGCGGAACACTCGCAGCCGGCCCTCGGGCGTGCAGCGGAACTCGTCCGACTCGACGGGCAGCACGTAGACGCAGTCCGGATTGTGCGTGTGCACGGCCATCGCGAATCCGAAGTCGGACGGCACGCCGTCCGCCACATCCTGCCAGCTCTCCGCGCCATCGTCGCTTCGGTACAGCCCCCAGTGGTTCTGGAGGAAGAGACGATCGGGTCGGTCAGGGTGCATCACGATCTTGTGGACGCACTGGCCGAACTCGGGAAAGCGCTCCGGCTGATACACGACGCGGATGCCTTTGTTGCATGCGGTCCACGTATTCCCGCCGTCTTCGGTTCGATACACGCCGCCGGCGGAAATCGCCACGTACAGCTTCCCGGGCTCTGTCGGATCCTCGACGATTGTGTGCAGCGCGAGCCCGCCGTTGCCCGGCACCCACCGCGGCCGATGCGGATGATCGAAGAGACCGCGGACGAGCGTCCATGAGGCCCCGGCATCGCGCGATTCGAACAGCGCCGCCGGCTCGACGCCGCAATACATCACGTCCGGATCGTGGCGGCTGAGCAGGAGCTGCCAGACATTCTCGAGCGAGACGCCGCACTCAGCCGGAAACTTCACGTTCGCTTCGAGCGGGTTCGTCCACGTCCGGCCGAAGTCGTCGCTCGAGCGGAGAAACGTACCCCAGTAGTTGTGCGTAGCGGCCCACAAGCGACGGCGTCCGGCGCGCCCGTCATACGCCATCGCATAGACGCCGTGCCCGTGGAAGTAGGGGCCGGCCAACTCCCATCGGGACCGCTGCGCCGTCGAGCGGGCGAGGAACGCTCCTTTCGTCGTGCCGATCATCAACAGGACGTCGCCGCTGCCCAGTCGCAGGTGACGCGTTCCGCGGCTGACGGTGGTGGGAAATCCCGACGGCTGTCCCGAGCGCTGCTGCGCCCCGACGATGGCTCCCGATTCCAGCGCTTCGAGCGCGGCCTTCACTTCCGTCGCGCTCTGATACCGTTCGGCAGCCTGCTTCGCGAGGCAGCGAAGGACAACCGCCCACAGGCCCGGCGGCATGCGCGCCGGCAACGGCGCCGGCATGTCGTTGAGGATCGCCGAGCTCGTCTCGAACGCCGTCTTCCCGCGAAACGGGAGCTGCGCCGCGGCCAGCTCGTACAGCACGACCCCGAGCGCCCAGAGATCACTGCGGGCGTCGCCGCTCTCGCCGCGCAGCACTTCGGGCGCCATGTAGAACAGCGTGCCGCTCACCTCGCCCGTGTGGCCGGGCGTGCTGAACGTCATCGTCTGATCGGTGGACGCTTCGGCTGGGATCTGACGGGCGACCCCGAAGTCGAGCACCTTCGCGAGGCCGTCGGGGGTGACGACGACGTTGGCGCTCTTCAAGTCGTGGTGCACGATCCGGCGGCTGTGCGCGTGCGCGAGCGCCCCGGCGATCTGCGCGCCGTAGCGAAGGGCTGACTCGACGGGCAGGCCCGTGTCGCCGATCAGCGCCGACAACGGCTTGCCCTCGACCAGCTCCATCGCGAGATAGATGGTGCCGTCGACCTCGATGACCTCGAAAATCGTGCAGATGTTCGGGTGGCTCAGCGCGGACGCCGCTCTGGCCTCGTGAAGAAGGTGGTCCTTCCCGACGCTGCCGATCGACGGCGTGTCGGTGAGCACCTTGAGGGCCACGTCGCGATTGAGGACTTCGTCGTGCGCGCGGTACACGACGCCCATGCCGCCTTCGCCAATCTTCGACAGGACGCGGTAGTGGCCGAGCAGACGTCCGATGAGGTCTTCCGCCAATCCGTCCTTACCAGTGCGTCAGTGAGCCGTCAGGGCGCCTGTACACGTTGCGGCGACCCGGCTCGGTCACCTCGCCAATCATCGTCAATCGTTTCATGTCGGCCGTCACGCCGAGGCCGGGACGCTGGTTCGTGTATGCCTTGCCGTTCTTGAACTCCAGGCACTCCGGCAGGTAGTCGATCGGACGCCCTCCGTAGTTGTACTCCATCAGCACCGGCCCCGAGAACGTCGACAGGCAGTTGACGAGCGCCGCCGTGGCGATCGGCCCGGTGAAGTGCGGAACGATCCCGACGGCGTGCGTCTCGCAAATCGCCGCAGCCTTCATCAGCTCCGTGATGCCGCCGATGTTGGGCAGCGTGGAGCGGATGAAATCCACGTCATGGTTTTCCACGAGGCGGTTGAAATCCCATTTGAGCCCCCACTCTTCGCCGTGCGTGAGCGGCACCTTCGTCATCTGCCGCAGCTTGGGAATGTCCTGCAGCGCGTTCTCGTCGCGCACCGGGTCCTCGACGAAGAACGGATCGTACTCCTCGATCGCGCGGCAGAGCCGAAGCGCCTCGTTGAGATCGAAGCGCTGATGGAAGTCGATGCACCAGTTGCCGTCGGGACCAACGGCTTCGCGTACCTGCCTGCAGTCCTCGGCCACGCGCCGGACGACGGCGCGGGTGTCGTAGAAGCCACCGATCGGTCCGTCGGCTGGCGCCATGCGAAACGCGCGATATCCCGCTTCCATCGTCGCGCGCGCGCGGTCGGCGAGGCTCAGCTTTGCGCCCACCGGCGTGTTCGGCGGCACTGCCCCTCCCGTCGCGTAGCACTCGCAGTAGTCGCGCGCCGTGCCGCCCAGCAGCTCGTGCACCGGTACTCCGAGCGCCTTGCCCTTGATGTCCCACAGCGCGAGGTCGAGCGCGCCCAGCGCGTGCGCCTTCTCACGGCCGGGAGGATAGAACCAGGCGATGTACGCTTCCTGCCAGATCGCCTCGGTGTGGAACGGGTTCTTGCCAATGAGGGTGCCGGCGCACTGCTCCAGCGTGTCCTTCGTCCCCCCCTCGCCGATGCCCGTAATCCCCGCGTCCGTCTCGACGGTGACGAACATGTTGCTCTGGTTGAAGAGCGGATTGAGATCCGCCGGCCGGTAGATGCGGACGCGCGTGATCTTCGCGGCCGGGAGGCTCGCCTCGGCGGCGCGCGGCCGCAGCGTGGTCGCCGCGGGGGCGGCCGCGAGCGCTTTGAAAAACGTGCGTCGATTCATCCTATCCTCCGTGTTCGCGCAACTCTAGATACGCGCTACAAGAGCACGCTATGAGCGACCACGTAGCGCGCAACTTCAGTTGCGCGGATGGCGCGACGAAACGCGCTCGACGCGCCAACCCTTCGCTGCGTCGGGGACGAAAAAGTACGCGTCGGTCGCCGCGAGCCGTCGCACGTACGCGCGACTCTTCTGCACGCCAAGCACGAACAATGCATCGTCCAGCGCGTCGCCGGCCGTGCCGGTGCCCGCCAGCACCGCGACGCTGAGGACGCCCTGCACTGGCATGCCCGTGCGCGGGTCCATGATGTGCGAATACCGGACACCCTCCACTTCGAACCACTTCTCTGATGTTCCCGCGATCGACAACGCACGATCCTTCAGGTTCACGCGCATCGCGGTCCTGCTCGCGCCGAGAGGATCCTGAATCGCCACGTCCCAGCCGTCACGTCCCGGAGGCGCGCCGAGCCCGTAGATCGTGCTGCCGCCGGCGCTGACCAGCGCCGCGGAGACGCCTCGGGCGCGAAGCAACTGCACGAGGCGATCGACAGCGTATCCCTTCGCGATTCCGCCAAGATCCAGCCCGACGCCCCGTTCGTCGAACGCAATCGTGCGGCGGGCACGATCGAACAGCACGTGCGACGCGCCGACGTGCCGGCGGGCCTCGTCGAGCTGCTGCGGTGACGGCAGCCGTCCCTCGCCCCGAAAGAATCCCCATGCCTTCATGAGCGGACCGACGGTGATGTCGAACGCGCCGCCCGACTCGCGGTTGTAGCGCATCGACTCCAGCAGGAAGTGGAACAGCTCCGGATCGACGGCGACCGGGTGCAACGCCGCATCGCGATTGATGCGGGAGAGCGGGCTCTCGGGCCGGTAGTGGCTCATCAAGCGATCGATACGATCGACCTCGTCGAAGGCGTCGTCGAGGGTCTTCCTGAGGCCGTCCGCATCGCGTCCGTACGCGTCGATGGAATACAGGCATGCCATCGACATGCGGCTCGCTGCGATGTGGGTGAAGAGGCGCCCTGCACCCCTGTCCGCGTGCAGAGGCGCAATGGCGAGCACGAGCGCGGCAAGCGCCTGCATCCAACGCGACATACGCGGCGCAAATGCTAGCACGCGCATTCCTGACTTTCCGCTTGACACCACTCTCGGCTGCCCATGTAGTACGCGGCGTATGAACAGGCCGTCACGCCGGACCGTCCTGAAAACCGCTGCCGGCATCGCCGCCCTCGGCGTGCCCGTCCCTGGCGCCGCCGGCGAGGCACAGGCGCCACCGAAGCCACGTTTCGAAGCGAACGACACGCCAACGATCTGTCTCGAGGCGGGACAAGCCGTGTCCGCGTCGCCCGAGGAGGCGGCAGCCGCCGCGCGCCGCATCCGGCAGCTCGGCGTGACCCGCGTGATCTCCGGCGGCGGCCCGATCCCATGGGATGAAGCGCGTCTCGGCAGTCTGATGCGCCGCCTCGAAGGCAACGGCCTGACGCTCGCGAACCTGATGATCGCCGGGTTCCCGAACGCGATCTACAACCGCCCGGGAAAGGACGAGGACATCCAGAAGGTGATCCAGTCCATTCGCACCGCCGGTCGCGCAGGGCTTCCGGTCGTCGAATACAACTGGTACGCGCATCGCGCGATGGAAGGCTACTTCGAGGAGACGGGACGCGCGGGCGCCGGCTGGACGGGATTCGATTACGCCCGCATGAAGGATCTGCCGCCGCTCCCCGATGAGGGTGCGCACACGCTCGACGAGATGTGGCGGAACATCACCTATTTCCTGAAGGCCGTCGTTCCCGAGGCGGAGAAGGCTGGCGTGCGGCTGGCGCTCCATCCCAACGATCCGCCGGCGCCCATCAGCCGTGGCTCCCAGCAGATCATGGGCACGATCGACGGCTGGAAGAAGCTCGTCTCGATCGTCGACAGCCCGTCGAACGGGATCACGTTCGATTGCGGGGTGACGCGCGAGATGGGCGGCGACCCGGTGGAGGTATGCCGCTACTTCGGCTCGCGCGATCGGATCAATCACGTGCACTTCAGGAATGTGAAGGTGCAGAAGCCGAACGAGCGCTATACGGAGGTCTTCATCGACGAGGGGGAGAACGACATGTTCGCCGTCATGAAGGAGCTGGTTCGGCAGAAGTACACGCGCTCGATCTACCCTGAGCACCCGCGCGGGATCGATTACGACCGCGAGCGTCCCGATTTCCGCTCGCAGTATCCCGGCGGGGGCGGGTACGCGGCGTTCGCGTTCAATGTCGGGTACACGCGAGCGATGATGCAGGCCGCGTATGGATGCCGGGCCTGAGGGATTCGGCCTACGTCTATGCCGGGCCAAGAGACCCGGCCTACGTCTGTGCCGGTCTGAGAGACCCGGCCTACGTCTGTGCCGGGTCTGAGAGACCCCGCCTACGTCTGTGCCGGTCCGAGAGACCCGGCCTACGTCTGTGCCGGGTCTGAGAGACCCGGCCTACGTCTACGCGGGCAGCTGTAGGCCGGGTCTCTTAGACCCGGCATCGAACATCAGAGAGGGAATTCATGAACCGTCGATCGTTCCTGCAACGTGCGGCTGCCGCCGCCGGAGCCGCGGCATCGTGGTCGACCCTCGAGGCGCGGGGCGAAGAGAAGTACGCGGTCTCGCAGAACGTCAACACGAGCTCGCGCCCGTCGGACCTGAAGATCACCGACATGCGCGTGCTCGTGATCGGCCGCGCGCCGATGACGTGCCCCATCATCCGGATCGATACCAACCAGGGCATCTACGGCCTCGGCGAGGTCCGCGACGGCGCGAGCAAGAACTACGCGCTCATGCTGAAGAGCCGCATTCTCAACGAGAACCCCTGCAACGTCGATCGGCTGTTCCGGAAGATCAAGCAGTTCGGATCCCACTCGCGGCAGGCGGGCGGCGTGTGCGCGGTGGAGATGGCGTTGTGGGACCTCGCGGGCAAGGCGTACAACGTCCCTGTCTATCAGATGCTCGGCGGCAGGTTCCGCGATCGCATCCGCTGCTACGCGGACACGACGGAGTCCGACGACCCGAAGGTCTTCGGGCAGCGTCTGAAAGCGCGCCGCGATCAGGGGTTCACCTGGCTGAAGATGGACCTCGGGATCAACCTCGTCGCGAAGGTGCCCGGCGCGTTGACGATGCCGTCGGGGACGAGCCTGGCGTACGGCGATCCGGTGACGGGACCGCTCACCGGCACCGAGATCACCGACAAGGGTATCGCGCTGATGGCCGACTACGTCGCGCAGGTGCGCGAGATGGTCGGGATGGACGTCCCGCTCTCAGCCGATCACTTCGGCCACATCGGCGTGAACAGCTGCATCCGCCTCGGCAAGGCGCTCGAGAAATACAACATGGCGTGGCTCGAGGACATGGTGCCGTGGCAATACACCGATCTCCTGAAGAAGATCAGCGACGCGGTCGACATCCCGATCCTGACCGGAGAAGACATCTACCTGAAGGAGCCGTTCATCGAGTTGTGCAGGACGCACGCCGTGGACATCGTGCATCCGGATCTCGCGACGTCCGGCGGAATCCTGGAGACGAAGAAGATCGGCGACGCCGCGCAGGAGTTCGGCGTTCCGATGGCGATGCACTTCGCGGGCACGCCGGTCTCCTGCATGGCGAACGTCCACTGCGCGGCGGCAACGGAGAACTTCCTCGCGCTCGAGAACCACTCCGTCGACGTGCCGTGGTGGAGCGACCTCGTGGATGGCGTCGAGAAGCCGATCGTGAGCAAGGGTTTCATCACGGTCCCTGACAAGCCAGGGCTCGGCATCACACTCAACGACGAGGTCGTGAAGCAGCACCTTCAGGAGCCAGGTTTCTTCGAGCCAACGCCGCAGTGGAACACCGACCGTTCCGCCGACCGTCAGTGGAGCTAATCACCATGCGCCGTGCCGCTCCTGTTCTGATCGCGCTTCTGCTCCTTCCCGTCATCTCTCACGCGCAGCTGTTCTCGCTGTCGCGCGAGCAGATGATCGAATACACCGCCCAGAATCCGTTCGATCGGTTCCCGGACGGCCGCCCGAAGGTGCCGGACGCGCTGATCGAACGCGCGCGAGGGCTCTCCTCGGAAGAGATCTTCGCGATCCTGCCGGGGAAGGGGTTCCGCAACCAGTACGCGGACGGCTTCCAGATTTTGCACCCCGACAAGAAACTCGTCGGACGCGCGTTCACGGTCCAGTTCATGCCGCTCCGTCCCGATCTGGATGCCGCGATCAACGCGAAGGCCAAGGCAGCGGGCATCGATCGGATGTACAACCAGGTGCCGATCGACATGCTGCAGCCGGGCGACGTGCTCGTCGTCGATCTGTTCGGCCAGACCGAAGGCGGCACCATCGTGGGCGACAACCTCTTCTACTACATCATGAAGGCCACCAGGGGCGCCGGCCTCGTCGTCGACGGCGCCATTCGCGATCTCGACGGCATTTCGGCGATGGACATGCCCGCGTACTTCCGGCGCGCGCATCCGAGCTACCTCACGAACGTGATCATCAGCGGCATCAACGTCCCCGTGAACATCGGGAACGCCACGGTGATGCCCGGAGACCTCGTCGTGGGCGACTCGGAAGGCGTCTATTTCGTCCCGCCGGCGCTCGTGCAGCAGGTCGTCGACAACGCGGACGTGATCCACGTGCACGACGAGTGGACGCGCAAGAAGTTCGACGAGGGCAAGTACAAGTCGGGCGAGATCTACGGAACGCCGAAGGATCCGGCGTTGAAGAAGGAATACGAGGAGTACTTGAAGAGACGGCTCGAAGAGATTCGGAGCAAGTACCCAAAGACGGCGGAGGCAGGAAAGCAGTGACGAAACGAGCACTCGTGTTGGGCGCCGCGGCGGCAATCTCGACGGCCGTGTGGGTCGCGGCGCAGCCCGCAGGCGATCCGCTGATCGAGGGCTTCCGCACGGTCGAAGTGGCCTCGGTCTCGGACGCGATGGAACAGCTGTACGGCCAGCGCGCGTACATGGGGCACGCGATGCGTGCTCTCGCGCCGACGAAGTTCGCCGGCCCCGCGGTGACGGTGCTGCTCAAGAAGGAAGAGCACAAGGAAGGATCAGCGGCGTCCCAGGGCATGCTCGACGCGATCGATGCGGCGCCGCCGGGGTCGGTGTACGTGATGGTGCTCGAACGGGGCGCCGCGGCGGACGGGTTCAGCGAAGAGGGTACGGATTACGCCGGCATCGGCGGCCTGATGGCCACGGCCATGAAGTACCGCGGGTTCGCCGGCGCCGTCATCGACGCGTCTGTCCGCGACACGCCGCAGATTCGAAAGCTGCAGTTCCCCGTCTTCAGCCGCGGCGTCGTGCCCTCGACGACGATCAATCACTTCCGCGTGACGGGCGTCAACGTGCCCGTCACCTGCGCCGGCGTACCTGTCAGTCCGGGTGATATCGTCGCGGCCGACGAGGACGGGGTGGCCGTGATACCGCGCGGGAAGGCGGCAGACGTGCTGAAGAAGTCGCAGGAGCTCGACGACACGGAGCACCGCATGCTCCCGTTCATCGAGAAGTTCCGCTCCATCCGGGAAGCTGTGAAGCAGTTCGGCCGAATCTGACGTGCTCCCGCTGGCTCTCGTGCTCCTTCTCTCTGCGCTGGTGACGCAGAGCCCTGAACCCGGACGCAGGACCTTCGAGACCTACTGCGCCCGCTGCCACGGCGCCGACGGCAACGGCGGCGAAATGGGCCCGCCGATCGGCCGCCGCCTCGCCGTCCATGACGATGAGGAATTGACGGCGCTCATTCGCGGCGGGATTCCGGCGAAAGGCATGCCGCCGAACCCCGTCACGCCCGCCGAGATGCCGGACTTGATCGCTTTTCTTCGCGAGATCGAGCATCGCGCCGAGGCGCCGGCGATCGTTCGCACGAGCGTGCAGCGGACCGATGGCATGTCGCTCGAAGGCCAGGTGCTTGGCCGCGGCTTCGACGATCTGCAGCTCCGCACGGACGACAACCGGGTGCACCTCCTGCGGCGCAGCGGCGATCGCATGCGCGAGGTGACTTCCGAGACCGACTGGCCGACCTACAACGGCGACGTGCGCGGGAACCGCTATACGGCGGCGGCGCAGATCACGAAGGACAATGTCGCCCGGCTCACGCCTGAGTGGATGTTCACGCTCGGCGGCGGCCAGCTGCAGGTTACGCCGGTCGTCTCCGGCGGACTGATGTACGTGGCGGGCCCGAACGAGTGTTACGCGCTCGATGCGGGGAGCGGGCGAGAGGTCTGGCATTACAAGCGGCGCCGGACGCCAGGGCTCACGACGGGCGGCGGCGCGAATCGCGGCGTCACTGTCGCCGGCGATCGCGTGTTCATGATGACGGACGACGCGCACATCCTCGCGCTCGATCGCTTCACGGGAGCGCTGCTCTGGGAGACCGAGCTGGACGACTGGCGGAAGAACTACTCGGCGTCCTCGGCTCCGCTTCCCGCAGGCGATCTCGTCATCAGCGGCGTCGCGGGCGGCGAGCACGGCGCGAACGGATTCGTCGCGGCCTTCGATCAGGCCACCGGGAAGGAGGTGTGGCGCTTCAGGACGGTGCCGCGCCCGGGCGAACCGGGGTCCGAGACGTGGCAGGGAAAGGACATCGAGCACGGGGGCGCACCGACGTGGTTCACGGGCAGCTACGACCCCGATCTGGACATCGTCTACTGGCCGACGGGAAATCCAAGCAAGGAATACAACGGCGATCATCGTCAGGGCGACAATCTCTACGCCGACTGTATCCTCGCCCTCGATCGCAGGACCGGGCAGCTGAAATGGCACTACCAGTTCACGCCGCACGATCTCTGGGACTGGGACGCGACCGAGACGTCAGTGCTCGTCGATGCGGCGTGGCAGGGACAGCCGAGACGGTTGTTGCTGCACGCCAACCGCAACGGCTTCTTCTACGTGTTCGATCGCCGCGACGGCACGCTGCTGCTCGCGAAGCCGTTCGTGAAGAACCTCACGTGGGCGAGCGGGATCGGTGTCGACGGCCGGCCAATCCGAATGCCGGACCAGGAGCCGACGCCCGAGGGTACGAAAGTTTGTCCGTCGCAGGATGGCGCGACGAACTGGTTTTCACCGTCGTTCAATCCCGCGACAGGCCTCTACTACGTCCAGACGTTCGAGATGTGCAGCATTTACCGCAAGAGCGATCAAGGTGAGTGGCAGCCGGGCAAGACATATCTCGGCGGGTCGCAGCAGACGGCACGCGATCCCGTGCCGCAGCGGATCCTCAAAGCGATCGACATCCACGTGGGGAATATCGTCTGGACGCTGCCACAGCCGGGCCAGGCGGATTCGTGGGGCGGGACCCTCGCAACCGCGACGGGCCTGGTGATCTTCTGTGCGGACGATGGAAGCTTGATGGCGGCGGACGGGTCGACCGGTGAGGCGCTGTGGAGATTCCCGGCGAACCAGACGTGGAAGGCGTCGCCGATGACCTACACGTTCGATGGCCGGCAGCTCATTGCTGTCGCTGCCGGCCCCAACATCATCGCGTTCGGCCTGCCCAGGTGATCACAAGAGATCAGTCCACTACTGCTTCGTCATCGCCAGGCCGGTGACCGTCGCGTCGGTGTTGTGCGCGAAGCGGATGCCGTAGACGCCGTCGAGCGACTTCAGCTTGCCCGGCGCGACGAGGTCGGACTTGTTGTAGGTCGCGACGACGGTGCCGTTGATCGCGCAGTCGACCTTGTCGCCCTTGACCGACATCGCAATCTCCTGAGAGACGGGCTGACCCTGGCCTGCGGCCTTGTGGACCGCGGGGTTCGCCTCGGGACGGCGGCCACCCATCTGGAACGGCTCCGGCCCCATGCCGCGCACGATGAAGGTGCCGTTGCCGTACGCCGCGCAATACAGATAGCTCTGCTGCGGCGTGCCGAGATCGTTGCCGGCGATCATGATCCCGTAGGGATGCGGGTGATCGTTGAGGTTCATGTACTTCGATTCGTTGAAGGTCGCCTTGACGGTGTAGTCGCCCGAGGCCTTGTTCGCCGGGTTCCAGTAGGTGATCGCCGGGCCCGTCGTGACGTGGAGCGCATCTCCTTCTTTCTCGAGCTTCGCGTCTTTCAGCGACTGGCCTGCCTTCTCCGCGCCCGCGTCGACCTTGCCCGTCCATCCCGGAACCGAGACTCCGCCACCGGCCACGCTGCGCGCCGCCTCCTGCTGCTGCGCCCAGAGCGCCGTCGTCCCCGCCGCGGCAATCGCGATTGCGAGCACCGAACCGTACACAACACGCATGGCTGTATCCTTTCGTTATTTGGGAGGAGATAGTGTATGTGATCACCGGGCCGGCTTCGTGGCTCCCTGGAGGTACTTCAAGCTCTCCGGGATGTGCTGCCACGGATCCGCGCTCTCATCCTCGATGTAGTACTGCTTCGTCCCACCGTTCGCGGCAGCTTTCAGCACCGCCGGGACGTCGACCTGGCCCGTGCCGATCGGAACGTCGGCTTCCGGAGGCGCCGTTGCCGTGCCCGCCTTGATCGGGAAGCCCTTCTTCAAATCTTTCAGGTGCAGGCTGGCGACGCGGCTCTGGTACTTCTCGATCAGCTTTGCCGGATCCGCACCGCCGAGCAGCGCGTGGAAGACGTCGATCTGGAACATGACCTTCGACGGATCGCTGGAGCCGGCCAGCGTGTCGAACAGCGTGCCCTCCTTCGAGGGTACGAACTCGTAGCCGTGGCAATGATAGGCGAACCGCAGGCCCTCGGCATTCAACGCGGCGGCAAACCGGTTGAACGCCTCGGCGGACTTCATGGCGTCGTCACGAGTGAATACGTCGCCATTGTGCGGAATCCACGGACAGACCACCCACGTCGCCCCGAGCGCCTTGACCTCCGCGATCGCGCCGTGCATGTCGTCGCGCAGACGCTCGAAGCTCATGTGCGCCGATTGACACCGCAGGCCTGCCGCATCGAGCGCTGCGCGCTGTTCGGCGACCGGGTGTTTCCACAAGCCCGCGGCCTCGACCTCGCGGAACCCGAGACCGCGGATCTTCTGAATCGTGCCTTTCAGATCCTTGGGCAGGTACTCGCGAAGACTCCAGAGCTGCAGGCCGAGCAGACCGCCGTTCAGCATCGGTCCGGCGGACGGCTGGCCGGCCTCAAACGGTCCGTCTACGAGAACGCGCGCGCGCGGCGACGCCGACATGGCAATGGCGGACGCCGCGGTGATCAGGAACTCTCGCCTCGATGGCATCGGGCACCTCAAGTACTGACGCTTGTAATTCGTGAGTTGGTGAGTTGGTGAGTTGGTGAGTTCACCAATTCACTAATTCACCAATTACCCCGTCCGTGGTTGGTATTATCTACTACATGCCCTATCCGGAATCCTTCATCGGTCCGATGCGCGCGGAGCTGACGCGGATCGGGGTCGAGGAGCTTCGCACGCCCGAGCAGGTCGACGCGTTCGTCGAACGGCCGTCGACCGTGATGGTCGTCGTGAACTCGATGTGCGGGTGCGCGGCGGGCAAAGCCCGGCCGGGCATTGCGCTCGCTCTGCGGCATCCGGTCAAGCCCGACGCGGTCGGTACCGTGTTCGCGGGCGGTGACATCGAAGCGACCGAGCGCGCGCGCCGCTACTTCACGGGCTATCCTCCTTCGTCACCCTCTCTTGCCATCCTCCGCGGCGGCCGCCTTCTGTACATGATGGAGCGCCATCAGATCGAAAATCAGACGGCCGAAGCGATCGCCAGGCAGCTGACGGACGCGTTCGATCGCTTCTGCGCCGCGCCGGCTCCGCGCTCGTAGCGCCGGCTGCGTGTCCGTCCTCGGATTCCTGCTGGTCTTCCTCGCGGCCGCGATCGGCGGCAGCATCAATTCGGTTGCGGGGGGCGGCACGCTGGTCACGTTCCCCGCGATCGTCGCGCTCGGTGTTCCAGCGCTGTCGGCGAACGCGACGAGCACCGTCGCGCTGTGGCCTGGCTCGTTCGGCAGCATGTGGGCGTATCGTGGCGAGCTCGAAGGCACGCGCGCGTGGCTCGTGTGGTTCACGCTTCCGAGCGTGCTCGGCGGCATCCTTGGCGCGCTGCTCCTGCTTCGGACGTCCGAAGGGCGGTTCGACGCGATCGTGCCGTACCTCGTGCTCGGCGCGACGCTGCTGTTCGTGCTGCAGCGCCCGCTCACGCGCCGCTTCCTGAAGCCTAGCGCCATAGGAACCGAGCCGGGTTCGCTGCCGCGACCCTCGCCTGCCTTTCTCGCCGCGCAGTTCGGCGTGGCCGTGTACGGCGGCTACTTCGGCGCAGGCATCGGGATCCTCATGCTCGCGGCGCTCGGCGCGATGGGGTTGACGAACATCCATCGCATGAACGGGCTGAAGAACTGGGGCGCCACCTGTATCAACGCCGTCGCCGCCGTGACGTTCGTGGTCAGCGGCATCGTCGACTGGCCGGTCGCCATCGCAATGGCCGCCGGGGGTCTTGCGGGCGGCTATGGAGGGGCTCGGCTCGCGCTGCGCGTCGGTCAGATCTGGGTGCGCCGCGCCGTCGTGGCGATCGGCTTCGGCGCATCCGTCTGGCTCGTGATCAGATCGCGGATGTAGCGCGAGTCATTTCGTCGAATTCGCCGGCAGCGCGAACGCCACGTACGACCCCTCGATCGGTGCGTTCGACGGCGGGTGCCCAGCGATTCCATGAACATGCGTCGTCGCACGCGCGGCGACGCAGTAGACGACGAACTGGCGGCCGTTGATCTCGTAGACGGCGGGAGTGCCTTCCACCCCGGCGGGCACCTCGGTCTGCCACACTACCTTGCCGGTCTCCGCGTCGAGCGCGCGAATCTTGCGGTCGCGCGTGCCGGTGAAGATGAGGCCGCCGGCCGTCAGGACCGGACCCACCTTCGGAAAGTGAGCGCCCGTATCCGTCACGCCTTTCGCGGCGAGCTCCGGAACTTCGCCGAGCGGGATCTGCCACTTGATCGTGCCTTTGTTCAGATCGTACGCGGTCATCGTCGTCCACGGCGGCGCGATCGCAGACAGGCCGCTGCTGGTCACGATGAATCCAAAGCCGCTCTTGTATTGGAGCTTCGAGGGATCGCCGGTGTTCGACCCAACCGCGGGCGGAGCGGAAGAAGGCGTCGTCTCGGGATCGCCGCCTCGCCCTGGTGAGCCTCTCCAGGCCGAAGCGTTCGTGCCGCCAAGCTCCAGCTTCAACATCGAGGGATAGTCCTTGGACACGACGATCAAGGTTCCGTGTTCCGGCTCGACGGCAGCGCCGCCGAAGTTCGATCCGCCATTGTTGCCCGGCATCTCGATCGTCTGCCGCAGCCCAGGCGGCGTGAACAGCCCCTCGTTGCGCGCGTTGCGGATGTCGTCGAGCAGACGCGCGCGTTCGGCGGGATCGTCGATGTACGGACTCAGGTCCTTTTCGGTGAACGATTGCCTCGCGAACGGCGGCGGTGCTGTTGGAAACGGCTGCGTGGGCCACGTCTTCTCGCCGGGCATGTCCGTGGCGGGCACCTTGCGTTCTTCTATCGGCCAGAGCGGCTTCCCGGTGACGCGATCGAAGACGTACAGGAAGCCCGTTTTTCCTGCCTGGGCGACGGCGTCCACCAGCTTACCGTCGTGCCTGACCGTCAGCAGCTTCGGCGCGGTCGCATTGTCGTAGTCCCAGATGTCGTGGTGGACCATCTGGAAATGCCACAGACGCTTGCCTGTGCGCGCGTCGAGGGCGAGGAGGCAGTCGCCGAACAGGTTCGCGCCGATGCGATTCGCGCCGTAGAAGTTGTACTTGGGGCTCCCCGTGGGGATGTAGACGATGCCGCGCTTCTGATCGACGGACATCTCCGCCCAGTTGTTCGCTCCGCCGACCGTCTTCCACGCGTCGGGCGGCCAGGTGTCGTAGCCGAACTCTCCTGCGTGCGGGATTGTGTGGAACGTCCACGCGAGCTTGCCGGTGCGCACGTCGAACGCGCGGATGTCGCCTGGCGCGGAGGCGTATTCCTGGTTCGTCGCCGAACCGAGGATGATGAGATCCTCGAACACCCGGCCCGGCGTCGACGACTGAACGGAGATCCTCTCCGGATCGCGGCCGAGTCCTTCACGGAGATCGACGACGCCGTTGACGCCGAAGGATGGAATGGCTTCGCCGGTGCGCGCGTCGATGGCGTGCAGCAGGTTGTTGTACGAATACAGCAGCCGGCGTTCGCGCCGGTCCTTGCTCTGCCAGTAGTTGACGCCGCGCGTCGTAATCTTGCCGCGTCCGTTGGGATGAACCCAGATCTCCTTGCCGGTCTCCGCATCCAGCGCCACGATCGAGTCGTTCTTCGCCAGGACGTACATGATGTTGTCGACGACTATCGGATTGAACAGGTAGTTGCCCGGATCGCCCGTGGAATACGTCCACGCGACCTGCAGGCCCGCGACGTTCGACCGATTGATCTGCGTCAGCGCCGAGTACTGCGCGGAATCCGCGCTCCCGCCGTAGTCGCTCCAGGTCGTGTACGGCGCGGTCGCCGTTTTTTTCGGCAGTTCCTGCGCCTGCAGGACGAGAGCGGCGCAACCGGCCGCCAGCAACGCAAGAAAATATGCAGGGCGGGTCTTCAGACCCGCCTTCAGACCCGCCAGCGTCCGACTCGTCACGTAGTCCTCTCCAGTTCCTGACGCAGGCGCTTGGCAACGATCTTGTCCTCGCCCGTCCGCATCATCCACACTCCGACCACAATCGTCTCGTTCTCCGCGCGCGTCCCGATGGACGGCTCCCCGTCGCGCAGCGCTTTCACCACGGCGTCAGCCTTCACCGGCACGACGGCGGGATCCCAGGAGATCCGGACGTGCGGGACGTGGTTGGCCACTTCGGGTACGAAGACCTCCGCTTTGACGCCGCGCACCGATGCGGCGCCTCCTCGGATCGTTTCCGCGCGCTTCTCGAATTCCCGCTGCTCCTCTGCGTGATCGAGCGCGACGTATCGCTCGATCGCGGCGAGCATCCCCACCATCTCCTCCTTGTTGACCTTCATGCCGCGCCCGAGCGCGTTGCCGTTCGGCGACGCGTTCAGGCGCGCGGCGGCGATGAGATCCTTGCGGCCAAGCAGCAGGCCCGCGCTCTGAGGCCCCCGAAGACCCTTGCCTCCGGAGAAGGCGACGAGATCGAATCCCATGCGCGTGTACTTCCAGAGGTTGTCGACCGGCGGGACGTCCGCCGCGGCGTCGTTCAACGTGGGAACGCGATGCTTCCGGCCGAGCGCGGCGAACTGCTCGTCGCGAATCTGTCCGACGGTGTTGTTGTTGTTGTAGAAGAGCATCATCGCGGTCTTCTCGTTCACCGCGCGGTCCACATCCTCCGGCGTCTCCACCTCGACCAGGCGCACGCCGCAGTTGCGCACGGCGTGCTCGTAGCCGAAGCGATGCGCCTTCTGGATGATGACGTCGCTCTTCATGGACGTCAGGTCCGGCAGGTCGGCGACCTTGTGGCGGTCCGTTCCGGTCAGCACGCCGGCCGTCCCCAACGTGAGCGCCGACGCGGCGCCGGACGTCACCATCGCGGCTTCGCTGTGCACGAGCGTCGCGATCCGCTCGCCGACCTTGTCGTGCAGCTCGTCCAGCATGACGTAATGCTTCGAGGCGTAGTTGATCGCGTCCATCACCTCCGGCGCCATCAGCGATGCCGTCATCGCCGTGTACGTACCGGCGGCGTTGATGAACGGCCGCACGCCAAGATCGCGGAAGTAGTCGCGTCCGGTCCTCGCTTCAGCAACTGGAGCGGACGTCGCAAGCAGGCCGCCCACGAACGGCAGCGACGAGAGACTCTCGAGAAAATGACGTCGCGTCCACATGATGGATCCTTGTCAATGACGAACGACGAATCACGAAACAACGAATGGCGCACGACGAATCACGAAACGACGAATGGTGCACGTCGCACTCCGCACGCCCCACTCCGCACGGCGTATGCCGCACGCCGCACGCCGCAACGACCCTTCACAGCGCTGCGATGCAGTCGATCTCGACGAGCGAATTGCCGGGCACGCCGCCGTACGTCGCGACCGTCGTGCGGACGGGCGGGTGCGGGCCGAAGCGGCCCCTGAACACCTCGTTCATCGCATCGTAGTCGCGGAGGTCGGCCAAATAGACGTTCACCTTCAGGACCTTGTCCATCGACGACCCGGCCTTCTTCAACTGCGCCTCGAGCTGGTTCAGGACCGACGTCGTGTGCGCGGTGATGTCGCCGGGGCCGTGCTCCCCCTGACCCGCGATATACACGAGGCCGCCATACGTCACCCACGACGAGAAGAGCGGCGGCTTCGCGCCGGCGGGCTGATCGTCGGTGGACGTCTTCTTCGTCATGGCCGGCGTCTGCGCGTAAGCGACGCGCGTGCCGAAGACGCCCGCGGCCGCGGCGGCCACCGACGCGGCGAAGCTTCGGATGATGGACCGGCGCGATGCGTTCTGAGTCGCGTGCATGGGGGCTGCCTCCAATCTGCTGTTCACGGCCGAGAGGATATCGGTCCGTGCCACATCAGGCAAGCCACCACCCCCTATTTCATCGTCCTCGCCAGCGTTCGAAGCTCTTCGTCCGTCCATGGTCGGGAGCGCGATGCGGTGAGCGCACGGGTGTCCTTCACGACCTCCGGATCCACGGGCGATCCCGTCTGATCCCAGTTGCGCCGCACGAAGGTGAGGACGCTGGCAATCTGATCGTCGCTGAGCGTGGTGCCGATCGGCGGCATCAACCCGATCGCGCCTTCTTTCCCGTTCAGCAGAATCCGGACGGGAACGCCCGGCGCCGCCAGCGCCAGATCCGATCCGACGAGCGGCGGGGCAATCTTGTCCTGTCCGCGTCCGTCGGCTTGATGGCACGCCTGGCAGATGTTGCGGTAGATCTCGCGCCCGGCCTCGAATCGCTGCTGCTCCACCGGTGTCAGCGGCGCGACAGCGGCCTCCGCCCCAGGTTTCCCGGGCCAGGTCACGCGCGCCAGGACTGCCGTCGCCCGCCGGCCAAGATCGTCGCTCGTTTCTGCGGCGTGCTCGAGCGCGGTCGGCTCGGCGCTCAGGCGCAGCGTCCGGCCGCTCCGGTTGCGGCGGCCATTGTCGACCGTGGGATCGCCGGGCCGCTGAAACGCATACGCGCCTCCGGGACCTGCGCGACCTCCCTCGCACGTTGGGCACGGAAGATCCGCCGCGCGCTGCACGTTGCGCCGTGCGGCCGAACCCGGCATCGGCGCCTCGAGGAGTGCGACTTCGGCGCCGTGCAGGAGCGCGGACCGTTGCCACGACGCCCGTGCCGTCTGCCCGGTCCAGTCGAGGACGCGGGCCGCGGCTGTCGCGTCGCCGCCGCGCACGATCGTGGCCGTCAGCATCGTGATCGCTGCTTCCTGCTGCGGCGTCTCGGCGGTCGCGTTCAGCAACTGCTCGAGCACGGCGGTCTCCATCCCATGGAGCCCGCTCAGTGCCGCGTCCATCGTGATGGGGTCGTCCGCGTGGCGCTCGAGCAGCGGCACGATGGCGCGCTGACGCGCGTCTTCGGGCAGCACACCGAGCGACGCCGCGAGTTGCCGGCGCACGCGGACGTCCGGATCGTCTATGTGCTTCCCCGTCGCGACGACGAACGCCTCGTCTCCATGCGCGAGCCAGCGCTCGCTCATGCGGAGGGCCGCCGCGCGAACGTCGGGGGACGCGTCCTCGAGCGCGCGCGTGACGAGCGCCGGCTCGATCGCGTCGAGGCCGTCGAGTGTCCACAGCGCGCGCAGCCGCGCCTTCCAGTCGTCCGACGAGGCGAGCTTCGTCAGCGCCGGAACCGCGGACACGTCATGGCGCTCGATCAACAGCCGCTGTGCCGTGTCACGCCACCATCCATTGGGGTGCGTCAACACCCCTACTAATTGTGGCCCTAATGCACCCCCAAGCGGTGGTGTGGGCTCTGACCCCGAGGGCGGCATCGGATCGTGGACGACGCGGAAGATGCGACCCAGTCCGGTCGGCTTCTGCAGGTGGCGGCTGAGGATCTGGTCGCGCAGATACTCGGTAATCGAGATCCGGTGCTCGATGATCCCGTGATAGAGGTCGGCGATGTACAACAGCCCGTCCGGCGCGTTGGAAACGTAGACCGGGCGGAAGCGCTCGTCGGTGGACGCCAGGAACTCCCCGCGCTCGTACGCCTTCCGTGCCTGAACGGCTCCGCCGCTGTCGTCGAGGACGATGCGGCTGACGAGATTGGCCGCAGGCTCGACGACGAAGACGTTGCCGTACAGCTCGGATGGCAGGCGATCGCCGCGATAGACCATCGGCGCGCACACGGACGTGAACTTCGCCAGCGTCCCGTCCGGACGATCGATCCCGACCTGGTACGCGCGGTTCGTTCCGGGATTCGGCCGCACGGGCCAGACCGTGTTGAGATCGGGGTTCTCGTCCGCAAGGCGTTCGTAGCTGCCGCGCGTCCGCAGCAGGTTGGGATTGCGCGCGAAGTATCGCGTCGGCACCAGGTCCACGTGCAGCGCGGACTCGTTCGTATTCCGATAGTCGCGTCCCGCATCGTCTTCCGTGATGCCCCACTCGCCGCGATCGAGCGTGTTGAGGATCTCGAAGCTGCCGTTCTTCAGCCGCAGCTCGATGTCACTCTGCCCCGCGGTGTGCATGATGTTGTCGAGGCCCCAGGCGAACCCGTTCGCGTTCTCCTGCGGATCGATTCCGCGCCGGCCGTAGCGATTCGTGACGAGCTCCTTGGTGTCGGCTTTGAGGTCGCCATCGGTGTCGCGCATCAGCCAGACGTTTGGCGGCTCCGCAACCAGAACGCCGCGATCGAGGATCTTCAGAGATCGTCCGAGGACGAGGCCGTCCGCAAAAACCGTCCGCTTGTCCATCCGGCCGTCGTGATCGGTGTCCTCGAGCACGACGACACGGCCGATTGGGTCGTTTTCGGTCGACCCCGTGATGTCCTGCATGAAGCCCGGCATCTCCACGGCCCAGAGCCGCCCCTGCAGATCCCAGTCGAGCGCGACCGGCTCCTGGATCAGCGGCTCGCTCGCGACGAGCTCCACGCGATAGCCGGGAGGCATGTAGAAGGTCTTCAGTTCGTCCTCGGCCGAGAGCGCCGGCGATTCGTCCGAGACTTTCTGGACGGCGGGGGGCCACGGCCGATTGGCCTGTGAGCTTTGAAGGCCGACTCCGCTGGACAGCGCCGTCGAAGCAAGAACCGCAAAGGGAATGAGTCGAGCGGAAGACATATCGGGTGCGCCTCAGGTTCGTGCAGAATACGAAGTGTGCATCACAGCCGCCGCGAGTTTCTGAGCGTTTCTGCCGCCGCCGTCCTCGGGCTTGCGGCGCCGATCGACGCGGACGCGCAGGATGCGCCGGAGCCCATCATAGACATTCATCAGCATCTGGGCTACAGCGGCCGGTCGGATGAGGCGTTTCTCGCTCATCAGCAACGGATGGGGATAGCACGCACGATTCTCCTGCCGGCCGGCCGTCCGGTGAACACGCCGTCGACGCACGATGGCAAGTCGAACGGCCTGGACGCGCAGGCGCTCGGCAACGAGGCGTGCTACCAGTTCGCGCGCCGGCACGGCCGCGCGTTCATGGTTGCGGCAAACGAAGTGCCCGATATCCCGGAGGCCCCGAAGGAAATCGAGCGGTATCTGAAGCGCGGCGGCGTCGCGATCGCCGAGCAGAAGTTCGGCGTGGACTGCGATTCCCCGGCGATGCAGCGCATCTACGATATCGCGCGAGCGCACCGCGTGCCGGTCCTGATGCACTGGCAGCACGCGATGTACAACTACGGCTTCGATCGCTTCCACCGGATGCTCGAGCGCTACCACGATGTCACGTTCATCGGGCACGCGCAGACGTGGTGGGCGAACGTCGACGCCAAGGCCGACCAGACCGTGATGTACCCGAAAGGTCCGGTCACGCGCGGGGGGCTCAGCGATCGATATTTGACCGACTATCCGAACATGTTTGGCGACCTGTCTGCAGGCTCGGGTCTGAACGCCCTCACGCGCGACGAGCCGTTCGCCCGCGATTTCGTCGCCCGTCACCAGGACAAGTTGATCTTCGGCAGCGACTGCAGCGACCCGGATGGTGGGGGGACGTCGTGCCTGGGGGCGCAGATCATCGCTGCCGTTCGGCGCCTGGCGCCGGACAAGGGCGTCGAGCGGAAGCTGCTGCACGGGAATGCGGTGAGGGCCTTCCGCCTGAAGGCGGAAGCCACGAGGCGGCCCTGAAAGGACCGCCCCACGCTGAAAGGTGCACAATGAGGGGAGCGGGTCCGGGCGTTCGGACGCCAGCCACGTATGTCCACTGAATCGGCACCGGCCAGAGTCGCCGGCATGACCACGTACGATGCGCTCGTCGTAGACGCGATCCGCGAGACGCCGGATTCGACGACGCTGGTGTTCGATACGGGCGCGCCCGCGAAGTACCGCGCGGGGCAGTACCTCACGATCGATCCGCATCAATTCCTCGGCCTCCGCAACCACGTCGCCTATCTCGAGCACCTGAAAGGACGCAAGGAGGCGCCCCGTGCGTACTCGATGTGCTCGGCGCCGCACGAGCCGTACGTCGCGGTGACGATCAAGGAGGAGGTCTTTGGTCCGGACACGAAGTACCCGCCGCTCCTCTCCGGCTTTCTGACCTACGAAGTCCGCGCGGGCGATCGGATGATCGTCGCGGGCTACACGGGCGCGTACGCGCTGCCCGACAACATCGAATCGCGCGCGGATCACATCCTTCACCTGTGCGCCGGATCGGGCAGCGTGCCGAACTTCTCGATGATCAAGGATTCGCTCCACCGCCACACCAGGCTCCGCCACACCTTCGTCTACTCGAACAAGACGTGGCAGGACGTGATCTTCCGCGACGAGCTGACGCGCCTGCGCACCGCGTATCCGTCGCGGCTGCGCGTCATGCACGCGCTCACCCGCGATCCCGGCCCCTTCCCCTCCGGAGAGGACGTGCGCACCGGACGCGTGAACGCCGAGATGCTCCAGGACGCCATCGGCGATCTGGCGGGAACGATCATCTACGCGTGCGGGCCTGCCATCACCGTCTGGGAGCGCCGCGCGTGCGCGGCGCAAGGCAAGACAGCACCGCCCCGCTTCCTCGAAAGCATGGTCAGCCAGTTGACCTCGCTGAGCGTCCCGCGGGAAAAGGTCAAGCTCGAAGCGTACGGATGAAGGGCCGCGAGTCCCTCCTGCCCGCATCGGGCCTTCCGCTGCTGTACTTCGGTTACGCCCATCTCTGTCTCGCGCTCGCGTTGGGCGCGCTCATCGTCCGGCCCGCGCTGCCGGGCGGCTACTTCTACCACCCGCAGATGGTCGCGCTCGTCCATCTCGTGACGCTCGGATGGATCTCGTCCTCCATCCTCGGCGCCTTCTACATCGTCGCGCCCCTTGCGCTGCGGATGGCATTCAGGCCGGGGATCGTCGACCGCATCGCATCGCTTGCGTATGCGGGCGGCGTGAGCGGGATGATCACGGGCGTCTGGATGGGCGAGTACAGGTTGATGGCCTGGTCGGCCGTGCCCGTCACGGCGACGCTGCTGTTCGTCTCGGTTCGCGCGTGGTGGGGGCTTCCACGCGCGCCCGTGCCATGGCCCGTGAAGCTTCACGTCGCGCTCGCGTTTGCGAACGTGCTCGGCGCAGCCGCGCTCGGGATCGCGATTGGGCTCGCCCGCGCACACGGCGGCGGGTCGTGGTCTCCTGTCGCCGCAGCCTTCGCGCACGCGCATCTCGCGGCGATCGGATGGGCGGTGATGATGGTCGTCGGTCTCTCCTATCGGCTGATCCCGATGATCGTGCCGGCGGCCATGCCGACGAGCGCCTCCATGGCGTGGAGCGCCGTCCTTCTCGAGGTTGGCGTGATCGGCCTCACGTTCTCGCTGCTCTTCCAGACCGTGTGGACGCCGTTCTGCGGGGCGGTTGTCGTCGCCGGGCTCGCCGTGTTCGTGGCGCACGTACGCGGAATCGTCCAGCACAAGATGCCGCCGCCAGCGGCGCTGCCCCGGCCGGACTGGGCGACGTGGCAGACGCACGTCGCCTTCATGTGGCTGCTCATCGCAACGGCACTCGGCGTCGTGCTGACGCTGCCGTTCGCGCGCACGGCGACCATTCCGCTCCAATGGACGTACGGCATCGCGGGGCTCGTGGGATTCCTTTCTCAGGTGGTCATCGGAATCCAGGGGCGCCTGCTGCCGCTGCACGGCTACTACCGGATGTTCCAGGCCCGAGGCCTCAAGCCTCCGGAGCGTTCGGCGCACTCGCTCGCCAGTCCCGCGCTGGCAAAGGCGACGCTGTTCACGTGGTCGATCGGCGTCCCGCTGCTCGCGGCTGGCCTTGCCTGGGCGACGTCAGCGCTCACCGCAACCGCGGCCGTGCTCCTGATGTGTGGAGTCGTGTGCAATGCGGCGCAGGGGATTCGCGTCTCGACCGCGAACAGCACCGGGTAGACGCGCTCGGCTGCGAGTCAGGCGCGGACGAGATGACGGAGAACGTCCACGAGAACGGCCGGGAGCTGCTCCGGCTTGCGGAGCACCGCAAATCCGCTCGGCCCGAAGATGCGGCCGGCATATCTCGGTGCCTCTCGATCGATCGTGAGGCAGAAGACGGTGATCCCCTGCGCGCGCGCTTCCGCGACGGCCTGGCGCGTGTCCTCGACGCCGTAGCGTCCTTCGTACACGTCGACGTCGTTCGGCTTGCCATCGGACAGAAGCAGCAGCAGACGCGCGACGGCGGCCTCGCGGCCGAGCGCCGCCGCGAGGTGCCGGATCGGCGCCCCGAGCCGCGTGTAGCGATCCGAATCGAGCGCCGCAATTCGCCGCCTGCTCTGAATCCCGCTCGCTTCGTCGAACGGCTTCAGCGGCAGCACCGAGACATCCTGCTGCCCTTCGCCGGAGAACGCGAAGAGACCGTACCGATCGCCCAGCGCGTCGAGCGCCTCGCAGACAATCAGCATGGCCTCTTTCGCGACGTCCACGATGCGGCGGTTCGACGAGACCCAGGCATCGGTCGAGGCGCTCACATCGAGCAGGAGAGCAACCGACAGCTCGCGCCGTGCAGGGCGCCGCGCGACGTACACGCGGCCGTCCGGCGTGACGCCCGCACGGCGGTCGGCAGCCGCCGTGACGAACGCGGCGACGTCGATCTCCGCGCCATCCACCTGCCGGAAGAGACGAACGGGTCGAGGGCGCAGCCGCTCGAAGCGTGTCCGCACGCGCCGAACGAGGCGTCCGTGCCGCTGAAGCGCTGACGTGACCCATGCCGCATCGCCGAGCGAGGCTTGCGGCTGCCGCACGATGGCGCCCGGCCGCACGTACTGATGCATCCGGTAATCCCATTCGGGGTACGCGATGCCAGCGTGTTTCGCAGGCGACGATTGCGCCGCCGCCTCGGGCCGGATCGGCGCGTCTCCACTCCGAAGCACTTCGCGCGGCCGGCCGGGCGTGCGCACGACGCGAGCTTCCGGCAGGTCCGCCAGCGAATCCGCCAGGCCTTCGGGATCGGCGTCGTCCTGCCGATCCGCCGGACGCTGGAGTCCGAACGGATCCTCCACGCTCTCCTGCGGCTCGTCGGCGCGAATCATCCACGTTCCAGTCGTTGGATCGTCCTCATCGTCTGACGCCTGGCGCGCGCGCGGACGGCGGCGCATTTCCGCGACGCGCGGCGGCCGCTTGGGGACGTCCGGCGACTCCGCTCCTTCCCCGGAGGAGCTGGCGATCAGCCTGGAACGCTCCATGATCGAACCCCAGTAGAAGGCCGGCTCGATCCCGCGATACCGTGGGCCGGCGGGATGCCGTCCGGCGGCCGCCTCCGCCCATTCGACGCACGCCTCGGCGGAGAGGCTCTCCGGCAAGTCGAACGCGGGAACACGAGCGTCGGACGACAGCAGCTGACCGACGCGCGCTTCGATGACGAGCGTGTCCCGGTCCGCGGCGCGCCTGCGATGTGCGAGCGCGGCCGCGCGGGCGTCCTCGAGCGCAGGGCACAGACCTGGCACGTGGACGGCGATCCAGCGATCCACCGAGGCCGCGTCGGCGAGCATGAACCAGTCGCGTATGTCCTCGCGATCGATGCGGCCGTACGCGCGTGCGCTTCCGCGCGCGATCCGCAGGCCCTGCTGGACCGCCAGCAAGCGATACACCGCGACGGTCTCCTCCTCGCCGCGGCCGAGATCGAGCACGGGCGGCAGGAAGACACGATCGCCGTCGTTGCCGGACGATGGCCCCTGCTGTTTCGGCCGTGTCCGGCCTCGCGCGAGCTTCGAGAGCCAACTGGCCGGCGCGGCGGGTTCCATGGGAAGAAGGGAAGCCGGAATGCCGAGCAAAGCTGTAAGGAACAGCTCGAGGCGCTGAGAGACGCGGGCGAGGGGGATCTCGGTCGACGAGGAACGCGCCCCGTAGCGCCGCCAGGCGTCGCGCGCGACGCGCGTGGCGAGATGCGCGCCTTCGAGGATCAGTTCTTCCGGCTCCGCCATAGACGTGCGCCGCTCGGCGCCCTCAAATCGTGGCGGACACGAGGTCGTGCATCGCGCTGAGGAGATCGGGATCGTCGGTGAGCGGTCCGAGCAGCGCGGTCCGGCAGGCCGATCGTACGGGTATCCCTGCCGAGATCAAGCGCGCGGTCGCGACGATCAGGCGCGTGCTCGGAACTTCGGCGAGGCCTCTGTCGCCGAGCTGGCGGAGCCGTGCCGTGAGCGTCACGAGCGACTGCGCCGTCGGGCGGTCCACGCCCCCTTCGTGCGCAACGATGTCGGTCTCGACGTCAGCCGAGGGAAACCCGAACTCCAGGGCCACGAATCGCTGCCGCGTGCTCGGCTTGAGATCCTTCAGGCCGTGCTGGTATCCGGGATTGTACGAGATGACGAGTTGAAACTCGGGAGCCGCTTCGACGATCTCGCCGGTCTTCTCGAGAGGCAGCAACCGTCGATCGTCGGTGAGCGGATGGATGACCACGACGGTGTCGGATCGGGCCTCGATGATCTCATCGAGGTAGCAGATCGCGCCTGTGCGCGCGGCAAGCGTGAGCGGGCCGTCGAGCCAGACCGTTTCGTTTCCGCGAATGAGATATCGTCCGGTTAGATCGCTGGCGGCGAGATCGTCGTGGCACGCAACGGTGACGAGCGGCCGGCCCAGACGCCAGGCCATGTGCTCCACGAAGCGCGTCTTGCCGCAGCCGGTCGGCCCTTTGAGCATGAGCGGCAATCGCCGCGCATGGCAGGTCTCGAAGATCGCGATCTCGTCACCGGTCGCAACATAGTACGGAGCCGACGGCCCGGGGTACCGCAATCCCTCCTGCAGCGGACCACGCTCGTCCTCTGCGAACGCTTCCCCGGGCTGCCGGTGAGGACTCATGCCGCTGTCGACCGGAGCGCCGCCTCCCTCTGCATTCCCTGCTTCGGCCCGATGAAGAAGAAGTCCACGAGGAACAGGACGACGCCCGCGGTGAACAGCGTGCCCGTGGCCAGGAGCATGACGAAATGGACCTGGATTTTCGACTGGGTCTCGAGATACCCGAATCCCAGAATGCGCTCGAGATAGACCTGTCCAATCCCCGCCGCTGCAAACGCCATCGTCATCCCGAACATCCCGGCCACCTGGAGCCAGAACGCCCAGAGCCCGGTCTTCGTCTCACGCTCCGTGTCGGTATGCCCCATCAGCGACGGCATCGCGTAAGTGATCATCGCGAGCACGATCATGACGTATGCGCCGAAGAACGCCGAATGCCCGTGCATCGGCGTGATCATCGTCCCGTGCGTCCATTTGTTGACGGCGGGCCAGGTGTGCGCGAGGCCGAGCAGACCCGCGCCAAGCGTCGAGTAGATCGCGCTGCCCATCGTCCAGTGAACCGCGAGCGCATTCGGATGCGCGAGGCCGGAGCGCCGCATCGCCTGGTAGGCGTACGTCGCCATCGCGAGAAAGACGAGCGGCTCGAGCGCGGAGAAGAAGCCGCCGATCGGCAGCCAGTACGACGGCACGCCGACGAAGTAGTAATGGTGCGCCGTGCCGAGCAGGCCTGAGATGAAGGTGAGCCCGACGATCACGTACAGCCACTTCTCCATCACCTCGCGGTCGATCCCCGAGAGGCGGATCAGCAGGTATGCGAGGAGCGCTCCCTGGATCATTTCCCACACGCCTTCGACCCACAGGTGCACCGTCCACCACCGGTAGAAGATGGCAATCGTGTAGTTGTTGAACTCGAACAGCGAGGGCAGGTAAAGGATGGCGCTCATCGCGAGCCCCGCCATCAGGACGCCTTCGGTCGTCGTCAAACGCTTCGCTTTCCAGATCGTCATGCCGAGGTTGTAGAGGAACATCAGCATGACGACGACGATCGCGAGCTTCACGGGGAGCGGCTGCTCGAGCAGCTTGTTCCCTGCCGTCCAGCCGAACAGGTAGCCAACGACCGCGGTGACGCCCGCGACCGTCCAGAGGCCCAGCGCCCAGTACGCCAGCTTCGGGCTGTGCAACTCCGTCCGCGACTCCTCCGGAACCAGCCAATACGAGGCTCCCATGAAACCGGTCAGGACCCACACGATGAGCAGGTTCGTATGAATCTCCTTCGAGACGTCGAACGGGAGCCACGCCTTGATCGGATCGGGCCCGAGATACTTCACGACCGACAGGAGCCCGAACGCCATCTGCAGGCCATACAGCAGCAAGGCGACGACGAAGTACGGATAAGCAACGGCTTGCGTGCGGAAGCGCATCCGGCGGCTCCTCTCACTTGAACGTCGCGAGGAACGCGACGAGCTGATCGATCTCTTGGGGTTTCAGCATGCTGTCGAACGCGGGCATGATCGAGTGGCCGTCCGCCGAAAACGTCGGACCGGGCACGATGTACGCGTTCGGGTTCGTGATGGATTCGCGAATGTACTCCTGGACCGTCTTCGCGGTTCCGTGGTACGCGGGGTTGCTGAGCAGCGCCGGCGTGCGCGTCGCCAGGCCGGCAAGCGACGGCCCGACGAGCACGAGCCCCTGCTGGAGCGAATGGCACGTGTAGCACCCCGGCGGCGTGCGCTTGAACACGGCCTCGCCAAGCGCAACCGGATCCGCCGAGGCGGCCTCGGGGGACGTCGTACCGAGCAGAATGCCCTGCGACGAAGCGGCGGTGACGAGGATCGGTCTCGGCGGCCAGTTCTGATTGTCGATGTGCGACACCCAGGTGAGGAACGCGATCAGATCGCCAATCTGTTCGTCGGAGAGGTTCAGGTTCGGCATCAGCCGCCCGTGGCGCTCCTCCGAGTAGTAGCGCGCCGGATCCTTCAGGAACTGCCGCAGGTACGCCTCGCCACGCTGCTGCGTGATCTTCGTCAGGTCGGGCGCGTAGTACGCGCCTTCACCGAGCAGCGTGTGGCAGTTGATGCAGTCCTTCTGGTGCCAGACGTGCTTGCCTTCGATCACGGCCGGCGTGATCTGATCGGCATGCGTCAGTGCTGGGAACTGCCGGTGGCTGTCTATCGTCATCCCGAGAAAGACGATCCCGAAGATCGTCGTTCCCGCGATGAAGAAGGCACGCGTCCCTCGTCTCGTCATGCTCACCTCGACGCTGTTGTGTGCGGTGGATCGGGGCTGGCCGCGCGGGCCTCAGACGCGAATCCGGGAGAAGTCGCTGAAGCCGATCCACAGCGCGTAAAGCGTCGCCAGCACGATAATGGCGATCACCACGATACAGAGCGCGCGCTGAAGACTCACCATCATCCTCCTTCGTGATCCATCCGCCGCGCAGCTTATATCGCGACGCGGGCCGCGGGCAATGGCGACATCCGTGGTCGTCAATTCACGAGGGCGTGCGGGAAGCAGGCGGCGGCCCCGCGAATCACCGGGATTGATCCGCGTAGCGCTTCGCGGCCGCGAGATCGCGCCGCAATTCTTCGGCATTGCGCCGCGGCCCGTAACCGGGCGTATCGCGCTGGATGCGCCAGCCCTCCTTCAGCGGGCCCGCATCGACGGTATCGAATCCGAACTGGTCGAGGAGGTGGGTAACGGTCGCCTTCGCCGCCGGATCGTCGCCCGCAATCACGAGCGCGCGCCGGTTCGTCGTCCCGCGAGGCTGGCCGTCCTTCGTCAGGTCCGCGGCGTAGATGTGATTGAAGGCTTTGACGACTTTCGACTTGGGAAGATGCGCCTGCAGCAGCTCCGAGGTCGTCGTCGATTCGTTGTCGAGCTCCGGGATGTGGCCGTCGCGCTGCGGATAGTAGTTGTTGGTGTCGATGACGACCTTGCCCGCGAGCGGTTCCACCGGAACGCTGCGATAGCTCTTCAATGGGACCGTGACGACGACGATGTCCCCCGCCCGGGCGGCTTCGAGCGGCGTTGCCGCGCGAGCTTTCGATCCGAGCTCGCCGACGAGCGGAGCAAGAGTCTCAGGCCCTCGCGAATTGCTGAGGACGACGTCGTAGCCATTCTTCACGGCGAGCCGCGCGACCTGGCTGCCGATGTGACCCGCACCGATGAGTCCAATGGTTCTCATTGTGAGCCTCGATCGAAAAGGACACTATACGTCCGATGACGATCCGATTGCTCCCCACGGCACTGGTTGCGCTCGCGAGCGTCGTCTCCCTCTCACGGGCGAACGCTCCGGCCGCGAGTCTGGAGTTCGTCGACGTGTTCGTCGCAGGTGACGGGGGGTATCACACCTATCGCATCCCCTCCATCGTCGCAACGCGGAGTGGAACGCTGCTCGCCTTCGCTGAAGGACGGCGCACGGGTGCGGGCGACGCAGGGGACGTCGATCTCGTGCTGCGCCGCAGCCACGACTCGGGACGATCGTGGTCGCCGATGCAGGTTCTCTCGGACATCGGACCTGATACCGCCGGCAGCCCCTGCGCGGTGGTCGATCGCAGGACGCGATCGGTGTGGCTGATTTCGACGCGGAATCGCGGAGCGGATCGCGAGCAGGACATCCTCGCAGGCGGGAGCCACGGCGGGCAGACGATCTGGGCGATGAAGAGCGACGACGAAGGCATCACCTGGTCGATGCCGGTCGAGATCACGAAGAGCGTCAAACGACCCGACTGGACGTGGTACGCGACGGGCCCGGGAATCGGGATTCAGAGGGCGACCGGACGGATCGTGATTCCCGCGAATCACGCCGAGACCGACGGGACCTATCGATCGCACCTCTTCTTCAGCGATGACGGAGGCGCGCACTGGTCTCTGGGCGCCGCGTCCGATCCCGGCACGAACGAGAGTCAGGTCGTGGAGCTGGCGGACGGACGCCTCCTGCTGACCATGCGGAATCATCCGCCAAAGGCAGAGAACTTCAGGCTGGTTGCGACCAGCAAGGATGGTGGCGTTTCGCTCTCGACCGCGACGCCAGATCGCGCCCTCATCGAACCGCCCGCGCAGGCGAGCCTGGTGCGGCTGAGCACCGAGAAGGATGGAGGACGGAACCGGCTGCTGTTCGCGAATCCCGCGAGCACGAAGCGGGAGCGTATGACGATTCGTCTCAGTGACGACGAAGGAACGACATGGCCGGTCGCGCGCGTCGTCTATGCGGGGCCCTCCGCGTACTCGAGCCTCGTGGCCTTGCCGGACGCATCTATCGGGCTCCTGTTCGAGCGGGGCGAACGCTCCCCGTACGAGCGGATCACGTTCGTGCACGCGACGCTGGAGTGGCTCACAGAGACTGGAACGCAATAATCTGATTGGAGCGGATAACCAGTATGCGCATCGTCGTGTTGGGCGGCGGGTTCGCCGGTGTCCCGACCGTACGGCACCTGGAGCGCCAATTACGGTCGCACGCCGACGTCGAGATTACGCTCGTCAGCCGCGAGAACTTCTTCGTGCTCACGCCGCTGCTGTTCGAAGCGTGCTCCGGGCGGCTGGAACTGCGGCACTGCGCGCAGCCGATCCGGGCCGCGCTGCGGCGGGCGCGTTTCATCGAAGCCACCGTGCAGCAGATCGACGCGGGCCGCCAGATCGTCCGCGTCGCCGCCGCGAACCGCGCGGAGTACGACCTCCCATACGACCACCTCGTTGTGGCTCTGGGAGCCTCGACGAACGAGGCGCTGATTCCAGGATCGTCCAACGCATTCACGTTCAAGACGATGGCGGATGCCCTGGCGCTCAGGAACCACGTCATCGAGCAGCTCGAGCGCGCGGATGCGGCCGCGGACGCATCGACACGGCGCGACTGCCTCACCGTGGTGATCATCGGTGGCGGACTCGTGGGCGTCGAGCTGCTCGGAGAACTGACCGCGTTCGCAGACGACGTGCTGCGGTTCTACCCTCGCATCCGCCGGCAGGAGATCCGTTTTCATCTCTTCGAGGCCGGGGAGCGGATCCTGCCTGAGCTCGACGCGAAACTGGCGGCCGTCGCACTGCGCGTGCTCCAGCGGCGCGGCGCGGACATTCGAGCCGGCGCCCCGGTGCGCTCGCTCGAGCCCGGCCGCGTGCACCTCGCGAGCCAGCAGATCGATGCCGGAACGATCGTGCTCGCCGCCGGGATCGTGCCGAGCGCGGTTGCGGCCGCGATCGACGTGGAGCACGACCGGCGGGGGCGCATCGTGGTCGATGCCGCGATGCGGAGCGTGAGCCATCCGGCGGTCTGGGCGCTCGGCGACTGCGCGTCGATTCCCGCGCCCGATGGGCGTCCGTATCCCGCGCTCGCGCAGCACGCGATCCGTGAAGCACGCCACGTTGCTGGGAACGTCCGGGCGGCGATCGAGCGGCGCCCGACCACGCCATTCGTCTTCCGGCCGCTCGGCACGATGGCCTCGCTCGGACACACGCGCGCGGTTGCGCTCGTGTTTGGTTTCCACCTGACGGGGTTCTTCGCGTGGTGGCTGCGGCGGACGTACTACCTGTTTCAGATGCCGCGTTGGGACCGCCGGCTGCGGATCGTCCTCGACTGGACCGTGGCGCTCTTCTTCCGGCCCGACATCACGAAGGTCGAGCTGCGCGTCGAGCGCGAGCAGGTGCGCCAGACGCGCGAGCTCGTCGAAGCAGACGCTACTTCCCGATCAGTACCAGGCCGACCTTGTTGACGCCGCTCTCGGCGATGACCAGATTGCCGTCGTGCGTCGTCATCATGTTGCGGACGACCCCGCCACCTCCGGGGATGATCCAGGTCTGGAATTTCTGCGTCTTCGGATCGAAGCGGACGATCGTGTTCGGACGCACGGCGGATTCGCTATACCAGATGACGTCGTTCAGCACCGTGATGCCGTACGGCTGCGACCTGGGTCCGCCCGGCGACGGCCATTCGGTTACGGCGCCGGTCTTCGTGTCGAGACGCCCCAGGTAGCCGCGCGAATAGTCCGCGTACCACACCGCGTCGTCGCTCGTGATGGCAATCCGCCGCGGGCGCGAGTCAGCGTTCGGCAGCGTCCATTCCTTGATCTCCATCGTGGCCGGATCGATGCGCGAGATCCTGTTGCCGCCGAACTCGCAGACGATCGGAGCGCCGTGTGAGTCGAACACGACGCCGTACGGGTTCGATCGCGGCTGCGGATAAGTCACGACCTTGACGCCGCCCGTCTTCGGCTCGAGGCGTCCGGCCATGTTGGCCCCTTGCGCGCTGAACCACAGGATGCCGTTCCGGTCGAACAGCGGCGTGTGCGGATCGCGCGCGCCCTCCGGCAGCTTGTATTCGGTGATCTTGCCCGTCGCCGGATCCAGCTTGCCGATGTAGCCCTTGTAGTTCGCGGTGAACCAGATGTTGCCGTCCTTGTCGGCGGTGAGGCCGTGCGGACCGGACTGCGGTGTCTGGAGTGGGTACTCCTTGATCTGTCCCGTGCCGGGATCGACGCGTCCGAGCGTATTCGAGAACATGCCGGTGTACCAGATCGCGCCGTCAGGCGTCGCGAGCGGATCGTGAGGCCGCGATCCGAGCGTTGGCAGATTCCATTCCTTGAAGGCGACCTTCACCGGACCGGGAACCAGCACGGCCTTCGGTTTCGGCCCTTCCGGAAAATTCTTCGCGAGGTAGTCGACGATGACGTCGGTCTGATCTTTCGGCAGCACGACCATCGTGCCGATCAGGTCGTGCCATCCTTCGCGCGTGTAGCCGCCCGACATCGCGATGTTCCCGAGCTGGTGACACCGCGTGCAATACTCCTGCACCTCCGCTTTGCCGGGCCCGTCCGGCAGGTCGATGTTTCCTCGGCCGCCACGGCCCTGCGGCGCCTGCGCGCGGGTGGTCGTCGAGGCGGCCAGCGCAGCCGCGAACACAAGCGTGAAGCACCACAGCGGACGTGTCATGCACCGAAGTACTAGAGAGGTCGAGGCGTCCTGTCAAGCACGCTGCCCGGCCCGATCTGGCTCGATCGTTGCGTTGGAAAGGGACGACACGAACACAGATTATGGAGGGCACTCAGTGACGTTCCCGGTTCACGTTCAGACGGGGTGGGTGGATTTCTCGCCGGCGCTGCGGTGGTACACGGCACGGAAGGTCGAATCTCTACTCGAGCCGTTCGCATCGCGGATTCGCTCGGTGGCCGTCCGGATCACGGACGTCGAGGGTGATCTCGATCGACGGAAATGCGTGATTCACGCCGTGCTCAGCCCGAGCGGCTTCGTCTCGGAAGCCGCCCTGGGGATGGATCCCTACGAAAGCGTCGATCGCGCAGCGGCGCGCCTGCGCGCCGCCATGCCGCGGCGCCTCGTCGGAGACGGCATCTCGCGCGTCGCCTGACGAAATCATCCGGAACGACGTCCATTTCACTTTGACAGGCCAGTTTCATTGTGAAATGCGCGCCGATAGAGCGATCTCGGTTGCGAGGAAAGGAGCTTCAATGTCGGAAGAGCACAACGCACCCACGCATCGGCGCCCCGACCTGCCGTCCATGGGGGCGCCGCATCTCGAATTCAACCTCGCGAGCGAGCTGCAGATGCTCCAGCAGGAGCCCGAGTGGGAGAAGGGCCACAACTCGAAGACGCTCGTCAAGTACGACAACCTGCGGATCGTGCTGATTGCGCTGAGAAAGGACGCCCGCATCCCGGACCACCGGACCGAGGGCAGGATTTCGATTCAGACGATTCGCGGCCACATTCTGGTGCGTGCGTCCGGGCGAGTCTTCGAGCTGCCGATCGGACGTCTGCTCGCGCTGGACCACGGGCTCCGGCACGAAGTGGAGGCGCTCGAAGACAGCGCGTTTCTGCTCAGCATCGCATGGCCGCTGACCGAAGGACGGTCGTAGCGCGCTTCAGCTTTCGCCGAACTGCGCGAACCCAACCGTGTTGCCGCCCGGTTCCCGCACGTAGATCTCCACGCTGCCGTAGAACGTCTTGTGCCGGGCCTTGACGACCGGCGCCCCGGCGATTGCCTTCTCCACTTCGTCCAGGTTGGCGACCGTGATGAAGAGCGCGGTCGAATGGCCGCGCAGATCATCGGCGGCCATTCCAGGCGTGTCGGCGAGCACGCTTGCGCGCGTCTGATACATGATCTCGATGGCGCCGCTCTTCGCGCTCGCGAATACGAGCTTTCCGTCGGGACCCGGGACCTTGTTCTCGATCGCGAAGCCGAGACGGTCGGCCCAGAACGCGATGCAGGGCTCGACGGCGTCGACGATGAGCACCGGGGAGAGGCGCTCGAGGCGAACGGGCGTAGCAGGGTTCATCGATGTGCTCCTCGAATGCGGTGGTGGCGGCGCGCGCGCCACTAGTCTAAATTAGACTAGGTGAGGATATGACGAAGCGATCGCCGGTGTCAACACGCCGCCCGCGGACGCCCGCAGCGGTGGTCCGCGCGCTGACGGTTCCCGACCTCGTCGTCCTCAGCCTGCTCGCCGAGCGGCCGATGCACGGGTATGAGGTCGTCGCCGAGCTCGATCGACGGCAGATCCAGGACTGGGCCAACGTGTCCCGGCCGCAGGTCTATTACTCGCTGGATAAGCTCGTGCGGCTCGGGCTCCTGCGCCCCGCAACCGATGCCGGGCCGGCAGCAGGGCCGGAGCGCCGGGTGCTCGCGACGACCCCGTCGGGCCGTGCCAGGCTCGCCGACGCGCTCGAACGCGAAGACTGGACGATCGGGCGCGATCGGCCGCCGTTTCTCACGTGGATGGCGCTGTCCTGGCTGGCGCGTCCCGGCGTCTTCGAAGGGCAACTCCGTCGCCGGCGGGCGTTTCTGGATCGGGAGATCGACCGGGAGACGGAGACGCTTCGCGCCGTGAAAGCAGAGGTCGGACACCGGTACCACGAAGCGGTGTGGATAGTCACGCTGATGATCGATCACATGCGGATCGAGGCGCAGTGGATCGAGAAGGTGCTGAAGGAGGCGGCGCGACGCGCCCCCGCGAAGCATCCGCCGCGCGACTGACGGGAATCGCCCGGGCTCAGGCGCGTGCAGATGGTACAATGACAGGTCCGGCCGGCAGACGCACGGCCAGCGCGAAACGCCTCAGACGGAGAGGTACCGAAGTGGTCGTAACGGGGGCGCCTCGAAAGCGTCTTGTCCGAAAGGGCACGTGGGTTCGAATCCCACCCTCTCCGCCAACCTTCGGCCAACGCTCGCGGCTACGGTTGGCAGGCCGCGTCAGGCGAGCTCACGCGAAGGTTGACGCCCAGACCTTTCGTGACCATAATTGGTCATGAGTGATGTCCGGATTGCCGATTTGAAGGCACGCCTCAGCGAACATCTCCGATCAGTACGAAACGGCGGCACCGTGACCGTGCTCGACCGGAATACGCCCGTTGCTCGAATCATCCCGTTCGTCGCTCAGTCCCTCGAAATTCGCAAGGCGAAACGCCGGCTGCGCGATCTGAAGCTCCCACCCAAGCCTTCGAAACGCACCGACAGCACGGCGGTTCTCGTTGACGACCGCCGCCGCCGGTGATCGCATACCTCGATACTTCGGCGCTCCTGCGCATCGTTCTGCGGGAAGCCGGTGCTCTCGACGACCTGCGGACGTACGACGGACTCGTCTCGAGCGAGCTGATTGCCGTCGAAAGCGCGCGCACGATCGATCGTCTTCGAACTCAAGGCGCGCTGACGATGGAGGAGGCGGCCGCGCGCATCGGCGCGGTGAACGAATGGCTCGAAGCGGTCGACCTGGTGCTGCTGCGTCCGCCCGTGTTGAGCCGTGCGGGCGAACCGATGCCGATGCCGATCGGCACGCTCGACGCCATCCACCTCGCCACCGCCCTGATCTGGCGTGAGCGCGTCGGTGCGTTGCCGGAAATGGTGACGCACGACGCGGCGCTCGGCGCCGCAGCGCGCGCCTTCGGCTTCGACGTTCGGGGCACCTGAGCCAACCGGCAGGCCCGTATGTGAACCGCGGAATTGACGCGGGGACCGGTCCAGAGACAGAATTCCCGCTCTGTTCCGGACTGGTGAGAGCAAGGAGTCCAGATGAGCGTCGAGGCAGACTTCTACAGCGCGCAAGGGATGTTTCAGCGGGACGCGTCCGCCACGTGGACGTGGGACATGGCGGACATCGGCCGGTTCATGGACTACAGCGTGGTGCCGGGCCAGGCGAATCAATCCGTCGAGGTGACGCGCTG
Source organism: Acidobacteriota bacterium (assembly GCA_046735335.1). Taxonomy (GTDB): domain Bacteria; phylum Acidobacteriota; class Vicinamibacteria; order Vicinamibacterales; family 2-12-FULL-66-21; genus JBKPQB01. Next base: position 34,800 of record JBKPTE010000021.1, on the reverse strand, counting down.
CCTCGTTTCCACGGACAACGATCTCCGGCCGGGAGTGACGCTCGACGTCACGCTGAACCCTGCTCCAGGCCTGATCAACTTCTACGCAGTGCGCATTCCCCCGATCTAGCCAGGACGGAGTCGCCAATGGAACTACACGTGGTGTACGACAAGTCGGGCACGATCCTCGCCGCGTCCAGAACCGATGCCGGATCCCTCCGTCCGAACGGCGAGCGCGTGCCGGCGCCGCGGCCGATGCCGCGCCGCGGCCAGTTCGCTGCGACCCTACAGGTGCCTGAAGGGTTCGCTGCGGGTGACCTCGTCCAGATCTGCACTCAACTCGTGGTGGATGTACGAGCGCGAGAGAAGGTGCTCACGCCACGCCAGAGCGGGACGCGTCGGTCGGCCGCGAAGCGGCAAACGCGGCGTTGAAGATCGTACGCGCTGAGCTTCGCGGGACTACAGTCCCGAGCTACGAGCGACCGAGCCGGCCCATTGCGAGCGGACGGTCGGCGGTGACGCCTTTGCCCTCCGTCACGACATACGAGTGCCCAGCGCGAAGAGGACCAATGCTGTCGCGTGCGCCGCTGGGCCATTCGACGATCGCTTCGTCGACGGCCGTACGCGCGCCGAGGCCGAAGGTCAACGGAAGCTCCGACTGCGACAGGTAGCTCGAGCCGGTGCGCACGATGCGCGTGAGCCATGTCGAGCCTACCCGCGCGCGGACGCGCGCGCCAATCCCGTCGCGGTTCGATCGCGCGCCCTGCAGCGTCAGGCGAACGCCGCGGTTCGAGCTTTCCAGATCGTTTCGATAAAGGTGGGCGGGGCCGCCGTTCGTCGTGACGATGACGTCGAGGTCGCCGTCGAGATCGAAGTCGCCGAACGCGGCGCCGCGCCCGACCTTCGGCGAACCGAAGTCGCCGCCGATCTCCTCCGCGATGTCGACGAGCTGGGCCCCGCCGCGGTTGTGGAACAGGTGCGGCGCTTCCGCGTAGTGCACGCGCCCCTGCGTGCGCGAGATCGTGTCGTCGATGTGCCCGTTGATGACGAGCAGGTCGAGGAGGCCGTCGAGATCGGCGTCGAAGAAGAAGCACCCGAAGCCGAGCGTCAAGCGGCTCGCGCGCCCGAGATCTGAGCTCGGCGCGCGGTCGGTGTACACGCCGGGACGAACCGGCGTATAGAGCCCGACCATCTCTCCTGAGAAGTTCGTCACGACCACAGACGGAACGCCGCTGTTGTCGAAGTCCGCGGCGTCCGTTCCCATTCCCGCCCTCGCGCGCCCGTCGTCGCTGAAGGCCAGGCCCGCCTGGACGCCGGCCTCGACGAACGTGCCATCGTGCCGGTTGCGATAGAGCTTGTTCGGCTGCGTGTCGTTCGCGACGAAGAGATCGGGCCAGCCGTCGAGATCGTAGTCGAGCATCGTGACGCCCAGGGCTTTCGACGTGGGATCGAACAGGCCGGCAGCGGCCGTGACGTCCTCGAACGTCCCATTGCCCTTGTTGCGATACAGCCACGACGTCGCGCCGGGGTAGGCCTCGGGCGTGCAGTACGACTTCGTCTTCCCGTCCGCGCTGCAGAAGACGTCCGTCGCGGGCGTCCAGCGCACGTAATTGCAGATGAACAGATCGAGGAGGCCGTCGCGATCGTAATCGACCCAGAGGGCCGACGTGCTGAAGCCGGTGCGTCCTCCCAGACCGGCGCGCTCCGTCACGTCCACGAAGTGGCCGTTGCCAGTGTTCCTGAACAGGCGGCTCTGTCCGACGGCGGTGACGAGCACGTCCTCGAGGCCGTCGTTGTCGTAGTCCGCTGCCGCGCCGCCCATCGCGTACATCGGCACGGTCAACCCGGATGTCGCGGTGATGTCTTCGAACGCGCCGCGGCCGGTGTTCCTGAACAGCCGCAGCGTCGCCGCGGGCTTCCCCTGATCCGGCCAGCTCGTGCCGCTGAGGAGCAGCACGTCCTGCCAGCCGTCGCCGTCGACGTCCATGACGACGACCCCGGAGCCGAGCGTTTCGGGAAGGTACTTCCTTCCGAACGCGCCCGTCGTCTGCGTGAAGTGGAGGCGCGCGGCGGCGGTCACGTCGACGAGCTTGACGCCGCCGTCCAGGCCGGCTGCTCCGCGCAGCACGAGCGGCACGATGGCGAGGAGCGCGGCGGTCCCGAGCCAGCGGCGCATCACTGCGGGTCGACCAGTCCCTTCTTCACCGCGATGAGCACGAGTTCCGCCGCCTTGTGCACGTTCAAGGTCCCCATGAGGTTCGTGCGGTGCACCGCGACGGTGTTCACGCTGACGCCCAGGAGCCCCGCGATCTCCTTGTTCGTCCGGCCGAGCGCGATGAGGCGCAGCACCTGGATTTCACGCGCGCTCAACTTGTTGAACGGATCCTCCTGCGCCGGCGCATCCTCGCCCCGAAGGCTTCGGATCGCCACGCCGGACAGCTCGGGGCTCAGGAAGTGGCCGCCCCCGGCGAGCGTCCTCACCGCGCGCGTCAGGTCGGTCTCCAGCGCGTTCTTGAGGATGTAGCCGCTGACCCCCGCGTCGAGCGCGTTCCGGACGTACTGTTCGTCCGCGTGCATGCTGAGGATCAGAATGCGCCGGTCGGGATGGCGCCGGAGAATCTCGATCGCGGCGTGGAGACCGTTGATCTCCGGCATGCCGTAGTCGAGGACGGTGACGTCCGGACGCAGTTTGTGATCCTGCTCGATCGCCTCGGCGCCGCCTCCGGCTTCTCCGACGACAACGATATCGCTCTCGTCCTCGAGGATGCGGCGGAACCCCTGGCGCACGAGCGCGTGATCGTCGGCGAGCAGCACGCGGATCTGACGACTCATCACGCGGCTCCTTCGTGGGGCGGCCTGGCTGCCGCGAGGCAGGAGGGCACGTGCAGGTGCACGATCCAGCCGCCCTGCGGCGGGCGCCGCACCTGCAGCTCGCCTCCGATGAGCTCCGCCCGCTCCCGCATGCTCACGAGCCCCAGTCCACCCGTTCCGCGCACCGCATCCTCCATCGCCGTTCCGCTTCCGCGATCCTCGATCTCCAGGTCGAGCGCCGTCCCGGCGCACGTCACGCGCACCCAGGCGTCGGGCGACCCAGAGTGCCGCGAAATATTGCTCAACGCTTCCTGCACGATGCGATAGACGTGGATCGCGACGTCATCGCGGACGGCCTGAAGCGGGCCGCTCGCGTCGAAGCGGACGCGAATGCCCGTCTGCTCGCCGAATTGCTCGACGCAGCGCGCAAGCGCTTTCTCGAGGCCGAAGTCGTCGAGCACGCCGGGGTGCAGCCACTGCGAGCGGCTGCGGATCCGATCGAGCGCCTGCTGCGCGATGGCGCGGACGCCGTCCAGTTCGGCCGCGAGCGCCGAATCGGTCGCGTGACGGCGGGCGCGCCCGAGCAGGGTGCCGATGGCCGTGACGATCTGTCCGAAGTCGTCGTGCAGCTCGCGCGAAATAGCGCGCTGCACGTCTTCCTGCACGCGCAGCATGCGCCAGGACAGCGTGCGCAGCTCGCCGCTCACCTGTTCGACCTCGCGGAACGCGCGCCGGTTCGAGAGAATCACCCAGACGCCTACCATCGCAGTCACGACGAGCAACGCCGCAACGAGCAGGAGGATCTCGCGGTTCACGCGATCGTAGATCGCGCGGTTGGCCTGGGCTGCCTCTTCCTGCATGCGGTTGTTCATCACGAGGAACTGCGAGACCATCCCGTCGATCGCGCGATGGCGCGCGATGAGCGCTTCGCGAATCAACTGCCGCGCCCCGGGCTCGTCCGTCCGTGCGAGGGCGAACATGCGGGCCACGTCGGCCCAAAAGGCGTCGATCGTCTGGAGCAGCATCGTTTGCTGCGCGTCTGGCCGGACCGCGGGCGCAAGCGTCCGCTCGGTGGCGGTGGCTTCGGCGAGGTCCCGGCGGATCCGATCGAACGCCGGCTCGTAGCCTCTCAGCGGATACGGCTCGACGGCATCCGCCATGTCGCGCATCAGGACGGCCAGCGACGACAGATCGTTCTGAATCCGAAGCAACTGCAGCGAATCCTTGCGGTTGCGTTCGCTGATGGTCGTCTGCTCGTCCCGGAGGCGCCGCACTTCCGCGATGGTATAGGCCCCCACCGCGGCGATGGTGATCAGCGCAAGGGCCACCCCCATCCCGAGGATGAACACGGGCGAGCGTCCGCCGGGGCGAGACGAAACGAGATCAGACACCTGGGTCGCTTAAGTATCTCCCGTTTGCGGAAATGGAAGCGAGATGGGTAAGCTCTCGGGCATGAACCGACGAACCTTCCTCTCGAGCGCGGCGCTCCTCCCCGTAGCCGCCCGGATCCAGGGCAATCAGCCGCCTGCGGCGCCCCAACCCCGGCACGGCCTTCGACTCGGCGCCGTTACCTACAACATCGCGAAGGACTGGGATCTGCCGACGATCATCAAGAACCTGACCGAGGCGCAGTTCGATGGCGTCGAACTGCGGACCACCCACAACCACGGGGTGGAGATTTCGCTGCCGCCGGCAGCGCGCGCGGAGGTTCGCGCCCGCTTTGCCGACTCGCCGGTGAAGATTGCCGGACTGGGGACCACCTGCGAGTATCACTCGCCCGACCCCGGAATCGTCCGCCGCAACATCGACGAGACCAAGCAGTGGGTGACGCTCGCGCAGGACGTCGGCTCGCCCTGCGTGAAGGTGCGGCCGAACGGGCTGCCCAAGGACGTCCCGGAGGAGAAGACGCTCGAGCAGATCGGCAAGTCGCTCGCCGAATGTGCCGCGTTCGCGCGCGATCACGACATCCGGATTCAGCTCGAGGTGCACGGCGAAGCAACGTCGCGCGTGCCGCGCATCCGGAAGATCTTCGACTTCGCCGGCAATCCGCCGGCGCTGCAGGCGTGCTGGAACTCGAACCAGACGGACTTGCTCGACGGGGGCTTCGAGGCGAACTTCGCGCTGCTGCGCAACCAGATCGGGCAAGTTCACATGCGAGACCTCTTCCTCGAAGAATACCCATGGCGCGCGCTGATCACGTCACTGTCGAACCTGAACTTCCAGGGCTACTGTTTCGCGGAAATTCCCGAGTCGACCGATCCGGTGCGGGTGCTGAAATACTTCCGCGGGATGTTCCGCGCCTACCAGGGGCTTTAGTATCCTCGTCGCTGTCCCTCGTTCGCCGTGACCCTCAATACGGCCGCGGGCGGACAGGACCGTTGTGCGGACTGACCGTGAAGTGCAGCGAAGCCGCGGTCAGGGAGCACAATGGTCCTGTTCGCCCGCGGGCGGCGACTTGGTACCCGGAACGTCAGCTTCCTTACCGGCGTTCACGGAAGAAGTCCTGCAGGACCTCGCGGCACTCGTGCTCGAGGACGCGGGCGGTCACCTCGAAGCGGTGGTTGAGCGCAGGGTGCTCGTGGGCTCGCATCGCCGACTCGATCGCGCCCGCCTTCGGCTCCGGCGCGCCGTAGACGAGCCGTGCGATGCGCGCATGGACCATCGCGCCAACGCACATCTGACAGGGCTCAATCGTGACGTACACGGTCGATCCGATGAGCCTGTAGTTGCCGATCCGCCGGGCGGCCTGCCGGATCGCGACGATTTCGGCATGAGCGGTCGGATCGCACGTCTCGATGGGCTGGTTGAAGCCTTCGCCCTGGATGTCGCCATCGATGACGACGATCGCTCCGACCGGCACTTCGCCGCGCTGCCGCGCCTCGAGCGCGCGGTTCAGGGCGAAGCGCATGAACTGCTGATCAGTCATGAGATCACGGTCGACGGCCACGCACGAAGATCACGAAGCTCGCGAGGATCACCAAGAATACCAATTGTTCTTTGCGGCTTCGTGACCTTTGCGATCGTCGTGATGAGCCGCCGGCCGCGATCAGCCGCCGGCCGTGGGCGGATCGCCGCTTTCATCTTCCGCCGGCAGCACGTGCGTGATCGTTGGCGCGTTCATCTGCTGCATCAGTTCGCGGATCTGTTCCGGCCGCATCGGCACGCCCGCGAGCACGCCGACCTGCAGGAAGGCACACACGAACATCGTTCGCAGCTTGCGCAGGTGTTTGTTGCGGAACACACGGCCCCCTTCGTAGCGCGCAACTGCAGTTGCGCGAGACAGCGGCACGTCTGAAGACGTGCCCTACAGGGAGACCTGCGGCGGAGCGCGGGACGGCGCGAGCGAGAGGAGCGGCTGCGGCTGTTCGCCGGACTGCCCTGCGTCGGGGCAGACAACGAACGTCAGATCGGGCTGGAACTCGTACCAGAGCGGCACGAGAAAGACGAACGCGCCGGGAACGGCCAGCGCGGGGCCGAACGCCGCGAAGATCACGAGCGCGACGCAAAGAACCGCGAACGCCTTCGGGCGTGGCCGCATGAACGAGCTCAGGGACAGTTTATCGCATCCGGCTATCCGCGCCGAAGCGCGTCGGAAGGATCGATCGACCATGCGCGCCATGCGGGCAGCGCCGCCGCGGCGCACGCGGCCGTCATCAGGATTGAGGCTCCCACGACGTAGCTGCTGATAGCCGCTGCGTTGACACCGAACAACAAGCCGCGGGCGAGGCGCGCCGCGAAAAGCGCGAGCGGCAACCCGATCGCCGTACCCACCGCAAGCTCGATGAGCACATGCCCGAGAACGTTCGCGGCCACATCGGCGGGCGATGCGCCGAGCGCCAGTCGAATGCCGAACTCGGGACGTCGTCGCGCGACGGAGTAGCTCAGGACGCCGTACACACCGATTGCCGCCAGGCCGAGCGCGAGCGCGGCAAACGCAAAAGCCAGCACCGACATCAGTCTTTCGCTCACGAGCGTGGCATCGATCTGTCCGTCGACGTCGATAATGTCGGATATCAGCGTCCCCGCGTGAACCGTCCGCACCTCCCGCGCGATCTCGCGCACCAAGGAACCAGATGGCTCATCGGACAACACGCTCAGGGTAATCCTGGCGCTCCCGCTCTCCGGCTGCCACAACGGAATGAACGCAAACCGCGGCGCCGGCTCGCGCAGGCTCATGTGCTTGTGATCGCCGACCACGCCGATGACCTGATAGCTTTGCCGCGGCCCGAATCGAATGCTCTCGCCTATCGGCGTCTTCCCCGGAAAGTACGCCTTCACGGCCGCCTCGTTGAGGACGACGACCCTGGGCGCCGCTGAATCGTCGTTCGCGGTGAACACCCGCCCCGCGCGGAGGGCAATACCGAACGTCCGGAAATAGTCCTCCGAGACGTCATTCACGTGAACGGTTCGCTCGGTCTCGGCCGTACTTCGCAGGCTGGGTGCGTCGACAACCCTAACCCTGTCTCTACCCGAGAGTGGCGTCAGAACGGAGAGACTTGCCGCGTCTACGCCGCGGAGAGAGCGCACATGGTTCAACACGGCGATCCAGAACTGCTCGTAAGCTGCCCCACCGGCATCAGACGGAAAGACCGGATTCAGTGACATCGTGATCACGCGGGCCGGCGAGAATCCGAGGTCGACGGCGCGCAGGTTGAGGATCGTTCTCACCGAGAGCACAGCTGCCACGAGCAGTACGAACGCAATCGCGATTTGCGAGATGACGAGCACCCGCGTCGCCGATGAGATCTGGCGCGAACCGGCGACGCGATGTGCGGCACCGCTCAGCGTGGATTCCGGATCCGCTCGAAGCGCGTGAAGCGCGGGCCAAAGAGCGGTTCCGATGGCGGTCACGAACGCGATGCTCATCGCGAACGCCGCCAGCTTCCAATCGGCACGCACGTCGAGGAGGATTGGGTTGCGCCCGACGGCAAAGAATCCGGTCAGACCTTTGATCGCCATGGGGGCCAGGGCAAGGCCCAGTGCAGCACCGCACAGGAAGAGCAGCGCGGTCTCCGTGAACAGCTGCCGGAAAAGGCGGCCCGCCGACGCCCCGGTTGCGAGGCGAATCGCAAACTCGTACCGCCGGTTCGCGCCGCGAACGAGCAGCAGGCTCGCCAGGCTCACGCATGCGATCAGCAACACAAGCGTTGACACGAGCGTTAGGCCGTACAGGGGTCGCGCGAAACGTGTTCGAAGGCTGCCGGTCCCGCGCGCCGCCGCCGTGACCTGCATGTGGTCGAAGTACTTCGCGCGCATGCCTGAGGTTCCGCGATCCTTCATGAAGGACTGGAACACTGCGTCGAGCTGCGCCGCCGCCTGTGACGTACTGACATCCACACGCAAGCGGCCAACCGCCTCGAACCACCAGTCGCCCGCATCCGAGAGATGCTCGCGCTCGAGCGTAATGGGAAGCGTCACGTCTACCTGACGCCCGGGCTCCACTCCCCAGAATCCGGGCGGCGTCACGCCGACGACTGTGTAGGAACGACCGCGAAATTTCAGCGTGCGGCCGATCACGTCCACGTCGGCGCCGAACCGCCGCTGCCAGTAGCCGTATCCAATGACCGCCACCGCGGGGTCGAGCCTCTCGTCATCGGGCGACATCAGCCGGCCGATGAACGGCTTTATCCCGAGCAGCTCGAAGTAGTTGCCGGAGGCCAGCTGCCCGAATACCTGCTCGGCACCCCCATCGATCTCGATCTCGAGTTGATCGGTCGCAAACGCGGCCAGTCCGACGAACGCGGATGTCTCACGACGGAATCGTTCGAAGCACGGGTAAGGCGGCGCGCCGCCGCGCCCGCTGTTACCCGCGGCCTCGACGAAGACCAGCTCCGACGGACGCTGCACCGGGAGCGTGCGCAGCAGGACGGCGTCGAGACTGAAGATCGCGGCGTTCACGCCGATGCCGAGACCCAGCGAGACGATGGCCACGACGGCAAACGCGGGCTCTCTGACGAGGCCACGCACTCCATAGCGGAGGTCCTGCGAGAAATCGGCAATCCACCGCACCCCGCGCCGATCACGGACGTGCTCCATCGCCTGTTCCACGCCGCCGACGCGAATGGCTGCGGCACGGCGCGCCTCGTCCGACGACACGCCCTGCTGCCGCGCGCGTTCCGCTTCCATCTGCAGATGCAGGTCGAGCTCTTCGCGCAGATCGTCATCGGTGCGGCGCGGACGAGCGGTCCCCGCAAGCCGACTGACCCATTCGCGCAGCCAGCGCATGGCTCCCTATGCTTCGCCGTTGAGAAGGTCGTGAATGATCGCCGCCATACGATCCCACTCGGTCTTCTTGGTGAGCAGCCCTCGACGTCCGGCGCTCGTCAGGCTGTAGAAGCGCGCCCTTCGGTTCGTCTCCGTGACCCGCCACTCCCCGCGCACGAGACCTCGCTGCTCGAGCCGCATGAGACCCGGATAGAGCGTCCCCATATTGAGCTGGAGCGCTCCGTTCGAGACCTGCTCCAGCCGCGCCGCGATCGCGTACCCGTGCTGCGGGCCCATCGTCGCGAGCGTCTGGAGGATCATCAGGTCGAGGGTCCCCTGGAGGACATCCGTCTTGTTCTTACCGGACATTCAAATGGGGACGATATGGCGTCTTCTATTCGGATGTCAAATGGTGCCGGCTCGACGCTCGCGAGAAGGGTTCCACCCCGGCAAACGCGAATCGTCGGCCGTTACCTGCCGTAGAGGTAGCGGCCGCTCTCGCCCCGTCGCGCGACGCCTGCGCCGGGTGCGCTGGCTTGGTTCTTGAACGCCCGGCGGACGTGCGGTGCTCGCTCGCTTTTGCGATCGCGTCTGTCCTGGCCGGCAGCCCAATGATGGTATCGGCGCAGGACTCCGCGCCCACGAATACGCCGGTGCTCACCGACGACCAGATGTTTCACAAGTACGTCGTGTCCACGATGGGGCCGCCAGGGCTGATGGGGGCCGCAGCGGCGGCGGCGTACGAGCAGTACGAGAACTACCCGGACGAATGGAGGCAGACCTCTGCCGGATACGCGAAGCGCTTTGCATCCGCGTATGCCGCCGGCGCGATCGGCAATTCAACCAAGTACGCGATCGCCCACTTCATGCACCAGGATCCCTCGTTCAGGCGGTGCCGATGCACGGGTTTTCACCGCCGCGTGAAACACGCCGTGACGTCGGTGTTCACGGCGCGGACCCCGAAGGGCCGTGAGGTCTTCTCGGTGGCAACGGTCGGCGGCTACGCCGCGGAGCACATGATTCCCGCAGCGCTGTGGTTTCCTCCCAACCGGTTTCGAACGGAAGGACTCGCGCTCCTGGGCGCGAGCATCGGATCGAAGATCGGCGTCAACCTGCTCCGCGAGTTCATCGGGCACCCGAAGATCGTTTTCCAGCATTGACCAGACCGGCAGAAAACCGAGCGGCCGGAAGACTACCTTATATGGTCGCGAATACGCGAGCGTAGCTCCACGCGCGACTGCGAGAGGGAGCGCAGCGCGATGCTGGTTCGGAGGGATGTGATGTTGGCCTGCCAGCCGAAGCTCAGGTCGGGCGAGACAGCCCGCCCTCGCGAACGCGACGGCGGGCAACCTTCGCCTGAATCCTGAGCGAAGGTTGGCGCGCCCTGCAGGACTCGAACCTGCGACCTCCTGGTTCGTAGCCAGACGCTCTATCCAACTGAGCTAAGGGCGCGGCGAAACCCTCATTATACCAGCGCTAGCGCGACCCGGCCGGGAGCAGCGCCTTCAGCGTGGCATCGAACGCCGCGAACGGCTGCGCGCCCACGAGCATGATGCCCTCGATTTCATCGGGCGTCGTGCGCCCGATCACGAACGTCGGCGTGCCGCGGAGGTTCAACTTGACCGCTTCGGTGACGTCCGCCTGGATCTCGGCGTCGTGCGTGGTGCTCGCCGCGCATGCGTTGAACGCCTTCATGTCCAGCTTCAGGCCCTCCGCCGTCTTCGCGATGAATTCGGGCGAGAGCAGGTTGCCGTTCTTCATCAGCGTCGTCCGCATCTCCCAGAAGCGCTGCTGATCCCCCGCGCAACGGGCCGCGCGGGCCGACATGAGCGAGTGCACGTGCGAGTCGAGCGGGAGATCGCGTGCCAGATAGCGGAGCCGGCCCGTATCGATCCAGGCCTTCCTGATCTCCTCGAATCCGGTTGCCGCATACTGCCGGCAGAACGGGCACTCCAGGTCCGTGAACTCGATCATCGTCAGCGGCGCGTCGGCGCTCCCGAGCACCAGTTGGTTGGAATTGCGAACGCGCACCACCTGCGGAGAGGACGACGAGCCCTGTTGCGCGGACGACTGAGCAGCGGTCAGCTTCTCGAGCAGCTGCCGGATTGCCTTCAGCTCGGTGAGAATCGCCTCGTTCTGCGACGCGAGCGTCGCGTGCGACGGCTCCGGCGGTTGTGCCTGTGCACGTACGAGGGACGGTCCGCCCGCCAATGCGATGACGATCGCTGCGGCCACGAGTCTTTTCATGTCACCTCACCGTACGCGGTCGAAGACTTCATAGTGTAACCGCGGAAGCAAGGTGCCGAGCGGATTCACCGGGTTGGAAAAGTCCTGAGGCTTCGGCCACCTGCCTATCGTGACGCCGAATGTGATCGTGCCTACGGTGTTCGCACCGATGAAGCTTTCGTTGACGTCCAGCTGCGCCATGCCCACGAGCCATGGGAACACCTGTCGTGACACACGAACCGCCGCGCCGCCGGTGTTGCCCGCGCCCGGCGTGTATCGGTGCAGCAGCGCCCCGTTCGCATCGAGCCACCACACGCCGGGGACGAGCGCGAACTGCACGGTGCCGCCAAGCGCGTCGACCGTGTGCGCAACGCGCTCGGTGACGACGATCGGCAGTCCCAGCGCGGGCGGCGTCTCGCTCGATCCGACGACATCCGTTTCCTTCAGGCCCTTCGCGCCAAAGAGGCCGAAGCGAATCGACGGGAGCAGTCCGTCCACGCTCGCCGTGACCTCGCTGAGCGTTCCAGGAAACACTTCGGCACGAAGATTCGCGTCCTTGAAACTCCCGCCAACGCTGACCTGCCACACACCGCGACGATACAGCAGGGCTGTGTCGATCTGACCTTCCTGGCGGCCGGGGTAGAACATGTACTCCCCCTGGACCTGGACGCCAAACCGGCGATTCGGGCCGAACGAGCCGAGGAATCGGCCGGCGGTGTTCACGGTGTAGTTCCCGGTGCGGCCCGTGCCGAAGGTCGGGCCGATCGCGCCGTCGATCGCCGTGAACAACGGTGGGCTGCACACGTAAGGCGGCGGCGCGGATCCGTTCACCGCGATCACCTTGGGTGAGGTCGGATCGTTCGTCGATACCGTAATGGTCGCGTTCTTTGCGCCGGCGCTCGTTGGCTGGAATCTTACCGGCAATTCGATGTTCGCCCCGGGCGCGACGCTGACGGGGAACGTCAGCACCTGCGGCACTTGAAATTCACCCGCCGACGACGCGATTGCGGTGATGAGCAGCGGACACGTGCCGCGATTGTCGATCGTGACGGAGAGATCGCGGAACGCGTTCGGCATCGGACAGAACTCGCCGAAGTTGCCCGTGTCGGCGACCACCGCGACTGCAGTCGCCTGACCGACGTTCGCGGTCGCCGTCACCGTCAGCGCGGGGAAGTTCGGATCGTTGCTGTTGATGGTCAGGTCCGTCGAGCGCGTGCCCGGCGCCGTTGGCGTGAACGCCACCTCGAACGGGAAGCAGAAATCGTGGCTGATCGTCGCAGGGAACCCTGCGGACGGCGCGACGACGGCAAACTCCGGATTCGAGGACGTGATCCCGCTGACGACGAGGTCTCCCGCGCTCGTGTTGCAGACGTTCAGCGTCGCGAGCTGCTTGTCTCCGACGCATGCGGCCGTGAAGACCGGCGCCGATGGCACCTGGATCTCCGGCATGTCCACCTTCTTGAACGTCAACCGCCACGCGCCGCGGCCGCGAGTGCCGATGAAGAGGTTGATGTCTCCGCCGGGCGGATCGTGATCGAAGTGCGCATAGTACGGGCGCGGAATGTGCGGTGTGCCGGACGTTCCAGGCGAAAACGGATCGGTGACGAGCTGCCAGCGACTGCCGCCGTTGGTGCTGATGAACACTCCCGAGTCGGCGCCTCCCGCCACGACGATGTCCGGATCGGACGGATCGATCGCCACCATGGTCGGTTGCGGATAGCCGTTGAAGACCATGCCTGCGCCGTTCACGACGAGCGTTGGCCCGGACTGGTTCAGGTACTGGAACACGCCGGACCCGGTCATCATCCCGTCGAGTGCCGGCAGAGCGGACCACGTCGTCCCGCCGTTCAGCGTCATGAGCATGCGCGGTCCACTCGCTCCGCCAATCTGCGACGCGATGAGCCGCTGCGGATTGCTGTGATCGACCGCGAACACGCCGAATCCTCCGCCTCCGGCCGGAGAGGGCACCTGCTGCCACGTTCCACCGGCTGCCGTCCCCTGATACCGCCACAACGTGGCCGCGCGATCCGCGTCGCATCCGCCGCTCTTCACGAAGAACGTCGGGGTCGTGCCGGGCATCGACACCTGGACGCCGCACGCTCCCGCCGGCGAATTGCCGGCGCCGAGCTGCGTCCACACGATGGACGCGGCGCCGATGTTCTGTGTGACGAACACTCCGGTCGTCGTCGCGATGACGTACTGGTCGGTGGCAAACGTCAGGATGCCCTCGAGGTGCTCGAACGAGCGCATGTTTCCTGGAGGGTACGTATTGATCTGCGGCGGGCCCGACGTGGTGAGCCCCGGTGCGCTGTTGAACAGGAGGGTCGCGCGGCCCGGCGAGAAGCAGCAGACCGTCGTGAATGCGCGCGTGCCGTCGCCGGCGGAATCGAAGCCGTCGCAGCACGTCTGGCTGTTCCATGTCACGGAGGGCGCGCCGGCAGTCGTCGTGCCGAAGGTGCCGTTGTCCTGGTTGCCCAGATAGATGTCCTCCGGCTGTGCGCCCGCGCGCGGAGCCCCTGACATCGTGAAGTTCCACAAGCCGTGCGGCGTGACGGTCGGCTGCGCCCAGGTCGGCGTGTGGCAACCGGGGCTCGTGGTGGTGGTGTTCCTGAACACGCCGCCATCCGATGAAAAGAAGCGCGGGCACGCGTTCGACGTCACACCAGTCGCGAACGCGATGTCGCCCGAGTCGTCGTGCGCACCGGCCGTCCGCGTGAACGGACCGGCCCAGGACCCCGACGCGTTGCAGCGCTGGGCGCCGCCTGTCGTTGCAGGCGACGGCGTCGTACACGTGCCGCGATGGAGCCGGACGTCCCCGAACCAGAGATCGTAGTTGGCGCCTCCTCGCTTGTTGGTCGCCACGAACGGGATACGGCCCTGCGGCGAGGGATTCACGTACGTTCCGGGCCACGTCTGGCCGCCATCGTCGCTCTCGAAGATGGAGGTGCCGACGACGGCGAAGAGCACGTACGACTCGTCGGGCGACACCGCTAGCGAGCAGCGTCCCGACGGCAGCGGCGACGTGGTCGACGTCGTCCAGGTTGTCCCGCCGTCGGTCGATCGGAGATGGCCGTCCGCGCCACACACGTCGATGATCCCGCCGTGGTGCACGATCACGTCCCGAATGTCGTTCGCTGCATCAGTAGGCGTGGGATCGACGAACGTCCAGGTCACGCCCGCATCGTTGCTGATGGCGAGGCCGCAATTCGTCCCGACGAGCACGTGGTTCGCGTTTGCCGGATCGATGGCAATCCTGAATGCCGCAGGCTCCGATCGACGAGTCGCTGTCGCGCAGAAGTTGAGCGGGGGCGTGGCGCTGGCCGGATGCGTCCACGTCGTCCCGGCATCGGTGCTGACGTTGATTCCGGAGCGGCTGTTGACGCGGCCGTCGTAGAAAGACGTCGCGTACACGCGATTCGAGTTCGTCGGATCCACCTTGACGTCCGACGTCACGGTCGGCACGTGTCCGTCGAGGTGCGTCCATGTGACGCCGTTGTCCGTGCTCCTGAAAATTCCGCCCCACTCGCTGGCTGCGTAGACGCGCGCCGGTGTGCTCGCATCCACGCCGAGCCGGTTGACGCGCCCGCCCGACGCCGCGTCCGCGTCGGAAATGGTCGAGCGATCGGGACTGATGTCGGTGACGGTCACCGTGAGCTGCGCAGACGCGACATCTGCGACGGCCAGGCACCACGCCAGCACACCGAAGGTTGCCGCCAGGCGGCTCATCGCGCTCCTCCCGGGCCTCGCACGATGTCCGCCGGGCACACGGGCGCCTCGCAGGTGATCGGCGCGGAGACGATTCGACCCGCCGCGGTCTCGATCGCCACGCGCCAGGTGTAGTTGACGCCCGGCTCGAGGTTCTCGATCACGGCCGTCATCTGATCGCCCGCGGCACCCGCCTGGGCCGCCGGCGGCTCGATCGAGATCAACTGAATCTGGAACGCGCGCAGACGCGCCTGCGCCGGTTGCGCGATCTGCGGCGCGACGGCTCGCGCTGGCGTCGCTGCGCCGATCGGAAACGACACGAGCAAGCCCTTGTCGAAACCGTTCTTGTACACGGTGGCTTCGAGGGTCTGACGTGCGCTCGCCAGCGTCGTGATCCGGTGCGCGTCGAGCGCCGCCTTCGAAATGTTCCAGCGGACGCGTGCGTTGCTCGTGCGCAGCTTCGTCGTGCTGCAGAACACTTCGCACGCAACCGTGAGACCCGTCTCCACGCGCGGTGTCTGCTGCGCGGGCGGTTGAGCCGTGGTGTGTGCGTCGATGCCCATATAGCCAGCAACGACGCCGAGGAGCGTGACGAAACTGAATGCCCGAAAGATCGACATCATGCCTGCTCCTCGTTGAGTATCGGAGTGAGCACGTACCTTCGCACAGGCCTGCACGCCGATCAACGACGAGGACGTGCGATTCGAACACGCGCTGCTGTGAGGGTAAGGGCTACCCTTCTGATGAGCTCGGGCGCCACCTATAATCGGTCTCGTGAGCGTCCTCGAGCATCGCCGCACCGCCCCTGAGGAGGTGCGGTGCCTCGTCGTCACCATCAGCGACACGCGAACCGTGGAGTCCGACGCGAGCGGACGCGCCATCGCAGATCTCATCGAAGCTGCCGGCCACATCGTCGCGGGTCGTCAAATCGTGCGCGACGAACCGGCCGAGGTTGCTGCCGCAATCGAGGCACACGCGGGGACGGTCGATCTGATCGTGACGACCGGAGGCACGGGGATCACGTCACGCGACAGCACGTACGAGGCCGTGGAGGGATTGCTGGAGAAGCGGCTCAATGGCTTCGGCGAGCTGTTCCGTATGCTGAGCTATGCCGAAATTGGCAGCGCGGCGATGCTCACGCGCGCCACCGGCGGCGTGATGCGCGGCACGGCGATCTTCGTGCTGCCGGGATCGGAGCACGCCGCGCGCCTCGGCATGACCAAGCTGATCCTGCCGGAGATCGGGCATGTCGTCCGGGAATTGAAGCGATAGCGAATGGCGGCCCTGAAAGGACCGCCCCCACAGGCCCACGATCCTTACGTCGACGCGGTGCCCTCGAGAAACCCTTCGATCGGCACGGTGTGCGCGCCGTTCTCGTCGCAGTACGCGTAACGGATCGCGCGGCCGTTCGCCTGCCCCGCGTACCCGCGTTCGCTGTTGTCTTCTCCGTACATGCCGACGCCGGCGTGCTCGCCGCGCGCGTTCAACACGTAGAACACCAGCCCGAAGTTCGGGTCGCCGTTCGGCTTCTGCAGCCGCTTCTCGATCGTGTTCTCCTTCACCCGTTTGAGCGCCGCCATCCCCGCGTCCTTCGGGTGCGCGCCGCGCCGGAGCTCCTCCACGATGAAGAAGGAGCAGAGATTGAAGAGATTGGCTTCGCCGCGTCCCGTGGATCCGGCGGCACCGACGGCATTGTCGACGTAGAGTCCGGCACCGAGGATCGGCGAGTCCCCCACGCGTCCCGGGATCTTGAACGCGAGGCCGCTCGTCGTGGTCACGCCGCAGATCTCGCCGCGGCTGTTAATCGCGTCGCAGTTGATCGTGCCGTGGATGGGGCCCGGCGCGAGCACGCCATCGGCTCTCATCTGCTCGATCACGCGATTCTCGGCGACGCGGCGGTCCTCCGGCTTGAGGTAATGGAGCGGATCGGTGCGCCGCTTCCATTCGAGCCACGCCTTGCGCGAATACTCGGTGTTCAAGTCGTCTTCGACCGTGAACCCCATGTCGCGCGCGAAGTCCTGCGCTCCCTCGCCGACGAGCAGGTGATGATCGGTGCCGCTCGCAACGGCATGCGCCACGCGCGAGGGCGTCCGCACGCCCTCGAGCGCCGCCACGCCGCCCGCCCATTTCTTCGGGCCGTGCATGCAGCAGGAATCGAGCTGAACGATCCCGTTCGCGTTCGGCAGCCCGCCGTAGCCGACGCTGGGTTCCGTGGGATCCAGCTCGACGATGTTGACGGCGGCGATGACCGCATCGAGCACGTCCTTGCCCGCCGTGATCATCTCGAACGCCGTCTCGACGCCCGTCTTCGATCCGCCGTTCTTGAAGAAATTGCCGTTTGCGGCGGAGATGACGACCGGCTTCACGCCTGCGGTTCGAACCGCGGGCGCCTGGCCGAACGCCGTCGAGGCAACCGCTCCGGTCACGCCAGCCGCGACGCTCGTGCGCACGAACTCGCGTCTGTTGATTCGTTTCGACATGGCGCCCGGATGATAATTGGGATGGCCCCCGATGACAACGATGCGCCCCATCCGGCAGACGATCCCGCTCCAGCAGGCACTTGCGCTCGTGCTGGCCGCCGCGCGTCCCGTCGAGCGGGTGGAGCGCGTCCCGTTGCTCGCCGCACGCGATCGCATCATCGCGGCAGCGGCCGTCGCTGCGGTCGACGTGCCGCCGTTCGATCGCGCCGCCATGGACGGCTATGCCGTCCGCGCGGAAGATACGTTCGGGGCCAGCCGGAACGATCCGCGCGTGCTCCGCGTCATCGCCAAGGTCTTCACGGGTGAAACCGCATCGAAGAACATCGCCCCCGGCGAGTGCATCGAGATCGCGACGGGGGCTCCGCTCCCCGGCGGTGCGGACGCCGTAGTCATGGTAGAGGAGACCGAGCGGGCGGACGACAGCGATGACGTCCGCATGTTCACACCCGTCTATCCCCGCCAGCACGTGGGCCGGCGCGGCGCCGACATTCAGGCCCGTCAGACGGTCCTTCAGGCGGGCGACGTGCTGAACCCGAGCCGCATCGGCGCGCTCGCAGCAATCGGTCTCACGGAAGCGGAGGTCTACGCGCGGCCGTCGGTCGCGATTCTCTCCACTGGCAACGAAGTCGTCGAGCCCGGCGCCCCGCTTCGGCCGGGGCAGATCTACGACATCAATCGATATACGCTCGCGTCAATCGTCGCGGCACACGGCGGCGAACCGATCGGGGCGCACGCCGTATCCGACGACCTCGCGAGCCTCACGGCCGCTCTCGACCGCGCGCTGGCCCACGACCTGATCGTTTTCTCGGGCGGCAGCTCTGTAGGCGAACGCGATCTGATCCTCGACGCGCTCATGGCGCGCGGCGACATCCTGTTCCACGGTGTCGCCGTCAAGCCGGGAAAGCCGACGACGTTCGGGATCGCACACGGAAAGCCGGTGCTCGGGATGCCCGGCTACGCGACGTCCTGTCTCTCGAACGCGTACATCCTGCTCGTCCCCATGCTGCGAAAGATGGCGCGCCTTCCCGAATTCCATCCGCAGAGACGGCGCCTGCCGCTCGCCACCCGCATCGTGTCGACGACGGGACGTCATCAGTTCTACACCGTACGGATCGCGGACGAGGCGGCCGTGCCCGCGTTCAAGGCGTCGGGAGACATCACGAGCATGTCGCAGGCGGACGGCTATATCGAAATTCCCGCCGCCGTCGACATCGTCGAAGCGGGGGAGATGGTCGTCGTCAACCTGTTCTGATGCACGAATCTCCGCTCACACACGCGCCGGACTTCGCGCTGCCGGATCAGAAGGGGCGGACGCGCACGCTGGAGGAGTTCCTCGCGCGCGGCAGGCTCCTGCTCGCGTTCCACCGCGGCAGCTGGTGACCGAACTGCCGCCACCAGTTTGGTGAGCTGTCGGCGCACGCTGCGGACTACGCGCACGAGGGCGTGCAGGTGGCGGGAATCGTCGCGCAGCGCGCGGACGCCGTCCGTCGCTTCATCGAAGACACGGGGCTGGCGTTTGACGTCCTGATCGACGAGCGCCGCGACGTGCTGCGCGCGTACGGCGTCTGGCACCGCATCGGGATGGACGCCTGGAACATCGCGCGTCCCGCGCTCTTCCTGGTCGATCGCGATCGAAAGATCCTGTACTCCAGGATTGGCGACAACCAGCGGGAGTTCCCGGAGTACGGTGAGATCCTGGCGGCCATCCGGACGCCACTCCGGCCGTGATTCGCGTTTCGCTGCGGAAGGCGGCATAATAGCGCTACCTCAACAACAGCGGCAGCCTTCAGGAGCCGGGTCCATGCATCGACGGCCGTACCACGTGCTCGTGGCGGAGGATCACGGACCGAAGCGGCAGGAGATTGTCTCCGTCCTTCGCCGCCGCGAATACTCGGTCGTCGCATCCGCATCGCCCGCCGAAGTGGCCGACACGCTTCGCCGGTGGCCCGTCGACCTCCTCATCACCGGGAGCCGCCTGGGCTCCTGGTACGGCCTGCAGATCATCCTGACCAGCCGCGCGTCGCAGCCGGACCTCGCGGCGATCATCGTCAGCGATGGCGACGCGCAGTCGCAGCAGCTCGATGCGGGACGGCATCACGTGGCGGTGGCCGATCGTCCGTTGATGCCGGAAGCGTTCCTGGCGCTCGTCGCCGAGCGGCTCGCCGCGATCAACCGGCGTCAGCGGTGGCCGCGCAAGCCGGTGACCTCCTACGTCGGCGTGTTCGTGTCAGGCCTGCCCGGAAGGCTCGTCGACGTGAGCTACGGCGGATGCCGCCTCGCGATCGAGAGCATTCAGGACGTACTCCCGCCCACGGTGTTGATGTCGTTTCCCGAGCCGCCGATCGAGGTCGGCGCGGAACTGATCTGGTCTGCGTTGGGCGCCGACGGCGCGTCCTGCGTCGCCGGCGTCTCGGTCACGAGCGATCTCGAGTGGGAACCGCTCTGGCGGGAATTCGTCGATCAGATTCAGTAGCGCGCAACCTCAGCTGCGCGACCGACCGGACTATTTGAACCGTTTGTTCACCGCGTCCCAGTTGACGACATTCCACCACGCGCTCACGTAGTCGGGCCGGCGGTTCTGATATTTCAAGTAGTAGGCGTGCTCCCAGACGTCGATGCCGAGCACCGGCTTTTTCCCCTCCATCAACGGGCTGTCCTGATTCGCCGTGCTCTCGATCGTCAGCTTCCCGCCGACGTCGATCAGCCACGCCCAGCCGCTGCCGAAACGCTTCGCCGCCGCGTCGGCGAACTGCGTCTTGAAGGTATCGAAGCTGCCGAACGACGACTTGATCGCGTCGGCGATCGCGCCCGACGGCGCGCCACCCTTCCCCGGGCCCATGACCTCCCAGAACATCGTGTGATTCACGTGGCCGCCGCCGTTGTTGCGGACGGCCGTCCTGATGTCTTCAGGCACGGTGTTGATGCCGCGAATCAGATCCTCCACGCTCTTGTTCTGAAGCTCGGGATGCTTCTCGAGGGCCGTGTTGAGGTTGTTCACGTAGGCCGCGTGATGCTTGTCGTGGTGGATCCGCATCGTCTGTTCGTCGATGTGCGGCTCCAGGGCGTTGTAGTCGTACGGGAGGGGTGGAACTGAATGCGCCATCTACATCTCCTTCGCGAAAAATGTCCGCTACCGGATCTCCAGCATGCGATCGAGCGCGAGCTTCGCCCAGCGCTTCGTCTCGTCCGGCACGATGATTTGGTTGTGAACAACCCCGTCGAGCAGCCCTTCGAGCACCCACAGCAGGTGATTCGGCGACACGCGGAACATCGTCGAGCACAGGCAGCCGAACGGGTCGAGCGTCACGACGGTCCGATCCGGCGCAAGCTCGCGCGCAAGGCGGTTCACCAGGTGGATCTCCGTGGCGACGGCCCAGACGGATCCGGCGGGGCTGTTCCGGAGCGTCTGAATGATGAACTCCGTCGATCCGCTCAGATCCGCCGCCTGTACGACGTCGAACGTGCACTCGGGATGCGCGACGACCCTGCCGTCGGGATATTTCTTTCTGAACGCCTCGATCTGCGCGACGGTGAACCGCGTGTGGACCGAACAGTGCCCCTTCCAGAGGATCAGCTTCGCGCCCTTCGCCTGTTCGGGGCGAAGGCCGCCCCAGAGTTCGTGCGGATCCCACACGGCCATGCGGTCGAGCGGCACGCCAAGCTTGTTCCCGGTGTTGCGACCCAGGTGCTGATCCGGAAGCATCAGCAGGCGTTCGCCCCCGCTCCACGCCCACTGCATCACCGCGGCCGCGTTGGTCGACGTGCACACGACGCCGCCGTGCGCGCCGCAGAACCCTTTGATTGCTGCCGACGAGTTGATGTAGGTGACGGGAACGATCGAGTCGACGCCCATTTCCGCGAGCTCGCGCCACGCGATGTCGAGCTGCTCGCCGTCCGCCATGTCGGCCATGGAACATCCGGCCGCGAGGTCGGGAAGGATGACTTTCTGATTGGGGCCGCGCAGGATGTCGGCGCTCTCGGCCATGAAGTGGACGCCGCAGAACACGATGAACTCGGCCGTGGTACGGCTCGCGGCGGCGCGCGCCAGCTTCAGCGAATCTCCCGTGAAGTCCGCGAACTTGATGACCTCGTCGCGCTGGTAGTGATGGCCGAGGATGACGAGCCGGCCGTCGAGCTCACGCTTGGCGGCCGCGATCCGCTCGTCCATTTCGTCGTCCGACAAGCGGAGATATCGCTCGGGGAGCGGCTGCCGCTCGCCGATGCTCTGCTTCTCGACCTGTGTAAGCAGATGGATATCCATACGCTCAGATGGTCAACTAGCAATTGTACTACCGGGATTGGTGGGGTGGCCGGCTACACCGCTGCTGAATAGGCGTCTACTTCGGGACCGGTGATTACGTTGTACAGCGTATCGCGCTCGACAGGCTCACGGCCGGCGGCACGGATCAGCCGGCGGATCTCGCGCGTGGACATCGCCTCCGGGGTGCGCGAACCGGCCATGTGATAGATGCGCTCTTCCTGCACCGTGCCGTCCAGATCGTCCGCCCCAAACCACAACGCGAGCTGCGCGGTCTCGACGCCCGTCGCGATCCAGAACGCCTTGATATGCGCGATGTTGTCGAGCATCAGCCGCGCGACGGCGTGGACGCGCAGCGTCTCGATCGCGCTCGGCGGCGGCAGCTTGCGCATCTGGTTGTTGTCGGGATGGAACGCGAGCGGAATGAAGGCCTGGAAGCCGCCGGTTTCGTCCTGCAGCGCTCGCGCCCGCAGCATGTGATCGACGCGCTCCTCCGGCGTTTCGACGTGCCCGTACAGCATCGTCACGTTGGTGCGCATGCCGAGCCGGTGCGCGGTGCGGTGGATGTCGAGATAGCGGTCGGTCCCGCACTTGTCCGCGCAGATCTTCTTGCGGACGCGTTCGGCGAAGATCTCCGCGCCGCCGCCAGGGAGCGAATCGAGCCCGGCATCCCGCAGCTCGCGAAGGACCTGCTCGTCCGTGCGCGCGTAGAGATCGGCGAAGAACGCGATCTCGACGGCGGTGAAGCATTTCAGGTGAATGTCGGGACGAATGCGTTTGAACCCGCGCAGCAGCTCCGTGTAGTAGTCGAACGGCAGGTCTGGATGGAGTCCGTTCACCACGTGGATCTCGGTGAGCGGCTGGCCGGCGCGCTGGCGGAGCTTGTCCCACGCCTGCTCGAGCGACATCGTGTACGAGCCTGGATCCTGTGGACGAAGGCGCGCGAACGAGCAGAACAGGCAATTGGCCACGCAGACGTTCGTCGCCTCGAGGCGGATGTTGAAGTTGTAGTACGTGCGCGCGCCGTGACGCCGTTCGCGCTCGCGGTTGGCGAGCCAGCCGAGCGCGAGCGTGTCGGGCGAGGCAAACAGACGTACGCCCTCCTCGAACGCGAGCCGTTCGCCCGCGTCGAGCTTCTCCGCGATGTCCGCGAGCCCTGCCGCGTGAACCCTGTTCAGCACGTCTTTCGATGTTACTACGGGTGGTATGATTGCCGACTGCAGGTTGCAGATTGCCGATTGCATTGACGATTGAGGATTGGGGATTGGGGATGGGATTGGGGGATTGACGATTGGATCGCCGATTGGCGGATTGACGGTTGGATTGAGGATTGAGGATTGAATGGGATTGAGGATTCTGGTTGCCGACCAATCCCCAATCCAATCCCCAATCCCCAATCGGCGATCCAATCGGCAATCGCCAATCCCATCCCCAATCCCCAATCCTCAATCGTCGATACAATCGGCAATCTGCAATCGGCAATCGGCAATTGAATGTCCGGGCGGTCAAGCGAAGTGGGTGCGAAGCCCACGCGGTGCCGCCACTGTAAGCGGGGAGCGTCATCTCCATCCCGGCTCTGGGCCGGCGCCACTGTCCCGCCGACGCGGAACGAAGTTCCACGAAGGCGGATGGGAAGGCGGGGGTGATCGCGACGATCCGCGAGCCAGGATACCTGGCTGCCCGGGCCCACGACTTCTATCCTCGGCGCGTGAGCACGCCGAAAGGAGGCCCGGTGCCGCGATTCTCTCCTCGCCGTTTCCTTTTCACCTCCCTCTTCGTCTTCCTCCTCATCTCAGCGCGCGGCGATGCGGCGGTGGTCATCGGTCGCGTCGTCGATCCGTCCGCGCGCCCCGTTCCGGGCGCCTCCGCGCTGATCGTCTGCGGATCGCTCGTCTCGGCGGTCGCGGTCACCGACTGGGACGGCCGCTTCAGGACGCCCGAGGTCGCGGGACGCTGCGAACTGCGCGTCGCGCTGCAGGGGTTCGCGGCAGCGCCCGTCCCGCTCGATCTCGACGGCGGCTCAGGCATCCGCGATGCGGGCGTGATTCATCTGCAAGTGAGCGCGGTCTCGGAATCCGTGGTGGTCTCCGCGGCGAACGTGGACGTCCCGCTGTCGCAGGCGTCCGCCGCCGTCACCGTGATCACGGGAGACGAGCTTCGCGCGCGGCAGATCACGACCCTCGCCGACGCGCTTCGCGGCGTGCCGGGCCTCTCCGTCGTGCGCAACGGAAGCGCAGGCGCGGTCACGAGCGTCTTTCCGCGCGGCGGCGAATCGGACTACTCGCTCGTGCTGATCGACGGGATCGAAGCGAACGCCTTCGGCGGGGGATTCGATTTTTCCCACCTGCCCGTCGAGAACATCGATCGCATCGAGGTCGTGCGCGGTCCGCAGAGCGCGCTGTTCGGATCGAACGCGATCGGTTCCGTCGTGCGGATCATCACGCGCGACAGCGGTCCGATCCGCGCCGACGCTGCCATCGAAGGCGGAACCTTCGGCACCTCACGCCTGTCGGCGGCATCCTCGGGCACGTCCGGCTCGTGGTTCTGGGGCGGGGGCACCGAACGCCTGCACAGCAACGGCTGGAACGGCCGGTCTTCGCCGGGCGGCGCCCTCGTCGAGAACGACGAGTACACGAGGAGCGAGGCCGGCGCCACCGGCGGCTGGCGCGACGAGCGCGGCAGGACGCTGCGTGGCGAGGTTCGCTTCGAGCGCGACGACCGCGGCTTTCCGGGTCCGTTCGGATCGAATCCAATCGGCGCGTTCGAAGGCATTGATCGCGTGTCGCGCGGGGTCGACGATCGCTGGCTCGGATCCGTTTCGGCCGCGATGCCGTTCGGCCGGCGCGTTCGGACGCAGGCGCAAGCGACGTGGAATACGATCGACGGCACCTTCGTGAGCGCGTTCGGACCATCGGCATCAGGTTCGCGCCGGGCTGGCGTTCGCGCTCAGACGGACGTGCGTGCGCGCGAGGGCCTGGACGTGTCGGCGGGAGTCGAGCTCGAACGCGAGCGCGCCACCAGCACGTTCATCACGGGCGACGACCTTTCGCCGGTTCCCGTCGAGCGGAGCGTCGCCGCGTATTTCGCCGAGGCGCGCTGGAGCGCGCGCGACCGCCTCTTCGTCACCGGCGGCTTGCGCGTCGACGACATCAGGCGCGAGCCGCTCGCGGGGTTCAACGATCCCTTCAGCCCGCGACCCGCCTTCCCGCGCGATCGCGAGGTCTCCACGAACCCGCGGATTGCGGCTGCGTGGCTGGCGCGGTCGGGAAATTCAGCCTCGACGAAGCTGCGCGCAGCCGCGGGCACCGGCATCCGCCCGCCGGATGGATTCGAGATCGCGTTCACCGACAATCCGTCGCTGAAGCCCGAGCGCAGCCGCAGCATCGAAGCCGGCGTCGATCAGATGTTCCTCTCGGGCCACGCGCTCCTGCAGGCAACCGTGTTCGACAACCGGTTCGACGATCTCATCGTCGCCGTCGGGCGGTTTCGCGAGTCGAGCCGCTACAGGACCGACAACATTTCCAACGCGCTCGCGCGGGGTGTCGAAATGGCGTCCGTGCTGCGCGGCCGCGCTGCAGGCTTCGATCTGCAGTCGCAGATTGCCTACACGTTCATGCATACCGAGATCCTCGCCGTCGACGGCTCGCGCGGCGCACCCCCGCCTTTCACGCCCGGCGATCCGCTGCTCCGTCGCCCTCGTCATCAATGGTCCGCCGATCTTTCGGGTGTACGCGGACGGACGACCGTCTGGCTGCGCGGCGGCGGACGCGGACGAGTGCTCGACGTCGAGCCGACGTTGGGGACGTTCGGCGGCCTGTTCACCGCGTCCGGGTACGCCGCCTGGAGTGCCGGAGGGGCGTGGAAGGTAACCCGCGCGGTCGAGGTGTTCGCCCGCGTCGAGAACCTGTTCGACCGGCGCTACGAGGAGGCCTTCGGATTCCCGGCGCTCGGTCGGGGCGCGTTCGCCGGCGTCCGCGTCGCGGCCCGCCGGTGACCCGCCGTCCGGACATGGGGTCTGACCCCTATCCCTGGGACCGCGGGGGTCAGACCCCCATCTCGGAATTACCGAGCTCTGACCCCGTGGTGGGGCGGTTTTGATCGCGGAAACTGCATACGTACGCAACAAATGCTGACGGCTAGCGACGTCTGGTTCGGGTACGGAGGGACGCCCGTGCTCCGCGGCGTCTCATTGACGATCCCGTCGGACGGCTTCGTCGGAATCCTCGGTCCGAACGGCGCCGGCAAGACGACGCTGCTCCGGCTGCTGGCGGGCGTCAGGCGTCCGCAGCGCGGCCGCATCGAGCTGGACGGCGTGCCGCTCGAGCACCACTCGCGCGCTGCCCTGGCGCAGCGGATGGCCGTCGTGCCGCAGGAGACGCAGCTCGCGTTCGACTACACGGTGACGGAGATCGCGCTGATGGGACGCTATCCGCATCTCGGCGCCTTCGAGATCGAGGGGCCAGGCGATCTGGCGATCGCGGATCAAGCGCTTGCGGCAACAGGAACGGCGCATCTGCGCGAGCGGCCGTTCGCGAGCCTGAGCGGCGGTGAGAAGCAGCGCGTCATCATCGCGGCGGCGCTGGCGCAGATCTTCCGGCCGAAGCTGGAAGCTACAAATAACAAGCCGGAAGCTACGAGTGAAAAGGCGGAAGGCCTCCTCCTGCTCGACGAGCCGACCGCGTCGCTCGACCTCGCGTATCA
Organism: Acidobacteriota bacterium; assembly: GCA_046735335.1. Classification (GTDB taxonomy): domain Bacteria; phylum Acidobacteriota; class Vicinamibacteria; order Vicinamibacterales; family 2-12-FULL-66-21; genus JBKPQB01. The sequence continues at coordinate 8,436 of JBKPTE010000021.1, read as the reverse complement.
GCTCGAGATTGCCTCGCTGCTGCAGATGCTGCACCTGCGCGAGCGGATTGCCGTGATCCTCTCGACACACGACCTGAATCTCGCGGCACACCTGTGCCGGACGGTGATCCTCCTGCGCGGCGGCGTGGTCGTCGCCTCGGGGACGACGCGCGACGTCCTCACCGCGGCAAACATTCGCGACCTGTACGGCGTCGACGCGGACGTGTTCGAGCATCCCTCGGGCCGGCGCCTCGTCGTGCCCCTGTCGCGCGCCTCCGCAGGGTCGGCGTGACGCTGCGCGGCCGGCTCGTTCGGACGATCATCGCTTTCGGCACGTTGGCGGCTGCTGCGATCGTGCTCGCGCCGCTCATCGGCTCGACGTCGATCAGCCTGCGGCGCGCGTTCGACTGGTCGACGCCGTTCAGGGACAACACCGACGCGCAGATTTTCTTCGTCGCGCGGCTGCCGCGCACGCTCGCCGGCGCGTGCGTAGGCGCCAGCCTCGCCGCGTCCGGCGTCGTGTTCCAGGGACTGCTGCGCAATCCGCTGGCGACGCCGTTCACGCTCGGCGTGTCCGCGGGCGCGGCGCTCGGCGCGATGCTCGCCATCACGTTCGACTGGTCGCTCGCCGCGGCGGGCATCTCGGCCGTCCCGCTCGCCTCCTTTGTCGGCTCGTTCACGGCCGTCGCGATCGTCTACGTCCTCTCGCGCGCGAAGCACCGCGGCCTGTCCACGAACGTGCTGCTGCTCGCGGGCGTGACGCTCAACGCCTTCTTCTCGGCGCTGATCCTGTTCGTGCAGTACTTTGCGGACTACACGGACACGTACCGCACGCTCCGCTGGCTCATGGGGGATCTGGACATCAGCAGCTACGGGCCGCTCCTCGCGGCGGCGCCGCTCCTCGTGATCTCCTTCATCGTTTTCGCGTGGCTCGCGCGGCCGCTCAATCTGCTCTCCATCGGCGACGATACCGCCGAGTCGCGAGGACTGAACGTGGCCGCCGCTCAGCGCGCCGCATTCCTCAGCGCATCGCTTGCGACGGGCGCGGCGGTCTCGGTGGGCGGCCCGATCGGCTTCGTCGGGATCATCGTGCCGCACCTGGTCCGGTTGATCGTCGGACCCGATCACCGTCTCGTGCTGCCGGCGGCGACGCTCTTCGGCGCAGCATTTCTCGTCGGCTGCGACGTGCTCTCGCGTACCCTGATTGCTCCGGTCACCCTGCCCGTCGGAGTGATCGATACGATCATCGGAGGACCGTTCTTCCTGTGGCTGCTCATACGAAGGCGCTGACGCTCGCCTGTGCGCTCCTCGCGCTGCTCGCCGCGCCCATCCCCGCACGGACGGACGCCGTGCCGCGCAGGATCGTCTCGCTCGTTCCCGCGGCCACCGAGATGCTCTTCGCGTTCGGCGGAGGCGACCAGGTCGCGGCCGTGAGCAGCTTCGATACGTATCCGCCGGAGGCAAGGAAGCTGCCGACGGTGGGAGCGCTGCTCGATCCTGACGTCGAGCGCATCCTCTCGCTCAAACCTGACCTGGTGATCCTCTACGGGAGCCAGATCGACCTGCAGCAGCAGCTCACGCGCGCGGGTATTTCGTACTACTCGTACCGCCACGCGGGACTCCGCGACGTCATCGCCACGATTCGCGCGCTGGGGACGCGCACCGGCCACGATCGGGAAGCGGCGGCGCTCGCGCGAGGGATCGAGGGCGGCCTGGATCGAATCCGCCAGCGCGTGAGCGGCAGTCCGCGTCCGCGAACGCTCCTCGTCTTCGGCCGCGAACGCCTGGCGCTGCGCGGAATCTACGCGAGCGGCGGGGTCGGCTTTCTCGATGACATGCTGCGCGCGGCGGGCGGGGAGAACGTGTTCGCGGACGTGCGCAAGGAGTCCGTCGAGGCCACGACGGAGCTGATCCTCGGCCGCAGGCCGGACGTGATTCTCGAGATTCGCGCGGCGAACAGCGCGCTGGCCGCCGGCGACCGCGAGGCCGAGCGTGCGGTCTGGCGCGCGCTGCCGTCGATTCCGGCCGTGCGGAACAATCGAGTCTATTTCCTTACCGACGATCGCCTCGTCATACCAGGGCCGCGGGTCGTCGAGGGCACGAGGCTGATGGCGGCAGCGCTGCACCCGGATCTCTTCCACGCGCGGTGAACGCGCGCTATCTCGGCACGATCTGGATGCCGTTGACGGGCGCGCGAAGCGTCTCGTTTCCTCCCGACAGAGGCGTGGCCCTGAGCGTGAACCCGTTGCCGGCGAACGTGAACTTCACGTAGTTGCCGCTCGAATTGCTCGCACGCGTGAACGTGCCGGAGAAATTCGTACCCGCGGCATCGGTGAGATACGCCGTGGTCGTGGTTATCCCCGTACCGCTGATGCGGTACGCGGCCGTTCGGCTGTAGCCGCGGTTGTCGCCGTCCACGTATACGTAGACGTCGTATGCCCCGGATGCGAGCCCGGCGACGGTCACGCTCGTGCTGCTCGTGCTGCTCGTATCGAGATAACCCTTCATCATCCGGCGACTCCCCGCAGCATCGGTGATCGGCGTCGTCCAGACGCCGCTCGCGCTCCATATGATCGTCGCGGACGTCTTCGACCCCGTCTCGTCGGCGAGCGCCAGCGGCGTGCTGCGGGACCCTCCGGACGCGTTGTTCCAGTGTGTTTTCGACACGACGCCCGCCGCCTCTGTCGCCCCCATCAGCGTCGTGTTGCTCCCGACGAAGTTGACGCTGATGCTTCGGGACGCCGTGGAAGAAGACGTGGAGGGAACGATCTGAATCCCGTTCACCGGCGCGCGCCGGGTCGTGGAGTCGGCCTCTTCGGGAACGGCGGTCAGCGTGAACGCATCGGCGGTGATCGTGAACTTCACGTAGTTGCCTGGCGAGTTGCTGGCCTGTTTGAAGCTCGACGAGAAATTGGTGCTGGCGGCGTCCGTCAGCTCGATTGTCTTCGTCGTAAACCCGCTGCCGCTGATTGTGTAGGCGCCGGTCCGGTCGTAGCTCTTGTTGTCGCCGTCGGCATAGACGTAGACGTCGTACGTGCGAGGCGTCAGGCCCGTCACGGAAATCGTCGTGATGCTCGTGCTGCTCGTATCGAGATAGCCCTTCATCATGCGCGGGTTTCCCGGCGCATCCGTGATGGGCGTCATCCATGTCCCACCGGCATTCCACGTCATCTTCGCTCCCGTTGCCGCTCCTGTCTGGTCGACGAGCGCCAGGGGCGACGTCCGCGTCGAGCCGGGAGCGTTGTTCCAGTGCGTCTGCGGAACGACACCCGCCGTTTCACTCGCGCCGATCGCGTACGGCTCGCCGCCGACGAAGTTGATGCCGATGGCGCCGGGCGCGGTCGTTGCCGCGCTCATGTTCCCGTAGACGTGGACGGCGTTGTCGTGGCTCGGAAGGTACACGCGCCCCTTCGCGACGAGGGGTGGCACGAACTTCATCAGCGTTCCGGCGCGATCGCGGCTCGCGTTCTGATTGCTGTTCCAGATCTCTCGCAGCGTCTCGGCATCGAACGCGCGGAGAATCCCTGCGACCAGGCCGTGAATGCCGTCGACGTCCGTCGGCATCGAGGCCCATACGATCCCTGTCTTCGACGTCGACCCATTGGCCGAGACCGTCAGCGAGCCGCCAGGGTGCCCAGGGGAGACGACCTGCCCCTGCGCGAACGGCGATGTCGCGAGCTTTCCGCCGCTCAGCCGATAGGCTTTGAGGTAATCGTTCTCCGACCAGTTGTAGACGAGCGGGCCCGCACTGGGAGATCTCCAGTACACGGGGCCGCCCATGACGTGTCCGCCGGACACCGCGATCTTCTGGACGATTTGCGCGTCGTTCCACACCTTGTGCCCGAGGTTGTCCTTGTTCAGCAGATACAGCACGCCTTCCTTCCCGCCGCCGAGAAGCAGGTTCGTTCCCGGGAGAAGCGTGAAGCCCGATCCGCTCAGATCGTCGTCCTCGGTGTTCAAGGCCTGCTCGTTCGACGGCGTGAAGTAATCGAGCAGGGCGAGTCCGCTCCGGCTCACGCTGAACTTCAGGAGCGAGTCGCCGAAGTTCCGCGCGCCATCCCAGTCGCCGTTACCGGTCGCGAAGTACACGTATCCCGAAGCATCGATGGTTGGCGCGCGGCCTCCCTGCCAGATCCCTCCGCCGTAGACGTCCGGCGTGACCACCGTCGCGGCAACCCGTGCCAGCGTTGCAGCATCGAACGCCATGATCCATCCGTGCGAGGGCGTGAGGTCCTCGTGGGCCGCCCACGCAACGAGCACGACGCCATTGACCAGCGCCAGGCCCGCGCGCTGCACGTGCACCTTTGGATCGAACGTGATGACCGTCCCGCTTGCGCCAGCGGTCGCGTCGAGGGCATTCCCGGGAACCGACGCGGCGATTCCGACCGGGCTGCCGGATCGCTCCTTTCCGGTCGTGATGTCGAGCGCGTGCAAGCGCTGTACGTAGCTGCCGCTCTCCTTGGTGCGCGCGACGAGATAGAGCGTCCTGCTGGCCGGATCGATCACCGGCGTGCCCTGAATGCCCACGTTGCCGACGATGTTCTGGTCGGGCGCGGCGATGTCGGTGATCGGGACCGGCGTGACAGACGGAGGATTCGTGAAGTTCGCCGTCCAGAGCGGCGTCGCCGACGACCCGTTGGCATCGAACGCGTAGACCTTGTCGTTCATCGTCGCCACGAAGAGCACATTGTGTGTGACGCCGTTGATCGCGACCCCCTCCATGTAGAGCGGCTGCGCGTACACGGATCCGTCGACGGGATAGGAATACAGCTTCCCGAACTGGCTGCCGTTGACGTTCGCGGTCGTCAGCGTGGTCTCTTCGAGGTTCGCGCCGGTCCGCGCCGGATCGTACCGGTTCATCAGCACGCTGACTTGTGCATGCGCGACGAAGCTCGCGGCAACCGCGGCGATTGTGAATGCGGCGCACCAGCGTGCGCGGGATATGGTGATCTTCGTCGATGAAGTCATGCACTGAGAACGGCGATTACGGCGACGAGGCCGTCTTCGGGACGATCTGGATCCCGTTGACGGGCGCGCGGAGAGTGGTCGTCCCGGGCACGGGCGTGGCCGTCAATGTGAATCCCGTCCCCGTGAAGCTGAACTTGACGTAGTTGCCCTTCGAGTTGGTTGCCTGCGTGAACACGCCCGAGAAGTTCGTGCTCGCGAAATCGGTCAGCTGTATCGTCGTGGACGAACCACTCGGAGCGTTCAGAACATAGCCGCCGTTTCGCGTATAGGTCCTGTTGTCGCCGTCGGCATACACGTACACGTCGTATGAAGCGGAGGACAAGCCCGCAACGGTGATGGTCGTGGTGCTCGAGCTGCTCGTATCCAGGTATCCCTTCATCATTCGAACATTCCCGGCCGAGTCGGTGATGGGCAGCGCCCAACCGTTGTTCGAGCTCCAGGCGATCGTCGCAGCGGTTGCGGCGCCTGTTTCGTCGACCAGCGGCAGCGGGTTGCTCCGCACGGCACCTGGCGCGATGTTCCAGTTGGGCTTCGGAACGACACCTGCGACCTCAGATGCGCCCATCGATGACGTGCTGCTGCCCGTGAAATCGACGCTGATCACGGTGGACGCCGGAGGAGGAGGCGGCGGCGGTGGAGGCGGTGGAGGCGGAGGTGGCGGCGGCGCTGCCGTCGGAACAATCTGAATCGCGTTGAGTGGGGCCCGGCGCGTGCTCGACGCTGCTTCGGCAGGTACCGCCGTGAGCGTGAATCCGCCCGCGGTGATCGTGAATTTCACGTAGTTGCCGTTCGAGTTGATTGCCTGCGTGAACGTCGAAGTGAAATTCGTGCTCGCCGGATCGGTAAGCTTGATCGTGGTAGTCGTGACGCCTGGGCCGGCGATCGTGTAGTTCGCCGAACGCGAGTACGTCTTGTTGTCGCCGTCGGCGTACACGTACACGTCGTAGGTCTGCTCCGACAGTCCGGCCACGGTAACGCTCGTCGTGCTCGTGCTCGACGTATCGAGGTACCCCTTCATCATCCGAGGGTCGCCTGCGCCGTCCGTGATTGGCGTCGCCCACGTGCCGTTCGCCGTCCACGTCACCGTGGCGCCGGTCTGGGCGCCGTTCTCGTCCACGAGGAGAAGCGGCGATGGGGACGCCGCGCCAGGGGCGCTGTTCCAGTGCGACTTCGGGACGAGGCCGGCAATCTCTGTCGCTGCGAGCATCTTCGACGTGCTGCCGACCCAGTCGATCCCGATCGCACCGAACGCCGTCGCCGTGGCGCTGACGTTCACGACGACCGGATTGGCGTCGTGCGCGAGCGCCCCGCCCGTTCCTTTGACAGTCAACCAGAAGCTGCCCGATGCCGCGCCCTGCGGGACGGTAACGGTCATGGTCGACGTGCCCGCGGTTTGAACGAACTGCGGATCGAACGACACCGTCGAGCCGGCTGGACCACCGGTCGCGCTCAAATCGACACGGCCATTGAACGGGCCTTGCGCGCCAACGCTCACCGTGAACGTCATCGTGCCCCCCGGCTGCACGTTGCGGCCCCCCGGCGAAACGCTGATCGTGAAATCCGCAGGCACGAAGCCGTAGACCATCACGGCGCCGTCGTGGTTTGGCAGATAAACCCTTCCATTCGCGACCACGGGCGGAACAAATTTCATCAGCGTGCCGACGCGATCCCTTGGGGCGTTCTGCTCGGAGTTCCAGAGTTCGGCGAGCGTTTCCGCGTCGAAAGCACGGAGGATGCCGGCGACCAGTCCGTGGATTCCGTCGACGCTCGTGGGCATCGATGCCCACACGATGCCGCTGCCCGACGACGATCCATTCGCGGACACGGTGAGCGATCCGCCCGGGTGCCCTGGCGATACCACCTGTCCCTGCGCGAGCGGCGGGGTGCTCAGCTTGCCATTGAGCAGGCGATACATCTTCAGGTAGTCGTCCTCAGACCAGTTGTAGACGAGCGGTCCGAGGCCCGCGGAATCCCAGTACACGGGACCGCCCATCACGTGTCCGCCTGCAACCGGAATTTTCTGGATGATCTGTGTGTCGTTTGAAACCTTGTGCCCGAGGTTGTCCTTGTTCAGGACGTAGAGCACGCCTTCCTTCCCGCCGCCGACGAGCATGTTCGTGCCGGGCAGCAGCGTGAATCCGGAGCCGCTGAGGTCATAATCCTTGGTGGTCAGCGTCGTTTCGTTTCCAGCCGTGAAGTAGTCGAGGAGCGCGAGCCCTTTCGTGCGGCTCACGCTGAACTTGAGGACCGAACTTCCGAAATTACGGGTGCCGTCCCACTTTCCATCGCCGGTGACGAAGTACACGTTCCCGTCGTCGTCGACCGTGGGCGCGCGGCCGCCCTGCCAGATGCCGGCGAGATACGCGTCCAGGGTCGTCAGGACCACGCCCACCGGCGCCAGCGTCGATCGATCGAAGCCCATGATCCATCCGTGCGAGAAGGGCAGCCCTTCGTGCGCTGCCCACGCGACGAGCACGACGTCGTTCACGATCGCCAGGCCTGCGCGCTGGACGCTTGTCTTTGGATCGAACGGGACGACAGTTCCGCCGGGGCCGCCGATCGCATCGGGTGCAGTTCCCGGTACGGACGCCGCGATCTCGACGGGGCTTCCGGGTCTTTCAGTGCCCGTCGTGATGTCGAGCGCGTGAAGCCGCTGCACGTAGGCCCCGTTCTCCTTCGTCCTTGCAACGAGATACATGGTGCCGGCCTGGATGACCGGCGTGCCTTGAATACCGACGTTGCCCACGATGTTGAGATTCGCCGCAACGATGTCGGTGATCGGAACGGGCGTGACCGACGGAGGATTGGTAAAGTCCACTGTCCAGAGCGGCGTGCCCGACGAACTGTCGGCGTCGAATGCGTACACCTTGTCGTTCATGGTCGCGACAAACAGGACGTTGTGGGTGACTCCGGCGATCGTCAGGCCGGACACGTATAGCGGCTGGGCGTAGACCGAGCCATCAACGCGGTATGAATAGATCCTGCCGAACGTCCGGACGTTCACGTTCGCCGTCGTCAGCTTCGTCTCGGCCAGGTTCGCTCCGGTGCGCCTGGCGTCGTACCGGTTCATCAACACGTCGATCTGGGCGTACAGGACGAGCGGCGTGGCGAACGCGATGAGCGCCGCGATTACCCAGCGTACGGAGGAGATTTTCATCGTTGTGCCTATGCAGCCGTCGACGGCGGCCTTTCACATCCACGGCGGTCCACTAGATGCAGCGTTCGTTCCCGGAGCACAGCTGTACGCGATCCGGTCGACACGTGTCCTTACGAGCCGGGATTTTACTGATGAGCTGAAGATGGCCTTGATACTGCCGCATTCGAGTGTAACGCAGAGGCGCGGACGCTGCAGCTGATGCGTAGGAACTTCGGCGCACTCGCGGTGTACGCCCTCGCGGCGACGCTCCTGCTCGGATTCATCTTCAGCACCGCGTGGGCGTGCGACGACGCGTACATCACGATCCGGACAATCCACAACTGGCGCAGCGG